>NZ_BOOU01000038.1 GCF_016863395.1 Sphaerisporangium rufum | reverse complement strand
GCTACATCCAACATGCGACCAATGTCTCACCGACAGAATTACTTGTCAAGACGCAGGAAGTTTTCGGACCTCCACCAGGGCGGAAGTCGATTAGCGGGGGGCCGTAACCGGGCGGCGGACCCCCGGGTTCGGCAGCACGCCCGCCGACACCATATGGTCCGAGCATGAGTGCTCACTATGATGTCGTGGTCCTCGGGGCCGGCCCCGGCGGGTACGTCGCGGCCGTCCGTGCCGCCCAGCTCGGCCTCAGCACGGCGATCGTCGAAGAACGCTACTGGGGTGGCGTCTGCCTCAACGTGGGCTGCATCCCCTCCAAGGCGCTGCTGCGCAACGCCGAGCTGGCGCACCTGTTCAACCACGAGGCCAAGACGTTCGGCATCCGGGTGGAGGGCCAGGTCACCTTCGACTACGCCGAGGCCTTCCGGCGCAGCCGCAAGGTGGCCGACGGCCGGGTCAAGGGCGTCCACTACCTGATGAAGAAGAACGGCATCACCGAGTACGACGGCCGGGGCACCTTCACCGACGCCAACACCCTGCAGGTGGCGGTGGACGGCGGCACCGAGACGGTGACGTTCGACCACTGCATCATCGCGGCCGGCGCGACCACCCGGCTGCTGCCCGGCACGTCGCTCAGCGAGCGCGTGGTGACCTACGAGGAGCAGATCCTCAGCGAGAAGCTCCCGGAGAGCATCATCATCGCCGGCGCGGGCGCCATCGGCGTCGAGTTTGCCTACGTCCTTTCCAACTACGGGGTCAAGGTCACCATCGTCGAGTACCTCGACCGGCTGGTCCCGCTGGAGGACGAGGAGGTCTCCGCCGAGCTGGCCAAGCGTTACAAGCGGCTGGGCGTCGAGGTGCACACCTCCACCCGGGTGGAGTCGATCGACGACTCCGGGGACAAGGTGACGGTGACGGTGTCCAAGGGCGGCGAGCAGCGCACCCTGGAGGCGGACAAGGTCATGCAGGCCATCGGCTTCCAGCCCCGCGTCGAGGGGTACGGGCTGGAGAACACCGGGGTGCGGCTGACCGAGCGGGGCGCCATCGACGTCGACGGGCACTGCCGCACCAGCGTGCCGCACATTTTCGCGATCGGCGACGTCACCGCCAAGCTGATGCTCGCGCACGCCGCCGAGTCGATGGGCATCGTCGCGGCCGAGACCATCGCCGACGAGGAGACGATGGAGCTCGAATACGTGATGATCCCGCGGGCCACCTACTGCCAGCCGCAGATCGCGAGCTTCGGCTACACCGAGGCCCAGGCCCGGGAGAAGGGGTTCGACGTCAAGGTGGCGAAGTTCCCGTTCACCGCGAACGGCAAGGCGCACGGCCTCGGCGACAGCGTCGGCTTCATCAAGCTGATCAGCGACGCCAAGTACGGCGAGCTGATCGGCGGGCACCTGATCGGCCCGGACGTCACCGAGCTGCTGCCCGAGCTCACCCTGGCCCAGCAGTGGGACCTGACCGTGCACGAGGTGGCGCGCAACGTGCACGCCCACCCGACGCTCGGCGAGGCGGTCAAGGAGGCCGTGCACGGCCTGGCCGGTCACATGATCAACATGTGACCGTGCCCCGGCCCGCCCGGGCCCGCCGGCGCCTCATCGGCCGCCGGCCGGTCCCGGGCCGCCCGCCGGGTCGACCGGGCGCTCGAAGAACGTCTCAAGCACCACGGTCGTCTGGGTGCCGGTCACCCCGTCCACCTCGAAGACGCGGCGCAACGCCGCCTGCAACCCCGCCGTCGTGCCCGCCCTGATCTTCAGCAGCAGGGACGCCGGGCCGGCGATGATGTGCGCCTCCTCGATCTCGGGAACGGCCGCCAGCGCCGCACCGGTCGCCGCGCCGCCCATCCAGGCGCCGGACTGCACCATGACGTACGCCAGCACCCCGCGGCCGACGGCCTCGGGGTCCACCTCCACGGTGGTGCGCCGGATCACCCCTCTCTCCCGCAGCTTGCGCACCCGCTCGTGCGCCGAGCCGGCGGACAGCCCGACCGCGCGCCCGAGCGCTGCGTAGGGCTGGCCGGCGTCGCGCTGCAGCTCGGCCAGCAGCGCCCGGTCGATGTCGTCCACCGTCACCTCCAAATCATGTCAGGCATAACCGGCTTATAGCCATACACCGTCCGGCAATGCTAGCTTTCAGCTGACTGTGATTCTAGAGGAGTGGGCGGACGTGCACGACACTGTCAAGACCTGTTTCGAGGTGCTGGACGAGCGGTTCCGGCCGTGCAACGGCGACGAGTGGATGGAGCGGCTGCACACCGGGTGCCGCTGGACCGAGGGCCCCGCCTACTTCCCGGCCGGCCGGTACCTGCTGTTCAGCGACATCCCGAACGACCGGGTGCTGCGCTGGGACGAGACCACCGGCGCCGTCGGCGTCTGGCGCGAACCCGCCGGCCACGCCAACGGGCACACCGTGGACCGGCAGGGCCGGCTGCTCAGCTGCGAGCAGGGCGAGCGGCGGGTCACCCGCACCGAGCACGACGGCTCGGTGACCGTGATCGCCGATCGCCACCGCGGCAAGCGGTTCAACAGCCCGAACGACCTCGTCGAGCACTCCGACGGATCCATTTGGTTCACCGATCCGGACTACGGGATCAGGAGCGACTACGAGGGCCATCGGGCGGAAAGCGAGATCGGCGCCTGCCACGTCTACCGCGCCGATCCGGGGACCGGCGAGGTGCGCGTCGTGGCCGGCGACTTCGAGCGGCCCAACGGGCTCGCCTTCTCCGCCGACGAGCGCCGGCTGTACGTGGTCGACACCCCGCGCAAGCACATCCGGGTCTTCGAGGTGACCGGTGCCGGCACGCTGACCGGCGGCGAGGTGTTCGGCACCTGCGACGCCGGCATGTTCGACGGCGTGCGCCTGGACGGCGACGGGCGGGTGTGGGCCGCCGCGCACGACGGCGTCCACTGCTTCGACCCGGACGGCACGCTCATCGGCAAGCTGCGGGTGCCGGAGATCGTGTCGAACCTCACCTTCGGCGGGCGGCGACGCAACAACCTGTTCATCACCGCGTCCAGCTCCGTGTACTCGATCAGAGTCACCATCAACGGCGCCCGGTATCCCCGCTGAGACCTGAACGCCAGGTCAAAGGATCTCCATCTCCCGCCGCGTCCGGGCCGGTCACGTCGCTTTCCGTGTAAGTTCGGCTACGTGAAGTAGTCAAACGGCGGCCGGTCCGCCGGCCCGCGGGCCGCGGCCGGCCGCGTTCCGGACGGCGGCCGTCCGGGGTCACGGGGGAAGAGGAGACCAAGACAGAATGCGACGCGATCTCAAGCGGACGGTGCAGGCGCTCGTGGTCGGGGTGGCCGGAGTCGCGGTGCTGGCCGGCTCGACCGCGGTGTCGGCCGCGACGAAGAGCGCCGGCCCGATCCGCAACCATTCGAGCTGGCGCTGCCTGGACGCCGACCTGAACACCATCGGCGGCAACGGCGCCAAGGTGCAGCTGTGGGACTGCAACGGCTGGAACAACCAGAAGTGGTCCTACGACGTGAAGACCCACACGCTGCGCAGCCAGTACAACGGCCGCTGCCTGGACGCCGACCTGAACACCATCGGCGGCAACGGCACCAAGGTGCAGCTGTGGGACTGCAACGGCTGGAGCAACCAGAAATGGATCTATGACGCGACCAGCCACACCGTGTACAGCATGTACAACGGCCGCTGCCTGGACGCCGACCTGAACACCATCGGGAGTAACGGCACCAAGGTGCAGCTGTGGGACTGCAACGGCTGGGCGAACCAGCAGTGGTCGGTCGGCTGACCGCGCGGCACCGCCCGGCCGGCGGCACCCGGCGGGCGGGGCGCGGGACCGTCGGGCCGGGACCGGCATGCTCGCCGGTCAGCGGGGTAGAGGGCTGCCCACCGACCCCGCACTGAGGAGGGGGCATGAAGAGGATCCTGCAGCTGGTGATGACCCGCTGGCTGGCTCGCACGCCTATCGGGATGGTCATACTCGGCATCGGCTGGTGGTTCACGCGCAGGCGGCGCGGTGCGGCGGCCGGCGACCGCGGGAAGGGGTCGCGCCGGCCGGGCCGCGAGGGCCGCGGTTCCTACGCGGGAAGCTCGTCACGCGCCCGCAGGTGACCCGCGCCGAGGCGCTCCCATTCGCCCCCGGGCGCCCGTGACCCCCGCCGTCCGGGGGTCTCGCGGTGTCCGGGGGCGGTTTCGCGCCCGGTGCCCGCCCGCCGTCACAGCCGTTCCTGGCGGGGGAACACCACCTCCCGGATCAGCAGCAGGATCGCCGCGGCCAGCGGGATGCCGAGCAGTGCCCCCACCACGCCGAGCAGCGCGCCACCGAGCAGGGCCCCGACGATCGTGGCGACCGGTGGCACCGCCACCGACGACTTGAAGATCGGTGGGGAGATGATGTAGTTCTCCACCTGCTGGTAGATGACGAAGAAGATGAGGCAGGCGATGCCGGCCTGCGGCGAGGTCAGGAACGCCACACCGGAGGCCACTCCGGCGCCGAGGAACGCCCCGATCATCGGGATCAGGTCGGTGATCGCCACGAAGATGCTCAGCGGCAGCGCGTAGGGCACCTGCATGATGCTCAGGAAGATCCAGGTCACCACGCCGGCGATCAGCGAGATGATCAGGTTTCCGGCGACGTACCCGCCGATCTGCTTGAGGATCTCGTCGCCCAGCAGGCGCACCCGGGTGCGCCGGGAGCGCGGCACCAGCCGGTAGAAGGTCTCCTTGATCGAGTTCAGCGAGCCGAGGAAGTACAGCGTCAGCACCAGGATGGTGAGGGCGCTGAACAGCGCGCTGATCACTACGCTGGCCACGCCGAGCAGGCCGCCGAACATCTGGCTCGCCAGGTTGCCGCTGGTCACGTACTGCTGGAGCTTGTCCAGCACCTGGTAGCGCTCGTCGATCGACTTGATCATCGGATGGTTCTGCAGCTGCTGGACGTAGTCGGGCAGCTGCTGGACGAAGCCGCTCGTCTGGTCGGTCAGCGGCGGGACCACCGCCAGGCCGAACCCGACGAAGAACGCGATGACCGCGAAGAACACGATGGTGATGGCCCACAGGCGGGAGATGCCGTGCCGCTGCAGCCATTCGACGCCGGGGTTCAGGCCGATCGCCAGGAACAGGGAGATGACGATCAGTACCAGCGCCGAACCGGCGCTGGCGATGGCCTGGACCCCCAGCCAGGCGGTCAGGACGCCGAGCGCCGCGGTCAGGCCGAACAGGAACGGGTTGTTGCGCAGCGGACGTCCCGGACGTCCGAACGGCTGCTCGTACTCCTTGGCGTCGACCTTGCGGGCGCCGGAGGGCAGCGCCGCGCCGTCGGCGTCATCGGCGTCGTCGTCGGAGCCGTCCGCGCCGTCCCGTGCGTCCCGGTCCGGGAGGGTAGGGCGGGGGTCGGGGATCGGGCCGCCCGGAGTGGGGGCGGCGTGCTCGGCCGCGGTGACCGGGCCGGTGCCACCGGCCGCGGTGGCCGGGCCGGTGCCACCGGCCGCGGTGGCCGGTGCGGCCATGGCCGGTGCCGGGACGGAGTCGCCGCCGGCCGCCGGAAGTGAGGGGAACACGCTGGAGAGTTCGGCGCGCTCGGTATCGCCTGTATCGGACACGGCTCTGCGACTGCCCGCCAGCCGCCGGTCTAGTCTCCTGCTTCCCCTGCTAAATAGCGAAAAATAAGCATTCCAACGGTGGGGGGATGGAAAAGAAACGTGCCTCCCGGCCGGTCACCCGGCCGGGAGGCACTCACCTCGGATCTCGCGAATGGCTACATCTTCTTCGCTCGCTCCTCGGCCGTCAGGCTCTCCTCGGTGCCGCTCACCGGCTCCACCCGGTCGCCGGACCACCGGCTGGCGTCGGCCGCCGAGTCCTTCATCGAGTCGGTCCACTGGCGGGCGTTCTTGCGATAGAGCACGACACCGACTCCGGTGGCCACCACCCCGGCCAGCAGTGCCGCCGTCGACCAGCGCCCACGGGCGCGGCGCCGGATCGTCGGCGCCGGATCGACCTTCTCCGCCGCCTGGACGAGGAGGGCGCTGACCGCGGGTGCGATGCGCTCCTCCACCGAGTGCGCCGCCCGGTCCAGCCGCGGCGCGGCCCACACCCGGGCGTCCTCGATCCGTTGGACGGCCACATCCCGAGCGGTGCCGGCCATCGGGCGGACTTGGTCTGCCGCCTGCATGGCCTGGGCCTTCACCCGATCCACTCGCGTCATGGGCATGAAAGTCTTGACGCGACGTCTTCTCATCGTCAGGGACACGATTACCTCCCCGGTCTTGGGGCCCCGGTGAGACACCTGCCCCTCCGAAAGCGGCTCAATCCTGACGAGGCATGGGAGGATGCCGGGGAGGTCAACACACCGAAGGCCTCTAAACCATTACAAATCATGCCGCCTACACGGGCATATCGGAGGGGACGTTCCATGGCCGAGAACCTCATCGCGAAACTGCGCACCAGCCTCGGGGAGATCAAGCTGCGGCTCTTCCCGGAGCACGCGCCCAACACCGTGCGCAACTTCGTGGAGCTCGCGGAGGGCACCCGGGAGTGGACGCATCCGGAGACCGGGAAGAAGAGCAACGACCGCCTGTACGACGGCACGATCTTCCACCGGGTCATCGACGGGTTCATGATCCAGGGGGGCGACCCGCTCGGCCAGGGCATCGGCGGCCCCGGGTACGACTTCGACGACGAGATCCACCCGCAGAACCGGTTCGACCGGCCGTACCTGCTGGCCATGGCCAACGCCGGGAAGCGCTTCGGGCGCGGCACCAACGGCTCGCAGTTCTTCATCACGGTGGTGCCCACGCCGCACCTGAACAACGGCCACACCATCTTCGGCGAGGTCATCGAGGGCACCGAGGTGGTGGACGCCATCGCCAAGACCCGCACCCGGCAGGAGCGTCCGGTCACCGACGTCGTCCTGCAGGAGGTCGTCATCGAGCGCGTGCCCGCCTGACGGCGGCACCCGCGGCCGGCCCGGTGCCTCCCGCCGGGCCGGCCGCGGCGCCGGTTCCGGCCCTCCCACCCCGCCTACCGACCCCGCCTTCTGAGCCTGCCTTCTGAGCCCGCCGCGCGGTCTCCGCACGCCGCCCCGGTCCTCGGCCCGTGACACCGGCGTGGCCGGACCGGTCCGGGCCGCCCGGCGGGCTGGCTATCGTGGCAGTCTGGGGACAGAGCGCACAGGCGAAGGAGCCTCGAACAGGCGATGACGACGCAGCCAGATCACCCGACTCCCGCGGACCGGCCCGCGGACCCGCCACCGCCGCCCGGCCCGGCCGGGCCCGGCGGGATCCCGACCTGCTACCGGCACCCCGACCGGGAGACCTACGTCCGCTGCCAGCGCTGCGACCGGCCGATCTGCCCCGACTGCATGCGCGCCGCCTCGGTCGGCCACCAGTGCCCGGAATGCGTGCGCGAGGGAAACCGGACCGTGCGGCAGGCCACCTCCACGTTCGGCGGCCGGCCGGTCACCACTCCGGTCATCACCTGGCTGCTGCTCGGCGTGAACGTGCTCGCCTACCTTGCCGAGATCGCGCAGCCCGAGCAGGTCATCGGCCGGTACGCCATGTCGGCCGGGCACGTCGCCGTCGGCGAATGGTGGCGCATGGTGACCGGCGCCTTCCTGCACTCGCCGCCGCCGTCGTACTGGCACATCCTCTTCAACATGTGGGCGTTGTGGGCGATCGGCACCCAGCTCGAGCGCATCCTCGGCTCGGCGCGGTTCGCCACCCTGTACCTACTGTCCGCGCTGGGCGGCTCGGTCGCGGTCTACCTGTTCGGCGACGTGGCGGTCGGCGCGTCCGGCGCGATCTACGGCCTGTTCGGCGCGATGTTCGTGGTCGGCCGCCGGCTCGGGTACGACGTGCGCGGGGTGCTCTGGCTGATCGGCATCAACGTGGTGCTGACCTTCGTCATCCCGGGCATCAGCTGGCAGGGCCACCTCGGCGGCCTGGTGGTCGGCGCCCTGGTGACCGCCCTGCTCGCCTACGCGCCCGCCCGTAACCGCACGGCCGTCCAGTTCGGCGCGGCCGCCGCGGTGCTCGTCGCCCTGCTGCTGGTGGTGCTGGTGCTGCCGCCGCTCGGCCTCACCGGCTGACCGTGCGCCGGTGCGGCGGCGTCCCCAGGCTGTGGACAAAGCCTGTGGAAAACCTCACGCCGCCGCCCGGCCGGCGTCAGCGCCAGCGAGTGGACAACACGACGCCGAAGATGATGAAGGCGAAGCCCACCGCCAGATTCCAGTTGCCCAGCGTCGAGATCAGCGGGACGTTCGGGGCGATGTAGAAGGTCGCGATCCACAGGATGCCGATGACCCACGCCACGACCATGACCGGCGCCAGCCAGCGGGGACTCACCTGGACCTGCTGCGTCTTCTGCGGCGGGGTGTAGACCGCCTTCTTGCGGGTGCGGGACTTGGGCACGGCTGCTCTCCTGGTGGGGACCCGCGGCTCTCGCGGGCTCTGGCCGCCGGCGTGACCGCAGGCGGCGTACGAAGACCGCTGTAAGCCTAGTCGGCGCGGGCGGTGCACGGCCATTCCGAAGGCGACACGCCTGCCGGATCCGCCGGACCGTCCGAGCAAAGTCCAGGTCAGGCCCGGTGTGCCCCTGGCCGCGCGGTGCCGCCGGCCGCGTACGCTGCTGCGCGGCGACCCCGCCGCACTCCCGGAACCGGATATGCCATGCTCGCACCCGTCGGCCCGCCCACCGGCCCGCCGCCCGTCGCCCGCCACCGGGCCCGCCCGGCACGATGAGGGTGCTGCTGCGCACCTGCGGCGAGCTCAGCGTCACCTGCGGGCTGGTCATGCTGCTGTTCTGCGGCTACCTGCTGTGGGGTACCGGCGGCTACACCGAGTGGTACCAGCAGCAGGTGAAGCGGCACCTGCACGACGCCGCCGGCTCCGGCCGGTCCGGAGGGCTGCGCCGCGTCCACCTCGGTGACGCGGTCGCCTTGCTGCGCATCCCCCGGCTCGGCCGCGACTACGAGTACGCCGTGCTGGAGGGGGTGACCCCGCAGGACCTGCGCCGCGGCCCCGGCCACTACCCCGGGACGGCACTGCCCGGCCGGCGCGGCAACTTCGTGGTGTCCGGCCACCGCACCACCTACGGCGCCCCGTTCAACCGGATCGACGAGCTGCGCCGCGGGGACGCCCTGGTCGTGGACACCGAGGACGCCCGGTACACCTACCGGGTCACCGGCACCGAGATCGTCTCCCCGGCGGAGGTGGACGTGATCGCCCCGGTGCCCGGCCGGCCGGACCGGCCGCCGGACCGGGCGATGATCACTTTGACCACCTGCCATCCCGAGTATTCGGCGCGGCAGCGGCTGATCGTGCACGGCGTGCTCGCCGGCACGACCCGGCGGTGAGGAGGCCCGTTGTACGGATGGATCTGGCGCCGGCTGCCCGGCGGCCCGGCCGCGCGGCTGCTAACCGCGCTGGTACTGGTCGCGCTGGCCGGCGTCGTACTCTGGTATCTCGTGTTCCCCATGCTGGAGCCGCACGTGCCCGTCGACCGGGTGACCGTGGGCACATGACCCGCCTGCTCGTGGTGGACAATCACGACAGCTTCGTCCACACGATCGTGCAGTACCTGCGCGGGCTGGGCGCCGACTGCGACGTCCGGCCGCGCGACCAGGTGCGCGTCGCCGACGCCGAAGGCTTCGCCGGCGTGGTCGTCAGCCCCGGCCCGGGCACGCCCGAGGCGGCGGGCGTCAGCGTCCCGCTGGTGGGCTTCTGCGCCGCCCGCGACATCCCGCTGCTCGGCGTCTGCCTCGGCCACCAGGTGCTCGCGGTCGCCTACGGCGGCGTGGTGGCCCGGGCCCCCGAGCTGATGCACGGGCGCACCAGCCGGATCACCCACGACGGGCGCGGCGTCTTCGCCGGGCTGCCCTCGCCGGTCACCATGACCCGCTACCACTCGCTGGCCGTGGTACCGCGCACCGTCCCCCGCGAGCTGGAGGTCACCGCGGTCGCCGAAGGAGGCGTGGTCATGGGCCTGCGGCACCGGACGGCCCGGCTGGAAGGCGTGCAGTTCCACCCCGAGTCGGTGCTCTCCGAGCACGGAACCCGGCTGCTCGGAAATTGGCTGGCCCAGAACATGTAACGCCGGGCGCCTCCAGGACGACTACCGGGTGAGGGTCTCCGCCGTCGCCCCCGAGCGGCGGAGGCCCTCTTCGCCGTCCCGGACCCCCGCGTGCCGCGCAGAGCCACGTGAGAGCCACGTCCGGGCCCCGACCCGACACCTGACACGCCGCAGGCCCCCACCCGGGCGGGAGGGGGCCTGCGGCGCCGCGTCACTGGGTGAAGTTGTCGTCCGGCGGCGGATCGCCGGTGTCGTCGGTCGGCGGGCCGTCCGTCGGCTCGTCGGTGGGCTGCTGATCGGTCGGCGGGTCCTCGGTCGGCTGCTCGGTCGGAAACTCCTGCTCCGGCGGGCCGTCCGAGACCACCAGGGTGATCGTGGTGCCGGCCGGCAGCTTGGCGCCCGCCTGCGGGCTCTGCCGGATGACGCTGCCCTTCAGCACCGTCTCGCTCGGCTCCTTGATGGTGCGGACCTTGAACCCGGCGCCCTCCAAGGTGGCCTTGGCGTCCTTGAGGCTCAGCTCGGTGACGTTGGGCACCTCGGACTGCTGCTTGGGCACGTAGATCTTGACGATGCTGTTCTCGTCGACCTTCGCCCCGGCGACCGGCTTGGTCTGGAAGACCTTGCCCTGCTCCCGGGTGGAGACGACGTTCACCACGTCGGCGGTCAGGCCGTTCTCCTGCAAGGTCCTGGTGGCCTCGGCGACCGAGCTGCCCAGCACGTCCGGCACGGTGACCTTCTTCAGGCCCTTGGAGACCGTGAGCTGGACGGTGGTCCCCTTGTCCACCTGCTCGCCCGAGCCGGGCTCAGTGCCGATCACGGTGCCCCGGTCGACGTCGGAGTTGTACTCCTCCTTCACGTCGACCTTGAGGCCCATGTCCTCCAGCTTCTTCTGCGCCGCGGCGGCGGTCTGGCCCTGCAGCAGCGGGATGGACACCTTGGCGGTGTCGGCCCCGTCGCCAGAGGAGTTCAGGAACGCGTAGCCGACGCCGATGAACGCACCGATGATCAGCAGCGGGATGAGGATCCACGCCGCCGTCTTCAGCGCGTTGTTCCCCGACCGGGCCGCCCGGCGGCCCTCGTACCGGCCGGCCGCCTGGGTCGGGGCGTACTCGTAGGCGGGCACCGCGCTGGTGCGCTGGGTGTTCGGCCCCGGAGTGTTCAGCGTGCGGGTCTGCTGGCCGGAGTAGCCGCCGGTCATCGCCATCGTCTGCGCGGCGTCGACCGGCATGCCGGACATGGCGCGCTGGATGTCCGCGCGCATCTCGGCGGCGCTCTGGTAGCGGTGCGCCGGGTCCTTGGCCATGGCCTTCAGCACGATGGCGTCGGCCCACCGGGGGATCTCCGGGTCGATCTGCGACGGCGGGATCGGGTCCTCGCGGACGTGCTGGTAGGCGATGGCCACCGGGGAGTCACCGGTGAACGGCGGCTGCCCGGTGAGCAGCTCGTACAGCACGCAGCCGGTGGAGTAGATGTCGCTGCGGGCGTCCACCCGCTCGCCGCGCGCCTGCTCCGGCGAAAGGTACTGCGCGGTGCCGATCACCTGGGCGGTCTGCGTCATCGTCGCGGCCGAGTCGGCCATGGCGCGGGCGATGCCGAAGTCCATCACCTTGACGTCGCCGGCCAGGGTGATCATGACGTTGGCCGGCTTGATGTCCCGGTGCACGATGCCGCCGCGGTGGCTGTAGTCCAGGGCCCGCAGGATGCCGTCCACCAACTCCGCGGCCCGCTCGGGCATCAGCCGCCGGTCGGCCCGCAGCAGGTCGCGCAGCGTGCGGCCGTCGACGAACTCCATCACGATGTACGGGACCGGGGTGCCCTCCGAGGTGTCCTCGCCGGTGTCGTACACCGCGACGATGGAGGGGTGGTTCAGCGACGCGGCGGACTGCGCCTCGCGGCGGAAGCGGGCCTGGAAGATGTGATCCCTGGCCAGATCGGCACGCAGTGTCTTGATCGCCACAACGCGGTCCAGCCGGATGTCCCGGGCACGATACACCTCGGCCATGCCGCCGCGCCCGACGACTCCGTCGAGCTCATAGCGACCGCCGAGTAGCCGAGGCTGAGTCATTTCCTGCACTGTCCCTTGCCGTTCATCTTGGGTGCGGGCCCGCGGTGCGGCTGCCGGTTTCCATCATCGACCCCCCGCCACATTACGTCTTCCCATTCGGGGTGATTGTGGTACTTGCGGAGGTGCTGGGGCTCAGCGTCGTGCTTGGCGTGGGTTCCACGGTGGGCTCGGGCGTCGGGGTCGGGGTGGGCTTCGGGGTGGGCGTCGGCACGGCCGGCCGGGACGGCGTGGCCGTTCTGCTTACCGTAGCCGACCGGGACACCGAGGGCCGGGCGGACTTCACCGGCCGGGGCGCGCGTGAGGTCGTCGCGACCCGGGACGGCGAGGGCGTGCGCACCGCGCCACCGGTCGCCGGCCCGCTCGACGGCGGCGGGCCGGCCTCCGGCCCGTCACCGGGGCCGCCGCCCGCCGCCAGGACGCCGATGCCGACGACCGCGGCACAACCCGCCACCGCGAAGATGCTGATGGCGGACCGGCGGCGCCCCTGCCGGCGCGCGCCGGGCAGGGCCGGGTGCCGCGCGCCGGCCGGCCCCGCCGCGGTGGTCGCCGGGCGGGCCGACGCGGTGCCGGCGGACCCCGCCGCCGGGGTGTCGTACAACCCGTCGAACGGATCCCGCCGGGCCTCCAGCGCTTCGCGCACAGCGAAACCGGCCGGGTCGGTGAGCATGCTCAGCGGCGGCGCGGCCGGGGTGGCCGGCGAGCCGCGCAGCGCCACCGCCCGGTCGGCCAGCTCGCGGGCGGAGGCGGGCCGGTGCTCGGGCGCCTTGGCCAGCATCGCGCCGACCAGCTCGCGGACCGGCGCCGGGACGGTGGCCGGCAGCGGCGGCACCTGCTCGTTCAGGTGCAGCAGCGCGATCGCCACCTGGTTCCCCCCGGTGAAGGGAGGACGCCCCGCCAGGCACTCGTAGGCCACCACGCCGAGCGAATAGATGTCGGTGGCCGGGCCCAGCGTGCTGCCCGAGGCTTGCTCGGGGCTGACGTAGTGGGCGGTGCCGAGCACGGTGCCCGTCATGGTCATCCGGGCGCCCTCCAGCACCCGGGCGATGCCGAAGTCGGTGATCTTGACGCTGCCGGTCTCGGTCACCAGGATGTTGCCGGGCTTGATGTCCCGGTGGATGATGCCCGCCCGGTGCGCCGCGTGCAGCGCGCGGGCCGTCTGGGCGACCACGTCCAGGGTGACCTCGGCGCTGAGCGTGTCGTTGCGGGCGAGGATGCCCGACAGCGGCTCGCCCGGCACCAGCTCCATCACCAGGTAGGCGACGCCCTCCTGCTCGCCGTAGTCGTAGACCTGGGCGATGCCGGGGTCGGACAGACCGGCGGTGATCCGGGCCTCGTTGCGGAACCGCTCGCGGAACTCGGGGTCGGCGGCGACGTGCTGGCGCAGCAGCTTCACCGCCACGTCCCGGCGCAGCAGGTCGTCGGCGGCCCGCCACACCTCTCCCATGCCGCCGGTCGCGATGCGGCCGGTCAGCCGGTAGCGGTCGTCGAGCACCCGGCCCTTGAAGGTCACTTGGCGAGCACCGCCTGCATCACGTCGTGCGCGATCGGTGCCGCCACCGCGCCGCCGGTGGCGTCGGTGCCGGCGCTGCCGGACTCGACGAACACCGCGACGGCCACCTTGGGGGCGTCGGCGGGGGCGAAGGCGATGAACCAGGCGTGCGACGCGGCGCCCTTGGCGGTCTCCGCGGTGCCGGTCTTACCCGCCACCTGCATGCCGGGCAGCTGGGCCGCCTTGCCGGTGCCGTTCTGCACCACGTTGATCATCATGTTGCGCAGCTCGCCGGCGACCTCCGGGCTGACCGCCTCGTCCAGCTCCTTCGGCCGGGCGGTGGAGATCTCGTCGTTCTCCGGCCCGACGATCTTGTTGATCAGGTAGGGCCGCATGACCTTGCCCTGGTTGGCCACCCCGGCGGCCACCATGGCCATCTGCAGCGGGGTGATCTGGTTGTCGCGCTGGCCGATCGCGGTCATCGCCAGCGCCGCCTTGCCCTCGTCCTTGCCGATGTTGCTCGGCACGACCTTCAGCGGGATGCTCAGCTCCTGGCCCATGCCGAACTTCGTCGCCTGCTCCGCCAGCCGGTCGTAGCCCATGTCCAGCGCCATGTTCGCGAACGCGGTGTTGCAGGAGATGGTCAGCGCGTCCAGCAGGGTGGCCCGGCCGCCGCAGGACTCGCCGTGGTAGTTCGGCAGGCTGATGTTGGTGCCGGGCAGCGGCAGCGAGTCCGGGGCGTCCACCGAGGTGTTCTCGTCCCGGGAGTCGTCATCGCTCAGGTAGGCGGCCGAGGTGACCACCTTGAACGTCGAGCCGGGGGCGTAGGTCTCGTCGATCGCCCGGTTGCGCAGCGGGTGGTTGTCGTTGGCGTCCAGCTTGTTGTAGGCCCGGGCCGCCTTGGCCTTGTCCGGCGCGGCCATGGTGTTGGGGTCGTAGCTCGGCGCCGACGCCATGGCGAGGATGGCGCCGGTCTCCGGCTCCAGCGCCACCACCGCGCCGCGCTTGCCGCTGCGCCGCAGGTCGTCGTAGGCGACCTTCTGCGCCTTCGGCACCAGGGTCAGGTCGATCGCCGCGCCCCGGGTCGGCTTGTTGGTGACCAGGTCGACCGTGCGGCGGACGAACAGGTCCGGGTGCGTGCCCGCCAGGTACTGGTCGGCGGCGTTCTCGATGCCCCGGGTGCTCTCCGGCGCGAAGAAGCCCACCACCGGCGCGTACACCGGTCCGTCGAAGTACTTCCGGGCGAAGCGGAACTTGCTGTCCTTGGTGTCCACCGACTTGGCCAGGGTCTCGCCACCGGCGGTGATCATGCCGCGCTCGTTCTGATAGCGCGCGAAGAAGCTGCGGTTGTTGCGGCTGTCCTCCCGCAGCCCCTCGGCCTTCACCGCCTGCAGGTAGTTGATGTTGAGCATCAGCAGGCCGAACATCAGCAGGCAGGCCACCGAGGCGCGCTTGATGGTGCTGTTCATCGCTGGAACACCTGGGTCAGTCCCTCGTCCTGGATCGCTTGCGGTGGCGGGCGGCGGGCGGCGTCCGACATGCGGACCAGCAGGGCGATCAGCATCCAGTTGGACAGCAGCGCCGAGCCGCCCTGAGACATGAACGGCGTGACCAGGCCGGTCAGCGGGATGAGGTTGGTCACCCCGCCCACGATGATGAACACCTGCCAGGCCAGGATGAACGACAGCCCGCCGGCCAGCAGCTTGCTGAACGGGTCGCGAGCCGCCACCGCCGTGCGCAAGCCGCGCTCCACGATCAGCGCGTAGACCATCAGCAGGGCCATCAGGCCGGTCAGCCCGAGCTCCTCGCCGGTCGCGGCGAAGATGAAGTCGGAGAACGACAGCGGGATCAGATCGGGGTGGCCCTGGCCGAGCCCGGTGCCGAGGATGCCGCCCGAGCCCATGCCGAACAGCCCTTGCAGGAGCTGGTAGCTGCCGCCGTACGTCCGGTTGTAGAGCTCGTTGTTCTCCGGGTGCAGCCAGACGTCGAAGCGGGCCTCCACGTGGCTGAACAGCTGCCCGGCCAGGAACGCGCCGCCGACGAACAGCAGGATGCCGATGAGCACCCAGGAGGTGCGCTGCGTCGCGATGTAGATCATCGCGATGAAGGCGCCGAACAGCAGCAGCGAGGTGCCGAGGTCCTTCTCCAGCACCAGCACGCCGACGCTGACCGCCCAGGTGATGAGCACCGGGCCCAGGTCGCGGGCGCGCGGCAGGTCGATGAGCAGCAGCCGGCGGCCGGCCAGCGCCAGCACGTCCCGCTTGGCGACCAGGTAGCCGGCGAAGAAGACCACCAGGGCCAGCTTGGCGAACTCGCCCGGCTGGATGGAGAAGCCGCCGACGCCGACCCAGATGCGGGCGCCGTTGATCTCCTTGCCGAGGAACGGCACCAGCGGCAGGATCAGCAGGCCCAGGCCGACGAAACCGGCCGTGTAGGTCATCCGCTGCAGCGCGCGGTGGTCACGCAGCAGAATCAGGGTGGCCGAGAACACCACGACGCCGACCGCGGTCCAGAACAGCTGGTTGCTCGCCGAGGCGCCCTTCATCTCCGCCTGCTCCAGGCGGTAGATCATCACCAGCCCGATGCCGTTGACCAGGGTGACCAGCGGCAGCAGCAGCGGATCCGCCCACGGGGCGAACCTGGCCAGCACCAGATAGGCCGCGAGCATCAGCCCGCCGAGGCCGAGGCCGTAGCCCAGCATGCCCGCCGGCACCTGGTCGTTGATGCCCAGGCCGACACCGGCGTAGGCGGCCATGACGATGGCGACGGCGAAGGCGAGCATGGCGAGCTGCGCCCCGCGCCGCTTGGCGGTCATGGGAACGGCTTCGGCGACGTCTGCGGTGGTCACTTAGGAGGACTCCGAGGAACTGGGAGAGGACGTCGGCTGGGCGGTCTTCTGGTCGCCGCCGGACTTGGCCTTCAGGTCGTTGATCTTCGTCTGGCCCGCCTTGAGGTCGGCGACCGGGATGCCCTGCCGTACCTGGCCGCGCTCCGGCTCGGGAATCGACGAGACCGAAAGGCCGGTACTCTGCGCGACAGAATTCAGTTGGATCGGTCCGATGGTCGTGTCGACCCCCCGGAACAACACTAGCTCGTCACCGTTGGCGCCGACGTAGTACTGATCCTGGGTCCACCGGTAGCCGAAATAACCCCCACCTCCCACGATGACCACCAGCAGCCCGAGGACGACCACGGCGACCGGCCACACGCGGCGCCGCCTGACACGCCGCGGGGCGGCCCCGGCGCTCGCCGCCGGGCCGCCCGCGGGCTCCTCGTCCAGATCGTCGACGATCACCGGTTGGGGTGCGGTGATCGTCGACGCCCGTCCCGCCGGGGTGTCGGGAGGTTGGGAACGTAGCCGGCTGGATCCGGCGGCGCCCACGACGGCGGCGTCGCCCGCCACCACCTGGCCCTCCTCGATCTCCACCACGTCGGCGACGATGCAGGTGATGTTGTCGGGGCCGCCGCCCCGGTTGGCGAGGTCGATGAGCTGGCGGACCACCGACTCCGGCTCGTCGACCGTGGTCAGGGTGTGGTGGAGGGTCTCGGCGCTCACCACGCTGGACAGGCCGTCGGAGCACAGCAGGTAGCGGTCGTTGATCTGCGCCTCGCGCAGCGACAGATCGGGATCGACCTCCCCGCTGCCGTCCAGGGCGCGCAGCAGGATCGACCGCTGGGGATGGCTGGCCGCCTCCTCCTGGGTGATCCGGCCGTCGTCCACCAGCGACTGCACCAGCGTGTGATCGTGGGTGATCTGGTACAGCTCGCCGTTGCGGAGCAGGTAGGCGCGGGAATCGCCGACGTGCACCAGGGCGACGCGGGTGCCCGACCACAACATGGCGGTGAGGGTGGTGCCCATGCCCTTGAGACTGGGGTCGCGGCCGACCATCTCGTGCAGGCGCCGATTGGCGTCGCGCACCGCGGTCTCGATGGCGCTGAGCAGGTCACCCCCGGCGGCGTCCCGGTCGAGGGACGACATGGCGGTGATGGCGACCGAGCTGGCCACCTCACCGTGTGCGTGCCCGCCCATGCCGTCTGCGACGGCGAGCAGGCGCGGGCTCGCGTACGCCGAGTCCTCGTTCCCTTCGCGGAGGAGGCCGACGTCCGAGCGGGCGGCGTAGCGGAGTGCGATTGTCATTTGCGCAATTCGATGACGGTTTTGCCGATGCGGATCGGAGCGCCGAGATGCACCGGGGTCGGACGGGTCACTTTTGAGCGGTCGAGGTAGGTGCCGTTCGTGGAACCGAGATCTTCCACGAACCACTGACCGTCCTGGGGGAACAGCCGGGCGTGCCGGCTCGAAGCGTAATCGTCGCTGAGTACCAGCGTGGCGTCATTCGCCCGACCGATAGTGATTGGCGTCTCCGTGAGGTTGATGATGGTTCCTTGCAGGGGACCACCGGTAACGACCAGTTGTCGCGGTTCCCCCTTCTTCGGCTTGGCGGGTTGGCGTGCGGGTTTCTGGGGCTTGCGCACGGTGGCCGGCGCGGTCGCCCGTGATCCGAACAAGTCTGTCCGGATCACACCCACCGCGGCAATCACAAAGAACCACAGCACCGCGAGGAACGCGAGCCGGATCAGCAGCAGAGTGAGCTCGGACATAGGACCGACTGTCTACCCTCAATCGCGCCGGAACACCAGGGTCGTGCGCCCGAGTGTGACCCGGGTGCCGTCCTGGAGCTCGATCCGGCGAACCGGCTGGCCGTTGACGAATGTGCCGTTGGTCGAGCCGAGGTCGACGAGCGCCACCAACGGACCCTCGACCCGCAGCTCGGCGTGGTGCCGTGAAACGCCCGGATCCACCAGCCGCAGATCGCAGTCGGTGCCCCGACCGAGGAGCGTCACCGGCGTGGTCAGCTCGTAGGACCGCTGGCCCTGCGGGTCGTCCTGGGTGGACACCAGCAGGCGCGGCCGGCCGCCGAACGCGCTCGACCTGCTCGGGGGCAGGTCGCTGGCCGGCTGCCGGATCTCGTCCTGCTCGACCGTCGCGCCGCGGATGACCCCGGAACGGATCCGGAACAGGCCGACGGCCAGGTCGTCCGCGGTCTCGAAGCGCACCCGGACAGGTCCCACGAAGGAGTAGCCCTGCTCCTTGGCGTACTCCCTGGCGAGGTTGGCGAGCTCGTGGCCGATGCTGTCGGCGTACACCTCCAGCCGCTCGCTGTCGGTCGTGGACAGCTCCACCACGAAATCGTTCGGCACAAGAGTGCGACCCTGCGCGACGATCGCGGCACGCTCGTCCATCTCGCGCTGCACCGCGCTGGCGACCTCGACCGGCTGAAGGTCAGACTTGAACGCCCGCGCAAAGGCCCCCTCGACCAAGCCCTCGAGCCTGCGCTCGAAGCGCTGAAGGACTCCCACCGGGTACCTCCCTTCCTCCATCGTCTTAGAGGATCGTATCCGGGTTCGGTGGCATGCACGGATCCGTGCTAGCCTTTCCACGCACTCAACGAAGGGCGAGTGGCGGAACGGCAGACGCGCACGGTTCAGGTCCGTGTGTCCGCAAGGACGTGAGGGTTCAAATCCCTCCTCGCCCACACTGATCCAACAGCGCGCTCGGCGCGCTAGGTTCGGCCGCTTTCACGCCGGTGTCGTTCGTTCGGCACGCGCGGGCCGCCGTTCCTCAGACTAACCCCCCTTTTCACCACATCGGCCCGTTTGTGCCTGCCTTGTGCGCTCCGCGCGCGGGTTCGGGAGGGGCTGCGGGTGAGCGGCTTGCTGATTTTGGTGGGCTGGGCGGTGGGGTTACGGCTCGGGCGCGTGGTGTTTTTTGGCGCGAACCGGCCAGGGAGGGGCCCGCGCCGGGTGAGCGGCTTACTGATTTCGGGTGGGCTGGGCGGTGGGGTTACGGCTCGGGCTCACAGTGTTTTGGCGCGAACCGGCCTGGGAAGGGCCCGCGCCGGGTGAGCGGCTTGCTGGTTGCGGGTGTGTTGGGCGGTGGGGTTCCGGCCTAGGCGCGCAGTGTTTTTGGCGC
>NZ_BOOU01000037.1 GCF_016863395.1 Sphaerisporangium rufum | reverse complement strand
GAACCGGGCCGGGAGGGGCCGGCCGCGGGTGAGCGGCTTGCTGGTCGCGGGTGGGAGGGGCGGTAAGGGGTGGCCGTCTTTGATGGCTTCAAGGAGGGCTGAGGGGCGGGGTACGGGAGCGTAAAAAGTGGGGAAAGTCTCCCTCGGGGTGGGCCGGTGCCGGTCTCCCGGGTGGGGGGCGAGCGGCACCGGCGGGCGGCTAGAGGAGCTGGCCGGTGAGGTCGGAGAGGGTCACCAGGCCGATCACGCGGTCCTCGCGGGTGACCAGGGCCGCGTGGGCGTGGGCCTCCTGCAGGCGGGCCACGGCGTCGGGCACGGTGGTACCGGCCGCCAGCCGCGGCACGTCGCTCATGAGCGCCTCAGGGCCGCGCCCCGGGTTCATGAGAAGGTCGCGGACGTGCAGGACGCCGAGCACGTTCTCCGGGCCGCCGGAGTTGACCAGCAACCGCAGATGGCCCTGCGCGGCCGCCACCGCACGGATCGTCTCGTCGGAGGCGCCCACCGGCACCGCCGAGGCGTCGGCGATCGGCACCATGAGGCGCTCCACCGGCTGGGACTGCACGCGCAGGGCGCGCAGCAACAGGTCGTGCTCGGCCCGGTCCAGCAGGCCCATCCGGCCCGACTCGCCGACCAGCATGGCGAGCTGGGGCGCGGTGCGCGTGGTGGCGAGCTCGTCGCGCGGCCGGACGCCGAACGCGCGCAGCAGCGCGTTCGACAGGCCGTTGAGCAGGGCGATCAGCGGCCGCACGCTCCAGGTGAACGCGCGGAACGGCAGCGCGAGTCCGAGCGCGGCTCGCTCGGGGTGGGTCAGGGCCCACGATTTGGGCGCCATCTCGCCCACCACCATGTGCAGGAACGTGATGATCGCCAGCGCGATGACGTAGGCGATGGCGGTCTGCGCCGATTCGGGCAGGCCGACCAGCCCGAAGACCGGGGCGAGCAGGTGCTCGATCGCCGGCTCGGTGACCATCGCCAGGCCGAGCGAGCACAGGGTGATGCCGAGCTGGGCGCCCGCCAGCATCAGGGACAGCTCACCGCCGTTGCGCAGCGCCGCCCGCCCGGCGGTCCGGCCCAGGCGGCCGCCGCCCGCGGCGGACTCCTCCAGCCGGTGGCGGCGCGCGGAGATCACGGCGAACTCGGCCGCGACGAAGAACCCGTTCCCCACCAACAGCACGACACCGAGCAGCAGCGCGAAGGGGATGCTCATCGGGAGTCACCGCCCACGGCCGCGCGGTCGGCGACCTGCAAGGTGAGCCGGACCCGGTCCGGGACCCGGCGGCGCAGCCCGAGCACGGTGATCATGACATCGGTCTCGGCGGGCTCGTCGTCCAGCAGGCCGTGCTCGGGCACCAGCGGCACCGGAACCTGGTCGCCGGCCTCCGGGAGCCGGCCCAGCCGGGCCATGACCAGGCCGGCGAGCGTCTCGTAGTCCTCGCTCTCGGGCAGCTGCAGGCCGGTCGCCCGTTCCACCTCGTCCACCCGGAGCTGGGCGTCGACGTCCCAGACCCCGTCACCCGCCTCCACCGCGTCCGCGGGGTCGGGATCGTTCTCGTCCATCAGCTCGCCGACGAGCTCCTCGGCCAGGTCCTCCATGGTGATGAGCCCGGCGAGGCCGCCGTACTCGTCGATGACGCAGGCCGGGCCGTCGCCGGCCGCGCGCATGCGCTCCAGCACGGCCGGCAGTGGCAGCGTGGCCGGGACGAGCAGCGGCGCGACGGCGATCCGCTCGACCGGCACCTCGTCGGACGGGGCGCGCAGCAGCTCGCGCAGCCCGGCCACCCCGACGACGTCACCGTCGTCGCTGAGCACCGGGTAGCGGGAGTGGCCGGCGGCGCGGACCGCGGCCAGCAGGTCGGTCGCGGGCCGCCCGGCCCGCAGCGACACGACCCGGGGCCGGGGCACCATCACGTCCTCGGCGGTTCGGTCGCCGAACTCCAGCGCGCGGTCCAGCAGGTCCGACAGCGACTGCGACAGCACGCCGGAGGCCTCGGACTCGGCGATGATCCGCGACAGCTCCTCGGGGGTCGCGCCGTGCTCGACCTCCTCCACCGGCTCGACGCCCACCTTGCGCAGCAGCCGGGTGGCGGCGGTGTCGAACAGCCGGACGACCGGGCCGGCCACGGCCAGGTAGGCGAGCGTGGACCTCGACAGCCACTTGGCCACCGGCTCGGGCCGGGCGATGCCGAGGTTCTTGGGGGCCAGCTCGCCGAGCACCATCTGCACGACCGTGGCGATCACCAGGCCCAGTGCCACCGCGATGCCGGGCACCGCCGCGTCCGGCACGCCGGCCGCGGTCAGCGCGGGGCGGATCAGCGGGGTGAGCACCGGCTCGGTGACGAAGCCCACGAGCAGCGTGGTCACGGTGATGCCGAGCTGGGCACCGGAGAGCATGAACGAGAGCCTGCCGGTGACCCGCAGGGCCCGCTCGGCGGCATGGTCGCCCGCCGCGGCCTGCTCGCGCAGGATCGAGCGGTCGGCGGCGACGAAGGCGAACTCCTGCGCGACGAAGTATCCGGTCGCGAGGGTGAGCAAGAATATGGCGGCCAGGCCGAGAAGTATGGTCATCGGTCCGGCGTTCTCGATCGGTCAGGGCCCGTGCCGTGGCACGGGCAGGTACTCCACGGGTCCGGAGCGGACACGACTGTCCTTTCATCAGAGGTCGTCGATAACGGTAACGGCTGGGACGGCGGCATTGTTTCCGGGGAGCGCACCCTGGTGACCTAGGGCTACTCTGCGTACTTTTACTGGAGAAAATCTTGGCGCGGGCACGACCCGCGCGAGCACGGCGGCGTACTTTCGAAGCAGAGGCTCAAGCACAGGACAGGGGACGACGAAGTGGGCGATTGGCCGCGGGCTGAGGGCGCCGACGAGGGCGGGACACGGGAAGGTCCGACCCGCGCCCTGCGGCGTCCGGCCGGAGCCGGCGAGCCGGCCGCCGGCCCGCCCGGCGAGCGGAGCGCGCCGTACGCGGCGGGCCAGCCCGCGCACCGGGTCCCCGGAGCCGGCGGCCGGCGGGGCGGACGGGACGCGGGCACGGGCGCCGGCGCGGACGAGCCGACCGCGGAGCGGCGGTCCCCGGCCGGCCGGGCCGCGGCCGCGCCGGCCGGGCTGCCGGCGGCGGGCCGGTCGCGGGTGTACGGCCGGCCGCGGTCGGGTGACGCCCCGGTGCGCCCGCTGCCTGGCGGCGGCGGGCACGGCGGTGGCGGGCACGACGACGGGGACGGCGGCTCCGGCGGCGGGCGGGGCGGCCGCGGGCCGCGGCGCACCGGCCGGCTGGTGCTGCGGATCCTGGCGATCCTGGTCGCGCTGCTGCTGGTCCTGGCGATCGTCGGCTACTTCTGGATCGGCTCGCGCCTGCAGAGCGTCGAGTCGCTCACCGACTACGAAGGCCGCCCGGCCGCCACTCCCGGTGAGGACTGGCTGCTGGTCGGTTCGGACAGCCGGGCCGGGCTGACGGCCGCGCAGCGCAAGAAGCTGGCCACCGGGCGCGCGATCGGCAAGCGCACCGACACGATGATGCTGCTGCATGTGCCGAGCGGCGGCGGCCGGCCCACGCTGGTCAGCCTGCCCCGCGACTCCTACGTGCCCATCGACGGCCACGGCAGCGACAAGCTGAACGCCGCCTACTCCTTCGGCGACGGCGGCCCCAAGCTGCTGGCCAAGACGGTGGAGAAGGTGACCGGCATCCGGATCGACCACTACATGGAGATCGGCTTCGGCGGGTTCGTCGGCATCGTGGACGCGGTCGGCGGCGTGAACATCTGCGTGAAGCAGAACATCAAGGACCACAAGGCCGGTATCAACCTGAAGAAGGGCTGCCAGGACATGGACGGCGGCACCGCGCTCGGCTACGTCCGGACCCGGGCGACCGGCGCGCTGCCCGACTTCGACCGCACCCAGCGCCAGCGCCAGTTCTTCTCCGCGGTGGTGAAGAAGGCCGCGAACCCCGCCGTGCTGATCAACCCGTTCCGCTCGGTCCCGCTCGCCGTGGCGGCCACCGATTCGGTCGCGGTCGACCCGGACACCGGCGTCTTCGACCTGCTGTCGCTCGGCCTGGCGATGGGGGACGACCCGGTGACCACCGCGGTGCCGGTGGGGTCGCTGCCGACCATCAACGGCGCCGCGGTCGTCAAGTGGGACACCCAGCGGGCGTTGCGCCTGTTCGGCGCCCTGGCCGAGGACAAGCCGGTGCCCAAGGACGTGATCACCAAGTAGCGGGAAGCGGGCCGGAGGTCAGTTGCCGGCCGTGGTGGCGCTCGTCACCGTCGCCGCGGTGATGGCGGCCATGATCGCCGCGTTGGCCGCCGCGATGGCCTTGGCGACGGCCGGGCCGGCCCACTGCCCTTCGACGACCTCCTTTACCCGCCTCTTGTCCGCCTCGGGGAACACCTTGCGGTCGAGCTTGCAGGCGTGCAGCACGCCGATCAGCACCGCCACCCGGGCGTCGGGTTCGGCGCCGCGCAGCACGTCGCCGACGCGCTCGCGGACGGCCCGCTCGGCCGTCGGGTCCGCCTCGGGGTAGCTGCGGGTGGTGAACAGGCCGAGCACCTTGGAGGTGCGCTCGCTCAGCACCCGCCGTTCGACGAGCCGGGCGAGCAGCCGCTTGCGAACGTCGGCGGACTGCAGCTTGGCCACCCAGGTCTCCGGCCGGCGTTCCCGGTCGCCGGCGATCCGGGCGAGCGCGGCGTCCAGCTCCGGATCGCCGGTCGGGGTGGCGTCCAGCACCGTCACCTTCCGGCCGGCCAGGTCGAGCCGGCGCAGGACGGTCAGCTCGGCCAGCATCGCTCCGCCCAGCGCCGCGTCCAGTTCCCCGCTGCCGATCAACGGCCGCCCGGTGTCCTCCCGGTAGGCCAGCAGCACCAGTTCCTCGGCGATGGTCATCTCCATACCGCCCCCTTACCCAGCCCCCCTCCCGACACGCCATCCCATTCCACCGCGCAGGCCGAGCCCCGCAGCAGACCCCTCCCGCGCGTAGCCACCCGTCCACCCCGCAGCCGGCCCCTCCCGGTGGAGCATCAGGTCACCCCGCCACCTCGCCCCTGCCGCGATCAGCAGGCCCTTCCCCCGTTGCCGGCCCCTCCCGGGCCGGTTC
>NZ_BOOU01000036.1 GCF_016863395.1 Sphaerisporangium rufum | reverse complement strand
CCTGAACCCGCGAGCGACAGCGAGCCAGACAATAGCGAGCCAGACAATACAGTGGATGTATGCCTGAGCTTCCGGAGGTGGAGTCGCTGGCCGGGTTCCTGCGCGAGCGCGCGGTGGGCCGGGCGGTGGCCGGGGTGGACGTGGTGGCGTTCCAGGCGCTGAAGACGGTGTCGCCGCCGGTGACGTCGCTGGCCGGGCTGACCGTGACGGCGGTGGCCCGGCACGGCAAGTTCCTGGACCTCGACTGTGACGGCATCCACCTGGTCGTCCACCTGGCCCGCGGCGGATGGCTGCGCTGGCGGGACGATCTGACCGGCGCCCGTCCGGTCCGGCCAGGGAAGGGGCCGCTCGCGGTCCGCGTCCGCTTCGCCCCGGGGGACGACGGCGCGGCGCCGGGGTTCGAGCTGACCGAGGCCGGCACCCAGAAGCGGCTGGCGGTCTATGTGGTGACCGATCCGGCCCAGGTGCCGGGGGTGGCGGGCCTCGGCCCGGATCCGCTCGCCCCGGAGTTCACCCCGGAGGTGCTCGGCCGCATCGTCGGTGGCAGCCGGACCCAGATCAAGGGCCTGCTGCGCGACCAGAAGGTGATCGCCGGCATCGGCAACGCCTACTCCGACGAGGTGCTGCACGCGGCGCGCATGTCGCCCTTCAAGATCGCGGGTTCGCTGGACGAGGAGGGGGTCGCCCGGTTGCACGAGGCGATCGTCGGCACGCTGCGGTCCGCGATGGAACGCGCGCGCGGCATCGCCGCCCGGGACCTGAAGAGCGAGAAGAAGTCCGGCCTGCGGGTGCACGGACGTACCGGCCAGCCGTGCGAGGTGTGCGGCGACACCATCCGCGAGGTCTCCTTCGCCGACTCCTCCCTGCAGTACTGCCCGACCTGCCAGACCGGTGGCAAACCCCTGGCCGACCGCCGCCTTTCCCGCCTCCTGAAGTAGATGGCGCGCTCGGGGTGCCGGGCGATGGACAATGGGGGGCATGGTGGTGCCTGAGGTCGACGCCGGTGCGGTTCCCGATGACGTGTTCCTGCTCGACGTGCGCGAGCCCGACGAGTGGGCGGCCGGGCATGCCCCGGACGCGGTGCACATCCCGCTCGGCGCGTTGCAGGGGCGGGTGGCGGAGCTTCCGGCGGGGGTGCCGGTCTACGTGGTGTGCCGGGTCGGCGGACGTTCGGCGCAGGCGGTGGCGTGGCTCAACCACGTGGGCCGGGAGGCGGTGAACGTGGGCGGGGGCATGCGCTCGTGGGCCGCCGCGGGCCGGCCGGTGGTCGCCGAGCACGGGGGGCGGCCCTTCATCGCGTAGCCGTCGGGTGTAATAATCCGATCAAAATCCATACCGCGGGAGCTCGGGCGTCACCGGGCTGAGAGGGCGGTTCCCGGCTGTTGCCGGGCGTGCCGCCGACCGCCGAACCTGTCCGGATAATGCCGGCGTAGGGAGTGTGCGATGGCGGCCGCCGCCGACGAAGTCCCGCTGACCCTCGACCAGGCTCCGCCGCAGAGCCTGGGGGTGTTCGACCAGGGCGCGTTCTGGGCCAATCTCGGGGTGAGCCTTCTCGGGTTCTCCGGGGCGCTGTATCTGCTGGAGCCGCCCGGGTCCGCCGGGCCGCTGGCCGTGCCGGCCGCGGTGCTGGCCGCGGTGATCGGCAGCCTGGTCGGCACCGTGATGGTCGGGCTGGCCGCGGTGCCCGGCGCCCGCACCGGGGCGCCGGCGATGGTGCTGCTGCGCGGCCTGTTCGGCGCCCGGCTGTCGTACCTGCCGACCGTGCTGAACATCGTGCAGATGCTCGGCTGGGGCGCCTTCGAGCTGTGGGTGATCGCCACCGCGGCCGGTGCGATCTTCGGGGATGCGGTGCCCTATCCGGTGTGGGTCGTGGCGGCCGGCGTGCTGACCGTCGCGCTGACGATCCGGCCGCTCGGCGCGATCCGGCTGCTGCGCCGGTTCGTGACGGCGGGGGTGGTGGTGGCGATGGTGTGGCTGGCGGTGGCGCTGGTCCGGGAGCGGCCGGACCTCGCCGGCGGCGACTGGCACGCCTTCGCCGCCGCGACGGACTACGTGATCGCGCTGTCGGTCTCCTGGGTGCCGGTGGCGGCGGACTACGCGCGCCACTCCCGCTCCGGCCGGGCCGCGTTCACCGGCGTCGTCTGGGGATACACGATCGCCCAGGTCGCCTGTCTGGTGCTCGGCATCGTCGCGCTGCGCCTGGTCGCCGGGGACGCCGGCCGGGTGTGGGACGCCTTCCTCGCGGTGCCGCTCGGCGCGCTGTTCTTCGGCGTGCTGGTGCTGCGGGAGGCCGACCAGTCGTTCGCGAACGTCTACTCCACCGCGATGTCCCTGCAGAATCTGATGCCCCGGGTGGACCGGCGGATCTTCTCCACCGTGATCGGCGTGCTGACCACCGCCGTCGCGCTGCTGGTGGACGTGAACTCCTACGGCGCCTTCCTCTCGGTGATCGGCGCGGTGTTCGTGCCGATGTTCGCGGTGCTGGCCGTCGACTACTTCCTGCTGGGCGGTGCGGCGCGGTGGGACACCTCCGAGCGGGCGCCGTCGCGCTGGGCGATGACGGTGCCGTGGCTGCTCGGCTTCGCCGCCTACTGGCTGGTCACCGCGACCTCCACCGTGACCTGGTGGGACGGGATCTGGGCGGCGGCGCGCGAGGCGCTCGGGTTCCACCGGCAGGACTGGATGAACGCGGCGCTGGCCGCGTTCCTGGTGGCCGGGCTGCTCACCCTGCTCGCCGGGCGGGTGGCCCGGCCGGGCGGCGGGGCGGCGCGTCCGGCGGGCGAGCCCGGCGAGGTGGGCGCGGCCCGCTGACCGCGCCGGACCGGTTCAGCTCAGCGCGCCTTCCAGGCGCAGCAGGAGTTCCTTGGCGGCCGGCGGGCCGGCGTAGCCGCCCGGCCGGCCGGGGGACTCGACCGCCCGGTGGCACGGGACGATCACGCAGACCGGGTTCTCCACCAGGGCGTTGCCGACCGCGCGCAGCGCCTGGGGCCGGCCGATGCGCTGCGCGATGTCCTGGTGTGTGGTGACGCTCCCGTAGGGCACCGACATGGTCATCTGCAGGACGGTGCGGGCGAACGGCGTGGCCAGCCGGAGGTCGACCGGGACGGTGAAGGCGCGGAGCCGTCCGGCGAAGTAGGCGTCGAGCTCGCGCCGTACCGGGTCCAGGCGTCGCGGGTCGGGGCCGATGAACGATCCGATCTCCCGGGTGACGCGGGCGAAGACCACGTGCTCGTTCTGCAGGCTGCACGCCGCGATCCCGCGGGCGGTGACCGCGAGCGCCAGCGGGCCGGCCGGGGTCTCGGTGGTCCCGAACGCGATCTCCGGTGGGGTCTCGCCTACGTAACCCCGCGCGGTCACCCGTACCAGGGCTTCGAGATCCCCTGCCGTCATACCGCGCACCCCTCTCGCCCGCTATCGGCAGCGTAACCCAGCGCGGGCGGCACGACGGTCGCCCTCGCCGCGCCGGCCGGCCATGTCGCGCCGATCAGGCCGCCGATCGGCCGCGATGCCGGCGCCGGCCGGGCGGGGCCGTGGCATGAGAGTGGCATGAGAGGGGCGCGGGGATGGCCGGGCGGACGATTGTTCCGATGGGGCGGGCCAAAGTGCCCGGGACGCCGCGCAAAACCGGGCACCATGGGGGCATGAGTGACGACATGGGAGAGAACGCCGATGACGGTGTCGCCCGCGCTGTCCTCGCCAGCTCCGCCAACGCCGTCGTGGCGCTCGACCGCGATCTCACCGTGCTGCTGTGGAACCCGGCGGCGGAGCGGTTGTTCGGCCGGCCGGCCGCCGAGACGGTCGGGCGCCGGGCGGCCATCGTCCCGGAGGATCTGGTGGCCGAGCAGAACGCCGTGCTGGAGCGGGTGCGCACCGGAGGCGGCCCGGTCTCGCTGCGCACCCGGCGGCTGCGCGGCGACGGGACGCCGGTCGAGGTGGGCGTGGACGTCAGCGCCCTGCGTTCGGCGGGCGGCGCGCTGCTCGGATACGTCACCGTCTACCACCCGGCCGGTGAGGACACCGCCGCCCGGGAGCGCGGGGCGCGGCGGGCGATGCTCGTCCGGCGGCTCACCGACGTGGTCGCCGACATCAACGCCGAGCTGGAGCTTTCGCCGGTGCTGGACCGCATCGCGGCGAGCCTGACCGAGCTGACCGGCGCCGACGCGGGCGGCTTCGTGCTCATCGAGGACGAGAAGGTGCGGCTGGTCAGCACGCACGGACTGCCCGGCGGCCTGCGCGGCGCCACGGCCGACCTGCGGGACAGCCTGGTGGGCAAGCTGCTGCGCACCGGGAAGACGGTGCTGCTGGAGACCGGGGACCAGGCCGTGCTGGACGAGCTGATCTGGTCGCGGCTGCCCGGCCTGCACACGATCGCGCTGGGGGCGGCCGCGGTGGGCGGCCGGCCGTACGGCGCCCTGTACGCGCTGTTCGCCACCGGTGCGGCCGGGCACGTCGAGCTGGAGCTGCTGGAGCTGCTGGCCGGGCACGCCGGCATCGCCCTCGGCAACGCGATGGCCTACCAGGATGCGGTGCGGCAGCGGGCGCACGAGCGCGCCGTGGTCGACGCCAGCGCGGACGGGGTCGCGGTGCTGGGCGGCGACGGGCTGGTCCGGCAGTGGAACCCGGCGGCCGAGGAGCTGACCGGGGTGCGGGCCGCCGAGGTGATCGGCCGGCCGCCGCCGTTCCCGCTGCCCGAACCCGGCGCGAAACTCACCACCCGGCTGGCCTGCGGCCGCTGGCTGGACGTGGTCGGTGCGGAGATCGACGAGACCGCCGAGCTGGTGGTCGACTTCCGGGACGTCACCCGGGCCAAGGAACTGGAGGAGGCCAAGGACCTGTTCCTGGCGACGACCGGCCACGAGCTGCGCACGCCCATCACGGTGGTGCAGGGGTTCGCCGGCACCCTGGACGCCCGCTGGGACAAGCTCTCCGACGGTGAGCGGCGCTCGGCGGTGCGGACCATCGCCGAGCGGGCCCGGGCGCTCGGCCAGCTCATGGACCACCTGCTGCTCGGCGCGCAGGCGGGCAGCCAGGAGTTGAAGGTCCGGATGGCGAGTTTCGACCTGGGCGAGCGGGTGCGTGCCGCCACGCTCGGCATGCCGGTCCTGTCCGCCCGGCACCGGGTCGAGGTGGACATTCCCCGCGATCTTCCGTTGGCCGACGGGGATGCGCTGGCCACCGATATCCTGCTCGGCCAGCTTCTGGAGAACGCCTTCAAGTATTCGCCGGACGGGGGGCTGATCCGCGTGCTCGCGTGGTCGGAGGGAGACCGGGTGGTACTCGTGGTGGACGACGAGGGGGTGGGGATCCCGCCGGCGGACCGCGAGCGGGTCTTCGACCGGTTCGTCCAGGCCGACAGCGGTGACCGCCGCCGGTTCGGCGGGGTGGGGCTCGGGCTTTACATCGCCCGTTCGCTGGCCCGGGCCCAGGGCGGCGAGGTGACCGCGCATCCGCGGCCGGGCGGCGGGACCCGGATGAGGTTCACCCTGCGCGCCGCCGGCGCCCATATCGGATCCGACACACCGAGCCGGTAACGGGCTGGTCACAGAGGTGTTCGCCTATCGTCGAGATCGGGCAAGCAATGATCGCCGCGCGGTTTCCAGAACCATCGAACGGGGCATTTCGGTCGTACTGGGATGTGTTTTCCGCACGGGGAACTGCAGGAGAACGGGGAAGTGAGGGCGTCGTGCTGCTGCCGTATGCGCCGACCAGCGTCGCCGTCGCGCGCCGGCGTCTCAGCGCCGATCTGGAGGCATGGGGGGTCTTCGCGGCGGCCATCGAGGACGCCGTGCTGGTGGTGAGCGAGCTGCTGAGCAATGCCCTGCGTCACGCCCATCCACTGCCGTCCGGGCAGATCATGGCCAGCTGGGACTGGTCGGGCGAGCGGCTGGAGGTCACGGTCAGCGACGGGGGCGCGGCCACCGAGCCGCGCGCCGGACGCCCCGCGCTCTCCTCTCTCGGCGGGCGTGGGCTCGGCATCGTCGAGTTCCTCGCCGAGCGGTGGGGGGTCCGGCACGACGGCGAGATGACCACCGTGTGGGCGATCCTGCCCGCGCCGGCAGATGTCCTTAATTCGCCGGTCCGGACGCCCGAAATGGGGGCCCTGCGGGAGTGCGGCTGACCGCCCGCTCAGGCGCCGTCAAAGGCGCTGTCCCAGGCGCCGGGTCAGGGCCCGTCACAGGCCGTCCCGGCGGATCGGGCAGGACATGCAGCGCGGGCCGCCCCGGCCGCTGCCGAGCTCGCTGCCGGCGATCCGGATCACCTTGACGCCGGCCGCCTCCAGCCGGGCGTTGGTCTCCACGTTGCGCTCGTAGGCCACCGCCACCCGCGGCGCCAGTGCCAGGGTGTTGTTGCCGTCATCCCACTGCTCGCGCTCGGCGGTCACCGGGTCCAACCCGGTGTCGATGACCTTGACCCGCTCGACGCCCATCGCCTGCGCCGCGGCCGAAAGGAACGGCCGGCGCGGCGCGATGCGCAGCTCGCCCTCCTCGTCGCCGGCGGTCACCGTATACGCCTGCAGCGAGTACGCGACCGGCGGATACATCACCACGGTGTCCACGTCGACCATGGTGCAGATCGTGTCCAGGTGCATGGTCGCCCGCTGCTGGGCGATCGGCACCGCCAGCACCGTGTGCGCCAGACCGGCCCAGATGACCCGCCGGCAGAGCCGCTCGACCCCGGCGGGCGTGGTCCGCTCCCCGGTGCCCACCGCGATGACGCCCGGCGCCATCAGCAGCACGTCACCGCCCTCAACGTGCTCCAGCCAGGGCTCGTACAGGTGCCGGACGCCGGCGAACCGCGGGTGGTGGGTGTAGATCAGCCGGGTGAGCGAGCTCTCCCGGGTGCGCGCGGGCATGGCCAGGCTGGTCACCGCCACCTGGTCGCCGATCCACACGCTGGAGTCCCGGGTGAACAGCAGGTTGGGCAGCGGGTCGATGACGAAGTCGTGCCGGTCCATCAGGTCGTAGACGAGCCCGCGCCCGGTCTTCAGCTCCTCGCGGGCGAGCCCGGCGACGAGCGTCTGGGTGAGCACCTCGGGGTCCAGGTCCGCCAGGTGCCGCCGGGTGAGCTCGGCGAGCCGGTCGCCGAGCTGCCGTTCGGCCAGCACCGAGGGGATGATCTCTTCCCGGGCCGCCTCGTACTCCAGGGTGTCCTGCAGCAGCTCGGTGAGGTAGAGCACCTCGACGTCGTGGTCGCGCAGCGCCTGCGCGAACGCGTCGTGCTCCTCTTGGGCCCGGCCGACCCACGGGATGCCGTCGAAGAGCAGCTTGTCGCTGTTGCGCGGCGTGAGTCGCTTGAGCTCCGGCCCGGGCCGGTGCAGCATGACCGTCCGCAGCCGTCCGACCTCGCTGTCGGCACCGTTCATCGATCGACCTTCCCGTGGTGGCGGCGCTCGGGTGGCGGCGCTCCGCCGGAACACTACGTCTAACCACGGTAACGGTGCACAATCCCTCGAAGAGGTACGAGGTGCACAAACCACGCAGGGGGCGTGGTGCTAGCGGGACAGCCTGCCCACCAGGGTGATGGCGCCGACGACCACGGCACCGATCACGGCCACCACGACCAGCAGCTTCAGGATGCCGAAGAGTGCCGGAAGCAGCAGTCCGAACACCACGTAGAGCGCCAGCAGGACGCCGAGGATGGAAAGCACGATGCGGGCCATAGGCCGAAGGTACGTCGTTCCGCCGCCGGATGCGCGGCTTTGTTCGATCGACGTCCGGATCGTGATTTTCCGGGGTGCACCAGTGGTCCGGGCCTATCTCCGGCGAGGGCCGGGCCGATTCCTTACCGGGTGGTGACGGATCGGCCGGGGCGCGGGACCGCGGCGACCGGCGGGGTAGGGTGCCGCAGGTGAGCGTGACGTCCCGGCCCCGCATCCTGGTGGTCGACGACGACCCGACCGTGGCCGAGGTCGTGGTCCGATACCTCGAACGAGACGGCTATGCCGTCGACAGCGTCGGCGACGGCGCCGAGGCGCTGCGCCGCGCCCTGGCCGACCCGCCCGATCTGGTGGTGCTGGACCTGATGCTGCCCGGCATGGACGGCCTGCAGGTCTGCCGGCGGATCCGGGAACGCCGCCCGATCCCGGTGATCATGCTCACCGCGCTCGGCGAGGAGATCGACCGGGTCATGGGCCTGGAGACCGGCGCCGACGACTACGTCACCAAGCCGTTCAGCCCGCGCGAGCTCGCCCTGCGCGTGCAGTCGGTGCTGCGGCGGGCCAAGGGCTCCCTGGTCACCGGCGGCACCGGCGTGCTGCGCGACGGCGACCTGCTGGTCGACGTGGGCGCGCACGAGGCCCGGCTCGGCGGCCGCGAGCTCACCCTCACCGCCCGCGAGTTCGACCTGCTCGCCCACCTCATGCGCAACCCACGGCAGGCGTTCAGCCGGGCCGCGCTGCTGGACCAGGTGTGGGGGTGGTCGTTCGGCGACACCTCGACGGTCACCGTGCACGTCCGCCGGCTGCGGGAGAAGATCGAGGGCGATCCGACCGCGCCGCGCCGCATCGTCACCGTGTGGGGCGTCGGCTACCGCTACGAGCCGGTGGACGCGGCGGCATGATCATCCAGATCGTCGCGGTCACCGCCGGTCTCGGCCTGCTGGCCGGCGGGTTCGGCCTCGCCGTGCTGCAGGTGCTACGCGGCCGGTCCATCGCGATCATGATGGCGGTCGTCGCGGTGGTCACCGTGGCGGCCACCCTGGCCGGGGTGGTGGTCATCACCATCGAGATGATCATCGAGGAGCACTCCCAGAACATCGTGCTCACCGTGGTCGCCATCGCCGGCCTGGTCGGCCTGGGCATCGCCATGATCGTCGCCCGGCAGGTGGTCGCGGCCAGCCGACGGCTGGTGGCGGCGGTCGAGGCGGTGACGCCGTCCCGGGACTACGTCCGGCCGTCCGGCCGGCTGCCCGCCGAGCTGGCCACCATCTCCGAGGCCCTGGCGCAGGCCTACGAGCGGCTGCGGGAGGGGCGCGAGCGGGAGCGGGCCCTGGAGGGCGCGCGGCGCGAGCTGGTCGCCTGGGTCAGTCATGACCTGCGCACCCCGCTCGCCGGCATGCGCGCCATGGTGGAGGCGCTGGAGGACGGCGTGGTGAGCGACGGCGCCACCGTCCGCCGCTACCACGAGCAGATCCGGCTGGAGGTCGAGCGGCTCGCGCACATGGTGGACGACCTGTTCGAGCTGTCGCGCATCCACGCGGGCGCCCTGCGGCTGTCGCCCCGGCGGATCGGCCTCGGCGACCTGGTCGCCGACGCGCTGGCCGGGGTGGAGGCCCTGGCCCTGGCCAAGGGCGTGCGGCTGGCCGGCGAGGCCGAGCCGGTGCTCCCGGTGTACGCCGACGCCGCCGAGCTGGGGCGGGCCGTGCGCAACCTGGTCGTCAACGCGATCCGGCACACCCCCGCCGACGGCACCGTGCTGGTGCGGGCGGTCGCCGACACCGGTGCCGGCGCGGTACGCCTGTCGGTGGCCGACGGCTGCGGCGGGATCCCCGAGGAGGACCTGCCGCGAGTGTTCGACGTGGCGTTCCGCGGTGAGGCCGCCCGCACGCCGGGGCCGGACGGCGGCGCGGGGCTCGGCCTGGCCATCACCCGCGGCATCGTCGAGGCGCACCAGGGTGCCGTCGAGGTGGCCAACGAGGGCGCCGGCTGCCGCTTCGAGATCACCCTCCCCGCCTTGAGCTGACGCCCGACCGGCCCACGGCGGGCAGCTCGCGGGTGCCGGTCGGCCCGGCCGCGTGGCTCCCGCCCGCCCGGCCGCCGGCGGACGCGGCGGCGGAGCCGCCACCGGGTGCGACGTGGGCGCCGGGGCCGCCGGGCAGGGTGTGGGCGCCGGGACCGCCGGGCGCGGTGTGGGCGCCGCCGGGTGCGGCGTGGGCTCCGGCGCCGCCGGGTAAGGCATGGGCTCCGCCGCCGGGCGCGCGCCCTCGGACGCCACGCCGGCCGGTGCCCGGCGCCCGCCCCTGCGGTGCGGGCCCCCCGGGCGCGTCCCAGGAGGGCAGGGTGGCCAGCGCCTCGGCCATCGCCCGGAACGTCGGGCAGGGCCAGCGCCACATGCAGCTGCGGCAGCGCAGGATCGGCCGGGCGGCGGCACCGCCGGCACCCCCCGCGTCCCGCGGCTGGTGCAGATCGAGCAGGCGCAGGCTCAGCTCGGTGAAGCACAGCAGCTCGCGCCGCGCGCCGGCGAGCGTGTCGAGGTCGTCCACCGACAGCCGGGTGCGGATCGGGACGTAGCCGTCCCGGTTGACCAGGCTCCGGAACGGCCGGGCGGCGTCCCCCCAGGCGCGCGCCCGCTCGGTTCGGACCAGGATGCCCTCCAGCCGCTCGCGCAGGTGCCGCCGCCGCGGCTCCTCGGCCGTCTCACTGTTCATCGTCGAAGTTCATCGGTGTCGTCAGACCCGGCGCGCCACGCCCGCCCATCGCCTGCGAGCGGACGCGCGGCCGCCGGGCCGCCCCCCTTTCCGGCCGGGCCGGTGTCACATGGCGTCAAGCTTCGCCTACTCAGCGTTTCGATGGGGTGGAAACAGGGAACAAAGGGCTGACGACTCTTCGGGTATCGCGGAGAACGTGACCCGGGGCCGGTACGGCGCTAGTGTGCCCGCTGTGGAGCTCAAGGTCTCGACTCGATCACATGCCGGCCACGCCATCTTGGCGGTGACCGGCGAAATCGACCTCTACACGGCCCCGCGCCTGCAGGCGGAGTTCGCCCGCCTGCTGGAGACCGGGCCGGAGCGAGTGGTCATCGACATGTCCGGCGTGGAGTTCTGCGACTCGACCGGCATGAACGTCCTGCTGTCCGCGCTCAAGCGCATGCGAGAACGCGGCGGCGTGCTGGAGGTGGCCGCGCCACGCCCGGCCGTCCGCAAGATCCTGCAGGTGACCGGGCTGGACTCGGTCTTCACCGTGTACGACGCGATACCGGCGGAGTTGCTCACCGCCGAGCATCCGGGCTAGCTTCGCCGCCACAGCAGGGACGAGCATCCGGGCCGGCGCCGCACGGCCGGCCCGCGAACCGGACGAGGAGCGATGAGCGACCCATCGATGCGGCCGGACACCGCCGTGATCATCCCGGCCAAGGACGAGGCCGGGCGGATCGGCGCCACGGTGGCCGCGGCGCTGGCCATTCCCGGCGTCGACCTGGTCGTGGTGGTCGACGACGGCTCGTCCGACGCCACCGGCCGGGTGGCGCGCGCGTCGGGCGCGCGGGTCGTCCGGCACAGCCGCAACCGCGGCAAGGCCGCCGCCATGGAGACGGGCGCCGAGGCGGTCGCCCTGCTGGACGGCGAGGCGCCGCCCCGCCACCTGCTCTTCCTGGACGCCGACCTGGCCGGCACCGCCGGGCGGGCCGCGCCGCTGGTCGAGCCGGTCCGGGACGGGAAGGCCGACATGACCATCGCGGTGTTCGCCACCCGGGTGAAGCTCGGCGGGCACGGCCTGGTGGTCCGGCTGGCCCGCGAGGGCATCCGGCGCGCCACCGGCGGCTGGGCGCCCGCCCAGCCGCTGAACGGCCAGCGCTGCCTGACCCGGGAGGCCTTCGAGGCCGCCCGGCCGCTGGCCCACGGCTTCGGCGTGGAGACCGCCCTGTCCATCGACCTGGTGCGCAAGGGGTTCCGGATCACCGAGGTCGAGGTCGAGATGGCGCACCGCGCGACCGGCACCGACCTCCCCGCCCAGTTGCACCGGGCCCGCCAGTTCCGCGACGTCGCCCGGGCACTGGCCGCGCGCGACCCCCGGATCGCCGCCGTGACCTCCCTGGCCCGTCCCCCCCGCTGACCGCCCGCTGACCGCCCGCTGACCGCCGGCTCCGGCCGGGCGGCCGGGTGCGGTCCCCGGGTGATGGGTACCGCCTGCGGGCGGTGGGTGCGCGCTGGGTGAGGCGGGCGTCTGCGGGTGTGCCGTCCGCCCGGACGGGTGGCGAGGTCCCGCCGGTCGGCGAGCGGGTCCGCCGCGCCGCCGGCCGGGTCCGTGCCGCGCGGTGGCACGCGCCGGTCCGCGGGTGTGCTGGAATCGTCCGGTGGATCGTGAGGCCCAGGCGGGCGCCCGCGCGCCGGCGTACGCGGCGGTCGCGGGCGTCGTGCTGAGCGTGCTGGTCACCGTCACCATCGGCCTGCTCGGCCCGTCGGCCGTGGTGCCGGCGCTGCCCGGTCCCGGCGGCCCGCCCTTCTCGCTTGGCGTCCGGCCGCCCGCGCACCTGGTGATCGGCCTGGAGGTGGCGGCGATCGTCCTGGGTGCACTCGGGCTGGGCGCCGGGCTGCTCGCCGCCCGCCGCGGCCGGTTGCCCGACCCGCGGTTGCTGGTGGCCGGCGGCTGCCTGGCCGCCGCGGTGCTCGCCTTCCTGCCGCCGTCCGGGTCCGCCGACCACCTGAACTACGCCGCCTACGGGCGGATGGCCGTCCTCGGCCTCGACCCGTACGCCACTGGGGCCGCCGCGCTGTCCGGCGATCCGGTGGCCGATGCCGTGGAGCGGCCCTGGCGGGAGGAGCCCAGCCTGTACGGGCCGGTCGCCACCGCCGGGCAGTGGCTGGCCGGCGCGATCGGCGGCGACTCGGTACGTCTGATCGTCTTCGTGCTCGCGCTGGTCAACGCGGCGGCGTTCGCCGGGACGGCGCTGCTGCTGCACCGGTGGGCCGGCCGCGACCGGCGGCGCCAGGTCCGGGCGGCGCTGCTGTGGGCGGCCAACCCGCTGGTGATCTACCAGCTGGTCGCCGGCATGCACGTCGACACGCTGGCCGTCGCCTTCGTGGTGGCCGCGCTGGCGGCGCACGCCCGGTCGCGCCGGTGGGCGGCCGGGGTGCTGCTCGGCCTGGGCATCGCGGTCAAGGTCACCGCCGGGCTGGTCGCGCTCGGCCCGGCGTGGGCGCTGCGCCGGTCCCCGGCCCGGCTGGCGGTCGTGGCGGGGGCGGCGACCGTCACCGTGGTGGTGGCCTACCTGCTGGCCGGCCCGCACTCGCTGGACCAGGTGCTGTACGCCAGCCGGTCGGTCTCGCTGGCCACGCCGTGGCACCTGGTCAAGCGCGGGCTGCAGGCGGCCTTCGGCCCGGGGGCGTACCAGGCGTGGATCCAGTACGGCTCCTACCTGGTGCTGGCCGGGCTGGCCGCCGTGCTGCTACGCGCGCTGCGCGACCGCCACCTGCCGCCCGGCCCGGCCGATGCCGCGGGCCGCCCGGCCGCACGGCCGGCTGCACGGCCGGCCAGGCTGGGGACGGCGGGGCGGGAGACGGCCGGGGGGGAGATGGCGGGGCGGGAGACGGCCGGGGGGGAGATGGCGGGGCGGGAGGCGGCCTTCGTGGCGGTGGCCGTGGTGGCCGCCTGGCTGTTCGCCACCCCCTACGCGCTGCCCTGGTACGACGGCCTGCTGTTCGCGCTGCTGGCCATGGTGCCGGCCTCGGCACTGGACGGGTTCGCCGCCGCCCGGCTGGCCGTGCTCTCGCTGGCCTACCTGCCGGCCCGCCAGGAGCAGCAGCCGCGGGAGCTCGCCGAATGGCTGGTCAACGTGGTCCGGGCTCAGGTGGTGCCGTCGATCCTGCTGGCGCTGACGATCGCCCTGGTCTGGTGGGCGCTGCGGGCCGGGGCAGCGCCTGGATCGACGCGGCGAGGGTCAGCGGCACCGCGACGGTGAGCGCCATCGCCGGGATCGCGATGCCCGAGTCGTTGACCAGGAACCCGGCCACCGCCGCGGTCAGCACGCCGAACAGCCCGGCCCGCAGCGCCGGCGCCCGAAGGTAGGCCTGGCTGAGCGCGGACGCACCCCACCGCGAGGGCCGGGCCAGCACGAGATAGAGGAACGCCAGCGCGACGATCGACAGCAGGGTGAGCTGCCAGTTGCCGAGCGTGCCCAGCATGGCGCCGAGCTTGCGGCCCACCACCGACGCCGCCGCCCCGTCGATCACCTGCTGGACGAAGGCGCCGAGGTGGGTGCGCCGGTCGGCCGGCCGTAGCCAGTCGGCGACGGCGATCGCGGTGATCAGCGCCGCGCCGGCCACCGCGATCGCGGCGAGCCGGACCGGCGTGACCCGCCGGCCGGTGAGCATCAGGGCGAAGACCGCGAACCCCAGCACGAACGCCGGCACCCCGCCGAAGTCGGCGCCCCAGCCCGGATAGCCGTCCGCGAAGATCGCCAGCAGCCCGTACGCCAGGCAGCCGACCAGGACGGGCCGCCGCCGGCGGTGATCGGCCGTCGCCTGCGCGACCGCGGCCAGGAAGAGCAGGGTGCCGGTCGCGAACACCGCGAAGGCGATGTTGCTGAAGCCGTAGAACCGGCCGCCGGTGACCGGCTCATAGCCGGTGACCGCGTTCACCTGCAGGCGCGAGCCGTTCATCACATCGGCCAGCAGCGCCAGCGAGGTGACCGCGGCCACCACGCCCGGCGGCCCGAGCACGGCCCGGCGCCACGGCCCGGCGAACGCCAGCGTGGTGATCAGCCCGGTGATGGCGCCGATGGTGAGGATCAGCGCCGCCATCGGCCACGGCAGGCTCCACCACGGCACCAGCTGGGCGAGGAAGGTGGACACCGCGACCGACCCGGCGGCCACCGCGACCACCCGGGTGGCGGTGAGCACCCGGGGGCCGCCGCGGCGGCGGCGTACCGCGACGGCGGCCAGGCCGTAGAAGATGATCTGCAGCGCGACGAAGACCGCGAAGAACGGCGCCCGCACCCGCATGAGCACCCGGCTGGCCAGATCGGCGTCGGCCAGCTCGCCGATCATGGCGGCGGTGGCGGCCGGAGCCGGGCCGCCGTTGATCCAGGGCCGCCCCACCACTCCGGCCGGTGCCCGCAGCCCGAGCGCGCCGAGCGCGGTGGCGGTCAGGTCGGTGATGGTGACCAGCGCGTCCTGCCGGGTCGAGGTGGCCGTCAGGTGGCCCCGGCGGTAGGAGTCACCGCCGGGGGCGGGCCCGGCCGCCAGCGCGACGTGCAGGTGGGCGGTGGTGGCGGTGTCGGACGGCCCGGCCAGCAGGACGGTGGTATCCGGCGGCACCCGGGCCAGGATCTCGCCGGCCCGGCGATCGGCGTCCGCCGCCGCGCGGGCCCGCGCCGCCGGCGCCAGGTCGGCGGCCGGGAAGCCCGGAGCGGCGGTCCAGGCGCGGGCCAGGTCGTCCACCTCCGCCGCCACCAACGCGTACCGCTGGAGATCGCCCAGCCCCTCGACGGTGCCGGCGTACCGGTCGATCCTGCCGCTCCGGTCGGCGGCGGCCGGCGCGGCGCCCGGTCCGGCGGCGGCGGTGACGCCGCCCGCGTCATGCACCGCCTGGCCCAGCAGCCCGATCATCGCCTGGTAGGAGGTGGCCGCGTTGAACGACGCCAGATCCGCCCACCCCGGCACGCTCGCCGAGCCGCCCGCCCCGGGCACCGGCGCGGCCGGCCGGGCGCATTCCTGGTCTGGGGTGCCGGCCCGCTGGCCGGCGGAGATCGTCAGCCACCCGGCGGCCGGGCAGGTGCTCGGCCGGTCCGGCCGGGGCAGGGCGCGCACCGACATGGACGCGGCGGCGCCGCGCCCGGCCAGCGCCCACAGGGCGGGCGTGCCGGACGCGCTGAGATCGGCCCACCGCAGGCCCGGCACCCCGATCACCACGACCCGCCCGGCCGGCGCACCGGACCGGCCGGCCGCGGTGGTTCCGGCCGCGGTGGCTTGGGCCGCGGTGGTTCCGGCCGCGGTGGCGACGGACGAGGTGGCCGGGCCTGCGGTGGCGGTGGACGAGGTGGCCGGCGCGATCATGACGGGTGCCGCGGCGGCCGCGGCGGCGCCGCGGGCGGGGGACGCGGCGGCGATGGCCGGAGCCACGGGCGCCGCGATGCCGAGGACGGCCGCCAGCAGCGTGACGGCCCCCCGGAGCCGGCCCCGGCGCGGCGTGCCGTGGGAACGCCGATCGAGGGCCGCGCGAGCGGCGCCACGCATGTTCACCGGAGACCTCGCTTCCCGCCCGCACCTGCACCCGCGCCGCGGCCGTGCCGTCCCAGCAACCCTAGCCGCCGCACCCGCCGCCCTCGCCCGCCCGCCGCCGGAGCGCGGCACCGGGGCGGTGGACCGGGTAACCTGCCGCATCGTGGGGAGCGGTGCGGCGGCCGGACGGCGGTGGTGGGCCTGGGGGCTCGCCCTGCTGGTCATCGGCGTGGCCGCCGCCCCCCTGGTGCGCTACTGGCTGACGAACCCGGGCGACCAGCGGCTGGTCGACCTGGACGTGTACCGCACCGGCGGGGAGAGCGTGCTGCGCGGCCTGCCGGTGTACGAGGCGATCACGCCCGCGCCGCAGCTGCTGCCCTTCACCTACCCGCCGATCGCCGCGCTGCTGGCCGTCCCGCTCGCCGCCCTGTCCTGGCCGGCCGCGCAGTGGGTGTGGACGATCGGGATCTTCGCCTGCCTGGCGGTGACCACCTGGCTCGGCTTCCGCGACCTGGTGGCCCGGCCCGGCCGGCCCGCCTGGGCGGTGCCGCTGCTGTTCGCCGGCGTGACGGCGGCCTTCGTCTACCTGATGCCGATCCGCGACCAGGTGCGCTTCGGCCAGGTGGACATCCTGCTGGTGATGCTGTGCCTGGCCGACTGCGTCGCGCGCCGGCCGTGGTGGCCGCGCGGCCTGCTGATCGGGCTGGCCACCGCGGTCAAGCTCACCCCGGGCGTGTTCCTGGTCTACCTGCTGATCACCGGCTTCGGCCGGGACGGCCGGCCCGAGCAGCGGCGCGCGTTCTTCATGGCCGCCTTCACCGCGGCGCTGCTGACCGTGGCGCCGTTCCTGGTGATCCCCCGGGACGCGGCCGGTTTCTGGTTCTCGGCGCTGCTGGACCCCGAGCGCCTCGGCGCGAACGCGGCCACCACCAACCAATCCATCCGCGGCATGCTGCTGCGGCTGTACCTGCCGGAGTGGCTCACCTCGGCCCTGTGGCTGGTGCTGGCCGGCGCGGTCGCCTGGTACGGCTTCCGGCACGCCCGCCGCGCGCTGCTGGTGGGTGACCGGATGGCGGCGGTGGCGCTCACCGGGCTGATGGCGGTGCTGGTCTCCCCGGTCGCCTGGATCCACCACCTGGCGTGGCTGGTGGTGGTGATCGCGGCGCTGGCCGCCCGGGAGCGGCCGTGGGTGCCGGTGGCGGTCTGGCTGTACTACGTGGTGCCGATCCCCTGGTGGGGGGTGGCGCTGCGTGCCGCGGAGATCCCGGTGCTGAGCCCGGTGGCCGGGCGGGTGGTCCAGGACGCCTTCGGTCTCGGCGCGGCCGGGCTGGTGTGGCTGCTCGCGCGCCGCTCGAGGGACGCTCGGGACGCGGTGGCCGGGCCGGCCCCGGCGGCGGCCGTGCCGGCGGCCGCGAGCCCGCCGAGCAGCGCGGATCCGCCCCGGCCGCCCCGGCCGGCCGGTGACCGATCCTAGATTCTCGGTACAGAACGACCGCTGTTCCGCCGGTGGCCGGCGGTCCCGCCGGTAGCCTGGGGGACATGCCGAAAATCGCCTACCTCGGACCCGAGGGCACCTTCTGCGAGGCGGCGCTGCGCAGCCTCGCCCCAGAGGCCGAGCGGATGCCCAGCGCCAACGTCTCGGCGGCGCTGGCGGCCGCCCGGGCGGGCGAGGCCGACGGCGCCGTCGTCCCGCTGGAGAACTCGGTCGAGGGCGCCATCACGGTCACCCTGGACGAGCTGGCCTGGGGCGGCGCGCTGCTGATCAGTGCCGAGTTGCTGCTCCCGGTCGAGTTCTCCCTGCTGGCCCGGCCCGGCACTGAGATCCCGCACATCAAGCGGGTCTACACCCACCCGGCGGCGATCACCCAGTGCCGGGGGTACCTGGCCCGCGAGCTGCCGGACGCGGTGGTCATCGCCGCCCCGTCCACCGCCGGCGCCGCGCAGGAGGTGTCCATCCCCGGCTCCCCGTACGACGCGGCGATCGGCCCGGCCATCGCCGGCGAGCACTACGGGCTGGTGGAGCTGGCGGCGCGCATCGGCGACCGCGACGACACCGTCACCCGGTTCGTCCTGGTGAACCGGCCCGGCGGGCCGCTGCCCGCGCCGACCGGCGCCGACCGCACGTCCCTGGTGGCCTTCCTGCGCGACGACCACCCGGGCGCGCTGCTGGAGATGCTGAGCGAGTTCGCCGTCCGGGGGGTCAACCTGACCCGCATCGAGTCCCGTCCCACCGGCGACGGCATCGGCCGGTACTTCTTCCACTTCGACGCCGAGGGTCACGTGGCCGAGGCGCGGGTCGGCGAGGCGCTGTCCGGCCTGCACCGGCTGTGCGCGGACGTCCGCTTCCTGGGCAGCTATCCCCGGGCGGACCGGGTGTCGCCGCAGCTGCGGACGGGTACCGCCGAGCCTGACTTCGCCGAGGCGGCGGACTGGCTGGCCCGGGTCCGCTCCGGCGAGGGGTGATCGGCCGGCCCGGGCGCCGTGAGCCGAACGCCGTATCGGGTGCGCGAGCGAGGGCCGGATCTCGGTAGCCTTTGTCACGTGATTGACCTGCGTACCCTTCGTGAGGATCCGGAACGGCTACGGGCGTCGCAGCGCGCCCGCGGCGAGGACGACTCGGTCGTCGACCGGCTGCTGGAGCTCGACGAGCGCCGCCGCGGCGCGCTGAGCGGCTACGAGTCGCTGCGCGCCGAGCAGAAGAACGTCGGCAAGTCCGTTCCGAAGTCCTCCGGGGACGAGCGGGTCGCGCTGCTCGCCCGGGCCAAGACGCTGGCGGCCGAGGTCAAGGGCGCCGAGGCCGAGGCGGAGAAGCTCGCCAGGCAGCTGGACGAGCTGCTGATGGGCGTGCCCAACATCGTGGCCGACGCCCCGGTCGGCGGCGAGGACGACTACGTGGTGCTGGAGGAGGTCGGCGAGCGGCCGGCCTTCGACTTCACCCCGCGCGACCATCTGGAGCTCGGCGAGATGCTCGGCGCGATCGACACCGAGCGCGGCGCCAAGGTGTCCGGCGCGCGGTTCTTCTTCCTGAAGGGCGTGGGGGCCCGGCTGCAGCTCGGCCTGCTGAACATGGCCATGCAGCAGGCGATCGAGGCGGGCTTCGTCCCGATGATCACGCCGGTGCTGCTCAAGCCGGAGGCGATGGCCGGCACCGGGTTCCTCGGCTCGCACGCCTCGGAGGTCTACCGGCTGGAGGCCGACGACCTGTACCTGGTCGGCACCTCCGAGGCTCCGATGGCGGCCTACCACGGCGACGAGATCCTGGACGGCCGGTCGCTGCCGCTGCGGTACGCCGGGTGGTCGTCCTGCTTCCGGCGCGAGGCGGGCTCGTACGGCAAGGACACCCGGGGCATCATCCGGGTCCACCAGTTCGACAAGGTGGAGATGTTCTCCTACTGCCGCCCCGAGGACGCCGCCGAGGAGCACCAGCGGCTGCTGGCCTGGGAGAAGGAGATGCTCGCCAAGGTGGAGCTGCCGTACCGGGTGATCGACACCGCGGCCGGCGACCTGGGGTCGAGCGCGGCGCGGAAGTTCGACTGCGAGGCCTGGCTGCCCAGCCAGAGCCGGTTCCTGGAACTCACCTCGACCTCCAACTGCACCGACTTCCAGGCCCGCCGGCTGTCGGTGCGCTACCGCGACACCGACGAGAAGCCGCGGCACGTCGCCACGCTGAACGGCACCCTGGCGACCACCCGGTGGATCGTGGCCATCCTGGAGAACCACCAGCAGGCGGACGGTTCGGTGGTGGTGCCGGAGGCGCTGCGGCCATATGTCGGGCTGGACCGGCTGGAGCCGCTCGGGTAGGGGTATTTACCCGGCCCAGTAACCCGCCTATTCCAGGAGAAAGGCGGGTTGCTGGCTTTTGTCCGACTTCTCGGAGTCACGCGAAGTAAACAGGGCGATACAACGCGAAAGCGGGGTCCGCTGGACGCGAACCCCGCTTCATGCGTGTCAGTGGATCAGACGGTGCGCACCTGCGACGCCTGGGGGCCCTTCTGCCCCTGGGTCACCTCGAACTCGACGCGCTGGCCGTCCTCGAGGCTGCGGTAGCCGTTGCCGACGATCTCCGAGAAGTGCACGAAGACATCCGGAGCGTCATCGTCCGGGGCGATGAATCCGTAGCCCTTCTCGGCATTGAACCACTTGACGGTTCCCTGAGCCATTAAAGCTCTCCCTGCGATCGATCTTGGGGTTCACACCTCGCGAACCCCGGGTTGTGTCGCACAGCTTCCCGGGGCGGCTCAGACAGTCAAGCTGGTTCTGCACATCGGGTTCAGCTAATACAACGCCACCACATCTAACACTATCGGAGCGCCTTTGTTCCCCCCACTGCCCAGAATCTTTTACTCCCAGGGCTGACAGCCGACCATCCGCCGGGGCAGGGCAAACTAGAGCTTGTTATGGCAAGCCCCAGACTCGTCGCCACCGACCTGGACGGCACCGCGCTGCGCTCGGACGGCACCGTGTCGCCGCGCACCGCCGCGGCGTTCTCGCTCGTCGAGCAGGCGGGCGCCGTCCTGGTGCTCGTCACCGGCCGGCCGCCCCGGTGGATGCGCCAGGTGGCCGCGGCCGTCCGCCACCGCGGCCTGGCCATCTGCGCCAACGGCGCGCTGGTCTACGACCTGCACACCGAGGAGATCGTCGAATCGCACCTCATCGGGACCGACGTGCTCGCCGAGGCGGTCGGCCGGCTGCGCGACCGGCTGCCCGAGCTGAGCTTCTCGGTGGAGTACGAGGGCGGCTTCGCGCACGAGACCGGCTTCGGGCTCGACCGGTGGGACCACGCCGGGCGCACCGGGGCGCGGGTGGGCGCGGCCACCCTGGTCTCCCGGCCGTGCGCCAAGCTGCTGGCCTTCCACCACGGCATGGACCCCGACCTGCTGCACCTGCTCGTCCAGGAGGTGGTGGGCGACCTGCTGACCGCCACCCACTCCAGCGGCCGGGCGCTGATCGAGATGAGCGCCCTCGGCGTGACCAAGGCGACCTCGCTGGAGACGCTGGCCCGGCGCCACCTGATCGGCTCCGGCGAGGTGGTGGCCTTCGGGGACATGCCGAACGACCTGCCGATGCTGGGCTGGGCCGGCACGTCGTACGCGGTGGCGAACGCGCATCCGGACGTGCTGACCGCCGTCACCCACGTGACGGCGGCCAATGACGACGACGGGGTGGCCCTAGTGCTGGAGAAGCTGTACGGCTGACCCCGGCGGAACCGCTAGAGGTACGGGCCGGAGGCCCGGTGCGCGGGCTCATCCTGCTGGGAGAGGCCGCCGGGCAGCGCCCGCCGCATCTGCTCCAGCTGCGCGCGCGCCGCCATCTGCTGGGCGAACAGCGTGGTCTGGATGCCGTGGAACAGGCCTTCCAGCCAGCCGACGAGCTGGGCGTGCGCCACCCGCAGCTCGGCGTCGCTCGGCGGCGGTCCGTCGTCGCTGCCGGTGAACGGCAGGGACAGCCGCTCCAGCTCGTCCACCAGCTCGGGGGCGAGGCCGTCCTCCAGCTCCTTGATGGAACTCTGGTGGATGTCCTTCAGCCGCTTGCGGCTGGCGTCGTCCAGGGGGGCGGCGCGGACCTCCTCGAGAAGCTGACGGATCATGCTGCCGATCCGCATGACCTTCGCGGGCTGCTCGACCAGCTCCGCGACCGAGCGCTCCTCGTGCTCGCCCTTCTCCCCCTCGACGGCGAGGCCGTTCGGCCCCACGACGACGATGTGCGGGGTGCTCTCCTCAGCATTCATGCCATTCAACCTAGCTCACCGCCGACAGCAGGACTTTGCCGATGTGCTCGCCGGACTCGACGATGCGGTGCGCCCGGGCGGCCTGCGCCATCGGGACCACCTCGTGCACCACCGGGCGGATCGCGCCGGCCGCCACCAGCGGCCACACGTTGTCGCGCACGCCCCGGACGATGACCCCCTTCTCCGGCACCGGGCGGCTGCGCAGCGCGGTCGCGTGCACCGAGGCGCGCCGGGCGAGGAGCGCGCCGAGATCCAGCTCGCCCCGGCTGCCGCCCTGCATGCCGATCACCACCAGCCGGCCGCCGGTGTTCAGCGCGGCGACGTTCCGCTGGAGGTACTTCGCGCCGATGATGTCGAGGATGACGTCCGCGCGCACCTTCTCCGCGAAGTCCTCCTCGCGGTAGTTGATCACCTCGTCCGCGCCCAGCTCCCGGCACCGGTCGAGCTTCTCCGCCGAGCCCGCCGTCGCGACCACCCGGGAGCCGAACGCCTTGGCCAGCTGGATCGCGAAGGTGCCGATGCCGCTGCCGCCGCCGTGCACGAGCAGCGTCTCGCCGCGCCGCAGCCGGCCGGTCATGAAGACGTTCGACCAGACGGTGCAGGCGACCTCCGGCAGCGCCGCCGCCTCGACGAGCGGGACGCCCGCCGGGACGGGGAGCACCTGCTCCCATGGCACGGCCACCTTCTCGGCGTACCCGCCGCCGGCCAGCAGCGCGCACACCTCGTCGCCGGCGGCCAGGCCCTCGACGTCCGTGCCCGCCGCCACCACCACACCCGAGCATTCCAGGCCGGGGATCTCCGAGACGCCGGGCGGCGGCGGGTACTGCCCCCGCCGCTGCATGAGGTCGGCCCGGTTGACCCCGGCGGCGGCCACCTCGACCACGACCTCGCCCGGCCCCGGACGGGGGTCGGGCACCTCCCGCCACTCGAGCACCTCTGGTCCACCGGGCCGGGAAACGACGATCGCGCGCATGTGCCCAAACTATCCGGGTAGCCAAGTCGGCGGTTGACCCCGTTCGTCGTGATAGCGGGCGGTAATCTGCAATCTGTTTGCTGCCCCTTTAGCCCAGTCCCAAGGGGGAACCCCGGTGGCAAGACACGATCGTGAGGATCCCCATTCCCTGGAAGAGCAGCTCGCCTGGCTCGACGCGATCAAGGAGAGCAGCGAGGAGCCCTCGGGCCCGCTGACGGGTGTCCCCGGCGAGAGCACCGCCGCCTCCCCGTACCCCAAGGACCCCTGGGGCATGGTGCCCGACGAGCAGCCCGCCCCGGGCACCCCGATGTTCCGCGCCGCGGGCGACCCGGCGAACGGCGGGCGCCCCGGCGACCCGGCCGGGGCAGAAGCGGCCACCGCCGCCGTCCCGCCGCACCCGCCCGCGCCGTCCCCGCCGTCCCCGCCGCCGGGCTCCGCGGTCACGGTGGAGGTCGATCCGGAGCTGGCCCGCCGATTGGAGAACTGGGCGAGGACCGCCGAGCGCGGGACGGAGGGCGGCGCGTTCTCGGCACCGTCCACCGCGCCGTCCAACGCGCCGGCCACTGCGCCGTCCGAGCCGCCGTCCCGCGCCACGCCGCCCGCCGGGCCGGCCGCGCCGGAACGTTCCGGGCCGGCCGGTGGCGCCTTCGGCGAGCGTCAGGGGCCGGCGGGGGACGCCTTCGGCGAGCGCCGGGGGTCCACCGGGAACGGCGCCTTCGGGCAGCCCGCCGCGGCCGCCGGCGGAGCCTTCGGCGCGCCGCCGCCCGCGCTGGACGAGTCGTCCCGGACCGCGGGTTCGGGCGCGTTCGGCGAGCGGCCGGGTTCGTTCGGCGACGGGACGGGCGCGTTCGGCGAACGGCCGGGCGGAGCCGGTGGCGCCCCGGGCGAGCGCCCGGCCGGGGCCTTCGGCGAGCAGGCGTCCCCGAGCGGTGAGGCGGTCACCGACCCCGGCCGGCGCGGGCCGGCCGGCACCGGCGCGCTCGGTGCGTTCGGCGGGGAGCGCATCCCCCCGTCCGGGACGGCCACCGGGCACGACGGCGCGGGCGCGACCGGCGGCGGTGCGTTCGGCGGTGAACGTGTTCCACCGGGCGGCGAGACGTCCACCGGGGCCGGCACCACCGGCTCGTCCGGCCCCTTCGGCGCGTCCGGTGCGTTCGGCGGCCCGCCGGACGCACCGCGTGCCTTCGGGGAGCGGCCCGGCACCGGGCTCGCCGCCCGCCCGCCGGCCGGCGGGGACGACCGGCGGGTGGGGGAGGACACCGACAGCTTCGACTTCAGCGCGCTGCGCGGCAAGGGCCGGTCCGCCGCGCCGCCCGGCCCCCCGTCTCACCCCTCCGCGCCGTCGATCCCGTCCGTGCCGTCCACCCCGTTCGGCGGGCGGCCGGAGTCCGACCCGGCCGCCGGCGGCGAGCGGCCCCGCTTCGACGCGTTCGGCTCCGGCCTGAACACCGATGACCTCGTCGTACCACGTGGCGAGCACGCGCCGCCCGAACCGCCCGCCGGGGAGGCGGCCAGGGAGGCCGCCTGGCCGGGCACCGGGACGGACGACCGGCCGGCCGCCGCCGGGCCTGCCACTGGGCCTCCCACCGGGCCGGTGACCCGTCCGGAGGCGCCCGCCGAGGCGGCCGGGCCGGCCGCCACCGAGCGCCCCCCATTCGTGCGCCCCTCCTTCGAGTGGCCCTCGACCGAGCGGCCTTCCGCTGAGCGGTCCGCCACCGAACGGCCTTCGGCCGAGCGGTCCTCGACCGACCGCCCGTCCACCGAGCGCCCGTCCACCGAGCAGCGGTCCTCCTTCGAGTGGCCCGCTCCCGGGCGGTCCACGGCCGAGCCTCCCGCCTTCGGCGCGCCCGCCGCCGGGTGGTCCGGCCAGTCCCCGCCCGAACACTCCGCGTCCGGCCAGTCCGCGTCCGGTCAGTCCGCGTCCGGTCAGTCCGCAGCCGGTCAGGCCACTCCTGGGCGGTCCGAGCCGGGCGAGTCCGAGTCCGGGCAGCCGGCGGCCGGGCGGTCCGAGCCGGCCGCGGACGTCTGGGCGACCCCGCCGCCGCCTGCCGAGCGGCGGCCCGCCGAGCATGCCGCCGATGGCGCCGCGCCCGCGGCCGAGCCGGGCGCCGAGGAGCGCGAGCCGTACCGCCCGCGCCGCCGCCAGCCGATGCGTCCGGAGCCGCCCTTCGGCGCGCCGTCCGGCGATCCGTCCCGACCGGCGGGCGCCAGGCCGGCCGGCGGGCCAGGGGTCGCGGTGCGGCCCACCGCCGACAGCCTGGACCCGGCCTTGCTGCTGCGCGGCCGGCGCGACACCTCGGCGACCGGCTGGCGCAAGCTCGTCTTCCGTGCCTCCGCCGGGCTGATCAAGCCTGGGGAGTCCCCCGAGGTGCGCCGCCGCCGCGAGCTGGTCACCCGGGCCCGCACGCCGGTCGCGACCGGCCATCACCGGGTCGCGGTGCTGAGCCTGAAGGGCGGGGTCGGCAAGACCACCACCACGGTGGGCCTGGGCTCCACGCTGGCGTCCATCCGGGGCGACCGGGTGATCGCGGTGGACGCCAACCCCGACCGGGGCACCCTGTCGGACAAGGTCGAGCTGGAGACCGCGGCGACGGTGCGCGACCTGCTGAACGAGCGGGCGCAGATCAAGCGGTACGTCGACATCCGGGCGTTCACCTCGCAGGCGCCGTCCCGGCTGGAGATCCTCGCCTCCGACCATGACCCGCTGGTGTCGGAGGCGTTCAGCGCCGCCGACTACCAGGCGGTGGCGCAGGCGCTGGAGAACTTCTACTCGATCGCCATCACCGACTGCGGCACCGGCCTGCTGCACTCGGCGATGTCCGGCGTTCTCGGGCTGGCCGACCAGCTGGTGCTGGTCAGCTCGCCGTCGATCGACGGCGCCCGGGCCGCCTCTGCGACGCTGGACTGGCTGGAGGCGCATCACTACGCCGACCTGGTGAAGGCCGCCACGGTGGTGCTGTGCAGCGTGCGCCCGCGGTCGAAGTCGAAGGTCGACCTGGACAAGCTGGAGGCGCACTTCGCGGCCCGCTGCCGGGCGGTGATCAGGGTGCCGTACGACCCGCACCTGGAGGAGGGCGCCGAGGTCGACCTGGACCGGCTGCAGCCGGCCACCCGGGAGGCCTACCTGCTGCTGGCCGCCTCGGTGGGCGACGGATTCGGCGGCGGCCCGGTCTGAGCGCGGGCCGCCGGCTGGGCGGAGGGTGTGGGATTCGAACCCACGAGGCCGTCGCCGACCTGGCCGCTTTCAAGGCGGCTGCACTCGTCCACTATGCGAACCCTCCCGTGCGACACCAACGATAGCGGGGGCCGGGAGGCGGCGCGCCCCGGTGACGATGATCAACCCGCCGGTCCGCGGGGCTCCGGTCCGGAGTGCGGCGGCCCGCGGCGCGACGCGGGGCGGGAGCGGCCGGTCGCCGGCGGGCGGGTCACTCGTACGGCTCGGCCGGCCGGGGGACCCGGGTGATCGCGGTGGCGGCCAGCTCGGGCGCCACGGTGCCCTTCGGCAGTTCCTCGTAGGGGGTGGCCACCCAGGTGCCGGTGACCCGCACCCAGGTGTCCTCGCGCGGCGCGGGCACGCCGCGCACGGCCACCTTCAGCGGGAACGCGTCGGCGGCGCAGCAGCGCAGCTGCATCCGGGTCAGATACCACCGGCCGCCGCGTCCGGCGGGCATGGCGAAGCCGGTGAGCACCACCCGCCGGCCGGCCAGCGAGCGGCCGCGGTCGGTCCAGGCCCGGCCGATGAACTCGCCGATCGCCATGGTGCTGTCCCGGCCGGCCGGCAGCGCGCGGTACGGTTCGGCCGCCGGCCGGGGCGGCGGCCCGGTCACCCGGCCGGCCGCGTACGACCCGAGCGGCGGCGGCGTGATGAGGAACACGGTCACCACCGGCAGGCACAGCAGCCACGCCACCGCGGGACCTCGGCCATGGCGGTGCCCGCCGGAGCCGTCGTGGTCCCCGGCGTCGTGGTCCCCGACGCCGGCGTCCCCGGCACCCTGGTCACCGTGACGGCGGTCCCGGTGGCCGCCCGGCCGTCCGGCGTCGCCGGCGTACGGGCGGCGCCACTCCTGGACCATGCCGAGCACGCCGAGCAGCAGGATCACCACGCCCGCCGCCACCAGCATCGGCCGGAAACCCGGCTTGACGTAGTTGAGGTAGGCGTCCGACAGCGCGGAGGTGTGCACCACCGCACCGCCGAGCAGCGTGAGCACCAGGTTCTGGGCCAGCCGGTTCACAGCATCACCGCTCCTACCGCGGCGCTGACTCCGACGGCCAGCGCGAACGTCAGCGGCACGAAGCGTACGGTGAACGCCCGGCCGAAGGTGCCCGCCTGCAGGGCGATCAGCTTCAGGTCCACCATCGGCCCGACGACCAGGAAGGCCAGCCGGGCGGTGGGCGAGAACGCCGTCAGCGAGGCGGCCACGAAGGCGTCCGCCTCGGAGCACAGGCACAGCAGGACGGCCAGCAGCGCCAGGACCAGCACCGAGACCCAGGGCACGCCGGCCGCGGCCGAGATCCAGGACCGGGGGACCACGACGTTGAGCGTGGCGGCGGCCATGGCGCCGACCACGAGGAAGCCGCCCGCGTGCAGCAGATCATGCCGCATGGCCGCCAGGAACACCGGCAGCCGCGGCCCCGCGGGCGGCGGCACCCGGGCCGGCGTCCGGGGCAGGCCGGGCCGGCCGAGCCGCTCCCAGATCCAGCAGGTCAGCACCGCGACGGCCAGCGAGGCGACCAGGCGGGCGACGACCATCATCGGCTGCCCGGGGAACGCCACGGCGGTGGAGACCAGGACGACGGGGTTGATCGCCGGGGAGGCCAGCAGGAAGGCGAGGGCGGCTGCCGGGGTGACCCCGCGCGCCATCAGCCCGGAGGCGACCGGGACCGACGCGCACTCGCAGCCCGGCAGCACCGCCCCGGCGGCGCCGGCGACCGGCACGGCGGCGTACGGCCGGCGCGGCAGCAACCGGTTCCACAGCGACGGCGGCACGAAGGTCGTGATCGCGGCGGACAGCGTCACGCCGAGGACGAGGAAGGGCAGGGCCTGCAGGCACACCGCGTCGAAGATGGTCGCCCAGGTGCGCAGCGCGGGCGCGGCGAGGCGCGGGGTGAGCAGCACCTTGCCCACCAGTAGGAATCCGACCAGGGCGACGAAGACCCAGGGCAGTACCTGGGCCTCCGGCGCTCGCCTGCCCCACGTCGGCGGGGGGACCGGATCGTCCGGTTCGAGAGCGGGGTATCGCGCTGTTCGGTCGTTCATCAAGGATTCTGGACGATCTCCGTATCGAGGGCGGGGCGGGCATCCGGGGAGCGGGCGATCGTTCGCCCGACGCTACCGGATTCGGCTACCGAAGCTTGGAGGTTCACTTCAGCCCGGAAAAGGTGTCAGATCGGCCGCAGCGCGCCGGTCGGCGGCCGCGGACCGGTCCGCCGGGCTCTGACGTCCACTCCCATCGGGACACGCTGGAGCCCCAGGCGGCCCGGTGGCCCCGGACCGGTCCGCCCGGCTCCGGCGTCCACTCCCGTCGGGACGCGCCGGAACGGGCGGCGCGGTGACCTCGGGCCCGTCCACGGGCGCGGCGGGCCACGACCACCGGCGTGGACGCGGGTCGGCCGGTCAGCGTCCCGGGCCGGGCGTCCGGGCCGGAAGCCGGCCGATCAGCCAGCCGGGGCCGATCACCTCCGCGCCCGCCTCGCCGACCCGGCGGCGCAGCTCGCGGTCGGCGGTTACGACCACCACCCGCTCGAAGGGGCGCAGCGCGCGGATCTCGCGCACGGCCGCGACGATCGCGTCGTCGCCGCTGCCCGGCGCGTCCACGACGGTCACCGGGCCGGCCACCGGGCCTGCGGCGCGGACGCCGCGCGCGGCGCCCTCGACGACCATCACGATCCGCGGGTGCCACCGGTCCGGCGCCGGCAGCCCGGTCGGCGGGCGCAGCCCGGCGGCGGCGAGCTCGGTCACGCCGGCGAGCAGCCGGGCCGCGGCGCCCGCCCGGTCGCGCCACCAGCCGTGCTCGGCCCGCGCGCCGACGATGTTGGCCGCGTCCAGCACCAGGGTGGCCGGCGGCAGGGCCGGCCGGATGCGCGGCCAGGACTCGGCGAAGCCGGGATGCAGGCCGCCGCCGATCTCGCCGCCGATCTCGTCGGCGGGCAGCCAGCGCAGCTCGATGCTCTCGGCGTTGGCCGGCACGGCCGGGAGCAGGGACGCCGCCTCGGCGATCACCGTCTGGAACGACCAGTCTCCGTGGTCGTCGGTGTGCACGCCGATCACCCGCAGCCCGTCCCCGCCGAGCGCGGCCTCCTCCCGCGCCTCGCGCAGCGCCCCGGTCACCGCGTCCTCGTGGCTGTCCAGCGCGCCGCCGGGCAGGCCCCAGGTGCCGCCGTGGTGGCTCCACTCGGCCCGCTTCTGCATCAGGACGTGCGCGACGCCGCCGGTGTCGTAGTGCACGGCGAGCAGCCCCGAGGCCCCGTGCCGGCCCCAGTGGCGGTGCCCGCGCCGGCAGATCGCCCAGCCGTCGCCGTCCCCCAGCGTCATGTCTCCATCCTGCCGTAAACGCCCCGGTGACCGGTTCGGTGTCGCTAGCATCGACGACCGATGGACGGTTCCCTCTCCCCGATCCGCCTGCCGTTCGACACCGTGCGGCTGGCCGGGCGCCTGTTCCTGCCGCTCGCCTTCTTCTACACGCTCGGCGCGGTCGCCCACCAGGGCGTCATGCTGGCCGCGGTCTTCCTGGCCCGCCCGGAGGGCTGGCACGCCTACCTGGGCTTCGGCGTGCTCAGCCTGGGCCTGCTGATCACCCTCGCCGCCTATATCGCGATGCTGAACACCGCGGGCCGCGCGCTCGGTGACCGCCGGGTGGAGGCCCGGTCGCCGGACGAGCGCGAGCGCGGGCTGCTCGACGCCGTCGCGCACACCCTGCTGCCGTTCCTGGTCTTCTACAGCGCGTGGAACCTGTTCCGGAAGGACCTGCAGGAGTTCCAGCTGCTGTCCAACGAGCTGCACCCGCAGATCAATCTGGAATCGATCGACGTGCTGCTCAACCTGTTCAACGTCAACGTGCTACTCGTGGTGATCACCTTCCTGATCTTCCTGGTCAAGGTGGCGTGCGAGCGGCTGTACGCGGCGACCGGCCGGCGGCCCTTCGGGGTGGCCAACAGCGCCTTCGAATGCATGTGGATGTTCTTCGGCATCATCTCGCTGGGCCAGTGGATCGGCGACGCCGTCGAGTGGTTGACCTCGCGGGTGGTCTGGGCGGACGCGATGGGGCTGGCCGACCGGCTGCCCCTGGTGCGCGAGGTGAAGCAGGGGCTGGAGGTGCTGTCCCCCTACTTCCCCGACATCAAGGACGGGCTGATCATGCCGCTGGTGTGGCTGGCGATGGCGGCCATCGTCTACACCTCCTTCGTCACCGACGAGGCGGCGCTGCTGCGGGGCACCCGGGCCGAGGCGCGGGTGTCGGGGCTGTGGCTCCGGCTGCCCGGGCCGGTGCGGACGGCGGCCGAGTTCTTCTCCCGGGGCTTCCGGGACAAGTACGTGCCGCTGGCGAACGGCCTCCGGCTCGTGCTGCGCGGCGGCGGGCTGTTCTACCTGACGTTCTGCCTGGTGTACGCGGCGCTGGAGGCGCTGGCGTCGGTGGCGTTCATCGGCCTGGCCCGGCTGGTCGGGCCGCACGAGATCCTGTGGTGGCAGATGTGGGAGGGCGCGGTCACCTTCCCGGTGGACCTGCTGCACGAGGTGCTGCGGGTCAGCCTGCTGGCGGTGGCGTTCGACCTCGCGCTGCGCCGGGGCGCCGGCCGCGCCGCCGCGCGCGGGCCGGCCCCGATCGCACCCGCCGCCGCGCCGTCCACCGCGACGCCCGCCGCGCCGCCGGCCCCGGCCGGCTGATCGGCCCGGCCGGTCCGGTCAGCGCAGCAGGCGGACGGTGCCGGGGTCCGGCCGGAGCCGCACCTCGACCCGCAGGGTGGGGAAGGCGTCGGCCGGCACCACGTAGGCGTTCTGGATGGTGAGCTTCTGGCCCACCGGCACCGGCTGGAGCTTGTACTCGGCGTCGAGCCGGAAGCAGGAGGCGGCATGGTCCGTCTTCGGGGCCAGGTCGCTGCGGAACGACGGCTCCCAGCGGCGGCCGGCCCGGTCCACCACGGCGAACTTGCACTGCGCGCCGCCGTCCTGGGCGAACCAGCGGCTCGCCGCGGCGGTCAGCGGGCGGACCGAGGTCACCACGACGGCGACCCGGGTGCGCGGCGGCAGCGGGCGGGCGAACTTCTCCTGCACCCGGCCCTCGGTGACGCCCTCCAGCCGCCATTCCAGGCCGTTCAGGGTGGCGGTGCGGCCCGGCGCGGCCACCGCCTCCCGCCCGCCCTTGCCGGTCAGGTTCTCGTACCTTTCCCGCCAGGGCAGCACCCGCGCGCCGATCGCGACCGGCAGCAGTATCAGCAGGGCCAGGCCGTACCACAGGTTCTTGCGCCAGGTCACAGCGTGCGCACCTCCCGGAGGGTCAGCGAGGGCGGGATCTCCCGGAGCAGCCGGGCGGCGTAGGCGTCCGACAGGCCGAGGTCGATGTCGGCCGCCGGGCCGAGCAGGTCGAGGCCGGCCACGCTGTGCGGGGTGACGGCCAGCCGGGCGCCGGCCAGCCGGTCGGCGGGGATCTCGAACAGCAGGGCGCCGTAGGCGGGGATGCCGGGCTGCAGGTCGGCCTTGTCCAGGGTGTCGCGCAGCGAGGCGGCCAGGTAGGCGGAGCCGTCCGCGGTGACCAGCCGGGCGCCCTGCAACTGCAGGGCCTCGGTGGTCGCGGCGGCGGTGGCCCACACCACCACCCAGACGCCGCGGGTCGTCCGGGCCGGGCCGGGCAGGTTCAGGTCGTCGGTGAACCGCACCGTCCGGGCGACCTGCATCCGGTCGACCCGCAGCCGGAAGGCGGTGGTGTCCACCTCGCGGCCGATCTCGCCGTCGGTGGCGATCGGCGCGTACCGCCGGGTGATGTCCGGCATGGCGCGGTGCACCCCGGCGATCGCGGCCAGCAGCAGCGCGCCGGTGAGGAGGCCGAGCAGCGCGCGCCTCACCGGCCCACCACCAGGTCGTAGACGGCCAGATTCTCGCCGGGCAGCCACTCGGGCAGGTCGGTCTGGAATCCGGCCTGGTAGACGTGGTCGCGGAAGGTCAGGGTCACGTTGGTCGGGTCGGGGAGGCCGGCGGGCACGGTGTAGACCATCATGACCCGTTCCGGCAGGCCGGGCTGGAGCTGGTCGCGGTCGGTGTGGGCGTCGCGCACCACGAAGCCGGCCGTCCGGTCCTTGAACCGGTCGAGCGCCCGGCCGCCGGGCGACAGGACCGGGGACAGGTCCTCGGCCAGGTGGGTGACCGAGGCGGTGTCGTGGCCGACGTTGCGCACGTCGAACTCAAGCACCAGGAAGCGGCCGGGTTTCGGGTCGCCGAGCGCCGGCCCGGGGTCCTTGGTGACGTACCGGGGTTTGTAGGGCTTTATGGCGAAACGGTGGCCGGTGGTGGTCTGGCCGGCCTTGCGGTGGGGGACCTCGTCCCGCTGCTCGCGCAGCCCGCCCGCCGGCCAGGCGAGCGCCAGCACGGTGCCCAGCGCGAACAGGACCGCGGTGACGATGATCCACGGCCGCAGCGGTCCCCGACGTGCCCCCGCGGGGGATGACTCCGGAGCGGTCACGGCCAGCGATCATATCGGGCATCAACCGCCAAGGCTGCCTTAATCTCCCTTTTTGGCGGGTCTGGTGCGGCCGGTCAGCGGATATCTGATCACGCAGCGTAAGACTCGCTACTGTGGGTAGTTGATCAATGATCAGATCGGCGGCCGCGCACCGGCCCCGGAACCAGTCCAGCGCGAGGGGACCGCGATGACCGCCCGCTCCGACCCGGCAGCCGCCCGCCGCCCGCGCGGCGGCCTCGTCCGTGGCACGGCCCGGACGTCGCGCGCGACCGGGCTCCTGGTGCTGCTCCTGGTGCTGCTCGCGGTGCCGCTCGCCCCGGGCGGCCTGGCGGCGGCGCTCCCACCGGTCCGGGCCGGTGGCTGGACTCCCGCCGACCCACCCCGGCCCAGCGTGAAGATCATTCCTGGCCAGTACATCGTCCGGCTCCGGCCCGACGTCCGGCCCGCCGAGGTACTGGGCATGGTCAAGGTGAAGCCGCTGTACGTGTACACCAAGGTCGTCAACGGCTTCGCCGCCCGGCTGACCACCGCGGAGGTCGTCACGGTGCTCCAGCACCCCGGCGTCGCGGTCGTGGAGCACGACGGCCTCTTCCAGGGATTCGGCCCGCTGCCCGCCGAGCCGCTCGGCCCCGCCCCGGTACGCTCCTGGGGGCTGGACCGGATCGACCAGCGTTACCTCCCTGTGGCGGGAGGCTTCGAGGCCCGGCACTCCGGTGTCGGCGTGACGGCCTACATCGTCGACAGCGGCATCGACCCGGCCGGCGCCGAGTACGCCAATCGGCTGGCCCCGGGGTACACCGTCGTCCAGGACGGCCACGGCACCGGCGACTGCCTGGGCCGCGGTACCGCCGCCGCGACCATTGTCGGTGGCCGCACTTGGGGAGTGGCACGGAAGGTCCGGTTGATACCGGTCCGCGTGGTGGCCTGCGACGGGACCGGCACCTTCTCCGGGAAGCTCGCCGGGCTCGACTGGATCGCCCGGGACAACTCTCACCCCTCCGTCGCGGTGATCGGAGGCTCCGGGGTCAACGCTCCGGCATTGGAGGCACCGGCGCTGGAGGCCGCGGCGCTGGAACTGGCCCGGCGCAACGTCTTCCTCACCCTGGCCGCCGGTGATGGCGCGGCGAGGAGGTGCGTGGCCTCACCCGCCCAGGTGCTCAGCACGCTGGTCGTCGCGGCGTCCACCGTCGCCGATCGTCCGGCGGGCTTCGGCACCACCGGGCCGTGCGTCGACCTGTTCGCCCCCGGTGCCGCCGTGGTGACCGCCCGGCCGGGCGGCGCCACCATCCGCACCAGCGGCACCCTGCTCGCCGCCTCCTACGCGGCCGGCGTCGCCGCGTTGTTCAAGGACGCTTACGGGGACGTGCGGTCGTACGTCCTGCTCGACAGGATCCGCGAAAACGCGACCGAGGGGGTGCTCACCGGCGTCCCGCCCGACACGCCGAACCGGCTGCTGTTCACCGGCGGGTTGTGACGCGCGGTGCCGATGGCCGGTGAGACGAGTGGCAGACGAGAGGAGAACACGATGGGGGTCCGCCTTACGACGAGGTTCCGGCGCGCCGCCGGCTGGACGGCGCTGGTGCTTCCGTGGGCGCTGCCGGCCGCCGTCGTGCCGCCCGCCGGCCACGCCGATCCGCCGGAGCGGTACCGGGTCACGGCGGCCCCGGCGCGGGCGGACCGGTACATCGTCCGGCTCACCGAAGACGCGCGGCCGGCGAGCGTGCTGTCCCGGCTCGGGCTACGGCCGGTCTACGTCTACACGAAGGTGATGAACGGGTTCGCCGTCCCGCTGACCGCCCAGCAGCTGACGGTCATGCTCAGGCAGCCCGAGGTCACCGCCATCGAGTCCGATGGCGTCGTCCGGGCGCCCGCCGCGCCGGGGCCGGCCGTCCGGCCGCCGGCGCCGGGCGCGGCCCGGACGGCGCCCACCACGTCCTGGGGCCTGGACCGGATCGACCAGCGGGCTCTGCCGCTCGACGGGTCGTTCCGGGCCGTGCACCGCGGCGCCGGGGTGACCGCGTACGTCGTCGGCACCGGCATCGACCCGCGCGGCGGCGACCTCGCCGGCCGGGTCGACCCCGGATACTCCGTGGTCGCCGACGGGCTCGGCAGCGGCGACTGCGGGGGCCAGGGCACCTTCGCGGCCGGCATCCTCGGCGGCACCCGCTCCGGGGTCGCACCGGCCGTCCGGCTGGTGCCGGTCCGGGTGCTGGGCTGCGGCGGCACGGGCACCTACTCGGCCGCCATCGCCGGCCTGGAATGGATCGCGGGGAACCTGCGGCGCCCGGCCGTCGCCGTCCTCACCTTCAGCGGCCCGGAGTCGCCGATGCTGAACGACGCCGCCAACGGGCTGACCTACCTGACCATCCTGCTCGCCGGAGGTGCGGGCGACGGGGGCGCCGACGCCTGCGACACCTCCCCGGGCTCGGCGGCCGGCCCGCTGACCATCGCGGCGTCCACCGAGACCGACCGCCCGGCCGCCTTCAGCGGCCGCGGTCCCTGCGTGGACGTGTACGCGCCCGGCGTGGACGTGGCGTCGGCCGGGCCCGGCGGCGCGGTCCGGCAGGGCAGCGGGACCGGCTACGCCGCCGCGTACGCGGCCGGCACGGCGGCGCTGTTCAAGGACCTGTACGGGGACGCCAGCTCGGTGACCGTCATCCGGTGGATCACGGGCAACGCCACCACCGGCGCGCTGCGCGACGTGCCGGCCGCCACGCCCAACCGCCTGCTCTTCACCGACGGCCTGTGAGGCCGGCCCTCAGCCGCCGCCCTTGCTGAAGTGCTGGTAGTCCTTGGCGCCGGCGAACAGGCCGCCCCACTCCCAGCCGTACTTCGCGAACAGCCGGACCACCCGGTCACCGGGGTTGATCACGCCGGGGGCCTGCAGCGGGCGCCGGGCGAACTTGCGGGCGTTGCCGTGCGCCACCGAGCCGTCCGGCTCGACCCACGGGTTCTCCCGCGGGTTGAGGTCGATGGCCCGGCCGTAGGAGTGCTTGGACCAGCCGGTGCCCCCGGTGACCGCGCGGCAGTTGAACGCCGAGGTGTTGGCCGCCTCGATCGAGTCGAAGTCGCTGCCCCGGTAGGCGTCCACCGGCCGCATCCGGGCGATCGGGTAGCGCCACTCGTACAGGCGCCGGAAGATGGCGGTCACGTCATCGGTGACCGCGCTGTTCACGATCAGCTCGCCGGTGTGCGCCTTCTTGTCGAACCCCCAGTAGGTCATGGTGACCTTCCGGAGCCGGGACGGCGGCACCGGGCAGCCGGGCCGCCAGGAGTGCGGCAGGTCCTTGGCGGTCACCGGCGAGACCTTGGCCGAGAAGTCCGGCGGCCCGGCAGGGGAGGGGGCCGGGCTCGGGGTCTCGCTCACCGCCGGCGGCGTCGTGGCCGGGCCGGGCGTCGCCGGGCCGGTCTCGGGCGCGGGCGTGGCGCCGGCCGGCCCGCCGCCGTCACCGCAGCCGGCCAGGGCTCCCGCGGCGGCCACCAGCGCGAGAAGGCCCAGGTGGAGCCGCTTTCGTGTCTCGGGCATACGCCAGGGTAAGGCCATCGGCGCCGCGCTCGTGACGCAATCGTGACGTGGCCCGGGGACGCCGGTGCCGCCGAGGTATGCGCGACACGCATGGCGGCTTTTCCGCGATAGACCTCGCGCACATGTTCGAGGGAGCGCTACAGTCATGGGCGTCGGATCGAACACCGGTTCGGTCCAACCCGGACGGCGAGGGTGAGGTGCGTGTCATGACGGCCGTCGCGGCGCCCCCGCAGGTCCGGCCCGGCGCCGTCCGGTGCCCGGCGACACGCGGTAGCCGTTTCTACGGAAATCTAGGACGGCCGCTAGATCCGGGCATAAAGTCCGAGAGCGTGGACCCCGTGCGGAATCCCTATGCCCCCGGCGCCGGGCAGCGCCCGCCGGAGCTGGCCGGCCGCGATCGTGAGCTGCGGCAGTTCGAGGTCGTGCTGGAGCGGGTGGCCCGCGGCCGCCCCGAGCGGAGCATGGTCCTCACCGGGCTGCGCGGCGTGGGCAAGACCGTGCTGCTCAACACCTTCAAGTCGATGGCCATGCAGCGGCTGTGGGGCACCGGCAAGATCGAGGCCCGGCCCGAGCAGTCGATCCGCCGGCCGGTCGCCGCCGCGCTGCACATGGCGGTCCGCGAGCTGGCCCCTCGCCACCGGGCGCCGGAGCGCATCGAGGAGTTCCTCGGCGTGCTCAAGGCGTTCGCCATGCGCGACCCGGCCGCGGCCAAGGGCACCTCCCACTGGTCCCCGGCGATCGATGTCCCGGCCGGCCGCGGGCGCGCCGACTCCGGCGACCTGGAGATCGACCTCACCGAGCTGTTCGTGGACGCCGCCTCGGTGGCCACCGACCTCGGCGTCGGCGTGGCGCTGTTCATCGACGAGATGCAGGACGTGCGGCCGGCCGACGTCTCGGCGCTGTGCGCGGCCTGCCACGAGCTGTCGCAGAGCGGCGGCCCGCTGATCGTGGTCGGCGCCGGCCTGCCGCACCTGCCGGGCGTGCTGAGCGCGGCCAAGAGCTACTCCGAGCGGCTGTTCCGCTACGCCCGCATCGACCGGCTGGACCGGGAGGCCGCCGACCTGGCGCTGATCGCCCCGGCCGAGCGCGAGCAGGTGGAGTTCACCCCGGAGGCGCTGGACGCCCTCTACCGGGCGGCCGACGGCTACCCCTACTTCGTGCAGGCGTACGGCAAGGTCGCCTGGGACCTGGCGCCGGACAGCCCCATCACCGCCGACGACATCCGGGTCGCCGCGCCCGAGGCGGAGGAGGAGCTCGCCGTCGGGTTCTTCGGCAGCCGGTACGAACGGGCCACCCCCGCCGAGCGCGACTACATGCGCGCGATGGCGTCGGCCGGCGAGGAGCCGGTGCTCACCTCCGACGTGGCCGAGCTGCTCGGCCGCAAGCCGTCCAGCCTCTCGCCCGCCCGCGACAGCCTGATCAAGAAGGGACTCATCTACAGCGCCGAGCGCGGGTTGATCGCCTTCACCGTGCCGCACTTCGGTAAGTTCCTCCGGGCCCAGCCGTTATAGCCGGCCCGGCGATCACCCCCGGCACGGCGCCGTCCGTGCCCCATTGACCTCTCTACGGCTTTCTAGAGGGGAAGCTAGAGAGCCGTAGAGAGCTGAATGCCGCTCGCCCGCGGCCGGGCCCGCGTCCGGTCCCCCTCGCACCGGTTCCCCGGTCGCGGGCGGCGGCATCCACCTTGGGCCGTCTAAGGGTTTCTAGTGTGCGGCCGATATTCCGCTAGATTCCGGCAGACTTCCCGGCGCGCCCGCCGCCGCCAGCACGGCCACCCGGACCGGCGGCCGCCGCCCCACCAGGTGCACCGCGAACACCACCTCGGCCGGCTCCCCGGACGCCGTCCGGCCTGGATAGAGATAGAACCGCCAGCACAGCTCCCGCCAGGAGTCCGCCGGCTCGGCGGAGGCCAGCAGGCCGGCGTGCGCCCGCCACTCGGCGCTCGCCCGCAGCCGCGCCAGTGCCCGGGCTGCGGGGATCGGCCGCTGCTCGCAGGGCACCCGGTACCGCACCCGGGCGATGCCCTCACCCATCTCCGGTGACAGCACCGCCAGCAGCGCCGTCCCGGCGCCCAGCGCCAGCGCCAGGTCGGCGGAGATCCCCGCGGCCAGGTCCACTCCGGACACCGGCACCAGCGTCACCAGTACCGCCATCGCGGCCAGCACCACCGCCCGGCCGATCGACCGCAGACCCACCGGCGCCGAACTCGCCTCGCCGAAGCAGCCGCATCCCGCGTCCGGCCGGCGGCGGCGCAGCTCGACCAGCACGTAGCTCGCCACCGAGAAGAACGCGATCGTCCCCCAGCGCGGCAGCGGGTGCCGGGTGAAGATCAGGCCGATCGCCAGCACGATCTCGCCGATCGAGCAGACGACCATCACCGGCCGCCGCCAGCGTTCCGGAACCAGCACCCCCGGTCCGAGCCGGACCAGCGCGCCCGGCTCGGCGTCGCCGCGCAGCGTCGCCGCCTTGGCCGCGCCGCCGAGCACCAGCAGCACCACGAGCAGCACCAGGGCGGCGGTGGCGATGGTCGTCGGCTGCGTCGGCGTCATGTCACCCAAGTCCGATGCGCGCGTTGAAACATCCGTTGGCCAGATCGCCGCCCAGCTCGACGAACGACGCCGGCGACAGCTCGACGACCCGCCCGCGCGGCGAGGTGCCGCACTCCACGCAGCGGTCGCAGTACCGGCCCGCCATGCAGCCGCAGGTGACGATCGGCACCGTGGCGGCCTGGCCGGCACAGGTGTTCTCCACGTGCAGCCGCGACCCCAGCGCCAGATACGGCAGGGCGGCGCAGGACACGCCCGCGTCGTCGCAGCCGGAGTCGGCCCGTTCCAGCATCGGGTACGCCGCGCCGGTCTCGCCCTCGTCGAAGGCGTCCGACCAGCCGGCCGTCCCGGAGATCCGGGATTGCACCCCGCCGTACCCGGGCGGCGGCGGGGGCACCGCGGTCGCCCGGTAGGGCGGCTGCGAGGTGGCCGGCAGCCGTGCGTAGGTCACCCCGTTCACCCGGGTGCCGATGGCGTCGAAGAGATAGCCGGGTTCGAGCTTCGGGAACCGTACCCGGATGCGCCCCGAGGCGCCGTAGGGGATCACCGCGACCCGCCGGCCCCGGTGCGGGCCGCAGTCCACCTCGATGGTGCGGTCCCGGCGCTCGCGGCCCAGCGCGAGGATGACCCCGGTCACCCGGGTGACGGCGGCCCAGACGCGGTCGACCACCCGTCCCGCCTGGGTGGCGCGGACGACCACCCGCGACCCGGCGGGGATCTCGGCGGGCGGGATCGCCGCGCCGTACCAGGCGGTCGCCCACGGCGCGATGACCAGCCGCTCCTCCACGCCGTCCGGGTTCTCCAGGATCAGCAGATGCGGGCTGATGTCGAGGACCTCACCGGTCACGACGCTCGTCGCGGATCGGGGAGCGGTGGCCGGCCGGGGCGCCGGCCCGCGGCCGAGGGCGGCCGACGCCAGCGCATGGCGACGCTCGACTCCCATCGCCCCTCCCCAGGTGCGGCCGCGGTCGGTCCTGCCCGCATGCCTAGCTTCACACGACTCGCCGCCGCCTGCCCGTCTCGACGGGCGATTTCTTCTCCCGGTGCCGATGCGCGTAGCAATTTACCCACTCCAGGATGAACTAGTCACCGCCCCGGCATGCCACGCGACTGTAACGATCTTTGCTGTCGGCGGGACGAAACCTGAAACGAAGATCGGCCGCCACAGACGATCCGGCTGCGATTCTGGCCACGAGATTCCAGCAATCATGGTCCTCCGTCACGGCAGCGGTGATCGCATGAGCGGCAAAGACGAGGAGTTCCGCGAGTACGTGGTCACCCGCGGGCCGGCGCTGCTGCGCGTGGCCCACCAGCTCACCGGGCAGCCCGCCGACGCCGAGGATCTGCTGCAGGCCGCGCTGGCCAAGACCTACCTGGCCTGGGACCGCGTCCAGGACCGCGCGTCACTGGACGGCTATGTCCGGCGGGCCATGGTCAACATCAACATCTCGTGGTGGCGGCGCCGCCGGCTGGAGGAGTATCCGGCCGAGGAGCTGCCGGAGACGCCGGTCGGCGACGGCCCGGCGCCCGCGGAGATCCACGAGCTGCTGGAGCAGGCGCTGGACCGGCTGCCCGTGCGCCAGCGCACCGCGATCGTGCTGCGCTACTACGAGGACATGAGCGAGGGCGAGATCGCCCGGACCCTCGGCATCAGCATCGGCACCGTGAAGAGCACGGTGTCACGCGGGATGGCCAAGCTGCGCGGCGACCTGGTGGTCGTGCGGCCGTGCGCTCCCGAAACACAGCCGCAACCGCAGTCCTGACCCGCGGCCGGCGGCTCAGCCGGTGGGCGGGCAGGTCTCCCGCGTCCCGGTGGCGCCGGCGGTGGCGCACGGGCGCACCACGTTCCTGATCAGGGTCAGGGTCTCCAGGAACTCCTTCAGCCGGTCGGGGTCGAGCAGTCCGGTGAGCCACTTGTCTATGTCGTCCAGGTGCTGGGGCAGCACGTTCTGCAGCCGGGCCGCGCCCGCCTCGGTCAGCGTGGCGTAGGAGGCCCGCCGGTCGGTGGCGCATGCCACCCGTTCGACCAGCCCTTCCCGTTCCAGCCGGTCCACCACCCGGGTCACCCCGCTGGTCGACAGGGACGTCTGCGCGGCCAGGTCGCTCATCCGCAGGCTGCGCGCGGGGGAGCGCGCCAGCCTGATCAGTGTCTCGAAGTCGATCTCGGAAAGCCCCGCCGCGGCGAAGGCCGGCGCCGTCTTGGCCGTCAGCCCGGAGTGCACCTCGGCGAGCAGGCCCATCGCGGTCAGTCGGGGGTCGTCAGTTGGGATCACGTGTTCCATACTATGCGGACGTTAATTGACGAGCGGAATATTCCTCGTGTAGACATTTGTTGCCGAAGACATCAGCATCGACCCGCCGTTCCGTGGAGGACACACAGATGAGCACTCGCGCCTGGGAAGGCATCACGATCCCCGAGCCCGGCACCTTCGACCTGGACGCGTCGCACACCGTCGTCGGCTTCGTCACCAAGCACATGATGGTGAGCAAGGTCCGCGGCCGGTTCGCCGACTTCGCCGGCTCGGTCACGATCGCCGAGAACCCGCTCGACTCGTCCGCCGAGCTCACGATCAAGACCGCGAGCATCGACACCGGTAGCGCGGATCGCGACACCCACCTGCGCAGCGACGACTTCCTGGCCGTGGAGAAGTTCCCCGAGATCAACTTCCGCAGCACCCGGGTCGTCAGCCACTCCGACGACGAGTTCGTCGTCACCGGCGACCTCACCATCCGGGACGTCACCCGCGAGGTCACCCTCAAGGTCGAGTACGGCGGCGCGGGCACCAACCCCTGGGGCGCCGAGCTGTTCGGCTTCGCCCTGGAGACCGAGATCGACCGCGAGGAGTTCGGCCTCACCTGGAACGTCGCCCTGGAGACCGGCGGCGTCCTGGTCGGCAAGAAGGTCAAGATCGAGGTGGAGGGCGAGGCCACCCGCCGCGCCTGAACGTCCATGCACACCCTGTGTCCACAGGCTGTGGACACAGGGTGTGGACATCCACCCCGCGCTGGCCGGCCGGCTCCGGCCGGACGCTCGGCGAGCAGGTGATCGAGCGGCCCGGCCGTCGCGAACCCGACATGAACCGCCGTCACCGGCAATCCACTTTGCCGCCCGCCACCAAGGCCGGTACTCTGTCCTGAGCCAGACGGCTGCCAGCCGGCCGTCCGGTGTTCAAGGAGGCTTCGCCTAGTCAGGTCTATGGCGCCGCACTGCTAATGCGGTTTGGGTCTACAGCCCATCCGGGGTTCAAATCCCCGAGCCTCCGCACCTCAAAGGCCCTCTCCCGCACCCCGGGACGAGGGCCTTTTTGATCTTCAAAGGTGTCGTAGTTGCAGTTGGCCGCCGGAGATCATGTATCGCCCCAGAGCGCGGACCCCATGCGCTCGCTCGCGTCCCGCATCATCGCGCCGGCGACGTGCGTGTACCGCTCCGTCGTGGTCACCCGCGCATGCCCCAGGATCTCTTGGACCACGCGGATGTGGACGCCTTGCTCCACCAGGAGCGTACCCGCCGTGTGCCGGGCGTCATGGAGCCTGGCGTCCCGGACGCCTGCCCGCTTCAGAATGGACTTCCATACCTTGTAGTCCTCGCTCCGCTCCATGGGGCGCCCCCGCTGGGTGGCGAAGACGAGGTCATGTTCCTCCCACAGGTCGCCGGCCTTTGGTCGCGCCGCCGCCCCGATGCAGCCCGACGATCGCTTCATCGTGGTTGAGGTCTGCCATGGTCGGGGGCGATCGAAGATCCAGGGTTCGTTCCTCACCCTGGCTCACCGGGGAACGAGGTTGAGCGCTGTTGCACCGAGAGGGATCGAGAAGCAGGAGCTTCCGGCGTAGATAGTCCGATCCCGGTGGATCGCCCAGCGCAAGAGCGTGTGGGAGTGCATACCAAGATCCGGGATATGTGCGGGATGATCTCGCCCGCCAGGACTGCGAGCGGAGCCGTACGGCAAGCTCAAAGGCATGCCGCAGTCGGAATCGTCGGCCCGCTGTAAAACCGTCGGCGGTTAGAACAGGCCCGGGCAGTCGTCGGTGGCAGCGAAGCCGTTGGTGAACAGCGCCGCCCTCACGATCGCCTGGTTGTGGCTGGGCGCCGTACGTGGTTGGGGGCGATCGACGGTCCAGGGCTTTGTTCCTCAGCCCCAGCCCCCCGGGTGACGCGGCTTAGCGTCCGCGCGATAACTGAGGCATGTGGTCCGGGAGGCCGTTCCCGAGGGACCATACCCTGGTCTGTCCTTAAGATCACGGCACTGTCCTTCCGCATCCTGGAGGCTCAATGCCGGACAAGACCGTCTGTGACAAAGCCCTCTGTTACATCGTCCGAGACAGGCGGCTTCTCGTCTTCCGCCACCTGGACTACAGCCACGAAGAAGTCGGCATACAGGTACCCGCGGGCACGATCGAGCCGGGGGAAGATCCTGCGAGCGCAGCCTTACGCGAGGCTCGGGAGGAGACCGGCCTCACTCGGTTCACCATCGTCCGCAAGCTTGGGGTGGTCGACTACGACATCACCCCGTACCGTCCCGAAATCCAACGCCGCCACGTATTCCAGCTCGCTCTCCACCAGGACACCCTCCACCGGTGGACAAGCCACGAGGACCACGACGGGACTGGGCAGCCCATTCGCTTTGAATGCTTCTGGATCCCCCTCGAACACGGACACGTCCTGCAATCCGGTCAAGGCGCTCTACTCTCGCGCCTCTTCGACGAATAGACGGGAGGCTACGGCTTCGGGATACCCATCGAGGCGCGTCCATCACCGCCGGCCGCGGGTCCCGATCTGGCAGACGGAACACGCGCGTCCGCATAGTCCTTGATCCGATCATAGTTGCAGTTCTAGTTGCAATCCAGCGCCGTCCAGCCTCGTTCCAGGTGGACCGTCGAGCCCTGTTGGTCCAGGTGGAACCGATCGGGACAGGCAGGATCAGAGCTGCTAATGCGGTTTGGGTCTACAGCCCATCCGGGGTTCAAATCCCCGAGCCTCCGCATCTCAAAGGCCCTCTCCCGCTTCCCGGGACGAGGGCCTTTTTGATCTTCGACGATGGACCGTTGGGGTCGTGTCGTCGTTGCCGAAGATCAAATAGCCTGTAGGTATGCCGAATGTGGATCTTCCAGCGCTCTACGCCGAATTCGAGTCCTGGGTGTTTCCCGACTCTTGGACCAGCCGGGAGCACGCCGGGCTGACCGTCACCAGCGACGCGGGGGGTCACGCGATCGTCTTGGCGGCGTCCGAAGAATTCTGGGATGACCACGACGGTTCGGCGGCCCAGGCCGCCTGGGAAAGCCTGGAACCGCTGTGCCGCGACTACGAGGCGGCGGCCATCGCCGTCTGGGGCGATCCCCACCCGGTGGATGTCACCCGCCGGCTCGCCCGGGGCGAGTCATCGCCCTTCACCGAGCTTCTGATCGCGCACGGGACGATCAAGGGCCGTTTCTGGGATCGCGGCGAACGCGCGCTCGGTCTGTCCGTCGCCCAGATCGACAAGGAGATGGCGATCCAGGTCATCGCGTTCATCGTGCCAGCGGCCGAACTGAGTCTCTGAAGAGTGGAACGCCGTGCGCGGGGGAGAAGATCACCGATGTCCGGTCGGGCGGCCGGGGGTGCCGGTGAACGCGGCGCTGCACGGATCTCACCGAACCCGCCGCCCAAGGGCACCGGCGGAACGCTGATCCGGCGGTGGCGCGGCACCCCGAGGTCAGGCAGGGGAACCGGTCGATCGGCTGCCCGGACACCCGGCTGACAGACTCCATGGCCGTCGGAGTGACCAATGTGGGGAGACCGGCAGGTCACACGCTCGCGCAGGTAAAGGGATCGCCGATCCGGCGGCCGGCGTACCGTCAGGTTTCGCATGCACGGGGACGCCTCCGTCGCCGCTCCCCGTGAGTCTCAGCCGGGTGCCGTCTCGTCTCATCCGTCGAAACGATTCCGGTGGTATTCAGGGCCAGTGACCTGCGGTGATACGGAGCGTCATGAAAGGCGTTCTTGTTATTTCAGCGTGACCATCCGATAGTCGTCTGTCGATGGCCGTCCACTCCTGACATGGCCGGCCGCATCGCATCGGAGGTCTCCATGACCGCATCACGGAATCCCCGGGCCTGGCGGGCCCGGCGTTCCCTCGCGACCGGCGCCGCCGCGGCGGTCGTCGTGCTCGCCACCGCACTGGTCCACGCGTCCACCGCGGCCGCGGCTGCCGGCGTCCCGATCACCGGCATCGGCGGCAAGTGCGTCGACGTGGCCGGCGGCAGCAGCGCCAACGGCACCCGCGTCCAGTTGTGGACGTGCCACGGCGGCGTGGCCCAGCAGTGGACCGCCGGCACCGACGGCACGCTGCGCGCCCTCGGCAAGTGCCTCGACGTGGCCGGCGGTTCCACCGCCAACGGCGCGCGGGCGCAGATCTACGACTGCAACGGCTCCGGTTCGCAGCGCTGGACCGCGACCGCGAGCGGGCAGCTCGTCAGCCAGCCGTCCGGCAAGTGCCTGGACGCGAACGGCAACTCCAGCGCGGACGGCACCCTGCTGCAGATCTGGTCGTGCAACGGCGGTGCGAACCAGCGCTGGGTCATCGGCACCGGGCCGACCCCGACCCCCACGCCCACGCCCACGCTGACCCCCACCCCCACCCCCACTCCTACGCCGACGGTCACTCCCTCGCCGGGTACGCCGCGTCCCGGGGTCGGGCCGTGCACGCCGGGTGCGAGCTACCCCGACCCGCTGCCGTCGGCGTCGGTGACCGCCACGAAGATCCGGGACGGCTTCAACTTCCTGGAGGGCCCGGTCTGGGACGCCACCAGCCAGACCCTGCTGCTGTCGCTCATGCGTGACGGCACCGGGCCGGAGGGCGTCCAGCCCGCGGACGTGCTGCGGTTCACCGAGCCGGGCACCTTCGAGACCTTCATCTCCGGTTCCGGCAGCAACGGTCTGGCGCTCAGCCGGGACGGCGGCACGCTGCTGGCCGCGACGCACGACCAGCGCAGCGTCTCCTCCTTCCGGCTGGCCGACCGGGCGCGGGGCGTGGTGGCCTCCTCCTACCAGGGTCGCGCGTTCAACTCGCCGAACGACCTCACGGTGGGCGCCGACGGCACCGTGTACTTCACCGATCCCGACTTCCAGCGGGCGAACCGGGCGGACCAGATGTCCGGCCGCACCGGCGTGTACCGGGTCAAGGACGGTGTCGTGTCGCTGATCGACGACACCATCCGGGAGCCGAACGGCATCGTGCTCTCGCCGGACGGGCGGACGCTCTACGTGGGCGGCAACGGCACCGGACGGGTCTACAAGTGGCCGGTCAACGGCGACGGCAGCGTCGGCCAGCGCGCCGACTTCGCGTCGCTGAACGGTTCGGACGGCGCGACCATCGACTGCGCCGGCAACCTCTACCAGGCGTCCTACAACGACGGCAAGGTCCACGTGTACTCGCCGTCCGGGGTGCAGCTCGGCACCATCTCCGCCGGGCTGAACACCACCAACGTCGCCTTCGGCGGCCCGGACGGCCAGACGTTGTACATCACCTCGGGCACGCCCTCCCGGGGCGGGAACAGCGGGAACTTCGGCCTGTACCGCATCCGGCTGAACGTCCCCGGCTGGCCGTACTGACCTTGTTCCCGGTGACGGCGTTCCCGGTGACGGCGCTTCGCCCGGGTCGCCGGTGGCGCTGAGCCCTGCCACCTGGCGGGAGCGATGTGGCCGGCCGCTGACGGCGATCGGCGGCCGGACCCCGGAACTCCGGGAGTCCGGCCGCCGATGGTCGAACGGTGCCGCCCTGCCGTGCCGCCGGTAGGTCAGGGCGCGGGCAGCCGGCGGACCTTGAACGGCAGGTTCGGCTGCTGGCCGGTCTGCAGTCGCGGGATCTGGCCCTCGGCCACGTAGACGGACGAGCCGGTGACGGCCACCGAGCTGGGCTGGTCGAGCGAGGTCACCACGGTCGCGGTGCGCCTGCGCACGTCCACCACGCTCAACGGGCCGGGGTTCTCCGGGACCAGCAGGTGGTCACGGTCCAGCATCCGGATGCCGTCCGGGTTGACGAACCGCTTGCCGAGGTCGACGACCTGGGCCGGCCGCGCGGTGCCGTCCGGGGCGATGTCGACCTTGATCAGCTCGCCGCTGTTGTAGTTGGTGGTGTACAGGGAACGCGCGCCGTCGAACGCGATGCCGTTGATCTGCAGCCCCGCTCCGCTGGTGAAGGCGGGGTCCTGCGACCACACCGACAGCTTGCCGCCGGAGGCCGTCAGCGGGTTCGGCGTCGCCAGCCGCAGGATGCGGCCGGGCGGTTGCGGGGTGGCCGTCGGGTTGGTGGTGTCGGTGAGGTAGACCGCGCCCTGGGCCAGGGTGATGTCCGCGCAGACGCCGCCGTCCGGCAGGGTGTACGCCGCCTCCAGCCTGCCGGTCGACAGGCGGTACGCCTGCAGGACGGTGGGCGTCTGGAACGACAGGTCGATGGCGCACGCCCACAGCACGCCGCGCCGCGGGTCGGCGAGCACGCCGGCGGTGCCGAGGTTCACCCCGGCCGGCAGGAACGTCTGCGCGGTCGTGGACCCGGGCCGGAACCGGACGATCTCGCCGGTCACGATGCTGGAGGCGAACACCGTGCCGTCCGGCGTGGCCGCGACGCTCTCGGGATGGAAATTGTCACCCGGGATGACGAGGTCGGCCGACCGGTGTGACGACGTGGCCGGGTCCTGCCGCCGGTCGGCCAGCGCGGCCGGTCCGGAGCCGGTGGCGACCAGGGTGCCGAGGCACAGCGCGATCACGAGATTGCGACGCAAGAGTTTCATGTCCCCTTTCCGCAGGGACGGACGACCCCCGTCCGGCACCCTGCTGAAGTTGATCATAAGTATTCGGACCGTCCGGCAACCGGCATTTGGGACAGAAGATCATTTTGTTGTTCGGTGCGATGTCGCACCCGGCAGGGGTTGAACCTCTCGCGACGAGAGGTCCTACCGTCGTCAGGGTGATGGAGGAGGACACCGGACGCCGGTGGAGCATCGGCGAGCTGGCCCGGGCCGGCGGCGTCACCGTGCGGACGCTCCGCCACTACGACGACATCGGGCTGGTGCGGGCGAGCGAGCGGACGCCGGCCGGCCACCGCCGGTACACCGAGCCCGACCTGCGCCGCCTGTACCGGGTGCGGGCCCTGCGCGCGCTGGGGGTGCCCCTGGCGGAGATCGGTGCGGTGATAGCCCGCCCGGCGGACGACCTGGCGGCGATGCGCGAGCTGCTCGGCGCGCAGCTGGCCGGGCTCGAAGAGCAGGCCGCCCGGATCGCCCGGCTGACCCGCCAGGTCCGCGGCCTGCTCGCGCAGCTCGGCCGGTCGTCGATGCCCCATCCCGACCAGTTCATGACGACCCTGGAGATGATCTCGATGCTGGACGGCTACTTCACCCAGGAACAGCAGGAACAACTGGCGCGGCGGCGCGCCGAACTCGGGCCGGAGGCCGTCGAGGCGGCGCGGGCCCGGTGGGCCGGGCTCGTCGACGAACTGCTCGCGCACGTGCGGGCCGGCACCCCGGTGGACGACCCGCGGGTGCGGGAACTCGTCCGCGACTGGGACGAGCTGGGTGCCGCCTTCCACCCGGCCGGCGGCCAGACCGAGGAGGCGGCCCGGCGGATGTGGCGGGAACAGGGCACCGAACTCGGCCGCCGCCTGCCCTGGCCGCCGGAGCGGATGGCCGAACTGCTCGCCTACCTCGACCGGGCCAGGCAGGCGCACTGAGAGGACCTCGCCACGGACCCGCGCGACCGTACGGATGACGCGCGCGGGCCTGCCGCCGTGCAGATCAGCGGCGGCGGCCGATGGTGAGGGGGGCCCACCAGTGGCGGGTGAGCCGGCCGTCCGGGCGGGCGGCGAGCAGCCGGCGGATCTCCGCGTAGAGGTGGGCGCGCCTGGCCGGCGCCATGGCGATGTGGCCGGAGAAGGTGTCCAGCAGCGCCAGGTACTGTTCGGCGGTGTACTCCAGCGCCCACACGTACCGGCGGGTCGCGACCACGGTGAACAGGCCGGAGGCCTCGAACTCGGCCGGGGTGGGGTCGGGTTCGTCCTCCGGCGGGGGCGGCGGCCAGGTGCCGTCGTGGCCCTCGCCGATCTCCTGGTACACCCGCTGGATCTCGGTGAAGAACGGGTCGGCGTCCGCCGGGTTGGCGTGCCCGGCCGCCCACACCGCCAGCCGGCCGCCCGGCCGGAGGACCCCGGCGGCCTTCGCGTACTTCACCGGGCCGACCCATTTCCAGGCGGTGGCCGCGTAGACGAGGTCGTACCGCTCCCCGGCCGGCGGCCGCCACTCCTCGAACGAGGACGTGACGACCGAGACGTCGGGGAACGCCGCCAGATTGCGCCGGGCCTCGGCGGCCAGCGCGGCGCCGAGCTCGACCGCGGTGATCCGGAACCCCTGCCGGGCGAGCGGGAGGGTGGCCTTGCCCGGCCCGCAGCCCACTTCGAGCAGGCGCGCGCCCCGGGCCGTCCCGGTGAGTTCGAGCAGGTCGGCGTACAGGGCGGCCGGGTACTCGGGACGGGCGTCCTGGTAGCGCGCGGCCGCCTGGTCGAAGGTGGTCCGCAGCCGTTCGCGGGACATGTCCGGTCCTTTCCCAGGATGACCCGCCGGTCACCCCAGCGGGTGGCGTACCCAGACGTTGGGCTCGACGTAGACGGCGTGGTCGTGGGTGACGTCGCAGTGCACCGGCACCAGGGCGCCGGGGACGTCCACCTCGCCGGTCCGGTCGAACGGCAGGCCGGTCCATTCGCGCCACTCGGCCAGGGTGCCGGCGACCACCATGGACCGGCTCGCGATCTTGTCGATCGCGCCACCGGCCCGCACGTGCACCCGCAGCCAGGGGTCGGCCGGCAGGCCGTCGTCCCGGCGCAGCGCGGCGTACTCGGCCATCGGGACCCGCCGGTGCAGGTGCTTGTTGCTCGGGCGTACCGGGGCGAGCAGCTCGGCGAAGCCGAGCCCGGCGGCGTGGGCCCGCAGCGCGGCGAGCATGACGGCCGACAGTCCCCGGCCCTGCAGATCCGGCCGGATGGTGATCTCCAGCGCCGAGATGGCGTCCGGGGGCGTGCCGCGCCGCCGGTCGGCCGTCGCCCGCCACAGCACCCCGTCCCAGCCGTCGTCGGGCAGCTCGCCGCCGCCCAGCGCGAAGGGCACCGAAAATGCCCGCGCGACCGGTTCGCCGGCGTCGTCGGTCGCCACCAGGACGTGGTCGGCGTACCTGGTGGCGGCCAGCGGGTAGTACAGGCCGGCCGCCGGGTCGTGCTTCATGAACACCGGCCAGGTGTCCGGCATCCTCCACAGCTCCGCCGCGAGCCCGGGCCGCTCGGCCAGCGTGGTGATGTGCGGGTCCATTCCGGGATGGTCGCAGCGCCCGCGGGCCCACGGCAAAGCGTTTTACCGGATCCGGGGGGTCACGCGTCCCAGGTGACCGGCAGGCGGTGCACGCCGTAGATCAGCATGTCGGTGCGCAGCGGGATCTCCTCCGGCGGGACGGCCAGGCGCAGGGTGGGGAACCTGGCGAGCAGCGCGGGGATGCTCACCCGCATCTCGACCCGGGCGAGCTGCTGGCCGAGGCACTGGTGGATGCCGTGCCCGAAGGCCAGATGGCCGGCGGTGCTCCGGTGAAGGTCCAGCGTGTCGGGGTCGGGGAAGTGCGCCGGGTCGCGGTTGGCGGCCGGGATGGACACGGTGACCGACTGTCCGGCCTTGATGAGCTGCCCGCCGATCTCGACGTCCTCCAGCGCGGCCCGCACCGTGCCCGGGATGATGCTCAGGTAGCGCAGCAGCTCCTCGACGGCCTGGTCGGCCAGGCCCGGGTCCGCGCGCAGCTCGGCGAGCAGGTCCGGCCGGTCGAGCAGGGCGTACGCGCCCAGGGCGATCATGTTGGCGGTGGTCTCGAAGCCCGCGCCCATCAGGACGCCGCCGAGGTTGGTCAGTTCCTCGTCGGTCAGGTCGGTGCCGGTGGCCAGGCCGCTGAGCAGGTCGTCCCCGGGGGCGGCGCGCTTGGCGCGGATCTGGCCGGCCATGAACGCCTGGACCGCGGCGTAGGCGGCCATCTTCTGCTCCGCGGTGGTGTCCATGCTCAGCAGCGTGGACATGTCCCGCTGGAACGGGTCGCGCTCGGACGCCGGCACGCCGAGCAGCTCGCAGATGACCAGGCCGGGGATGGGCAGCGCGAACGCGGTCACCAGGTCGGCGGGCGGTCCCTGCCGGGCCATCGCGTCCAGGTGCTCGGCGGTGATCTCCTCGATCCGGCCGGTGAGCATGCGCATCCGGTGCACGGTGAACTGCCCGGTCAGCAGGCGCCGGTACCGGGTGTGCTCGGGCGGGTCCATGGCGTTGAAGGCCCCCGGTGGCGCCGGCTGGGCCGCGGTGACGCGCGCGGTCTCCAGCGGCAGGTGCTGCAGGTCGGGACGGTGGCTGAACCGGGGATCGGCGAGGACCGCCCGTACCAGGGAATGTCCGGTGACCAGCCACCCTTCGTGCCCGTCCGGGTAGGTCATCGGGCTGATCGGCTGTTCGGCGCGCAGCTTCGCGAGTTCGTCCGGCGGGTCGAACGGTCGGCCCGCCCGGCGGGCGTTCGATAACGACGTGGGGGCGGTGGACTCTGACATCGTGCTCCTTCGAGGGACATGGGACGTGCGGGTCGTCGGGGAGGGGTCAGGGCCGGGCCGGCCGTCCGGGCGGGAGCTTGCCGAGCGCGGCGGTGTACTCGGCCGCCTCGTCGGTGCCGAGCACCGGGTGGGAGTAGAGGTCGAGCAGCGTCCGGGCGAGCAGCAGCTCGCCCTCCGGGGTGTCCAGGTCGACGCCCATGGCCCGGGCCACATGATCACGCAGCACGGCGGTCGACAGCGCCATGGCGGTGAACGCCGCCGCCCGGGCGCGCCGGCCGACCTGCGGAGCGTCGGGCCGGCGAGGGTCGTTCTCGGCGAACCACTCCTCCGCCAGCTCGACCAGCTGGTCGAACACCGCCTCGGCCGACCCGGCCACCAGGGCGTGCGCGAGGTAGCGCCGGTAAGGGCCGAGGGCGGCGTTGGTGGTGGCGATCGGGTTGTCCTGGTGGAGCATGCGGCCGGACCGCACGTCGTCGTTGAGCCGGCGGATCTGCTTGATCAGGTGCGCGTCGCACGCCTCGCGCAGCGCCTGCTTGGAGCCGAAGTGGTGGCGGACCAGCCCGGACGACACTCCGGCGCTCTCGGCGATGCCCCGGATGGTGGCCCGTTCGTAGCCGTACTCCCCGAAATGCCGCATCGCCGCGTCCCGGATGCGGGCGCGGGCGGTGAGGTCCTCGGGGTCGGGTCCGGTCGGGCTCACGCCAGATCTCCTACTCGCTCGTACAGCCAACTAGATGCTCGGACAATTGACTATACGCCTGTGTAGCCTGGATGGCCGGTCGGGGCGCGGTGCGTGGTGCCGGCGGCTGGTCGGGGCCGGACCGGAGCGGCGGTGAACGCGGCGTCCCCCGGAAGGCGGCGGGGCAGATCTGCATCGGCACGATAGGAATCCAAGGTGGGACATGCCATGATTTGTCCCGGTCCAGGTCGCCCCCACCCTGGAGAACCATGGAATCCCCTCCCGCGGGCCCGCCGCCGCTCCCCCGGCGGGCCGAGTCCAAGCGCTGCGCCGAGCTCGACCAGGCCGGCCTGCGGTGCGTCCTGCCCGTGGACCACCCCGGGTCGCACATCCATCCGCGTCCGGGCGGGACGTGACTACGATTCCCGGCATGCGGATCTTCGCGAGCATCGACGAACTGAAGGCGGCCACCGGCGAGCACCTGGGCCACACCCCGTGGCGGCGGATCACCCAGGAGCAGGTCGACCTGTTCGCCGACGCCACCGGCGACCACCAGTGGATCCACGTGGACGCCGAGCGGGCCAAGGCCGGGCCGTTCGGCGGGACCATCGCGCACGGGTACCTGAGCCTGTCCCTGCTGCCGTCCTTCACCCAGGAGCTGTACCGGGTCGAGGGGGTGACGATGGGCGTCAACTACGGGCTGAACAAGGTACGGTTCCCCGCCCCGGTGCCGGTCGGCGCCGAGGTCCGGGCCGGCGCGGAGATCCTCAGCGTGCGCGGTACGCCCGCCGGCACGCACTGCGCGCTGAAGGTGACCATCGAGGTGGCGGACCAGGCGAAGCCCGCCTGCGTCGCGGAGTCGCTGTCCCTGCTGGTCACCGGCTGACCCGCCGGGCGTCCGGTTCAGCCGGGCAGCGGCAGCTCGGCCCGCACCCGCCAGCCGCCCTCGAACGGCCCGGCGGACAGCCGCCCGCCCACCCGGCCGGCTCGGCGCCGCATGGTGGCGAGCCCGTCGGACGGCCGCCGGGACGGCTGCCCGCCGTCCATCGGCCGGTCCACGGTGAGGGTGATCCCGCCGGGGCGGTAGCACAGCACCACGCTCGCGCTCTGGCCGCCGTGCCGGACCACGTCGGTCAGCGCCTCCTCAAGGATCCGCATCCCGGCCAGGTCCACCGGATCGGGCAGCGCGCGCGGCGGGCCGGCCACGTGCAACCGGACGGCCAGCCCGGCGTCCCGGCACGACTGCACCAGGTCGGCGAGGCTGGGGCGCGGGTAGTCGTACTCGGCGCGCAGCAGGGACCGGTGAAAGTCGCGTACCCGCCGGGCGTGCTCGCGGGCCGCCGCCGTCCCCTGGTTGCGGCGGCGGACCAGCAGGGCGGCCAGGACGACCAGGCAGCCGAGGACCGCCACTCCGATCGCCGCGGCGAGCTGTCCGGGAAGAGCACCCGTGCCGTACAACGCTGCCTGGATCATGGGCACACCCGCAGCTTCCGGCCGAAAGGCCACGTCGAGTCACCTGAGCTGGTTCATTGCCGTGGCCCGCGCGCGCCACGCTCGGCGGCCGCAAAGTTTGCAGAGGTATTGTCCGGTTGATACGGGTTTGGCGATGAATTCCGGTGATGTCCGCACTTGTGGGGGCGGCCGGGTGCTGCGCCTATGCTGAGGTCCGTGGAGCAGAACTTCCTGGACGAGACCTTCGAGCTGCGCACCGAGTACATCCCGCTGTGCGACCTGCTCAAGTACTGCTCGGTCACCGAGAGCGGCGGCGAGGCCAAGCACTTCATCGCCGCCGGCAACGTCCTGGTCGACGGGGACGTCGAGCTGCGCAAGACCTGCAAGATCCGGGCCGGCCAGGTGGTCAGCGGCCTCGACTTCGAGATCCGGGTGATCGCCCCCCGCTGACCCCGGCCCTCACAGCAGCGGACGGACGATCGCCACCGCCGCCACCAGCGCGAGCACCCCCAGATACGCCAGCACCAGCCGGGTGTCGCGCAGCACGCACTTGCTGCGGGTCAGCCCGGCCCGCCGGGCCCGCAGGTAACCGGCGAACCCCAGCGCCGCGAACCCGAGCAGCGCCCACGGGCCGAGCAGCCAGCCCAGCAGCGCGACCGTCGCGTACACGCACAACCGCAGCGGATCATGCGGTTGCGCGGTCACCGCAGGACCACCCGGCGTCCTTGCCGGGCCGTCCGCCGCGCCGGCCGTCATTCCCGACGTCCCGGCCGGGCGTTGCGGCGCCCCGGCAGGCTCTTCCGCGGACCCGGCAGGCGTTTCCGGCGTCACGGCAGCACCTCCAGCGGCAGCCGTTCCCGCGGCTGGGCGGCGACCGCGGACAGCCGCTGCCCGGACAGCTGCGGCCACGCCTGCACCGCGCAGAACGGCGCGCACTGGTCCTGAGCGGCACGGGTGCCGACGTGCACGCAGCACTGGGTCAGCCGCTCCTCGATCATGGTCGAGATGTCCATGAACGGCTTGACGGTCACCCGCACCACCCGCTCGCCCAGCATCCGGCGCAGCTTCGCCCGGCGCCCCGGCAGCGCGGACGACGCCAGCGCGAGCAGGGTGGACACGCCGAGATCGCAGTTCTCGCAGATGTCCCGCCACAGGTCGCCGACCCGCGGATCCGATAGCGACGACCGCTCCGACAGCAGCCCGAGCAGCGACTCCCGCACCGCCAGTCGCAACTGCCGCGGGAGCTCGCGGTCGGCGATCCGGTTGGCCACCAGGCCGAGGTTCTCTTTCAACCGGTCGTGGCCCATCAGCGCGGTCAGCGAGCGCCACCGCCCCGCGTCGTCCCTGATCAGGTAGCCCACCGAGCAGCAGTGGGGATGCGAGCACGGCAGCGCGGTCAGATCGCGCCAGGTCACCAGCCCGCCGGTCTGCGGGCCCAGCCGGGCCAGCACGCCGGTGTGCGTCAGCCGGTCCACCGGGTCGATCGGCGCCGACCGCCCCGAGCCGAACTGCGGCTGCAACGACACCCCGCCCACGTACGGGGTGTCCAGCGCCAGCCGGACCACGTCCCCGATCTCGCCGTCGTTGACGCCGAGCGCCGCCGTCATCACCAGCGTGGTGAAGATCTCCCGCTCCGACAGCCGGCGCACCGCCTCGGCCTTCAGCCGCCGCAGGTCGCCGCCCCGGTGGTGCCGGGACGCCTCGGCTGAACTCCCGTCGTACTGCAGGTAGACCTCGACCCGCTCCCGGTGCTCGGCGAGCAGGTCGAGCAGCGCGTCGTCCCGGGCGATCAGCACGCCGTTGGTGTTGATCAGGATCCGGGTGACCGGGCGCCGGGCCAGCTCGGCCAGCAGGGCGGGCAGCTCCGGATGCAGCGTCGGCTCGCCGCCGCTGAGCATGAGCACGTCCAGCCGCCCGTTCTCCCGGGCCAGCCGCTGGTCCACGTTGGCCAGCACCTCGGCGACCGGCACGATCCCGGTCAGGTCCGGGGAACTGCCGGCGAAACAGGTGGGGCAGCGCAGGTTGCACGCCTCGGCGATGTCCGCCAGCAGGATGCAGGTGTGCTGCGTCTGCATCTCCGGCAGCCCGTCCAGGTAGGCCGCCGGCACCGGCCGGAAGTTTCCCGCCACGTCCGGGATGTGCTGCTTGGTGGGCGCGGTCCACTCCTCCAGGTACGCCAGGATCTCCGGATCCTCGTCGTACAGCGTGCGCACCAGGCCGTGCTCCCGGCAGCCGCGCTCCAGCCACACCCGGCCGTCCCGGACCGCCAGATATCCGCTCAGCCGCTCCACCTCGGCCAGGTCCCGGCCGTGACAGTGCGGGCAGAACGCGTTCACGTACCGCAGGATCCGGTCGCCGCGCAGGCCCATCCCCGTGCTCATCTCATGACCTTTCGCCGGCACCGGACGCGGGATCCGGCTTGGTGGTGTATCGCATCGGCCGCGGGTGGCCCCCGTTCGCGCCGTCGCCGTCGCGGTCGCCTTCTCCGTCTCCGTCTCCGTCTCCGTCCCCGTCCTCGGACGCCGGCCCCGGCACCGCCGGTCGCCGCAGCAGGGCGTCGTAGTAGCCGCGCCGCAGGCCGTAGCCGACCCGCAGCGCGAGCAGCGCCAGGCCCGGCAGCAGGAACCACTGCGGGCCGGTCAGGTCCAGCCACATCGTCCGGTTCGCCCGGGTGAACTCGACCAGGAACCGGAAGACCGCGTATCCGGCCAGGTAGAGCGTGAACAGCTCGCCCGGCCGATCCAGCCGGTCGCGCGCCCACAGCAGCGCCGCGAACGCGGCGAGCTGGAAGATGATCTCGTACACGAACGACGGGTGCATCGCCTGCCCGGCCAGGCACCCCGGGCACTCCGGCGTCGTCGCGGGCGCGTGCACCCCCCACGGCAGCGTGGTCGGCCGGCCGGGTGCCTCGGTCAGCGCGCAGCCGATCCGGCCGACCGCCATCCCGAGTGCCACCGCCGGGGCGAACAGATCGCCGGTGCGCTGCCGATGGCCGATGATCCGCTTGGCCACCAGCACCCCCGCGTACGCGCCGGCCAGCCCGCCGAGCACGCTGCGCGAGCCGTACAGCCACAGCTCCGCCAGGTCCAGCGTCTCCAGCCAGCCGGCCAGCCGCATGCCGATGGCCCCGCCGACCAGCGCGCCGGTCACCGCGACCAGCGACTGCTCGTTCAGCGCGCCGCGCCGCCGGGCCTCCCGGACGAACACCACCGACGCCACCAGCACGCCGAGCCCGACGAAGATCTCGTGCAGCGGCATGTCAGCCGTACAGCCCGGGATTCAGCCCGGTGCAGTAACCGGCGGTGACGATCGACGAGATCGCCCAGCCGATCATCAGCCCCATGCCCAGCCCGGTGGCCCACGGCCGGCGCACGAACAGCAGCGCGGCGCCGCCGCCCAGCGCGACCAGCGCCAGCAGCACCGCGCCGGCTCCGAGGACCACGGGGGCCGTGTCGCTGTCGCGGGCGAGACTCAGCGCGATGATGGCGGCGGCGAAGTTGATGACGGTGTAGATCGCGATCCCCGCGAACGCCAGCCCCACCACCGTCCCGGTCGACCGCCCCGCCGGCGGCCCTCCATACCCCACCGGCCCGCCCGGGGGTCCACCGTGCGCTCCCCCCGGCGGCGGCCCTTGCGGCGGCGGCCCGCCATGCGTGGCCCCCTGAGGAGGCCCCCCGTACGGCGGCCCCTGCGGCGGCGGCCCGCCATGCGTTGCGCCCTGCGGCGGCCCAGCCGGTCGCGGCCCACCCGGAGGGCCACCGGCCGGCGGTCCCTGCGGTGGCGGCCCGCTGCGAGGTCCCCCGGGAGGCTGCCCCTGCCGCGACGGCCCGCCCGGCGTCATCCCTTCCGGCGGCACCCACTGCGACGGACCACGCGGTGGCGACCCCTGCGGTGCACCGTCCCGTGGCGAGGACGGCGGCCCCGCCGGCGGCGGCCGGTCTTGCCTGCCCGCGTCGTCGTCCCCCGGCTCGCGCTCCGCCCCGTGCGGTGGTGTGCTCATCCTCGACCCCCTGTTTCCTGGCAGAGTAGAGGATCGGCATCATCGGTGGCGTTACGGACAATCTGCAATGGCCGAGCCTGCTGTCCCCGTCCTGCTGACCCCGCCCCGCCGGCCGCCCGGCCACTCCCTGAACACGCTCCCTCGCCCTGTCCCGTATCCGGTTCGAGGCAGCGCGCGAGTTCCGCTATGCTTGCTAGCGCAGCGAGCGGCCGTAGCTCAATGGATAGAGCATCTGACTACGGATCAGAAGGTTGGGGGTTCGAGTCCTCCCGGCCGCGCAACGCAGGAAGGCCCGCCACCAGGGAAGACCTGGGACGGGCCTTTCGCTTTGTCCGGACAATCTCCGGGTCTTGCCAACACGACTGCTAGCGGGGGGTGCCGGCTACTCGTCGAGCGCCTGGGCGAAGATGTCGGCCGCCGAGGGATCGAACTCGATCCTTCCGCCACCGCCGGACCACCTCGCCGGCCGATCGAAGGGCTGAAGCTTTCAGGAGCGGCAGGTGAGTGACGGGCCGATAAGTGCTCCTTTACCGAGCTAGACGACCTGATCGCGACCGGCGGACGGGCCGCACGGGCCGAGCGGCCGGGTGGGCGGTGTACAGGCGCGCGAGATGGGCGAATCGTAGTGATCGCCTCCCTGCTCTGCCTTGGGGGTTTCCGTGGGCCGGTTTCGAGGAGGCGCAGCGTGGTGGTGCGGTGGAGGACGCGGTGCCGAGGGATCCTTGCGATGGTCGCGGGAATGGTGGCGTTCGCGGTCGTGGCGGTGGCCGTGCCCGCGCTGGCGGCGATGCCACCGGCCACCTGCCGGGTGACGTATGCGAAGACCTGGGACAGTAGCGGGCGGTTCGGGGCGAACGTCACCATCGAGAACATGGCCTCGCGGATCACCTCGTGGCGGCTGACGTTCACCTGGTCGGGGGGCCAGAAGGTGGACAACGGGTGGTCCGCCACGTGGAGCCAGTCGGGCAGGGACGTGACGGCCGCGAATCTGCCGTACAACGGGACGCTGGACCAGGGGCAGCGGATCACGGTCGGCTTCAACGGGTCGTACACCGGCACGAACTCGCCGCCCGCGCTGTTCCTGCTGAACGGCGTCGGCTGCCTCGGTCCCAATCCGCCGGTGACCCCCACGGCGACCCCGACGCCCACACCCACGCCTAGTCCCACCCCCGCGCCGGATCCCGCGCGGGTGGACAACCCCTACGCCGGGGCCGACGGGTACGTGGACCCTACGTGGTCGGCCGCGGCGGCGGGCGAGCCAGGCGGGGAGGCGGTGGCGCGGACCTCGACCGGTGTGTGGCTGGACCGGGTGTCCCGCATCGCGGGCACCTCCTCGATTCCGGGGCTGCGGGCGCACCTCGACGAGGCGGTGCGGCAGGACGCCGCGAACGGTGCGACGCCGCTCACCATCCAGATCGTGCTGAACGACCTGCCCGACCGCAACTGCCTGCGGTACGCCAGCACCGGCGATTTCACCATCGCGGCGGACGGTCTCGACCAGTACCGCACCAGGTACGTCGACCCGATCGCCTCGATCCTCGCCGACCCGGCCTACCGGCGGTTGCGCATCGTCGCGGTGGTCGAGCCGGACTTCCTGCCGGGCCTGGTGATGCCGACCGGCACCATCTACACCATCAACTGCGAGCCGGTCCGCGCCGGCGGCGTCTATCCGCTGGCCGTGCGGTACGCCCTGAACCGCCTGTACGGCATCCCTAACGTGTACACCTACCTCGACGCGTCCAACCACGGGAGGCTCGGCTGGGCGGACAATTTCGGCGCGGCGGCCGAACTGCTGGCCGGCATCGGCAATGCCACCGGCGGCGGCCTGCCGCCCGTGCACGGCTTCACGGTGAACACCGCCGAGTGGGGCGCGCTCACCGAGCCGTTCTTCACCGCCTCCACGATGATCGCCGGGACGCCGGTGAAGTGGACCCGCTGGGTGGACTGGAACGATTACGTCGACGAGCTGTCGTTCGCCCAGGCGTTCCGGAACCGGCTGATCGCCGCCGGGTTTCCGCCCACCATCGGCATGGTGATAGACACCTCCCGGAACGGCTGGGGCGGCCCGGCCCGGCCGGCGGCGGCGAGCACTTCGACCGATGCGAACACGTTCGTCGATCAGTCCCGGGTGGACCGCCGTGTCAGCCTCGCCAACTGGTGCAATCAGACGGGCACCGGGCTCGGCGAGCGGCCGCGGGCCGATCCCGCGCCCGGCATCGACGCCTATGCCTGGATCAAGCCGCCTGGTGTCTCCGACGGCGCCAGCGCGGCGAATGTCGTGCCCAACCCGGAGAACATCCCGTTCGACCAGCGGTGCGACCCGCTGTTCCAGGAGCCGCGCGGCGCGTACGTACCGGGCCAGGCGCTGCCGAACGCCCCTGCGGAGGGGCAGTGGTTCCCCGCGCTGTTCCGGCAGCTTCTGGCCAACGCCTACCCGCCGCTGTAGCCGGCGGGCCTGCGCGGTCCCGAAGGGGGCAGGGCATCGACCACCGGACGGAACGCGTCGGCTTACCGCGTATGGGGCCAGCCACACTGGTTGTCCGGGTCGGGGAGCAGGATGGAGGGGAGGGAGGTGCCGGGGTGCAGGCGTAGTAGTTGGTAGAGCATGCCGCCCACTCCCGGCATCAGACCTGGGCTGAAGGCGTCCCGGGAAAGGCCGCTCACCGGGCCGTGCTCGTCCATGCTGCCGATCATGTACGCGGCGAGGTACTCCGGGGTCAGCTCTCCGGGCCCGACACCCGCGTCGATCGCGTGGCGCACGACCTCCCAGTTGCCGAGGTCTCCGTGGCAGAGCGTGTGGTTCCAGCCGATGCCCTTCGACCAGGACGACGCGGCGGCCCGGCGCAGCACGTCCGCCCAGCGCGGGTCACCTTCGCGGGCCAGCCGGTCGGCCGCGACGAGCCCGATGCCGGCGGCGCCGTGGCACCACGCGCTGGAGGTCACGCGACGGTCGTCCATTTCGCGCAGGTCGCGCCAGCCCTTCTCCGCCGGGTCGTACAGTGACTCCTCGTACAGAAAGGCGCTGGCTGCCAGGGTGCGGAAGTCCGCGGCGCCGGCCGTGGCGCTGTCGGCGAGCCTGGCCAGCGCCCAGGCGATCCCGGTGGCGCCGTGTGAGACCCCGCCTAACCCCTGTGGGAACGCGGTGCTGGGCCAGCGTGCTCCCCGGTCGTCGATGTGGGCCAGTGAGAGCAGGCACTCCCCGATGCGGTGGGCCTGCGTGGACCACCGCTGGTCACCGGTCTGTTCCGACAGGCGGAGCAACGGCACGATGGCGCCTGCCATGCCGGTGAGCAGGTCGTACACCCCGTCGGCGGCCACCGCCTCGGGCAGCTGCCCCGCCAGGGCGCCGGCCCGGGCGACCGCCTCCGCCGAGCCGACGGTGCCCAGCCTGCGCAGCAGCAGCCAGGTCCAGATCTGCGAGCCGATGCCGACGTAACCGCCCGGGGTGGCGGGGCGGCGCCGCGGCCCGGTGCGGCGTGCCTCCGCGTCGCGCTCCTCGGCCAGCCTGATCGTATGGAGGAGATCGGCGAGCAGCCCGTCCAGCCCCGGCACCTCGTCGGCCCTGCCCTGCCCGGTCTCACTCACGTAGGCGGCCAGAGTGATGGCGACCCCGTACGCCCCGCCGTACACGTCGGGAGACAGCGCTTGTACGAACCAGCCGTCGGAGGTGAGCACCGGTGCGATCCAGGTCACGGTGCCGTCGTCGCCCCGGACCGCCGTGTCGAGCACGGTGCGGGCGATCCCGGCCGCGATCCGGCGCCGGCGCCGGTCGAGGTCCTGGTGCCGGATGAGAGGCGCGGTCATCCGCTTGTTGGCGGGCATCCACCCTTCATTGAGGTAGGCGCTGACCAGAGCGGACCGGATCACCTCGCGGTCCAGGGCTGCGTCACGGTCACGCCAGCGCCGCAGCGCGTCCGCGATGAGGTCCTGCTCGTCTCCGTACGAGGTTCCGCCTGGGCCGTCCAGCCGGCCGCGAGCAGGGGTGGTGGCGAAGAAGGGGATGTCGCCGACCAGCAACTCGGCCACCTCGGCGTCGATCACCTCGGGGTCCGACGGCGCGCCGGGCAGGTTCTCGGCGTGCTGGGCCAGCAGCCCCGCCGCCCTGCCCGTCGCGGCCGGCTCGTCGTGCAGCGCGGCCGGGTGCCACAACATGCGGGCCAACTCGGCGTACGCCTCGGTGGCACGGAGCACGACCCGGATAGGACGGTCGGCGAAGTCCGTGAGCAGCCCGGCGAGCTCGTCCCGCCGATCCAGCAGGTCGAGGTGCTCGACCAGTTCGGTGAATCCGGACAGCACCAGGTCCCAGTAGTGCACGAGGATCGGATCGGGGCTCGGGTGGTTGCGCACCGCGCCCAGCTCGACCCGTTCCATCCCCAATCTCGCCATGTCCGTGCCCGCGTCGACGACGACCGGCATCTGCGTGTACGGCTGCTGGCCGGGCAGGCCCCCGGCGGCCGACATGTCGACGCCGCGCCAGGCGAGCGAGACGCCGCGTCCGGGGAGGAGTCCGGTGCGCAGCACCGATCCGCTGAGCAGGTCGGTCGCCCGGTCGACGGCGTCGCCGTATCCGGACGGTTTTGCCGGGACGTGCGGGGTGAACAGCGTCTCGCAGTCGACGACGACGGGCGCGGGACCGGCCGCGATGAGGTTCTCCATGTGCAGGTCGCTGCCGCCGATCAGCCGCATCAGCGCCAGCCAGTGCCCGACACCGCGGTAGAAGGACCGCAGCTCCGCCTCGTCGGCGCAGTAGCGGTGCTGGATGTGCTCCGCCCAGCCGTATCCCTGGCGGATCAGCACGCCGGGCACGCGAATGCTGCTTCCGGCGGGCAGCCGGGGTGCCAGGCGGTCGATCAGCCGCGCCAGCGCCTCGTCCACGGCGAGGGACCGGGGCTTGTAGACCACCTTGCCCTGCGAGCCGTGCAGGACGGCGACGCTGTGCCCTCCGCGATGGCTGTCTCCCGTCCCGAAGTCGACGCAGGCCAGCTCGCCGCGGAGACCGCCGGGCAGGGCGGTGAGCGCCGTGCGGTCGGTTGCGAACCTGTGGGCCAGTTCCACGGCCGCTGCGCACCTGTTGTCGATGAGCGCGCCCAGCCTGGACGGCATCGTGGGGTAGTGCTCGGTCAGGGACGGCCAGAACTCGGGCCTCTCGGCCGTCGCCTTCCATTCCTGCCACCGCAGCTGCGGCGTCTCGGCGGTCAGCCTTCCGCTGATCCTGGCGGCGTTGAGTTCCAGCAGCAGGACCCTGTTGACCTTGAGGCGGAGGGTCTCTTCCAGCGCTTCGGCGGCTCGCCGGCAGATCAGCCGGGCCTCCGCTTCCGCGAGGCCGGGGATCGATCCTAGCTTGGCGGACAGCCCGGCCAGCGCCGGTGCGGTCAGAAAGTCCAGCGACGGGTCGAAGTCCCCGGCCACATGGATCATCCTTTCTTGATCAGCAGCAGAAGCGGCTGCAGGTGCACGAGCTCGCCAGCCGGGTGTCCATCGCCGTCAATGTGATCTCCGACTCGGCGTATTCGCCGATGAACAGTGGGCCGGCCGGGCTGTCCCAGCCCTCGACCTCGGCTCCGCTGCGCCACGCGGCGACGATCTCGGCAGAGCGTTCCAGGGTGACAGGCATTCTTACTCCCTTCCATGACCAGGCGTCCCGATCAGCGTTGGTCAGCCGATCGAAAAAATCAATACATAGCAGGAGATATGCAGACTGGCTGATATTCGACGGAAAGGGGAAAACTGCCGTTGGCTGGGCCGGATCCTGCCCAGCCGCCGACGGGATGTCCGGGACGCGCAAGCGAGATCGGTCACTTCCGTACCGCCGGCCCACGCTCACCGAGGGGACCGTGCACATCAGGGGTTTCGTCCCGCAACGGGCCATGACGACCACCTCGGCGACGGCACCCGATGCGGGACGACCCACCGGTCCGCTTTCATGCGGAAGGGAGGCCGCGAGAAGGTTTTCGCTGTTCGGAAGCGCGAGCAGGCGGCGGCGAACAGCTCCGGCCGCCGGTCGCCCGGCGATATTTCCCACCAATGTACCGGAGATTCTTCATGTATTGCGGGCGACAATTATCGGGATTTGTGAATGTAGCCCTCCGCCGGCGTGCCGCCCGGCCCGAACACCCCTCCCGCGCGCAGCGAAGATCCACCATTGGGGACGCGATAACGTTCACGCATGTTCTCCAGGCCCCCGGGGGAGCGCCGAGGATCTCACCGTGGAAGTCCTGCGGCGTCCCTTCCGTCGATCTGCGGCTTCCTGCGGGTCGCGCTGCGCTGGATGAGCTCCAGTGCCACGCTCGGGTTCATGGCGGGCGCCGCCGCGCCCCGGATCCGTGCTTCCAGCAGCTCGACGAGGTAGCGGGCCGACCTGTTCACGTTGAGCCGCAGGCCGGTGATCGGGGTGGACGCGTACTCGGCCAGCGGCCCGTCCGTCACCGTGGCGATCATCAACTCGTCGGGGACCTTCACCCCCATCTCCAGTGCGGCCGTGAGCGCCCCCCGCGCGAAGACGCTCGAGGACGTGATGACCGCGTCGGGCGGGTCACCGGCGCGCAGGAGGTTCGCCGCGGCCTCCGCTCCGGCCGCCTCGCCGATGCCGTCGTCGGCCATGCGGATCATCGGAGCATCACCCCACGACCGGACCGTGGCGGTGTAGACGCCGAGGATCGACCGCCGGTACATGTTGTCGGTCTGCCCGACCAGGGCCGCCACCCGCCGTGCCCCTCGGGACCTCAGGTGGGTGAGCAGGCCGCGAATCGAGTCGACGTAATTGACGCCGACCCACCACCGGAACTCGTTCTCCGCGGGATCCGGGTCGAAGGAGACGGCGGGCATGGACCGGTGGACGAGGCTCTGCAGGTCGCCGTCCCCATGCCTCGGGTAGAGCACGACGCACCCGTCGAGGCGGGGCGTCTGCCCGACCAGATCATCGAAATGGGCGGCCGTCACCGCGGTGTATCCCCGGGCCAGTCCGGCGACCGCGACCGCGCCGGCGAGGTCGGCGAAGGTGGCCGTTCCGAACGCGAATCCGGGCACCGCCTCTGGCGGCCTGATGAGAATGCCGATGTTGGCGCGTGCCCGGTCATGCCGGTAACCGATCTCGGCGGCCGCCCGCCAGACGAGTTCCTGGGTGGCGGCGGCGACGGGCCGGCGTCCGCTGAAACAGTGTGACGCCGTGGTCAGCGAGACACCGGCCCGCTCCGCCACTTCGGTGAGCGTCGCGCGGCGTGGTACCGGGTCATGTGCGAGCAGTTGCGGTGGCTCCGTCTGGGTCGTTGACTTCCTGGGTCGACAGGCGCGAGGTCTCCCGCAGCCCGAGCGAGCACGCGATCAGCACCGCCATGGCGAAGGTGCCGTAGGCGGCCACGGCGACGGGCTGCTGATTCGACATGATCAGTAGTCCTGTCGCCACGAACGAGGCGGTGCCGCCGCCGATGGCCGCGCCGATCTGGTACGAGGCCGACATGCCCGAGTATCGCATGCGGGCGGGGAACTGCTCCCCGAGGAAGGCCGGAATCGGGCCCTGCGTGATGCCGGTGATGAGGCCGGTGATGCCGAACGCGAGGACGACCAGGGCGATGCTGCCGGTGCCGACCATGGGGAAGTAGATGTAGAGGAACACCGCCATCGCGATACCGCCGAGCACCATGACGGTTCGCCGGCCGACGCGGTCGGACATCAGCGCGAACAGCGGGGCGCTGCAGAAGAGCACGAAGCTGTACACCAGTTGGGCGACGAGCGACTCGGTCGCGCCGTAACCGATCCCGGTGAGGTAGGACAGGAAGAACGTGAAGCCGATGTAGGCGACGGTGTTGTACCCGTAGCTGACGCCCAGGCCGAGGAGAACCGTGCGCGGGCTGCGCTTCACCGCCTCCGCCAGCGGCATCTTCCGCTTCGCCCTCGCCGGGGCGGTCGGGATCGCCTCCTGCTGCGGCATCGACATCCGGGCGAGGAGTCCGACGAGCACGAGGGCTCCGCCGATCCAGAACGGGATGCGCCACGCGAGCGGGGTGAGCTGGTCGTCGAAGGCGATGCTGACGATGGTGAAGACGCCACCACCGAGGAGGGTGCCGAGGCCGATGCCCATGCTGGTGAAGCTGCCCCACAGGCCGCGCCGGTTCGCCGGGGCGTTCTCGATGCCGAACAGGGCCGCGCCTCCCCATTCGCCGCCGGCCGCGAACCCCTGGACGAGCCGCAGGAGGACCAGAAGGATCGGCGCCCAGACGCCGATGGTCGCGTAGTCGGGCAGGAACCCGATGGCGATGGTGGCGACGCCCATCGTGATCAGTGTCGTGATCAGCATCTTGCGGCGGCCGATGATGTCGCCGAAGTGGCCGATGACGATTCCGCCGAGCGGCCGGGCGAGGAAGCCGGTCCCGAAGGCGGCGAAGGCGTAGAGGGTGCCGATCAGCGGGTCGCTTCCCGGGAAGAAGACCTTGTTGAAGACCAGGCCTGCCGCGAGGCCGTAGATCAGGAAGTCGTAGTACTCCAGCGCCGTGCCGAGCCCTGCGACCAAGAAGGTCCGCAGCGCCGAGACGGCGTTCGCCGCCCGCGGAGCCTCGGTCGAGGTAGACGCCATGGTTGCCACCGTTTCTCGTTGTCAGTCGCCGTAGGCGGACGTGGGGATGGCCGACTCGGACTGGCCGGCGGCCGGGTGGCCGGCGACGTTGGGCCGGGCGAAGTCCATCGTGAAAGGCTCGTTCGAGGACGGGACGAGCGTCGCCCCGAGGTCGGCCAGGGCCTCCAGGTGCTCCGCCCGGCCTTCATGGACGAGGATCTTCTGGCCGCTCGCGTCGAGCCTCGGCAGCGCCAGCGCCTCGGCGGGGCCGAGCCGGCCGTCGACCATGTTGATGATCAGCTGCGCGACGGCGCTGATGATCCGCCGGCCGCCGGAGGCGCCGACGGCCGCCACCGGCCGGCCGGCCCGGGTGATGAGGGCGGGCCCCATGTTGGCCAGGGCCCGGGCTCCGGGCCGGACGCTGTTGGCCGCGCCGGCGGCCGCGTTGAACCACGCCATCGCCGAGTCGAACAGCAGGCCGGTGCGGGGGCACAGGATCCCGCTGCCGAAGTGGTTGGCCGCGGTGTGCGTGATGGCGACGGTTCCGCCGTCACGGTCGGTCGCCGAGATGTGCGTCGTGCCGCCCGTCGGGGTGGACGCCAGCTTCGGTGACCACTCCGGCGCGCCGGCGCCCGTCTCGGAGTAGGCCCAGGGGTCGTGCGCCGCGACGGAGGCGTAGGTGAGCCATGGGGCACCGTCGCCCCACCGGGGCAGGTCGGTGCCCGCTTCGACCAGCCGCGCCAGGTCCCGGGCGTACCTCGCGCTCAGGAGCTCACGGGTCGGCACGGGAACCACCGCCGGGTCGCCGAGCCAGTGATATCGGTCGGCGAACGCGTGCCGCATCATCAGGGCGAGGCGACGTGTCTGCTCACCGCTCTCGTGGGACGTGGAAGGCTCCGGGTTCAGCGACTGCCAGCCGGCGAGGATCTCCAGCTCGGTGATGCCGCCGCCCGGTGCCGGCGGCACGGACACGTCCACGTCGCGGTAGCGCATCGTGAGCGCCGGACCGATCTCCGGAGCGGCGGCACGCAGGTCCTCCAGGGACAGGAGGCCGCCGACATCCCGGGCCGTGGCCACCAGCCGCTGGGCGACGGCGCCGGTGGTGAGGGTGTCGAGGGATGAGCCCGCGACCTCTTCGAGGGTACGGCCGAGCGTGGACTGCACGACGCGCGGGCGGGTGTCGAAGGAGAACCCGTAGCTCCCCGAGGACCGGTGGCCGATCGGCAGCCCGGTGTCGTCCAGGAAGGTGCGGGCGGCGGCCTCGTCGCGGCGTAGACGATCGAGGTCGCTGAGGGCGCTGGTGAGGAACCAGGCGTCGGCTGCGAAACCGTTGTAGGCCGCCTCGATCGCCGGCCGGCACACCGTGCGCCGGTCCAGGCGGCCCCACCGCTCGTGTGCGGTCAGCAGCCCGAGCAGGGTGCGGGGGACGCCGGGCGCCAGCGGCCCGTTGACGTTCTCGTCGTCGACGACAGGGGCGAGGCCGAGCACGGCGGAGCTTTCCGCGTCCGGGGTGAGGCGGAACATGGCGGTGGAGGCCGCCAGCGGTGCCCGCGGACCGAAGTCGGCCGCGATCGGACCGTTCCCGCCGTCGTTGTAGAGCATGAACCCGCAACCGGCGAGCGTCGTCTCAGTGGGCTCGACGACTCCGGCGACGAGAGCCGCCGCGACGGCGGCGTCCACGGCGTTGCCGCCCAGCTCGAGAATCCTCAGGCCGGCTTGGACGCTGCTCTCGTGCGGGCCGACGACGGTTCCCTCGCCGGATCGGCGGCGGGAGACGGCCACCCGCCCGGGTCGATGTGATCGCAAACCCGGCCCTCCGTTCCTGTACCAGTGGCGCCCCAACGTAAGAGGGCCGCTGCCGGAACAAAAGAGGTTTTGCATCTTTTGCGAGTAAACAGATGCGGTGTCGCTTTTTGGAGGCGGCTGGCCGGCGTGATCGGTGACAGGTCGAGATCTGTGCAGGTAGACGCCCAGGAAGATGCCGGTGTCCGCAAACCCGGGCACCTCGATGAGCCGGTCCCCGCGGGCACGGTGCGTTGCCGTCCGGCCCCACCGGCTTACGCGATGACCTGGCACCGTGCCGTCTCACCTTGAGCGGCTCGCCCCGGATGATGTCACGACCATGACACGGAAGTCGTGGCGACCGAACGGGCTTTCCGGGTGGCGCGTCCATTTGGTATGCGCCGATCGTGTGACATGCCGGGGAACCCGGTTTTAGCCTGGTCGAGCCACCCGGCGACGATCACGGCCGTGATGATCCTGCTGCTGAACGATCATTTCCTCAAGTACGTGTGGCCGGGGTTCGTCACCGGGAAGGTGAGCGACATCGCCGGCATGCTGGTCGCACCACCGCTGCTCGCTCTGCCGGCGGCAGCATTCGCTCGTGCCCGCAGGCGGCGGCACGCCGACCGCGTCGCCCTGGTCTCGATTCTCGTCACCGGGTGCGGGTTCGCCTGCGTGAAGGCCACCTCGACCGGAGCGTTCCTGGCATCTCAGGCCTGGTCCGTGGTCACCGGCCCGTCGGTCATCCTCGCCGACGCCTCCGACCTCATCGCTCTCCCGGCGCTCGCCGTCACCTGGCGGATATGGCGGCACGCCCGGCACGTCGCCTCGACCACCTCGCCGGGGTCGGGCACGGCCCAGGCGATGATCGTGGTTCCCGTCGCGATGTTCGCGGTCGTCGCCACCCCGGCTCCGTTCCGCTACGAGGTGAACGCCGTCGGCGTGCAGGACGGAGTGATCATCGTCCACAACACCTTTGCCGATCCGGTGATCAGCCGGGACGGCGGCACCACCTGGAAATCGGCCGGAGACGAGATCCCGCTCCCGGGTTCCCGCACGCTCGGGCCCGAGACGCCGGGGCTTGATCGGGGAGGCCAAATCGCGCCTGGACCCGTTTTCCCGACCCCTAAGCCCCGCAGGAAGGCGTGTGTGCCGGAACGACCGGAGCACTGTTACCGCGTCGACCCGCCCGCCCTGCGCGTGGACGAGACCAACGACGGCGGCACGACATGGACGGCCGCGTGGCAGGTTTCCCCGGAGGTGCGGAAAAGGCTCAAGGAGTCCTGTTCCGAGGAGGGGGCTCGCCTGTCCTCGAACGCGGTCGCGGTACTCGCCCGGCCAGGGGGACATGTCGTGGTGGTCGCCAACGGGTGCGACGGCATCGCGCTGCGTGACGTGTCGGGAGTTTGGCACCGGTTCACCTTCACCGACAATCTGGATCCCCTGCCGGAACGAGCGTCCTATCCGTTCACCGAGCAACCGCTCCCCACGGCGGATACGACGGCCGGCATTCCGTGGCTGCGCAATTCCCTGACCATCGCGGCAGCGGCCGTGGGACTCCTCTGCCTGGCCGTCATCATCGCCGGCCTGCGCCGCCGGAGGGCCGGGCGGCCCCAGGGCTGAGCCGGCTCGGAGACGGACGGCGGGAATGACTCGGCGCCGATCCGGCCGGTGACCAGCCGGTCAAGGGGCTCGATCGTCAACCGGTCCTCTGCACGGTGGCACCCTGCCGGATGGCGCGGGGGATCTCGGCGACGGAGTCCACGATGTCGATCAGGCGGGCGATGCTCTCGGATGAAGCAGGGGAGCTGACGTCGACGGTGTAGGTGATCCCGGTCGACGACCAGCTCTCGACATCGAAGCCGCCCGACGCGGAAACGCGCACTCCCAGGAGTTCGATTCCGAGTGCGGCGGCCTCCCGGTAGAGGTCGTTGAGGACGCATCCCGCGGCTGCGAGGTGAAGGAGATGTGCTCCGGTGAAGTCCGCCTGGACGGTCACGCCGTCGGGTGTCCACCGATGAGGGAAACGCACCACATGCTCGCCCGTCACCTTCAGCGATCCTGCACTCACGATCACGTTGAAACGATCATCCATGGTTCGGCTCCCGGAACCTTGCGCGTGCGGACGTGACGACAAGAGCCGTCCTACACGTCGCAGCCGCTGACCGCCAACAAGGGACTCCCTCGGCCAGGAGCGTCCACGCCCGATGGGGCGTTGACTTTGTCGCAAGGTATGACTCATTATCTTGGTACAAAGGTTGCGACAAAGGAGGATGTCATGACCCGTGAAGCGTTACCGGACGCCGACCCGCCGGCGGGGGCGGCCGATCTCCGAGCGGCGGGCGTCTGGCTGACCGTCCATGGGATGACCGAGGCCGCCCCGACTCCGCTGCTGGCCGAGCGGCTGGCGGTCCGGGTACGTGCCCGGCTCGCCGCCCAGATCGGCGCGGCCGTGCTCATCATCGGGAGCGCGCTCGCCGCCGTTTCCGCCTTCGGCGGCTCCCAGCGCTACCGGCCGCTGTCGCTGCTGGCCCTGACCGCGCTGGTGGTCGCGCTGCTGCTGATGCAGTCGCTGCTGGACTGGTGGGTGCGACGCGTGGACCGGCGGGCGAGCGCGACGCTGTCCCGCCGGGCCGCCCACTCGATCCAGCCTGGCTGGCGGGCGGTGCTCGGCCGGCCGTTCGCCGCCCTCATGGTCGGCACGTTCGTCGGCGGGATGGGGCTGGCCGGGAGTGCGCTGGCCGTTCCGGACCGTCTCGTGCGGCAGCTGGCCGTCGTCCTGCTCATCGGCCTGCTCGGCGTGACGGCCATCACCGCCGTGCAGCTGCGCCACCTGCTGCGACGCCCGGTCGTCGCGGAGGACGAGGAGTCGCTGACCGCGGACGTCATCATGCGCGTCGAGGACGCCCGCGAGCTGACCGCGCCGAACGTGCAGGTGACGCTGCCCATGGTGCTGGCGTTCGGCGCCGCGCCCGGCTGGTGGCGCGTCGCCGCGGTGGCCTACCTGCTGGTGGCCATGGGGGCCTTCGTCGTGCTCCGTACCAGGTCGTCGCCGAGTGCGACGGTGGCCCGGCGGGTCATGGGCGCCCGATGATCGTCATCGACGCGGCCTCGCCGGTGCCGCCGTTCGAGCAGCTGCGCGCCCAGCTCGCCCGGCAGATCCAGGACCGCACGCTGGCCGTGGGCGCCCGGTTGCCGACCATCCGGCACCTCGCGGCCGATCTCGGCCTGGCCGTCAACACGGTCGGCCGGGCCTACCGGGAGCTGGAGGAGGCGGGGCTGATCGAGACGCGCGGGCGGGCCGGCTCGTTCGTGTCGGCGGCCGGCGAGGAGGGCCGGGAGCGGGCCCGCCAGGCCGCCGCCGACTACGCGGCGGTGATCGCCAGTGTGGGCCTGGACCCGGGCGAGGCGATCCGCATCGTCCAGGCGGCCCTCGCGTCCGGCACGGCCCCTGCCTCGCCATGACCGCGACCCCGACCGGCATGGGCGCACACGCGGCGATCCCTCAGCCGGCGGTGCCGGTCGAGGGGTGCGGTGGCGGGCCGGCCACCGGGGTCCACTCACGTACGGAGATCACCTGGACTCCCGGGGTGCGGTAGTACGGGTCCGCGGCGAGGATCGCGTCCAGGTCCGCGCGGTCGGTGGTGAAGACGAGCAGCGCGCCGGTGTCGTCGGCCCAGGGGCCTGCGGCGAGGAGGCGGCCCTCGTCGTGGAGCCGGTCGAGGAGCGCGCGATGGGCGGGCCGGGCCGCGAGGCGCTCGGGGGTGGCGGTGAAGGCGAGTTCGACGACGTGCATGCCGTCGAGGATAGGTTCGCTGGCGTAAGCGGGTCGCTATCTTCTGAATCTTCCGATACGGGCGGCCGCGCGTCCTCTCACCCCGGAACAGCGCGTCCGGTCGCCGGGCCTTCCTAGCGGTCCGCGCGAGTGCGCGGCGCGCCGGCCGCTTGCATGGCCGGCGCGGGCTTAGACGGGTTTCCGCGCGATCGGTAATCGGTGGTGCCGGGGAGGGACTACTTGGCGTGGACGATCCCCAAGAACGCTTCACCGAGCTGTACGAGAGGCACTACCGCAGTGTGCTCGGCTACGCGCTCATGCGGGCCGAACCCGATACCGCCGAGGACGTGGCGAGCGAGACCTTCCTGGTCGCCTGGCGGCGCCTGGACGACATCCCCGGCCTGCCGCTGCCGTGGCTGCTCGGAGTGGCGCGCAACCTGCTCGCCAAGCAGCGTGGCGCGCGGTATCGCGGCCGGACGCTGATCGACCGGATTGCGTCGTTCACCACGGCCGCCGACCAGACCGGCTGGGACGTCGCCGACCACGTGCTGGACCGGCAGAGCGCGCTGGCCGCGCTCGCCTCGCTGCGGGCCGGCGATCTGGAGGCGATCACCCTGGTCACCTGGCAGGGCCTCACCCCGGACGAGGCCGCCGCCGTGCTGGGCTGCTCGACCCGCACCTTCAACGTACGGCTGCACCGGGCCCGCACCCGACTGGCCGGCGCGATGCGGGCACCGGGCCGCTCCCGGGCCGGCGTTCCCGGCCGCCGTTCCCACTCGTTCCTGGAGGAGACCTGATGAATTCGACTCACGACCCCGGTGCCGGCTCTCCGGTGGCCGACCGCATGGTGGCCGCGCTCAGACCGGCCCGGCTGGACGAGATGACCGGCGAGGCATACCGGCGGCGCCGCTCCGCCGACCTGGCCCGCGCCTTCCGGACCCCCCGCACGGCCGCCCCGGCCCGCGGTGGCCGCTTGTCTCGGCGCCTGCTCCTCACCGGGGCCACCGCCGCCGGGCTCGCCGCGGCGGTGGTCGCCGTGCCCGGCCTGGTCTCGACGGACCCGCCGGCCCGCGGCCCGCGAGTCACGGCCTCGGGCCCGCACCCTCCGGCGGTCCGGTTGGACGCGCACGCGGTCCTGCTGGCGGCCGCGGAGACGGCGGCCCGGGAGCCGGCCGCCGCCGGGCGGTACTGGTACACGATGGAGCGGACCACCCGGCGGGTGGACCACCTCGTGAACAAGCGGTCCGCGGACGACGCCAAGCCGATGCGGCCACGGCAGGCGCCGTTCGCCGCCACCGTCTCCGGTTCGCAGGAGTCCTGGACCGCCCGCGACCCGCAGGACCGCACCCGGACCATCACCGGCATCGACGTCAGCGTCGACTTCGGCTCGTCCGACGACGAGGCGAAGTGGAAGTCCATGGGATCGCCCGACCTCCGCGGATTCCCCGCCGAGCCGCACGTCAACGACTACGACGAGCCGATCCGGTTCATGATCGGGCAGCGGCGGCTGAGCATGGACCGGCTCGCTAAGCTGCCCGCCACCGAGACCGGGCTGGACAAGGAACTGCGGCGCCGCCACCAGGCGGACGTCGACGACCCGAAGGACCCGCTGCGCAGCACCTACCCGCAGTACGTCTGGGCGACGGCGCAGGACCTGCTGGCCGGGCCGCTCACTCCGGGTACCCGTGCGGCCCTGTACCGCCTGCTCGCCGCGCAGCCCGGCCTCACCATGGTCGGAAAGGTCGACGACGGCCTCGGCCGTTCCGGCATCGCGATCGCGATGAAGACGGCCCCGGGGGACACCGAGTACGAGTCGGATCGGGCGCCGGAATATCGCCTGGTCGTCGACCCGGACACCGGCCGGCTGCTGGCCTACCAGGTCCTGGACGGCGGCACCGAGCCGTTCCTGTCCGTGGCCTACCAGACGATGGGCTGGACCGATGGCCTCGGCGAGCGTCCCTGACGGGACGACACGGTGGCCGGACGGGCCGCGGCGCACGGGGGGCATCGTCCACCCGGCACCCGCTCGCCGGGCGCCCTAGACCGCGTAGACCGGGGCGAGGTCGACGAATATCCGGTAGTCGGAGATGAGGCCGTCGTCGCGGGTGTGCCAGATCGACACGGCCACGGCGCTGACCTCCTTGCCGTCCAGCCGCCGGTAGGTCACCTCGGTCTCGGCGATGATGTCGGCGTCCACCTGCCAGTTCCGGACGACCCGGTGCCGTAGGCCGCCGATGGTGGCGTAGAACTCGCGTAAGCCGGCGACGATGGCCGCTCGTCCCGCCAGTGGCTCGGCGTTGCCGAACACCAGCGTGGCGTCCTCGGCCAGCAGCCGCCCGAACTCCTCCGGGTCGAACGTATCGACCGCTGCGAAGACGCGCCGTACCGTTTCGTCGGACATGCCGGTCCCCTCTCGTTCTGGTGGGATCACTGCTGGGGACGATTACCGAGCCGGGGACGGCGGGCAACTAGCGCGAGGGTGGGGAAATCGTCGCCGCGCGCGGACTGCCGGATCATGTGCAGCGGAAGTCGGCGGGAAGAGCGGCCGGGCGACGGTGAACAAGAGGTGTCCCGTTCTTCCGGCAGGGAGACCCTTGCATGTTCACTGTTCGCGACGAGGCGTCCGCCCTCGGTTCCGAATGGCTCGGCGCCGCGTTCGACGCCCATTACGCGGAGATCCGCCGTTACGTGGGCCGGCGGCTCGACCTCGACATCGCCGAGGATCTCGCCGCGGAGACCTTCCTCATCGCAGTCCGGCAGCGGGACCGGTTCGACGCCGCGCAGGGCGGCGTGCGGCCCTGGCTGTACGGCATCGCTACCAACCTGATCAGGCGGCACCGCCGGGCCGAACTGCGCCGCTACCGGGCGCTGGCGAGGCACGGCCCGCCACCCGACGACGACGACCAGGACCAGCGGGTCGTCGATCGCGTGGCGGCGGGGTTGACGGTGGCCCGGCTGTCGGACGCGCTGGCCCGGCTGTCGCCGGGGGAGCGGGACGTCGTGCTGCTCATCGCCTACGGCGGGTTCGGCTACCAGGAGGTCGCCCAGGCGCTGGGCGTGGCCGGCGGCACGGTCGCCTCCCGGCTCAGCCGGGCCAGGACCAAGCTGCGCGCGTCGCTCGGAATGGAGTTCTGATGGATGAGTTCAAGGTCATCGACCAGGTCATGCCGGACGTCCCGCCCGCGACCCCGGAGGCTATCGCCCGGGCGCGGGCCCGCGTCCGGCGCGCCGGGCCGGGCAGGGCGCAGGTGTGGGCCAGAGGGCTGGTGGCGGCCGTGGCCACGGTGACGGTGATCGCCGCGGTAACCCTGCTGCCCCGCCTGGGCGACGCCGTGCACCCTCCGCGGGCCGCGAGCGACCCGGCGCGGGACTGGGTCGCCGTCCCGGTCACGCCCTACCAGCCGCATTCCGGCCGGATCAGCGCCGACCCGGCCAACTCCCCACCGAGGACGTTCATCGCCGCCGGCGCCGTCGCCATGTCCGCGTACTGGGTCGGGTATCTGGAAACGATCTCTCCAGGCGTGCAGGAGCTGCGACGCACCTGGTATCTGTACGACCCTGGCAGCGGCACCTACGAACGGACTTCGTGGCGGATGCTCGACGTCGCCCCAGGCCTGCGACTCGCCGCCGTTCTCGAGGGGGAGTTGCCCTCCCGGCGACTCGGCATCTTCGACATGAACCGCCGGCAAGTGGTCGGCCGGTTCGAACTGGAGCGGCCCGCCGCGGGATTGGCCTGGTCCCCCGACGGTACGAAGATCCTCGCCACCACCTACGACCAGAACCCCGACCGGTCGGCACCCGCCACCGGGCCGGTGCGGCACCGTCTCATGTCCGCCGGCCCGCGGACCGGATTCACCGTCGTCGACGTGGCGACCCGCGAGGCACGGTTCGTCGCCCTCGCACCGCTGAGCATGTCCCCCGAGCCGGGAGCCGAGGCCCTCGGGAACGGCAATGCGCGACAGGACCTCGGCTGGAGCATGGACGGATCGCTGATCTGGGGACCGACCGACACTATGCCGGACAGGGTGTTCTATGACCTGAAGGGCAGGCCCCACGCCGCCCCCGCGGAGCCCTACCTGCCCTACCGTGCGGAGCCGGCGGTGTCCCCGGACGGCAGGCTCGTGGTGCTCGGCCCGCCCCTGCGCGTCGAGGAACGGGCCGGTGGGAGAGTCGTCGGAGAGCCGGACGTCTTCGAGGTGCTCACCTGGGCCGGCGATGACCTTCTCGTCGGCATGGGGTGCGCGAGCGAGTGCGGAAACGAGCACCGCAACGGCCTGGTCCTGGTGAGCGCCGACGGTAAGAAGGTGACCCGGCTGTCGGCCAACCGGGAGAACGACGAGCTGGGCCGCTGGGAGTGGCTCCTCACCCCGCGCTGACGACCGCCCAGGTAAGGCAGGCCCACAGCGGCATCGGATCAGTGCGCCAGATGGCTCTCGCTGCGAACGCCGGGCCGGCTCCGGATCGATCCGGGTCGGGTGCGCGGGCGGGTCAGAGCATCGGCGCCGGAGTGGCGGCGATCAGCCCGCCGTCGACGAGGATGTCCTGCCCGTTGATGTAGGAAGCCTCGTCGGAGGCGAGGAAGGCGACGGCGGCGGCCACCTCCTCGGCGGTGCCGGTCCGGCCGGCGGCCACCGCGGTGGCGATGGCGGCCCGCGCCGCGGCGGTGGTCTCGGCGCGGAACGCCGGGGTGTCGATGTAGCCGGGGCTGACGGAGTTGACGCGGATCCGCCGGGGCGCCAGCTCGGCGGCGAGGGTGCGGGTCAGGTTGCGCGCCGCCGCCTTGGTCGCCGAATAGAGCGCGGCGTCCGGCATTCCGCGGTACGGCCCGAACGACGCGTTGATCACGATCGCGGCCCGATCGGGCAGCAGCGGCAGCGCCTTCTGGACGGTGAAGAACACCGCTTTGAAGTTGATGCCGGTGACGCGGTGGAACTCGGCCTCGGTGACCGCGCCGACGGGCTGGAAGGCGCCGATGCCCGCGTTGGCGAACACCACGTCCAGCCGCCCGTACCGGTCGGTGATGGCGGTGACCAGCGCGTCCAGGTCGGCGAGATCCGCGGCGTCCCCGGGGACGCCGAGCGCCCGGTCGCCGAGCCGCTCGACCGCGGCGTCCAGCCGGGCTCTGTCCCGGCCGGTGATGATCACTTGGGCGCCTTCGGCGAGGAGCCGGGCGGCGGTGGCCGCCCCCATGCCGCTGGTACCGCCGGTGATCAGCGCGATCCGGCCGGCGAATCTGGAGCTGTCGTACGTCATGTCCTCGATCGTGCCGACCCGGGGCGCGAACATACAGTGCGCGCCGATCGTGGGTTCGGCACCACCAGGTTCGTCAGGCTCGGGCGGCCGGGCGCGGGCCGGGCAGCCGGTCGAGACGGTCCGCGGTGCCGGTGCCCGGCCGCGGGTTGTAGAGCACCAGGTGCCAGTCGGGGTTGTCGGCGACCGCCAGGGTCGTCGCGTCGAAGAACAGGTCACCCGCCTCGGGGTGGCGGAGCGCGTTCACCGCCTGAGCCGGGACGCCGACCTCGTGCCGTGCCCACAGTGCGGCGAACTCGGGGCTCGCCGCGCCGAGGTCCGCCACCACCCGCCGGAAGGCGCGGTCGTCGGGAAAGCGCGCCGAATCGGCCCGGTAGGCGGCCACGACGGCGGCCGCGGCCGCCTCCCACACCTCGGGGAGCGCGCGGTACCGGGGACTCGTGAAGAAGGTGACCAGGCAGTTGCGGGCGGTGCCGTCGAAGCCGAACACCTCCCGCGCGGTCTCGTTGAACGCCAGTACGTTCCAGTACCGGTCCCGCAGTACGGCGGGCCGCCCATGCCAGGCGTCGAGCAGGTGCCGTACCTCGGGGGTGACCGCGGCGCCGGGCGCGCCGGCGGCGGGCGGCGGGTGGAGACCGGCCAGCAGGTAGAGGTGCGCCCGCTCCGGCCCGCTCAGTTGCAGGGCCCGGGCGATCGCGTCGAGCACGCCGGACGAGACGGTGATGTCGCGGCCCTGCTCGAGCCAGGTGTACCAGGACACCCCGACCCCGGCCAGCATGGCCACCTCCTCGCGGCGCAGCCCGGGGGTGCGTCGCCGGCTCGCCGCCGGGAGGCCGACGTCACCCGGCGTGAGCCGCGCCCGGCGACCGCGCAGGAAGTCACGGAGCCGCTCGTGGCGCCGGCCGGCAGGCTCGCTGGTCACCTTTCCACCGTAACCCCCCTGTTCGGTCTCGCTGGGATCGTTCGGAGATCCTGGACGGTGCGGAAACCAGGTGGCGAGGCCGGGGCGGGCCTGCCGTGGCATGCGACGCCTCCCGCCGCCGGCGTCGTCACCCGCTTCGCCGAGGTTGTGCGGGAAGGCCGGCTCGCGGGGCCGGCGTTCAGCCGTGGAGCAGTTCCTCGGGGGTGGCCGCGGCCGGGAAGCCGGTGCTGGCGCCCCACATCTCGGCGAACCGGCCACCGTCGATGCGGAAGATCTCGAACAGCTCGGGCGTCGCGCCGCCGTCCGGCGGCGTGACGCCCTCGACGGTCGACCGGACGGCGGCCCGGTCGCCGTCGACCAGGATGTCCTGGGCGACGACGCGGATCTCGGGGTAGCGGGTGACGAGCAGGTGCCAGGCGGCCTTGCCGGCCGCGAATCCCGGGACGCCGAGCGGATGGCTGAAGAAGCCGGGGACGTGCAGGTCGGCGGCCTGGTCGAATTGCCGGGTGTTGAAGCACTCCTGCATGCGCCGGATCAGGGTCACGGTGTCCTCATGGGTGGTCATCGGCATGCTCTCCTCGTGGCCGGGGGGATACGGGCGGGCGCCGACAATAACCGGTGCGCCGCCCCGGTTACCAAGACTATCCGGTACGGCGCCCCGGTTATGCTGGTGCCGAGATGCCGAGCCATCCACCCGAGCCGGACCAGGCGGCGGAGCGCCGGAGCGACCGGCGGCTCCGCGCCGACGCGCGCCGCAACCGGGAGCAGATCCTGCGGGCCGCGCAGCGGCTGTTCGCGACCGAAGGGCTCGGCGTCTCGCTCGACGAGATCGCCCGCCGGGCGGGCGTCGGCCCCGGCACCGTGCACCGGCACTTCCCGGCCAAGGAGGCGCTGTACCTCGCCGTCGCGACCCACCAGATCGAACACCTGGTGAGCAGGGCCGAAGAGCTCGCCGCGACCGGTGATCCCGCGGCGCTGTTCACGCTGCTGGCGGAGATGATGGCCTCCGGCGCCGAGAACGTCGCGGTGAAGAGCGCCCTGCTGGCCGCGGAGTTCGACCTGCGGACCGCCGCGCCGGACGTCGCGGCGGATCTCACCCGCCAGGTCGCGGGGCTGCTGGAGCGCGCCCGCGCGGCCGGTGCCGTACGCCCGGACGTCACCGCCGAGGACGCGATGGCCCTGGTCGCCGGAGCGTTCGCCGCGATCCGCCACGCCGGCGCGGAGGCCGGCCGCGACCGCGCCGCGCACCTGGCCCGCCTCATCCTCGACGGCCTGCGCCCCCGGCCGGCCGGGTCAGGCTGAGCCGAAGGCCGCCAGGTGGTCCGCCACCCAGGTGCCGAAATCGGTTGGCGGGCGGCCCAGGGCCAGCCGCACCCCGTCGGCCAGGACCGCGTTGCCGCCGTCCCGGATGACGCCGATGCCCTTGATCATGCTCGCCGCCGTCTCCGGATCGGTACCGGCCGCGAGCATCCGTTCGTGCGCCACGTCGAGCGGGACGTCGACCGTTCCGATCGCCCGTCCGAGGGCTCTCTCCAGCCGGGCCACCTGCTCGGGGACGCTCAGCAGCTCCGGCCCGGTCAACGTGTACGTCCGCCCGTCGTGCCCGGCCGCGACGAGCGCCTGCACCGCGACCTCGGCGACGTCCCGCGGATCGACGATCCCCTGCCTGGCGGTGCCGGTCAGGTTCGGCACCGGCTCGCCGGCCCGGACCGCGCCGGCCCAGCGCAGCGCGTTGGACGCGAAGGCGGAGGGCCGGAGCAGCGTCCAGCCCATGCCGCTCGCCCGCAGCGCGCGCTCGCCCGGCCCGTGCCAGTCGACCTCGCTGCCGGGGGTGCCGGCCCCGATCGACGAGAGCTTCACCACCGTGCGCACCTGTGCGGCTCGCGCCGCGGCCAGCATCGCCAGGTCGTACCGCTCGGTGGCCGGCCCGCCCGGGGTCAGCAGGAAGACGCCGCCGGCCCCGGACACCGCCCGGTCCAGCGAGGCGGGATCGTCGAAGTCGCCCGCCACGACCTCGACGCCGGGCGGTGCCTGGACGCGGGCGGGGTCTCGGGTCATCGCGCGGACCGCCGCGCCGCGGGCCGCGAGCCGCCGCAGTACCTCGCCGCCGATGGTGCCGGTGGCACCGGTGATCAGGATCATGGCCCGAGCCTGCCGCGGGCCGCCGGCAACCGGATAGGAGGATTCGGCACCGGCCGGCACCGTCCCCTCGACTGCCGTATACCGTCGACCCGTGAGCGCGATATGGGGACAGGAGGTACCCGTGCCGGGCGCCCTGCGGCCCTGGGTCGCCGACGTGCGGGTCGCGACCGCCGACGCCGGGCGGCGGCGGATCCTGGCGCACCTGCCGGACACCGCCACGGCGCTGGTGTTCCGCGCGCTGGACGACCGGCAGGGCGACCTGATGGTCGTCGGGCCCCGGACGCGGGCGGTTTACCACCCGGGGAAGCACGTGCCCTTCGGGCTCCGGCTCCGCCTCCGGCCGAGCCGCGCGGCGTTGCTGCTGGGCGTGCCGGTGAGCGAGCTCGCCGACCGGGTCGTTCCACTACGGGAGTTGTGGGGCGCGTCCGGTGACCGCCTGGTCGGCGAACTGTCGGAGCAGGGTCACGATCATGCGCCGGTCCTGCGGCGGATCGGCGCCGAGCTGCTGGCCCGCGTCTCCCGCGCAACATCCGATGACAGGTCGCGAAGCGACCTGGTACGCGCGGCGATCACCGCACTGTCCGCGACCTCCGGCGACCGGCCCGGGCGGGTGCCCGAGGTGGCCCGGCGGCTCGGGGTCAGCGAGCGCCACCTGCGTGGTCTCGTGACCGGCGGGGTCGGGGTGTCGCCGAAACGGCTGGTGCGCATCCACCGGCTGCGCACCGTGCTCGCCCGGGCGCAGGCCGGTTCGTGGGCGCGGCTCGCCGTCGAGGCGGGCTATTACGATCAGTCTCATTTCACCGGCGAGTTCCGCAGGACGATGGGGGTGTCGCCCGGCTCGTTCATCACCGGACGCCTGCCCGCCCCCGCCCCCTGCCGACCGGAAGCGCCGATCATGAGTCATCCGTAAGCTGGGAGTGTGTCCCCCACACTGGTCCTGCTCGACGGCGTCCGCTGGCGGGGTTCGCGCGTGGTCGGCGATCGCGCGCGGACGTTGCTGGCCGTGCTCGCCATGCACGGGCGCGCGGGGATCGGTGAGGAACGCCTGGTCGAGGAGCTGTGGCCGGACGAGGCGCCGGCCAACCCGGCCAAGGCGCTGCAGGTGGTCGTCTCGCGGACCAGGGCGGCGACCTGCGCAGACGCCGTGGTGCGGCTGCCGCGCGGCTACCGGCTCGGCCTGCCCGCCGAGCAGGTGGACGCGCTGCTGCTCGACGCGCTGGTGGAGCAGGCCCGGGCCGCGCTCGGCGTGGGCGACACCGCGCTCGCGCGCAGCCGCGCGGAGGAGGCCATCGGCCTGGCCGGCGGCCTGGACGGCGCCACCGGCCCGCTCGCCGAGCTGCGCGGCGCCGCGGCGCGGCGGGTCACCGAGGCGCGCCGGGTGGCGGCGATCGCCCGCGGCCGCAGCGGCGCGCACGAGAGCGCGCTGCCGCTGCTGGAGGCGGCCGCGGCCGACCGGCCGTATGACGAGGAACTGCTCGGCTGCCTGCTGCGCAGCGAGGCCGCGGTCCGGGGTGCCGCCGCAGCGCTGGAACGCTACGAGCGGTACCGCGCGGAGGTGGCCGACCGGCTGGGCGCCGGTCCGGGGCCCGAGCTGGCCAGGGTGCACGCCGAGCTGCTGGTCGCCGACCGGCCGGTGCGGGACGGCATCCTGTTCGACGGTTCCTCACTGCTCGGCCGGGACGGCGACATCCGCGCGGTGCACGCCCTGCTGGAGACCGATCGGGTGGTGTCCATCGTCGGCCCCGGCGGGCTGGGCAAGACGCGGCTGGCCCACGTCGTCGGGCGGAACGCCGCGCAGCCGGTGGCGCACTTCGTCGAGCTGGTCGGCGTCTCCTCGCCGGAGGGCGTGGTCGGCGAGGTCGGCTCGGTGCTCGGGGTGCGCGACTCGGTCAGCGGGCGGCGGGCCCTGACTCCCGGGCAGCGTTCCGACGTGCGGGCCCGGATCGCCCAGCACCTGGACCAGGCTCCGGCGCTGCTGATCCTGGACAATTGCGAGCACGTGATCGAGGCGGTCGCCGACCTGGTGGCGTTCCTGACCGTGACGACCCGCGCCCTGCGGGTGCTGGTCACCTCGCGCGCCCCGCTGTCGATCCCCGCCGAACGCGTCTACCCGCTGGGCGAGCTGCCCGCCGGGGACGCGGCCGAGCTGTTCCGCCAGCGGGCCACCGCCGCCCGCCCGGGCGTGCGGATCGACGAGGCGGCGGTCGCGGAGATCGTCGCCCGCCTGGACGGGCTGCCGCTCGCCGTCGAGCTGGCCGCGGCCAAGGTACGGGTGATGTCGGTGCCGGAGATCGCCCGGCGGCTGGCCGACCGGTTCGCCCTGCTGCGCGGCGGTAACCGGACCGCCCCCGACCGGCACCGGACGCTGCTCGCGGTCATCGACTGGTCGTGGAACCTGCTGGCCGAGCCGGAGCGGCGGGCGCTGCGCTGGATGTCGCTGTTCGGCGACGGTTTCACGCTGGCCGCCGCCGAGCAGGTGCTCGGCCCGGACGCGCTGCACGCGGTGGACGCGCTGGCCGAGCAGTCGATGCTGAGCGTCCGGGAGACGGCGTACGGGCTGCGCTACCGGATGCTGGAGACCGTCCGGGAGTTCGGGCGGCTTCGGCTGGCGGAGGCGGGCGAGGAGGCGCCGGCCCGGGCGGCGCAGCGGGACTGGGCGACTTCGTACGCCCTGGAACACGCCGCCGCCATGTTCAGCCCGGCACAATACGCGGCGGTGGACGCGCTGCACGCCGAGGAGGGCAACCTCGCCGACCTGCTCCGGCAGGCGCTCGCCGATTCCGACCCCGGCACGGTGGTCCGGTTGCTGACCGGGGTCGGCGCGCTGTGGTCGATCCGCGGCGACCACTCCCGGATCCTGGTGCACTGGGAGGCGATCAGCCAGGTGATCGCCGGTTGGACGCCACCACCGTCCCTGGTCGAGGAGACCCGGACCTCGCTGCTGATCCTGTTCATGAACGTGGTCGTCATCATCGACCAGCGCAACAGCCCGCTGCGCGATCTGCTCCGCACGCTGCCCACCGGTGAGCGGACCGATCCCCGGGTGGCGGCGATGGTCATGGTGCTGCTCGCCTGTGACGGGTTCGACAACGAGTCCGACATGCGCACCCGGCTGGCGGAGCTGAGCCGCAGCGCCGACCCCGAGCTGGCGCTGGCGGCGACCCAGATGAGCGTGCACGTCATGGAGAACGCGGCGGACGTGACCGGGGCGATCGAGGCCGCCGAGCGGACGCTGGCGATGCTGCCCGCCGACCAGGGGCCGTGGCTCGGCGCCATCATGCACGCCATCCTGGCCCACCTGGTCATCAAGGGCGGCGACCTGGCGCGGGCGGCCGGGCACGCGCGGACCGCGATCCCGGTGCTGAGCCGGCTCGGCGCCATCGACGACGAGACCCAGCTGCGCATGGTGCTGCTGTTCTGCGCGCTCGCCGACGGCGATCTCGGCGCGGCCGAGGCGGAGTTCGCCCGGATCTCCCGGATCAACGACGGCAGGGCGGTGCTCGGCGGGGTGGCGATGGCCTCGGTGTGCGCGGCCGAGCTGGCGCTGGCCCGCGGCGAGACCGCCGCCGCGCTGGCGGAGTACCGCCGGGCCATCCGGCGGGCCCGTGACGTCCGGCTGCCCGGCATGCAGGACGTGGAGTTCACCCCGTGGATGATCATGACGATCTCCGTCGCCCTGACGGCGCACGCCTATCACGCGCGGCCGCAGGACGCGGAGTACGCCGAGGAGCTGTTCGCCAAGGCCCGGGCCTTCGACATGTTCGGCGCGGACAACCCGTTCCTCGACCTTCCGCTGTGCGGCTCGATGCTCTTCGCGCTCGGTGCCTGGGGGCTGCTGCGGGAGGCCATGCCCCCGCGCGACGCGATCGGGCTGCTGGTGGTGGCCGAGCGGTTCGCCTACAACCGGCACATGCCGAGCATGGCGCTCGAGCGGATCGAACCGCACGCCGAGCGGGCCGCGCCCGGGGTGCTGGCCGAGATACGGGCCGGATACGCCGACCGGCGCGGCATCGACCTGCTCGACGAGGCGCGCGGCCTCCTCGAGCAGGTCTCCAGCCGGACCGGGCGGGGCTCACATGTGGCGCCGCTTGTAGCTGCGCACCGACAGCGGGGCGAAGATCACGATGACCACCAGGCAGGCCAGCAGCGTCCAGGCCACCTCACCGCTGACGTTGGCGTCGTTGGCGAGGTCGCGGGCCGCCGTGACCAGGTGTGAGACCGGGTTCACCCGGACGAACGCCGCCAGCCACCCGGGCAGCGTCTCCACCGGGACGAAGGCGTTGGACAGGAACGTCAGCGGGAACAGGATCATCATCGAGATGCCCTGCACGGCCTGGGCGCTGCGGGCGATCGTGCCGACCCAGGTGAACGCCCAGGCCAGCGACCAGCCGGTGACGACCGCCAGCAGGATCGCGGCGAGCACGCCGCCCACGCCGCCGCCCGGGCGGTAACCCATCAGCAGGCCGGTGACGAAGGTCAGAGTGGCCGCGATCGCGTAGCGCAGCAGGTCGGCCACCATCGGCCCGGCCAGCGGCGCGATCCGGGCGATCGGCAGCGACTTGAACCGGTCGAAGACCCCCTTCTCCATGTCCTCGCGGAGCTGGGTGCCGGTGGCCATGCACGTCGTCAACACGGTCTGCGCGACGATGCCGGGGATCATCAGCGGGAGGTAGCTCGCCACGTCGCCGGCGACGGCGCCGCCGAAGATGAAGGCGAACATCGCGGTGAACAGCAGTGGCTGCAGCGCCACGTCGAAGAACTGCTCGGGATTGCGGCGCATCTTCTTCAGCGCGCGCCACGCCATCATCAGTGTCTGCCCGAACGTCTCTCCCAGGGAGACGTGCCGCCGGGCGGCCGCCACCCGCTCGGCGGCCCGCACCGTCTCGCGGGTGGGGGTGATCAGGGTGCTCATCGGCCGTCCTCCTCCGTTCCGGTCTCGTCGCGGTCGGTCCCGTGGCCGGTGAGGGCGAGGAACACCTCGTCCAGGCTGGGCTTGGCCACGCTCACCGAGGCGACCGACACCCCGGCGGTGCGCAGCCCGATGAGCACGTCCGCCGCCAGATCGGCCCGGTCGAGGGCTACGTTGAGGCGGCCCCGCTCCGGGCTGAGGACCGGGTCCACGCCGAGGACCCGCCGGACGACCGCCACGGCGTCCGGCGCGTCGCCCGGCTCGGCGAGCACCAGCTGCAGTGCGGAGTTCCCGACCGTGGTCTTCAGCTCGTCGGGGGTGCCCTCGGCGACCTTGCGGCCGTGGTCGATGACGGCGACCCGGTCGGCGAGCTGGTCGGCCTCGTCCAGGTACTGCGTGGTGAGCAGCACGGTGCAGCCGTCGGCGACCAGGCCGCGGATGGTGTCCCACATCTGGCCGCGGGTGCGGGGATCGAGGCCGGTGGTCGGCTCGTCCAGGAAGATCAGCGGTGGCCGGGTGATCAGGCTGGCGGCCAGGTCGAGGCGCCGCCGCATGCCGCCGGAGAACTGCGCGAGCGGCTTGTTCGCCGCCTCCGCCAGGCCGAACTGGTCCAGCAGTTCGGTGGCGATGCGCCGGGCCCGCTGCGGGGCGACGCCCTGCAGCCGACTGAACAGCCAGAGGTTCTCCCGGGCGGTCAGGTTCTCGTCCACCGACGCGTACTGCCCGGTGACGCCGACCAGCTGGCGGATCACGTGCGGGTTTCCGGCCACGTCCACCCCGAAGATCTCGGCCCGGCCGGCATCGATCTTCAACAGGGTGGCCAGCATCCGCAGCATGGTGGTCTTGCCGGCCCCGTTCGGGCCGAGCACGCCGAAGATCTCGCCGGGACGCACCTCAAGGTCGATCCCGTCGACGGCCCGGTGCTCGCCGAACGCCTTCACCAGCCCCGCGACCCGCACGGCCGGCTCGACGCCTTCGCCGGGGGCCGGGCCGCCGCCCCCGGTGCGTCCAAGTTCTGTGATGCTCATGGCCCCACTCTGGGCGCCCCCGGTTTCACCGCACCCTCACCCGGTTTCACTCCTTGCCGGCGGCCACAGCGCGGCCGGGGCCGGTCTCCTCCCAGATCGGGTCGTCGCTCTCCTGGACCGTCCCGCCGGCTCCGAAGATGAGGAAGCGGTCGAAGTCGGCGGCGAACCAGCGGTCGTGGGTGACGGCCAGCACGGTGCCGGCGAAGCCCGCCAGCCCTGCCTGAAGGGCCTCGGCACTGGCCAGGTCGAGGTTGTCGGTCGGCTCGTCGAGCAGCAGCAGGGTCGCCCCGGACAGCTCCAGCAGCAGGATCTGCAGCCGGGCCTGCTGCCCGCCGGACAGGGTCTCGAACCGCTGTCCGGCGGCCGGGGCCAGCTCGTAGCGGGCGAGCGCGGCCATGGCGTCGTTCAGCGTGAGGGCGTATCCGGAGGTCACCAGCTCGGCGGGGGTACGGCCGTGCAGGTCGGGCCGGTCGTGGGTCTGCGCGAAGTGGCCGGGTACCACTCTGGCGCCCAGCGTGACGGAACCGCGGTGCCGGACCGCGGGCACCGTGCCGTCCGCCGCCCCGGCCAGCGCTCGCAGGAAGTGCGACTTGCCGGAACCGTTCGCCCCCAGCACGCCGACCCGCTCGCCGTACCAGATCTCGGCGTCGAACGCCCGGGTCAGCCCGGTGAGTTCCAGGCCCTGGCAGACGACGGCGCGCTTGCCGGTCCGGCCGCCGCGCAGCCGCATCCGGACGTTCTGCGGCCGGGGCGGCCGCTCCGGCGGCCCGGCCTCCTCGAACCGGGACAGCCGGGTGCGGGCGGCCCGGTAGGCGCTGGACAGCGCGTCGTTGCTGGCGGCGGTCTGCCGCAGCGTCTGGACCAGCCGCCGGAGTTTGGCGTGTTCCTCGTCCCAGCGGCGGCGCCGTTCCGCCAGGCGGTCGATGCGGTCCTGCCGGCCCTGGGCGTAGGTGGCGAACCCCCCGCCGTGCACCCACACGCCGCGCGACTCCACGGTCACGATCCGGTCGGTGGCGGTGGCCAGCAGGTGCCGGTCGTGCGATACCAGCAGCACGGTCTTGGTGGCGGTGCGCAGCCGGTCCTCCAGCCACCGCTTGGTGGGCACGTCGAGGTAGTTGTCCGGCTCGTCCAGCAGCAGCACCTGGTCCGGGCCGCGGAACAGGGCCTCCAGCACGAGGCGTTTCTGCTCGCCACCGGACAGGGTGCTGACCGGGCGGTCGCGGACCGCGTCGAACGGCAGGCCGAGGGCGGCCGTGGTGCAGGTGTCCCACACCACCTCCATGTCGTAGCCGCCGGCGTCGGCGTAGTCGCCGATGGCCTGCGCGTAGGCGAGCTGGGTGGCCTCGTCGTCGCGGCCGGCCAGGGCCGACTCCGCGCGGGCCAGGGCCGCGGCGGCGGCCCGGACCTGGTCGGGGGCCACCGACAGCAGCAGCGCGTGCAGGCTCCGGTCGTCGCGGACGGTGCCGATGAACTGCCGCATCACCCCGAGGCCGCCCGAGCGGACCACCCGGCCGCCGTCCGGCCGCAGATCGCCGGCGATCAGCCGGAGCAGGGTGGTCTTGCCCGCGCCGTTCGGCCCGACCAGCCCGGCCTTGACGCCGTCGCCGACCCGGAACGAGACCTCGTGCAGCAGCAGTCGCCCGTCCGGCAGCAGGTAGGTCAGCCCGTCCACCTCGATGTGCCCCGCCACCGCGCTCCCCTCGGCCGGTCCGGCGATGTATCCGGACCATTGTTCGAGTCACCGGATCATTGGTCCGGTTGGTCGATCACCATACTAGACTCCGGTGAGCGGGCGATGTGGAGGACGGGATGGCGACGAAGAGCACCGGCTCGGCCGGCGAGGTGTGGCTGCGGCCGCCGGGGCGGGCGGCCCGCGAGGCCCCGCTCAGCCGGGACCGGATCGTGGCGGCGGCCGTCGCCCTGCTGGACGAGGAGGGCGCGGCCCGGCTGACCATGCGCCGGCTCGCCGAGCGCCTCGGCACCGGCTCCACCACGCTGTACTGGCACGTCAAGACCAAGGACGACGTCCTGGACCTCGCCCTCGACGCGATCTTCGAAGGGGTGGAGATCCCGGACGGCCCGGACTGGCGGGCCGGCGTCACCGCGCTGATCGGCGGATGGCGGGCGGTGCTGCTGGCGCATCCCTGGTCGGCGGCGCTGCTCGGCCGCCCGATGCTCGGCCCCAACGTGCTGGCTCGCAGCGAGTTCCTGTACGCCGCCTTGGTGCGCGCCGGGGTTACCGGGCCGGCGCTGACCGCCGCCGCCTACGGCCTGTCCAACTTCGTCATCGGCTCGGCGCTCATGCAGGCCACCTGGACCGCCGGCGCCGAGCAGGACACCCGCCGCGCCGCCCGGGAGCACGTCCGTGCTCAGCGCGACCGCTACCCGGTCCTCGCCGCGCACGGCCCGCAGGCCGGCGCGGCGGACTGGGACACCGCCTTCACGCTCGGTCTCACCTGGTTGCTGGACGGCGTCCAGGCCGGTGCCACCGGCACGCCCGGCTCCGGCGGCCGCGGCCCGGAACCGTCCTAGGGTCTCCTGTTCCACGCGCCACCGGCTCCGGTGGCCACCGGTGGGAGCGTCCCAGCCGCGCATCCTGGTCCGCGGGCCACCGGGGCCCGGTCCGCGCCGAGCGGCCGTGCGCTCCGGTCCGGCCTCGTCGGGCCCGGACCGGAGCGGGGCCGGCCGCACGGGATCGCCGGTGGACGCCCGTCGCCTCAAGCGGGGATCAGTGCCGCCTGTTTCGCTCCCGGGTGGGGACGGCCAGCAGGACCAGGCCGAACGTGAGCACGGCCAGCCCGCACCAGGAGACGGCCGGCAGGCGTTCCCCCAGCACGGTCACCCCCAGGACGGCGGCCACCGCGGGCTCCCCGAGGGTCAGCGAGGTGGCCACCGGTGCCGGCGTGCGGCGCAGCCCGTACCCGAACAGCCGGTAGCACAGCAGCACGGTGACCAGCGCGAGATACCCGGCGACCGCCGCGCCGCGCCCGGTGGCGAGCCAGTGCGGGCCGGCGAGCAGCACCACCGGCAGCACGAGCAGCCCGGCGCCGCCGAACAGCACGCCCATCACCGCGTCGGAGGAATGCCCGCGGGTGATGAACCTGCCGCCGATCAGCGCGTACCCGGCGTACGACAGTCCGCTGGCGGCGGCGAGCAGCACGCCGGTCAGGTCGATCGGGGTGGCCTGCCCGGTGAGCCCGGGACCCAGCACCAGCAGGGCGCAGCCGAGCACGGCGGCCGCGGTGGCGGTGGTCCAGCGTGCGGTGGGCCGCGCCCGGCCGATGATCCAGGCCAGCAGCCCGGTGAAGACCGGCGCGCCACCCAGTGCGATCACCGTGGCCACCGCCACGCCGGTCCGGGCCACCGCCGGGTAGAAGGTGACCGGATACCCGGCCACGGTCAGCGCGCCGAGGAGGAGCAGCCACCGCTCGCCGCGGGTGCAGGCGGCGAGCAGGGCGCGGGCGCCGCGTGAGGTGAGGAACAGCAGGATGCCGCCGAGGGCGAGACCGGCACAGCCGACGGCCGCCGCCGGTGCGCCGGCCGGCGCCTGGGACGCGACGGTCCCGGTGGTGCCCCACAGCACGGCGGCGGTGAGGATGGGCACGGGGCCGCCGAGCAGGCCGGCGCGCGCGGGACGCGGGCCGGCGGTCGCCGGGCGCGCGGAAGTACGAGATGTCGTGCGATTCAGCACAGTCGTGATCTTTCATCGTGAGCTCGTCAGGGACCTGATCCGTGACGGGCGCACGACGGCGTCCTCGGACCGCCCAGCGGGCCGGTCGAGGTCGACGATCGAGACGGAGGTGCCGTGCGCCCGGTCAGGCGCGCGGCGGCGGCAGCACGACGTGCCAGTGAGTGCTCACCCGGCGAGCGTACCCGGCCGGGGCGTCACCGGGATCAGTCGTCCAGATCGTGGATATGCACGAGTTCCAGGCGCCAGGGCAGGTGCGCCTTCACCGCCTCCCAGCGCGGCGTGCTCATCGTCAGGATCGGCCAGTCGAGATGCTGAGCGACGGCGATCGTGTGCGCGGCGGCCATGTCCGGCGGCTGCTCCATCTGGGCCAGCACCTCCGACAGGCGCTCGGCCTCGGCGGCCGAGGCGATGACCTCCAGATGGATGTTCTCCAGCGCCTCCATCATGCCCCGGATCAGCCGGCGCTGGTCGGGCGACAGCATCGCCTCGGCCGTCGCCAGGGCGATGGCCGGCACCCCGGTGCGTACCCGCCCCTGATCCAACATGAGGATGAACCGGTGCAGGTCCAGATCGAACCGGCCGAGTTCGATCAGGACGGTGTCGTCCAGGACATATCCGAACGGGATCACCGGCGCGCCTCGCGCTCCCGGAGCACCCTGGCGGCGTTCTCCGCCCGGCGGGCCGCGCGGGCCATGCCCGCCTCGTCGGCCTCGGCCGCCTGGACGGTCTCCAGATACGCCAGCCGGGCACGGGTCTTCTCCACCTCGTGCCGGGCGATGAGCTCGGTGAGAACGTCGGCCAGCGTGGTCCCGCGGCCCCGTTCGTCGGCGATGGCGTTCAGCCGGTCACGCAGGCTCTTGGGTACCTTGATCGTCGTCATCTCCGCTGGCATACCGGGAGACTACTCGGTATTCGGTCGGCATGACAGGTACTTCCGGTCAGGCGCGACAATCGCTATCGAAGCCTGGAAGCGTGCCGGATCCGGCACGTCGTTCCCGTCCTCCTCCGGCCGCTCCGGGCCTGGTGCGTAGTGATCGCGGTAGCCGGATGGGTGGCCGGCCCGATCGAGGTGTACGACGTACACCTCCATGGTTTACTGTGTATACATGCCGATTTCCGAGACCGCGCGGAAGATAGCCGACACCGCGCAGGCCATCCTGGTGAGCGAGGGCGCCCGGGCGGTGACCATGCGACGGGTCGCCGACGAGGTCGGGGTGTCCCCGATGGCGACCTACAAGCACTACCCCAATCGCGACGCGCTGCTGGACGCCGTCGCCCACCGGGCCTTCCGGGAACTCGCCGACGGGTGGGGACGCCGCTGCCCGGACGGTCCCTGGGCGGACCGGCTGTCCGGCCTGATGCACGACTTCCTGGACTTCGCGCTGGGACGGCCGCACCTGTACACGTTCCTCATGACCGAGCGGCGGGAACGCGCCCGCCGGTTCCCCGAGGACTTCGCCGGCGGCGGATCACCGGCCTTCACCCAGGTCGTCGCGCTCGCCGAGGAGGGCATCCGGGCCGGGGCACTGCGCGCGGACGACCCGCTGGAGGTGGCCCTCGCCCTGACGTCGCCGGTCCAGGGGCTGGTGCAACTCTACCACGGTGGCCGGATCGGCCTGGACGAGGCCGGCTTCCGGCGGCTGTGCGAGCGTACGGTGCGGAGGGTCCTCGATGGCGTCCATGTCTGAGCGGCTGAGGCGGAGATTACGGGTGACGGCCGTCGCGGTCCTCACCGTCACGGTCGCGGCGGCGGGGTTCGGCGCCTGGACCGCCGCCGACCAGGCGACGAAGGTCGAGCACTACGGGGCGTACAACACCTACGTGCTCGCCGCCCGAGGCGGTCTGGTCACCCTGACCCGGACCCCCGACACCGGCAAGCCGGGCACGTACTGGCTGGAGTGGACCGGCGCCTACTCCATGCTCGGCGACATCGTGTCCCAGGCGCCGGACCGGGTGACCCGGCGGGTGCTGCGCGGCCCGACGCCGTCCCAGGGCACCCCGGGCTGGTTCGGCAACGTCCCGCCCGGCGACCCGAAGGTCGCGTGGGGCATCGACCACACCGAGGTCATGGTGCCCACCGAGCTCGGGCCGGCGCCCGCCTGGTACGTGCCCGGCAAGGGCTCCACCTGGGTGGTCGCCGTACACGGCCAGAACGGGCGCCGGAAGGCCGAGCTGAAGGTGCTGCCCGTCGTACATGGACTCGGGCTGCCGTTCCTGGACATCAGCTACCGCAACGACGAGGGCGCGCCGCCCTCGCCCGACGGGCTGATCCACCTGGGCGACTCCGAATGGCGCGATCTGGCCGCCGCCGTGCGCCACGCCCAGACCCTGGGCGCGCGCCGGTTCATCCTGTACGGCACCTCGATGGGCGGCCAGATCATCGGCCAGTTCCTGGCCCGGTCACCGCTCGCGAGCCTGGTCGACCGGGTCGTGCTGGACGCCGCCATGATCGACGTGCGGATGACCGCCGAGCAGGCCGCCCGGAACCACCACCTGCCCGCCTTCATGACGGCCCTGGCCAAGCCGATCATCGAGTGGCGTACCGGGATCGACACCGACCGGCTCAGCCTGATCCACCACCCGCCCAGGATCAGGCCGCCGCTGCTGCTGATCCACACCGTCCCGGACACCGACCACCCGATCCAGGAACCCCGCGACCTGATCACCGTCGCCCGGCGCCTCGGCTGGGACGCCCGGCTGGCGGAGTTCGCGGAAGGGCAGCACACCGAGGCCTGGAACGTGGACCGCCCCCGCTACGACCGCCTCATCAACGACTTCCTCACCCGCCGGCCCTAGCGGCCGCTTCTTGCGCGGGATGCGCGGTTCTGATGAATTCCAGGGCGACGGCGTGCAAGGCCTTCACCTGGGTGAGCGTCAGCCGGTCGATGAGGCGATGCAGATCGGCGTACGCGTCGGATCCCGCGCTCATGGTGACCACGTTACTGATCGTGCGCCATAGCGCATGGCAAACCTCATAGAGCGACAGATTTGTCCTAGCCTGCCGGTACCTTGATCGCTATAGCGATCACGTGAACGGCCTCGACCGTCAGGCAGGAACGCCCGTCCGTGGGAGCCGGACGGTGGAGCCGGCCGCATGCACCGACGCGGCGCCCGGCGGCCCGGCCACCGGTGGAATTCCGTTTTGCAACGTCTTCAGAAACGAGCAGGACACTCCCTAACCCGCGGGCGTCTTACCGGACGCCCCTGTCGAGAGGCGACCATGCAGTCACGGAGCCATCTGCACGACCTTCTGGTCGCGACCATCTTCACCGAAGGACTCGATGCCGAGGTGGACGAGATGGACGAGAAGGACCTGTGGACACTGGGATTCAGCGCCGTCTGGATCAAAGGCGCCGGCATCGACGCCCTTGCCCCGGCCTTCTCCCTGGACCTCATCACCCGTACCCCTTGCTACCTGAGCGAGCTCCTCGAACGCCACTACGACGACGAATCACTCTGGGTGGCCGAGGTCAACGGCTGGATCGGCATCGTGCCGGCGCGTGACGACGATGCGTTCCTGCTGTCCATCACCGAGGCCGGCCGTGAGGCCCTCAGCCTCAGCATGGGCATCACGGGCCATGACTACTTCAAGTACGCGCGCGATGGGCGCATGGTCGTCTCCTTCGAGCCGACCTGTCCAGAGCTACGGTTCGGCGACGATCCGCACGCGCTCGACCATCTGATGGACGGGCTGCGCTTTCAGATCAGTGAGTTCGGCGGCCCCGATGCCGTGGAACCGGACGAGAGCATCAGCTCCGCCCTGGCGCTGATCGGGCGGATCACCGAAACCGACATCGCCACCGACTGGTTCCAGGCCCGGCACTCACGCATCCGCCCCACCTCTTGACGGCTCCCACCAAGGCATCGAGCGTGCTGCCGGCCAGGTCCGCCGGCACGATGGTGCCGTCCGGTGAGCGGCTCGTACCGCACGGCCGATCAGACGACCGCTCGCCGGGTCGCGCGCAGCACGACGTCGCTGACGTGGTGGGTGCTGGCGGCGCCCGGGGGCCGTGGCCGGGTCTCGTGGATCTCGACCTGCCAGGTGCCGGGGTCGGCGGTGAGTGCGGCGGCGACCTCGTCGACCCCGACGAACGCCTCAGGGTCGTACATCCGGGTCTGGGTCGCCACGTCCGCCGGCTCGCGCAGCGGAGTGAGGTCATGATGCACGACCAGCAACGTGCCGCCGGAGGCGACGGCGGCGAGCAGGTTGCGCAGACCGCGCTGGTCGGGCGTGCGCTTGAAAGAACCGTACTGCAGCGAGACCAGGTCGAAGGTCTCGGTGCCGAAGGGGGCGGGATCGTTGGCGTCGCCGCGCACGAGGGTGACGTCGAGTCCCCGGCGCCCGGCTTCGGCGCGGACTCGCTCGAGCGCGTTGCCGGAGATGTCGGTGGCGGTCACCTTCCAGCCGTGCTCGGCCAGCCAGAGGGCGTCGGCGCCCTCGCCGGTTCCGACGTCGAGCGCCCGGCCGGGGGGCAGCGCGGTGACCTCGTGGACGAGCGTTCCGTTGGGGTTGGCGCTCCACACCCGGTCGCGGCCCCCGTAGCGCTGGTCCCAGTCGGCCTCCTCGCCCGAATGGCGCACGGCCGCGCGCAGATCCTCCTCGGCGAGGCTGAAGGAGATCATGGCGCCGACCTGGCTGCCCTGGGCGGCCGACGGCAGCACCTGCAGGCTCGGGTCGGTGATGTTGCCGGCCGCGTAGACCCCCGGTACGGCGGTCTCACCGCGCGGATCGACGGTGAGGACATCGCCCGCGCCGGTCGGGTGCGGGGTGGCGGCGAGCCCGACCCCGGACAGCACGCCGGCGCGTGCCCGGAACCGCGGGCCGACCACGACGGCGTCGGCCTCAAGGACACGATCGTCGCCGAGCTCGACCGCGGACACCGCGCCGTCCGGCCCGGTGCGGACCCGGCGGACCTCGCCGCGCTCGACGGTGACGCCGGAGGCGGCGAGGGCTTCGACGGCACCCTCGTCGAGCCCGGCCGGGTCGTGCAGCACGACGGTCAACCGGTCGGTCAGGTGGCGGAACAGCGGGGCCGGGTGGAGTCCCCAGGGATGCGTGACGATCTGCACCAGGCGCTGGTCGCGCACCTCGAAGCCGTGGCAGAACGGGCAGTGGATCACACCGCGCCCCCATCCCTCGGCGACGCCGTCGATCGCCGGCAGCTCGTCTGACAGACCGGTCGCGGCGAGGACGCGGCGGGCCACCAGCGCGTGCCCGCCGGTGAGGTCGAGCCGGAACCGGCCGTCATCGCGACGGTGTACCCCGACGACCCGGCCGGAGAGCACCTCCCCACCGTGCCTGCGAACCTCCTCGCGTCCGGCGACCCTCAGCTCGCCGGGCGCGATGCCCTCGTGCCCCAAGAAGCCGTGCATGTGCGCGGCCGGGGCGTTGCGCGGGGTGCCGTCGTCGACCACGATGACGCCGCGCCGCTGGCGGGAGATCTGCAGGGCGGCGGCGAGTCCCGCCGCCGAGCCGCCGATCACGGCGACGTCGCAATGACGCTCAAGAGTGGAGTGGTGCGCATGGCCGACGTGCTGCTCAGCGTGCCCTGAACGGGGTGTCTGCGTGGGGTGGTCTCTCATGGTCTCGACGGTACAGCGCCCGGCGGTCTTGGCAAGCAGACTTGCAGAATCTGCAAGGCGTGCCATGATGGAGGCGTGAATGGAGTCACCGATATCGAGGCCCTGGCGCGCTCGCGGCTGCGCAGCATGCGCACCACCCTGGGGTACTCCCTCGACGAGCTGGCCGAGCGCACCAACCTCAGCCCGTCCACCATCAGCCGCGTCGAGACGGGCAAGCGCACGCTGAGCATCGACGTGCTCGTGCCGCTGGCCAACGCGCTGCAGATGAGTCTCGATGTGCTCTTCGAGGCGCCCACCGACGACGACGTCGTCATCCGTCCGGTCGCGCACAGCAGCGGCACCCGGACGACGTGGCCGCTGAGCCGTCCGGACGGCCGCATGGTCGCGGTGAAGATGCGGCTCGAGCCGTCCGACGTGTCGCCCGGCCAGCGGGTACACCCGGGCCACGACTGGTTCCTCGTGCTCGAGGGACGAGTGCGGCTGTGGCTGGGTGAGCGGCAGATCGACGTCGACGCGGGGGAGGCGGCGGAGTTCGCGACCATGGTCCCGCACGCGTTCACCGCCCTGGACGGCCCGGCCGAGTTGATCATGGTTTTCGACCGCGACGGACAGCGCGCCCACGTCCACCAGTGAGCGGTGCGCCAGCTGAAGCCGCGGGTCCCTGGTGCGCGGCGTTCGGGATCACACCTGCCGACCATCCCGTTCGGCCAGGCCACGTGCTTGTGGGTCCCGCTCGTCGAGATCGGCCGATGCCGTCCCTGCCTGGCCTGCTCGTGGGGCTCGGCAGAGGAGACTGAGCTCATGGACTGGCAACCTCATGCCCAGCGTCTCGCCGGTCGGGTCACCCACGCCGGGTCACGGTGGCGGGACGCCGTCGCCGGCACGCCTCGTCACCGGTTCGTGCCCGCCTGGTGGACCTGGAGCGAGAGCCACTGGGAGCGCCGGTACGGCCCGGCCGACGAGGACGCGTGGCTGGCCGCGGCCTACCGGGACCGCACGCTGGTCACCCGGGTCGGCACGCTGCACGCCGACCGGGCCGGCACGGATGACCAACCGGCCGGGCGGCCGACCTCCTCCAGCACGCTGCCGACCCTCGTGGTGCAGATGTACCGGCACGCCCGCATCGGTGAGAAGGACACCGTGCTCGACGTCGGCACCGGCTCCGGGTACGGCACCGCCCTGCTGTGCCACCGGTTCGGCGCCGACCAGGTGACCAGCATCGACGTGGACGACCACCTGGCGATTGCCGCCGGGGAGCGGCTGGCCGAGATCGGTTACCACCCGCGCGTCTCGGCGGTGGACGCCACCGGCGAGATCCCGGGGACGTTCGATCGGATCGTGGCGATGGTGTCGGTGCGGCCCATCCCCGCCTCGTGGCTGAGCGCGCTCAACCCGGGTGGCCGGCTTACGACCACCATCGCCGGGACCTCGCTCATCGTGTCCGCCACCAAGACCCACGACGGGGGCGCCGCCGGCCAGGTGGAACGCGACTGGGCGATGTTCATGAAGACCAGGACGGGCGCCGACTACCCGCCGGGCCTGGCCGACTTGATGGAGTCCGCGTTCACAGTTGACGGTGAGGACATCTCCACCGGCCGGTTCCCCGTGATCGACATCGAGGAGAACGCCTGGGAACTGCGGTCCATGGTGGAGGTGATGGCACCCGGCGTCGAGCACGGCTACCGGGAGGCCGGCGATACCCGGATCGCGGCCCTGGTCCATCCGGACGGGTCCTGGGCGCGGGCCGAGCAGACCGGCCGCGATCTTCCGACCGTGCACCAGGGCGGGCCACGCCGCCTGTGGGACCTCGTCGAGGCGGCTCGTGACCAATGGCTGTGGGAAGGGTCGCTGCCGCTGTACGGGGCGAACGTCCGCGTCACCCCCGACGGGACGATCCATCTCCGGCGCGGCCGGTGGAAGGCCACCATCAGCTGACCTGCAGTATGGGCAGGGAAGCGCTGCGGCCGTCAGGACGTCATTGGCGCGCTGAACTGTGTGCGTAATCGCCGGGTGAGTGAGTTCAAGCCCGACTGCCGGTTCCGCGGGGCGTCTCACAGTGCGGTGGGTTGCTTCTCAAGATACTTGAAACGGTCAATAATGCGCCTGACGGTGAACATCCACCGCGCAAACGTTTCAGGAGGTAGCCGTGAGATCGACTGAACGTATTCTCAGACTGTTACTCGGGGTGGCTGCCGGGCTGGTGCTGGCGTTGGCCGGCGCCCTGCCGGCCGGCGCGGCCACGAAGACGGCCTCGTCGACCTGGACGCTGCTCGACATCGGCCAGCGGATCTGCGTCTCCCCGCAGTACGGCCACCCGGGAACGTACTTCCTGGTGCCCATGAGCGGAAGCTGGACGACGACCCTCTCGACCGGCATCAAGAACCTGCCCCCCGGTTCCACCAGCGTGGGCGGCAACCCGATCCTGCCCGGCTCCAACCACGACGGGACGATTCTGGCGCTCGTCCAGGTGACGGTGGCCCCGGCGCCGGTCGGGGTGTACACCCCCGACCTGTGGGTCTCGGACGGCACGGAGACCCAGACCGTCCCGGTGACCATCGAGTTCCGGCAGGGCTGCTGACCGCCAGCGGATAACAGCCGACCCGTACCGCGCCCGGTTCGAAAACCGCCGTTCCGGCACGAGAGGCCCGCCTTCCGGAATTCCTGGGCGGGCCTCTCGTGTTGTCCGACCGTCCGGCGTCGCGCTTCCGCGCTCATCCGGCACCCGGCGCGCATCCGGTGCCTGCCTGAGAGGTCCGGTCGCCGCTGCCGCGCTGGTAGGCGACCTGGAACCAGAGGGTGCGGCCGGTGGCGTGCCGGCGGACGGCCCAGCGATGGGCCAGCATGTGCACGATGTGCAGGCCCCGCCCGCCCTCGCCGGACTCGTCGTCCCGCAGGTGCGGCCCGTCTCCGCCGCCCGCGTCCACCACGTCGACGTGGACGAAGTCGTGGCAGTCGGCCAGAACGACGGTGATCTTCCCGCCGTGCGCCGAGTCCGAGTGGACGATGGAATTCGTCACCACTTCGGATACCAGCAGCGTCACATCGTCCAGCGCCGGGTGGGTTTGGCCGAGTTTATCGCTCACGAAAGTCCGTGCGAGTCCGGCCGATTCCGGAGTCCCCTTCAGCTCGATGGCGCCGAGCAGCCTTCCCTTTCGCATCCGCCCGCCCTCTCGTCCGTCGTAATGGCCGCCCTGTCCTGGCGACTTCGCCTTATCAGGCTGGCGACGGAGAGCTACCATCGATAGACGTTCCGGCTCACGGACCACCACAATCCTGTGAGCATACGTGAACGCGCTACGATTCCCCCGGCTTGGATGGATGGTGCGGTTTGTCTCGTGTGCGAGAAATAGACCCTAACGAGTCGCCGCGTGCCTTGTTCGCCTTCGAGCTGCGCCGATTCCGGGCGGCCGCCGGGCTCACCCAGGACGCTCTCGGTGCGCGGATGAAGTTCTCCGGGTCGCAGGTCGCCATGGTCGAGACGATGCGGCGTTCACCGTCCGAAGAGTTCGCTCGCGAGTGCGACAACGCCCTGGGGCTGGACGGTGTAATGCTGGGCTTCTACACGCGAACCCTCTGGAAGGAAGCCCCCGAGCACATCCGTCCGTTCCTGGAAGAGGAGCAGGATGCCAGCGGGTTGCGCACTTGGGAGCCGGTGATCGTGCCTGGTCTGTTCCAGACGGAGGCGTACGCACGGGAGATCCTCGGCTCGTCTCCCGGCGTAACAGCGGAGAAGCTGGAGGAACGCCTCGCGAACCGTATGCATCGGCAGGCTATCCTGCGGCGTGCAGATGCGCCCGACCTAATCGTTATCATGGATGAGGTCGTTATCCAGCGAGTTATCGGAAGTGCCACATTAACCTGCGCGCAGCTCACATACCTGCTTGAAGTTTCCCGTCATCCTATGGTGACCATACAAATAGTCCCGTTCGCGTCCTCTGCGCACTGTGGGATGGTCGGTGGTTTCATCGTAGCGGAGCGAAATGGGGTTCCTCAGGCAGCGTATGTTGAAGGGCAGCCGCACGGGCGGACTCTGTACGATCGGGCGAGGTTGGTCCGGCTCATGCAGCGATATGACGCGATCAGGGCCGAAGCTCTACCGTCCAGACAGTCGCTCAGGCTAATCGAGGAAGCGGTGAAGACCTATGCGTGATCTTCGGAACGCTGAATGGCGCAAGAGCAGTTACAGCGGCGACGAGGGCGGTAACTGCGTCGAGGTGGCGGCGAACGTGGCCGGGGTCGTGGGGGTCAGGGACAGCAAGGTTCCGGGCGGGGCGGCGCTGGCCGTCGCGCCGGAAGCCTGGGCGGCCTTCGTCGGCGGGGTGAAGAGCGGCGCGCTGGCCGGCTGATCGCGGACGCGCGGGCGGCCGTCCTGGTGAGCGGCCGGGGTCCGCAGGTATCCGATCGAGGGCGGGGTGGCCGGCGCCGCCGCGGTCGCCCGGAAGGTGGCGTGCGCGGTCGGGGCCGGCCACCCCGGGAGGAACCCTGCTTCCTCCGCGGAGTCCGCTTCGCCCGGGAGCCGCCGGCGAAGCGGACGTAGAGGCCGGCCCGGCCGGTCGGGTGCCGGCCGGGCGAGGGGTGTCAGCTCGCGCTGCAGCTGGCGGTGGGCCAGTTCCAGTTGCCGTTCGGCTGGATGGTGAGGCCCCAGTTGTTGCCGCTGCCGTTCGGCCGGGCGACGAGCACCTGCGAGCTCGGGTAACTGGCGCTGACGTTCCAGGTGGTCATCACCCGCGCGGGCGACGGCAGGGTCAGCGTCACCGTCCAGTTGCTGGACCCGGAGACCGCGACGTTGAGGTTGTAGCGATCACCCCAGCGCTGGCCGGCCGACAGCGTCGCGGTGCAGGAGCCGCCGGGCGGCGGGCCGGACGGGGAGCCGGACGGTGACGGGCTGGACGGGGGCGGGCTGCTGCCGCCGTCGGGGGCGACGGCCCGGCCGGTGGCCGGGGAGATCATGCCGGCGCACATGTTCCGGGACCGCAGGTTCGCCGCGATCTGCGGGATCGCCTGGACGGTGGTGGAGTACTGGTCGTGCATCAGGATGATCTGGCCGTTCTGCAGCCGGCCCGCGGCCTGCACGATCTGCGCGGTGCTCGCGCCGTTCCAGTCCTGCGAGTCGACGTCCCAGATGATCTCGGTGAGGCCGAGCTGCTGGGCGATGGACTTCACGGTGCCGTTCGTCGAGCCGTAGGGCGGCCGGTACAGCTTGGGCGCCGTCCCGGTGGCCTGCTGGATGGCCTGCTGGGTGCGCTGCAGCTCGGACTGGACCTGCGAGCTGCTCAGCTGGGTCAGGTAGGGGTGGGTGTAGCTGTGGTTGCCGATCCACATGCCGGCGTCCTGCTGGGCGCGGACCAGTGACTGGTTGTTCTGCGCGTTCTGCCCGATGTTGAAGAACGTCGCGCGCAGGCCGTTCGACCGGAGCGTGTTCAGCAGGTTGTTGGTGTTGTTCGGGTTGGGCCCGTCGTCGTAGGTCAGCCCGACGTAACCGCCGCTGCAGTCGGCGGCGCGGGCCGGGGACGACAGGCCCGCGAGCAGCCCGGCGCCAAGGACGCCGGCCGCGCCCGCGACCAGGGCCCTGCGGACGGCGGACGGACGCCGGCGGGGACTGCCAGGCGGGACGACACTGTCGATCATGTCTGTTCCTCCACTGGAACGCTGATCGCCGAGATGGCATGGGTGCGGCGGGCCGGCCTGCGCAGGAGTCTGGACATCCGCTCGAAATATGTCAATGAATGGGTGAAACATTTCGGCTGGATGAACCGTTAAAGCAGGCGATTGCCTTGGTGGATGCCGATGAAAGATTCGGCCCGGTCATAGCAGGCAGCGGAGCAACCGAGCACACCGAACATCGACGACCCGCCCGCGCCTGAGTCCGCTGCTGCGGGGGACCGGCCCCGGAGGGGGACCGGTCGCTCGCCAGGGCGTGCGGGTGATCACCTGAAAGATTCATCCGGTCGCCGATGGTGACGGGGGTGCCGCGGGCCGCCACCTGCCCGCACTCCACCGGCCGGTCCGGTCGCCCGGGCCCGCCGTTGACCGGCCGCGGTTCCCCTTCCACGCTCGTGCCGGGACGGTTTCCGGCAAGGCAGGTGAGGGGGAGTTCATGAAGGGACGATGGGCCGCGGCGTGGGCCGTCGCGACGGCGGTCGCCGCGGCCTTCCTGGTGCCGGCGGTGGCGAGCGCCGCCGACGGCCAGGCCGTGCGCGGGGTGACCACGACGACGCCGCCGGGCAGTCCGAGCCCGTCGCCGACGCTGGGGTGGCCGTGTTACGACCCGCGGACCCCGCCGCCTAGCAGCCCGCCGCTGACGCCACCCACCGCGCCGGGCACGCCGGAACTGGTGAGCGCCATCAACATCTACGTGCGCCTGCGCTGGGCGCCCGCCAGCGACCCGGACGGGCTCGCCTGCTACCAGGTGTACGAGGACAAGGGCAACGGGACCAAGGTCAAGGTCGCCACCTTCGGGCCGGACGTCACCGAGGGACAGTTCACCGTGGCCTGGCCGCCGGGCTATGAGCCGAAGCGGATCGCCACCCTGTACGTGGTGGCCGTGGACCGGTGGGGTGCCGACAGCCCGCCGTCCGGGTCGATCCAGGTCACCATCTACAACGACGTCCTCCCGCCGCCCAGCCCTTCCCCGTCGCCCACTCCGACGCCGTCGGTCGCCTGCAAGGTGACGTACAACACCTATGACTGGTTCGGCGGTATGACGGCGTACATGTCCATCGCCAACACCGGGACGACGGCGATCCACGGCTGGGGGCTCACCTTCACCTTCCCGGACCCGGGTCAGCGCCTGACCTCCGGCTGGCAGGCGGACTGGTCGCAGACCGGTTCGGCGGTGTCGGCCAACGCGCTGTCGTGGAACCGCGACATCGCCCCCGGTGGCAGCGTCACCCTGGGCTTCACCGCGACGAACACCGGCGCCAACCCCGCGCCGACCTCCTTCAAGCTCAACGGGGCCACCTGCCGGTGACCTCGCCCGCCGGGCGACCTGCCCGGCCGGGGACGCGCTAAAGGCCCGGCGCCCGGTGGTCCGGGCGCCGGGCCTGGCGCGCTCGACGACGCCCGGGCGCCGCCGGATGGTCAGCAGACGATGAAGATGCTCTGCCAGCCGACCGGGGTGCGCTGCTCGGCGTAGCGGTTGGACGCCAGCTCGAAGTGCATCACGCCTTCGGCGTTCGGCTGGTTGTACATCCGCCCGCTCTGACCGTCGCCGTACCACTTGTACGACCCGTGGAACGGGATGTTGGACGTCCCGCACTTGTCGATGGTCACCGACCGGCCGCTGAAGCCGGGGCCCTCGTAGGCCACGTACTGCGAGGCGAAGGCGGCGCTGCCCATGATCGCGACCAGTGCGGCGGTGGCGGCGGAGACGAAGGCGACTCGTTTCATGTCGGTCCTCTCGGAGGTTGCGGCTGTTTACCGAGAGTATGTTTACCGTGACTCTAGGTAAGCGAAACCTGCGATGTGTCGGGTGATGATGGCGTACTCGCGCCGTACAGTGCCGTCCAGTACTCGATCACCTGGTCCGCGGTCCCGGGGTGCGCGGCGAGTCCCACGTATCCGTCCGGGCGGACCAGCATGAGGGTGCCGCCGGCCGCGTCGTAGCCGGCGTGGGCGTGCCCGTCGCCGTCCAGCACGGCGGCCCCGCCGGCGGGCTCGCCTGGCCGGACCACGGTGTGCGCGCGCAGCGCGGGGCCGTACCGCTCGCCGAGGGCCGCCACGGTGCCGGCCTGCGCCGCGCCGAAGCCGAGCAAGGTCCAGTGCGGGCCGCGGAACAGGTCGAACAGCCGGCCGGGCCGGCCGCCCGGCATGGTCACCGGCGCGTCCGGGGCCCGGTCGCCGGCCCGCACCGCCCCGGGCTCGGCCCGGTCGTCGCGGGACAGCGAGCCGCCGCGGTAGCCGAGGGTGAGCTGGTGCACCTCGGGCCCGCGTACGTGGGCGTCGGCGTCGCCGCGCCGGTGCTTGTCCAGCAGCCGGGTGCTGAGGTCCAGTGCGGCCCGGGCCGCCGCCATCCGCTCCGGCTGGTAGCTGTCGAGAAGTGGCGGCGAAGGGGTGGCGAGCTTCCAGCCGAGGTTGTAGGCGTCCTGGATGCCGGTGTTCATGCCCTGGCCGCCGGTGGGCGGGTGCACGTGGCCGGCGTCCCCGGCCAGGAACACCCGGCCGTCCCGGAAGCGCTCGGCCAGCCGGGTGTTGGCCCGCCAGGTGGTGTGCCAAGTGACCTCGCGCACCACGATGTCCGCCCGGCCGGACAGCTCGGTGATCTGGCGCTGCAGGTGGTCGCGGATCGGCTCGGCGGCGTTCTCCGGCGGCCGGGTGGTGACGACGAACAGCTCGCTGCCCGCCAGCGGGATCAGCGCGACCACGCCGTCTCCGGCCTGCCAGATCCGGCCGTGGTCGCGGCTCACCCCGTCCACCCGGGCGTCCGCGAAGAGCACGGTGCCGCTGTCGTCGGTCTCGCCGGGGAAGGGGACGCCGAGCCGCTTGCGCACGGTGCTGCGCGCGCCGTCCGCGCCCACCAGGTACCGGGCCCGGACGTTCTCGGCCGCCCCCGCGGTGGCCAGGACCGCCGTGACGCCGTCCTCGTCCTGGGTGAAGTCGCCCAGCTCGGTGGCCGTCTCCACCCGCCCGCCGAGGGCGGCCAGCCGGTCACGCAGGATCCGCTCGGTGTGGAACTGCGGCACGAACCAGAGGTTCGGGTACGGCACGGCCGGTGTGGGCTCGGCGGGCTCGCTCATCCGGCCGGTCCACACGACCTCCCTGCCCTGGTAGGCGCGTATCTCGGTGCCGAGGTCGCCGGCGGCCAGGATCGGGTCGATGATCCCGAGGTCGTCGAACACCTCCAGAGTGCGCGGCTGCACGCCGTCGGCGCGTGATCCGCCGGGGAACCGGTCCGCCCGGTCGACGATGCGGAACCGGACGCCGCGCCGAGCCAGCTCGCAGGCCAGCGTCAGCCCGGTCGGGCCGGCGCCGGCGATGAGCACCTCGATGTCGGTCATGACACCACCCATCTGTTCGTACGACGTACCTATCTTTGGTACGGCGTACGAAAAACGGTAACGGTACAGTGTACGAATGGCAAGCGGTGATGATCAGGCGCTGATCTGGACCCGGCCGGCGCCGGGCAGCCGCCGGCCGAAGTTCACCCGCGACCAGATAGCGGCGGCCGCGCTGGCCATCGCGGACACCGAGGGCTTCGCCGCCGTCTCGATGCGCCGGATCGCCGCCGAGCTGGGCGCCGGCACGATGACGCTGTACTACTACGTCCGCAACAAGGACGAGCTGGTCGCGCTGATGGACGACGCGATCATGGGTCAGGTGCTGATCCCGGCCGGCGAGTTCCCGGACCACTGGTACCACGCGCTCACCGAGGTGGCGCTGCGCACCTGGGACGTGCTGATGCGCCACCCCTGGGCGCTGCACTCCCTGCAGAACGCGCAGCCCGGCCCGAACGGCATGCGGCACTTCGAGCAGTCACTGGCCGCGCTGACCGGCACCACGCTGGGCACGGCGGAGAAGTTCGCGCTGCTGGCGCTGGTGGACGACTACGTGCACGGCAATGTGCTGCGCGCCGCGGAGATGTCCACGGCGAACGAGACCTTCACCGACGAGATGTTCCAGGCCACCCGGCGGTACGCCGAGGCGCTGTACGCCACCGGCGAGTTCCCGCACACCGAGGCCCTGTTCGGCGGCCAGGACCCGGTCGAGGTGTTCGCCGGCCTGCTGGCCGGCCGCTCCGCCCGCGACCGCTTCCGCCACGGCCTCGACGTCCTGCTGGACGGCGCCGCCACCCGGATGGGACTCCCGCTACCGGGCCGTTGAACGGCGCCCTCATCCCTCCAGCAGCCGGGCGCACTCCTCCAGCGCGTCGTCGACCTGGTGGCGGTCATAGCCGCGGACCTTGCGCTTGAACGTGACGCCCCGGATGAAGTCCGCCGTGACCCGTTCCTGGTCGTCGGCCGTACCGGCGAAGGTCTTCTCCACCCGGTGGATCAGATGGTGGACCGCGTGGTGGTCATAGCCGCCGAGCACCACGTCGAACTCGAAGGCGGGCGGCGGTCCCGAGGGGAGGTTCGCGGCCTCCGGCCCGTGCGCATGATCCATGCGGTCGACCATGACACGGGCGGGATGGGCTCCTCAAGAGGTGAGCCGAGGTGAGGCCTTCGCCGGTGCGTTCTCGATCGTATTGAGCGGACGCTCAAAATCGATTAGCCTTGCTTGAGCGATCGCTTAAACGGGGGGGGCAGGGTGGCCGGGCAGGCGGGAGACACCAAGGGGCGCCTCGTCGCGGCCACCATCGAGACGCTGCGCTCGCGGGGCATCGCGGGGGTGTCGGCCCGCACCATCGCCGCCGAGGCGGCGGTGAACCAGGCGCTGATCTTCTACCACTTCGGCAGCGTCGACCGGCTGCTGGCCGAGGCGTGCACCACCGCGGCGGCCGAGCGGGTGGCGGCCTACCACGAGCGGTTCGCCGGCGTGCGGTCGCTGCGCGAGCTGCTCGCCGTCGGGCGCGAACTGCACGCGGCCGAGCGGGACGCGGGGAACGTCATGGTGCTCGCGCAGGTGCTGGCCGGGGCGCAGCGCGATCCGGCGCTGGCCGCGGCGGCGGGCGCGGCGCTGCGCCTGTGGACCCGGGAGCTGGAAGGCGTCCTGGACCGGGTGCTGGCCGGGACGCCGCTGGCGGAGATCGCCGACGTGCCGGGGCTGGCGCACGCGGTGGCGGCCGCCTTCATCGGCATCGAGCTATACGAGGGGGCCGACCCGGCGGCGGCCGGCGCCGCGCTCGCCGCCCTCGACCACCTCGGCGCCCTGCTGGACGTGCTCGACGGGCTCGGCCCGCTCGCCACCCGGGCCGTGAACACCGCGCTGCGCCGCGCCAGGCCGGCCCGGCGGCCGCCGACCCCGGGGAGGGCGGGCTGATGCCGGACTGGACCTACCACCCGCTGCGTGGCCTGGCCGGCGCGCTGCTGGGCGAGCGGCACTCCCAGCGGCTGGCGCTGCGGGCGCTGGCCGGCCTGAGCTCGCTCCCCGGCGGCCGCCGGCTGATCCGCGGCGCCTTCGCCCACACCGCGCCGCCGGCCGAGCTGGCCGGGACCGTCGCGGGCGTCGCCGTCCCGGCGCGGATCGGCGCGCTGGTGTCGCCGGCGACGGCCCGCGACGCGGTGCGCGCGCTGTCCGTCCAGGGTGCCGGACTGATCGTGGTGGCCCCGGTCGGCCGGGAGGACGTCGAACTCGTCCGCCGGGCCGCCGCGGGCCGGCGGTGCGCCGTCCTGGCGCGGACCGACGATCCGGCGGTGGCCGCGGCGCTCGCGCCGCACGTCGACGCCGTGCTGGCGGACGACGCGGAGCTGGCCGTCCTGGACGACCCGGCCGTCGCCGCCGCGCTGGCCGCGCTGGATGATCCGCGTAAGGCCGTGCTGGCGACTCCGGCGGTGTTGCTGGCGGCCGGGCCGGGCTGGTTCCAGCGGGTCGCCGAGGCGGCCACGCCGGTCGGACCGGCTCCCGGCCGGACCGGGGCCGGCGATGGCCTCCGGCACCGGCCCGCCTGGTGGTGGGGGACCTGGGTGGGCGCCGGCCTGGCCGCCGCGGGCCTGGGTGCGGCCGCCATCACGCTCGGCCCGGTCCTGCTCTGGTACGACCAGGACTTCCTCGGCCTCGACGTCCACCGGCTGCACGACGCGAACCGGCACCTGGTCGGCTTCCTGCGGCACGACCGGCTCACCATGGCCGGCACGATGGTGGCCCTCGGCGTCCTCTACGTCGGGCTGGCGGCCGGCGGGATCCGCTCCGGCGCGCGGTGGGCGCGCGACGCCTACCTGGCCTCCGGGATCGTCGGCTTCCTCACCCTGTTCTACTTCCTGCGCTTCGGGTTCGTGGAGCCGCTGCACACCGCGGCGGCCATCGTGCTGTTCGCCATGTTCGTGCCGGCCGTCCGCCGCACGCCGGACCGGCTGCGGCGGGCCGTGATGGCGGAGGGACCGGAGTCCGAGCGGCGCAGATCGCTGACCGGCCAGCTGCTCCTGATCGTCACCGGGGCGGGGTTGTCGATCGGCGGCGTGGTGATCTCGTTCGTGGCGCTCACCCGGGTGTTCGTGCCGAGCGACCTGGTCTTCCTGGGCACCACACACGCCGGCCTGCACGGGACGAGCCCGCGGCTGCCGGCGTTCGTCGCGCACGACCGGGCGGGGTTCGGCGGTGCGCTGCTGGCCACCGGGATCGCGGTCACCCTGCTCAGCGCCTGGGGGTGGCGCCGCGGGCACGCCTGGGTCTGGTGGTCGCTGGCCGGGGCCGCGGCGGCCGGTTACCTGCCGCCGGTGCTGGTGCACTGGGGGATCGGCTACACCGACTTCTGGCACCTGGCACCGGTGTACCTCGGGATGCTGCTGACGGCCGCCGCGCTGGTCCTCGCCCGGCCGTATCTCTGCGCCCGCCCGGCGGAGCCGGCCGGCCGGACCCGGCACGGTACCGACCACCAGGCCGGCGGATCGGCGTCCCGATTCCGGGTCGGGGTCCGTCCGCCCGCCCGGTGAGGCCGAACGGGTCACCGGGAGATTCGCCCGCGCGGTGCGGCGGGCGGGTCACACGGAGAGCAGCGCCGCCAGGAACAGCGCCAGCAGGAGGGTCAGCATGATGACGAGGAGCACCAGGAGCGGGATGAAGCACCCCTTCCCGTTCCAGGGCTGCGGCGCCGGGCCGAGAGCGCCCCGGGCGTAGGCCCACAGCGGGGCGCGGTACTCGACGTCGAGGGCCATGGCGGGCTGCAGCCAGATGGTCAGGTCCGCCGGGCCGATCCGCTGGGGCATGACGTACGGCAGATGGACATGCAGGTGGTACTGGCCCGGCGGGAGCGGGATCACGTTCCGGCCCCACCGGCCGAGCATCGGGTACCCGTTCAGGATGATCATCGGCGAGATCATCCTGAGCATGAAGCCGAGCGCGTGCCGCCTGATGTCGAGGACGAGATGCCCCGGCGGACCGGGCGGCGGCTGCTGCTGCCACTGGGCAGGCGGGACAGGCGGCTGCATGGCGGAAATGCTAGGGCATGTCCGGCAAGATCAAGCTATGGGGAATCAGGAGACGGTGGTTCGTTCGATCAGCGAGGAACCACCTGAGCGTGGACCCCGGGCAGGTCGTCGAAGGCGGCCGACGCGTCCATCGTGATCACTGTTCGGGCGGTGGTCGCGGCCGTTGCCGCGATCAGCAGATCATAGGCGCCACGTGACTTACCTTCTTTTCGGACATGTGCCATGAGGCGGGCGTGGACCCTAGCCACATCCGTCGTGTACTCCTCCACGGGGATGAGAGCAAGAACCTCATCCACAAAGGCCTGTCGAGCGGACCGCCGGGCGGAATCGGCTAGTTCCACCCCTACAAGCAGTTCGGCCACGGTGATCGCCGCTATCGCGACGTCGTCCGCGTCCCCGATCACCGTGTCCACGGTCGCCTTCCCTCGTTCGGCCGCGATCAGAACCCCGGTGTCCAGAATCAGGCGTCGGGCCATGTGGCCCTCATTTCGTCCTCGATCACCTCGCGGGCCACCGCGACATCGGTCCCGAAGTCAGCGTCCAATGTCCCGGCACTCCGGGCCAGGAATGCCTTTACCATACGACCCGGTGCGGTGGGCGCCGGACCGATCACGGCGATCTGTTTTCCGCCCCGGGTCACCACGATCGTCTCGCCGTGCTCGGCGTCGTCGAGTACGGCGGCGAAGCTTCGCGACGCTTCGGTGGCGGTCATCACCTTCATGGCATCAGATTATCTGATGAAGAGCGATCTCGCTGCCCGGCTACGCCTTCGGGCGTGATGTCCTGCCGCAGGCCGGTCCCGCCTCGCCGAGCCGTCCGGCGGACGCGGTCGGCTCTCAGGGGGTTCGGTAGGACTGGAATTCGACGAGGTTGCCATCGGGGTCGCGGAGGTGGGCGGTGCGGGCGGTGGGGCCGAATTCGGGCCGGTCGGCGGGCGGCACGGCGATCTCGCCGCCGTGCGCCGCCGCCACCGCGGCCGCCCGTTCCACGTCGTGTACCTTGATCACCAGCATCACCGCCGGGCTCGCCGTGCCGTCCCCGCCGGACAGGTCCAGGCCGGTGACCTTCGCCATGAGGCCGCGGTCCAGCAGGGCGAGCACCCCCTCGGTGCCCTGATCCCAGCTCGCGTACGGCCCGTCCTCGGTGCCGCCGGCGCGGTGCGCTCCGATGCACGCGGTCAGCACGCCGTCGTAGAAGCGGAAGCAGTCGGCGAACCGGGTGGTGAGCAGCCGGGGGTACAGAGCGTCCATCACATTCCTTGGTGAGTACCAATGATTGGGCGACACCTATGCTGCCATCATGACCGAAGTGCCACAACTGCCGCCCTCGCTGCTCGGCATCACCGCGTTCCTGCTCGCCAAGGTGGGGCTGGCCGGCCGGCGGCGGATGGGAGAGCGGCTCCGCGGCCACGGCATCGGCCTGTGGGATCTCGCCGTGCTCGCCGCGCTGGCGGACTTCGGTCCGGCCTCCCAGCGGGAGCTGGGGGAACGGCTGGGCATCGACCAGAGCGATCTGGTGGCCGTCATGGACGTGCTGGTGCCGCTGGAGCTCGTCGAGCGCACCCGGGACGCCGCCGACCGGCGCCGCTACCGGGTGGCCGTCACCCCGGCCGGGCGGGCCACCCTGGCGGCGGCCACCACCGAGGCCACGGGCGTGCGGGACGAGGTGCTGTCGGCACTGGACGAGCAGGAGCGCGCGCTGCTGCACGCGCTGGTCCGCAAGGCGTACGCGGGCCTGGACCCACGGGCGCGAGAAGGCTGAACCCGCGGGCGGCAGGAAGGCCGAACCTGTGGGGTGCGAGAAGGATGAAGCCGCGGGGCCGGGCCCGGCCCCGCGGCGGGTTCCGCGCCGCGAACGCGGCCGGGCCCCCGCGAGATACGCGGGGGCCCGGCGGGCGGAGGACCGTCAGGAGATCCTCGGCGGGGGTGTCAGGAGGTGGTGCAGGTGAACGAGCCGGGGCTGCCAGAGCCGCTGGCGGTGAAGCCGAAGCTCGCCGTCGCGCCGGAGCCGAGGTTGCCGTTCCAGCTCACGTTGTTGACCGAGACGTTGCCGCTGTTGCCGGACAGGTTGCCGTTCCACAGCTGGGTGATCGTCGTCCCGCCGGTATTGAACTGGACCTTCCAGCCGTTGATGGACGAACTCCCGTTGTTCTTCACCGTCACGTCACCCTGGTAGCCGCCCTGCCACTGGCTCACCGACTTGAAGGTCGCGGTGCAGCCCGAGCCCGGCGGCGGGCCGCTCGGGGTGGGCGTCGGGGTCGGGGTGGGGGTGACGGGCGGGGTGGGAGTGGGGGTGGGCGTCGGGTTCGGGCCACCGGTGGGCGGCGGCGCCGCGATGGCCAGGTCGTAGGCGCGCTGCGGGACGAACTGGCCGGCCGGGGCGATGCAGCCGTCCGACTCGCCCGGCGGCTTCACCCACAGGAAGGCGTCGATCGCCGAGTCGCCGGTGTTGGTGGTGCTCCAGTTGCCGGTGGCGCGGCCGCCGGGGTCGCACCACTCGCTGCCGGCCGGCCCGTTGCCGTTGCGGCTGGTGTCGATGACGGCCTTCAGGTTGCCGTTGCCGATGGCGGACAGCACGCTCTTGGCGTACGACACCAGGCCGGGCGTGGACCGGTAGTTGGAGACGTTGACGGCGATGCCGTTCGCGCTGTTGGAGATGTCCGCGCCGCGCAGCCGGTTCGCGGCGTCCGACGGCGACACCCAGGCGTCGTGGCCGATGTCGAAGTACACCTTGACCTGGGAGGAGGTGGACCGGAACTTCTTGCCGGCGTAGGCCATGGAGGCCTGCACCTCGGCCTGCTGCGAGGAGTTCATGCAGTTGGGCATGATCGCCAGGGCGTCCGGCTCCAGGATGATGGTCGCCGGCCGGCCGCCGAGCCCGGCCGCCACCTGGTCGATCCACGCCCGGTACGAGGCGTGGTCGGGGGCGCCGCCCGCGCTGGGCCCGCCGCAGTCCCGGTTCGGCATCTCGTAGACGACCACGATCGGGATCTTGCCCGCTGCCGCCGCGGCGCCGACGTAGGAGTCGACCTGGCCGCGCACCGTCGAGGGGTTGTAGCTGGCGAACCATCTGCCCTGCGGCACGGCGGCGATCCGGTCCCGGATCACCGAGGCCTTGCTGTCTCCGGGGTTGGCCGCCACCCACTTGGCCGCGTTGGTCTGCGGGTCGGTGTAGAAGACCGAGTCGGCGGCCTGGGCGGGCGAGGAGATGAGGGCGGCCGCTCCCGCGGCCGTCGCGAGCGCCACCGTGAGGAGGGCCGCCGGAAGGGGCCGTCTACGAGCCATGACTACTCCTGTCCAATCCGATGTGGGAGCGCTCCCACCATGCCTCGGATCGTAGGGAGCCGTCACCTCGCCCATAAGGGCCCAGGGCCGCGCGAGCCATGAGCGGCCCCATCGGCGCAGGAAGAGTCGCACATCCGATGTTTCCGGCAGGTGAAACTTTCAACATTCCCACGTCACATCGTCGCGTCGCCGGGCACTCCGGCGCGGCCCAAGGTCAGCCGGCGCTGCTCCTCCTCGACGATCTGCCGGGCGATCGCCTGCTCGGAGATGTCGACCGCGTCCGGCGCCGCCTCCGCCAGGTCGCTGCGCCGCGCGTAAGCGTCGAAGAGCCGGGTCTTGGTCCGCAGGATCTCCAGCATGCGCTGGTCGACGCTGTCGGCGGCCAGCAGCCGGTGCACCTGCACCTTGCGCACCTGGCCCATCCGGTGCGCCCGGGCCACCGCCTGGCTCTCCATCGTCGGCTTGACCTGGGGTTCGCACAGGATCACCACCGAGGCCGCCTGCAGGTTCAGCCCGGTGCCGCCCGCCTGGATCTGGGCGAGCAGCACGGCGTGCCCGTCCGCCGCGCCGAAGTCGTCCACCACCTGCTGGCGCCGCCCCGGGCTCAGATCGCCGGAGATCGGCCCGTACGCCGGCCCGTCCAGCGTCTGGCCGACGGTGGCGAGCACGTCGCGGAAAAAGGAGAAGACCACCACCTTGAGCCCGGTGCCCGCCGCCTCGGCCACCAGCTCGCGCAGCCGCTGCAGCTTGGCGGACGTCTCCGGCCGCGCGTAGGCGGCCCGGCGCATCGCCATGAAGTTGCCGGCCGCCACCGCCGCCCGGTACGCCGTGGTGTCGGCCGCGCTGAACTCCTCCCACTCGTCCACCTGCACCAGGTCGGGCAGCTCGGTGAGAACGTCCTGCTGGTTGCGCCGCAGGTAGACCGGGGCGACGGCCCGGCGGAACGCCTGGGCGCCGGCCGCCGCGTCGCTGCCGCGGACCGCCTGCACGAGATCGGGATCCAGGTGGGCGACCAGCGCCCGGAACTCCTCGACCCGGTTCTCCATCGGCGTGCCGGTGAGGAAGAGCACCCGGTCGGCGTGCCGGCAGCAGGCGGCGACGGCCTGCGAGCGGCGGGTCGCCGGGTTCTTCACGTAGTGCGCCTCGTCCACCACCAGCATCGCCGGGACGAGCGCGTCCGGCACCTGGAGCCGGTGCAGCGCGTCGATCGTGGTGACCGCGACACCGCCCAGGCGGACCCACTCGGCCAGCGCGGCCGCCCGGTCCGGGCCGTGCAGCCGGAAGGCGGCCAGCGAGCTGCGCGTCTCGATCTCCCGCAGCCAGTTGACCAGCACGCTGGCCGGGCAGGCGACCAGGAAATGGGTGCCGCCGCGCGCCTTCAGATGGGCGATCGCGGCGATGGCCTGCACCGTCTTGCCCAGCCCCATCTCGTCGCCGAGGATGACCCGGCGCTGCACCACCGCGAACCGGGCGCCGAACGACTGGTAACCGCGCAGCGACACCCGCAGGTGGGTGTCGTCCAGCGGCTGCTCCTGCACCCGCGCGGAGATCTCCTCGGGCAGGAACCCCTCGGCGGCGGCCCGGTCGGGCTCCAGCGCGGCGAACTCGGCGAGCAGGTTGTAGTACTCCGGCGGGCGCAGCTCGAAGTCCGACCACGCCTCGATGGTGGAGGCCGGCGGCCGGAGCAGGTCCACCGACGCCTGGGCCAGCACCGTCCGGGTGCCGGCCGCCCGCGCCTCCGCGAGCACCTCCCGGATCCGCGCCAGCGCCTCCCGCGCCGCGCGCCGGCCGGTCCCGCCGGCCAGTAACCTGGCGAGCCGCCCGCGCGCGGGCCGGGCGGCCGGCAGCAGCGCGCCCAGCCGCTCCGCCGCCGCCCGCGCCGCGCCGGCGGCGTGCGACAGCTCCAGACCGGCGCCGACCAGGCGATGCAGCGCGACGAGCAACGCCGTCGTCTCGGCGTCCCGCAGGTCGACGTCGACCCGGATCGGCGCCACCTCCTCGGCCGCGCGGGCGATCTGCCCGGCCGCCGCGTGCAGCTGCGCCGCGCCACGGGCGCTGATCCCCGGCAGCAGTTGCAGGGCGTACGGGGTGGCGTCCAGCACGTCGAGGACGGTGGCGTACCCGGCCTGCTCCAGCACGCCGATCCGCAGCCGCCCCTCGGTAACGTCCTTGAGCCGGGCCACCGGGATCGCGGCCAGTTCGGCCCGCGCCTCCCGCGCGCGCACGACCGACAGCGCGCCGGCCACCTCGGCGCGGGCCCGCTCGTCGTCGGCGAGCAGCCCCCGGGCGGCGGCGAGCAGTTCCCCCGCCTCGGTCAGGATCGCCCGCGCCTCCCGCGCGGAAGGCATGGCCTGCTCCTGCCCGTCCAACGGCTCCCGTCCCTTCGCGCGATCCCGGCGATGCCGGACATCGTCTCAGGGCCCCGGCGACCACCGTGATCCGCTCCCCCTGCCCGCCCGCCGCCCCGGCAAGCCGGCCGGTTCCCTCACCCCGCCCGCTCGGCGGCGGCGATGAGGTAACCCATGCGCTCGAACGCGGCGAAGGACCGGTCCCACAGCTCCATGGGCAGGTCCACCGACTCGACCGGGATCCCGGAGCCGGCCACCAGCCGCTGGAACAGCTCGACCACCCGGTCGGGGGAGTACCGGGTGCGGTCGCTCACGTCGACGATGTCGGTCAGCCGCAGGCCGGCCGCCGCGATCAGCCGCGGGTAGTCGTCGAACCGGGCCAGGGAGTGCACCTCCCACTCGCGCAGGATGCCCTCCAGCACCGCGCGGTCCTCGGCCGTCTCCGGTGGCGTCTCGGAGATGTCGCAGAGCGCGAGCCGGCCGCCGGGCCGCAGCAGCGCGGCGATGTTGCGCAGCACCTGGAGCCGGTCGGGCATGTACAGCATGGACTCCACCGCCCAGACCCGGTCGAAGGACCCCGCGGTGAACGGCGGGTTCATCGCGTCGGCGTACCGGAAGGTGACGCGGTCGGCCACCCCTTCGGCGCGGGCCAGCGCGGTGGCGGCCGCGACGTCCCGCCGGCTGACCGAGATGCCGACGACCTCCACCTCGGCGGCCTGGGCGAGCCGCACGGCCGGCCGGCCCCGGCCGCAGCCCAGGTCCAGCACCCGGTCGCCGGGCCGGGGCCGCAGCATGTCGATCATGTGGTCGGTCAGCCGGTCGGCCGCCTCGGCGAAGGTGCTGTCGTCGTCCGGGCCGAGCCAGTAGCCGAAGTGGACGTTGCCCCCCATCAGGTCGCCGAGCACGTCCCCCTTCTCGTCGAAGAAGCGCCCCACCCGCTCGGCGGTGGTGTCCGGCCCGGCGGCGTCCACCGCGATGGCGGCGGGAACGGAGGTCATGGTGTCGTCGCTCATTCCGGCACCACGCCGATCTGCCGCAGCACGGCGAAGATGTCGTAGTAGTCCGCCTGCCGCCGGACCAGCCCGTCGTCGGAGAACTCCATCAGGCTGAGGCCGCGGTTCTCGATGCGGCTGCCGCGTACCGCGGTCGCCGGCAGGTGCGGGAAGTGGCCGGTCAGCGTGCCGAGCCCGAGCCACGGCACCGCGGCCCGGTTGCCCGAGATGATGGGTTCGGCCAGGTCGACCCGGGTGTCCGGGCAGGCGGCGACCCACCGGTCCATGAATTCCGCCAGCTCGGCGTGGCCCTTGAAGGTCTGCTGGAGCGCGATGTCCTCCAGCGTGCCGTCGTCGGTGAAGCATCGCACGTAGGCGTCGGTGTCATGGTCGTTGAAGGCGGCGAAGCACCGTGCCACGGTGGCGGCCACCAGGTCGTCGATTCGCTGTCGGGTCATCGCACTGCTTTCTGGTCACGGGCTCGGGCCGAGCCCTGGTCCGGATGCGTCGTGGTCCGCGGCGCGGTCACCACCGGCGGTCGGCGAGCTGCGCGGTGAGCTGTTCCAGTTCGGCGCGCGCGTCGGCGGGAATGTCCAGGCTCACCAGGCGCTCCCACGCCATGTCGATGCGCCGCCGCGCCTCGGCGGCGGCGAAGGCGCGCCCGCCGGCCTCCTCCACCAGCGCGGCGGCCAGTTCCAGCGCCCCGCCGTCCAGCGGGCCGGGGGCCGCGTACAGGCGCGCGAGCCGTCCGGACGCCGCGCCGGGCGCCGACAGCGCCGCGACGACGGGGGCGCTCCTCTTGCGCGCCCGCAGATCGGCGCCGACCGGCTTGCCGGTGAGCAGCGGGTCGCCCCAGATGCCGAGCAGGTCGTCCACCAGCTGGAACGCCACCCCGAGATGGGTGCCGAACTCGTGGAACCGCTCGTCCCACCCGGCGGGCGCGTCCGCCGACAGCGCGCCGAGCCGGCAGGCACAGCCCAGCAGCGCGCCGGTCTTGCCCTCCATCATCGCCAGGCACGCGTCGATCGGCGGGGTCTCGGTCTCCGCGAAGCGCAGGTCGTGGCACTGCCCGGCCATCAGGTGGCGCAGGGTGCGGGCGAGGTGGCGGCAGGCGTCTGGCGGCAGGCCGGCATCCGGCGCGGTGAGCACCTCGAAGGCCAGGCCGAACAGGGTGTCGCCCGCCAGGACGGCCATCGGCACGCCGTACCGGGCCCAGACGGTGGGCCGGTGCCGCCGCTCCCGGTCGCCGTCCATGATGTCGTCGTGGATAAGGGAGGCGTTGTGGGTGAACTCGACGGCGACCGCGGCCGGCACGGCGGCCGCCGGGTCGCCGCCCGCGGCCCGCGCGCACAGCAGCGTGAACGCGGGACGCAGCAGCTTGCCGGCGGCCGTGCCGGTGGGCCGGCCGTGCGCGTCGCGCAGGCCCATCTGGTAGGCGCACATGTCGCGCAGCGCGGGTTCCAGGCCGTCGGTCCAGCGGGCCAGCGCGGGCGGCAGCAGCCGCCTGGCGTCGCCGACCGCCCGCGGTACGGCCGGGGCCGCAGGTGTCCCGATGCTCATGGGGCTCGTCAGGCCTTCCTGTGCGGAGGGGTGCGGTGCGGGTGCCGCGCCAGGCGCGGCGGTCAGGCCTGGACGAGGCCGGTGTCGAGGTAGTCCGCCGGCCGGCCGGCGCCGGCCGGGCCGCCGGGGCGGTACCGCTTGGTGCGCGCCGACCAGTCGAGGTTGCCGCGCATCCAGGACCGCATGCCGGCGAAGTTGTTCGCCAGCGCGACCGCGTCGCCGCGGAAGGCGTGCAGCGTCCGGCCCTCCCACTCCCGGAAGTCGCGGATCCGGGTGGAGATCGCCGAGGCGACGTGCGCCACGGACGCGCCGCGGGTCAGGCCGCGGGCGTGCTCCACCACCGCGACCAGGTTGTGGTACTCCCCGACCGACAGTTCCTTCTCCAGGGAGTAGACGTCGTTCGTCCAGCACACGACGTCGCAGGCGGCGCGCAGCGCCTGCTGGTAGGCGGCGTCGGCGTAGGCGGGCGGCGGGACGGGAGTGCGCTCGGCGATCTCGATCAGGTCCATGCAGACGTAGATGGCCCCGGTGTGCCGCCGCTTGTCGATGTAGGCCGGCTCGCCGGGGACCACGCCGCGCGCCCGGTTCTCCGCCTCCCAGGCCGCGGCCAGGCCGCCCGCCACGATGTGGTCGACGAACCGGTCACGCCATCCCGGCGCGGCCCTGGGCAGGGTGCGGTGCCACAGGTCGGCCAGCGCGGTGACGATGGCGGGCACGCCCTCGGCCCGGCCGGCGGGGTCGCCGTCGCCGCCGAGCACCGCGGCCATCTGGGTCATCAACGTCTCCACCCGGCCGGGATCGCGGCCGAAGACGCCGTCGTCGAACTGGTCGTCCAGCAGGAACAGCCAGGCGAACCAGTCCGCGATCAGGTGCAGTCCCGCCTGGTCGGCGGTGGGATAGGTCACCGCCGCGAACCAGCCGAAGTCGGCGTGCTCGAACCGGCGGCGTGCGGCCGGTTTGCGGACCAGGCCGTGGCGCTCGACCCACCCGGACAGGTGCGAGCGGGCGGACGCCAGATGCGGGCTGACCCGGGGCGGGAAGACGTCGAAGGCGCCGGGCAGGATCTCGTCGAGGAAGCGGGTGACGGCGGCGGCGTCCGCCGGGCCGGCCGGGCCGGCCGGGAAGGCCGGGACCGCGGTGCCGGCGAGCCGCCCGGGCGTGGCGGTCACCGCCGGGCCATCCGCGCGTGGATGCCGCCCTTGGGGTGCATCGTGATCAGCGGCTCGATCTCCACGTACCGGCGCTCCTCGGGGATCTCCACCCGGTAGGCCTGCGCCACCATGGCCAGGATCAGCGTCAGCTCGGTCAGCGCGAAGTGCTTGCCGATGCAGTTGCGCGGGCCGCTGGCGAACGGGATGTAGGCGTGGCGGGGGCGCGCATCCACCTGCTCGGGAGTGAAGCGCTCGGGGTCGAAGACGTGCGGGTCGGGCCAGTACTCCGGATGCCGGTGCAGGGTGAACATGTTGAGGTAGACGTCGGACCCCGCCGGGATGCGGTAGCCGCCCATCTCGTCCTCTTCGATGGCCCGGCGCATCGTCTGCCAGGCGGGGGTGTAGAGCCGCAGCGTCTCGTCGACGATCATCCGCGTGTAGACCAGGCGGGGCACGTCGTCGAAGGCCGGCACCCGGCCGCCGAGCACCTCGTCCACCTCGGCGTGCAGCCGGGCCTGCACGTCGGGATGCTGCCCGATCAGGTGGATCAGCCAGGCCACCGAGTTGCTGGTCGTCTCGTACCCGCCGATGATGATGTTGAGGACCTCGCGGTGCAGCTGGAGCGGGGTCATCCCGGTGCCGGTCTCCTCGTCCACCGCGTTCATCAGCGCGGTGAGCAGGTCGAGGTGGTCCTCGTCGCTGTCGATCCGGCTCCGGATGACGTCGGAGACGAAGCCGTCCATCGTGCGGATGATCTCGTTCAGCCGGCGGTGCGGCCGGGTCGGCCAGCTGAGCGGTGGGAACGGGAAGCGGAAGAAGGCCCCGACGATCTGGTTGGCCTCCAGGAACATCTGCTCGATGGCGTCCCCCCGCGCGCCGACCTCGGCGCCGAACAGCGACCGGAAGACGATCCGCATGGCCAGCTGGCCCAGCTCGGTGCTCACGTTGACCACGTCGTCCGGCCCGTACTGCCGGTCCCAGCGCCGGAGCATCCTGGCGGTCTCGTCGGTCATGTTCTCCGCGAAACCGGCCACCTTCGGCCGGTGGAAGGAGGGCTGCATGATGCGGCGCTGCCGCCGCCACGGCTCGCCGCCGACGTTGCCGATGAGCCCGCCGCGCAGGATCGGCTCGACCGCGCGGAACAGGAAGGTGCTCTTGTCGTAGTTCTCGTGGTTGCGCACCAGCACGCGCTCGAAGTAGTCGGGATGGTTCAACATGATCATCTTGATGCCGAGCACCCGGATGGCGACGATGTCACCGTGTGCGTCGATCATGCGTCCGAGGAATCCCACCTGGTCGCGGCGCATTGCGAGTACCCCGCCGAGCTGATGGAGGAGGCCGGTCTCCGGCACCTTCGCAAGCGGCCGGCCCGTCGTGGCGGCCGGACCGCCGGGCCGTGCGGTCCGTGGTTCCGCGGTGGCGATGTTCTTCATGTCACGACCAGCTCTCTGCCGTCAGCGGGCGACGAGGGTGGATGGCGCCGCGGGCGGAGGCGGGCCGGCGAAGCCTCCAACGCGGCGGGTGCGCTGAGCACCTCGATGCCCTTGACCCTCACATCGGGTATTTCGCTCGGCATCTCTTAAATTGCTGCCTTATCGCAAAATGCTGAATTCGTACCCTTAACCGGAAATCTCGGTTTCCCTGGAATGCCATGGCCGCCGCACTCTTCTCTCCGGTAGCCCCACCCTTTTCTGGGGTTGACCCGCCCTCCCACCCCGCCGCCCCCTCCCGCGACCAGCAGGCCGTTCACCCGCACCCGGCCTACCCCGGTTCGGGCGCGCCGGTGTTCTGAGGAGGAGGGCGGAAGTGCGAGGTACGAGCGCTTCCAACCGACGAACGAAGAACGCCGGCTGAAGGCGCCCGAACCCGCGCGCGCGAAGCGCGCGCCAAAAAACACAGCGCGCCCGAGCCGTAACCCCACCGCCTACCCCGTCAAGTGAGAGCAGGAGGTCACCCACCCACGTCGCCCCCCCCCGCGCGTAGCGAGCCGTTCACCCGTAGCCGCCCCCTCCCGGGCCGGTGCCGGCTGAAGGCGCCCGAACCCGCGCGCGCGAAGCGCGCGCCAAAAAACACAGCATTTTGGAGGAAGACAGCGGCGGTAGCCGGTGACAGGTTTTTCTCGGCGGACATTCTCTCCCGTATGTGGACGGAGTCCCCCGAGGCCAGTCGAATCACTGGGCGCGCCGACGAAAAGGGGATCCTGTGCTCAACCGACGACGCATGCTCGCACTCGGCGCCACCGTGGGCGGGGCGATGGCGCTCCCGCTGGTCCGGGCCGCCGCGGTCGGCGCCCAGCAGGGCGAGCCGCCGCACCGGGGCTACCACGTGGGCCGCCGCACCGCGGCCACCGCGGTGCGGGCCGACGTCACCCCGTTCTCGGTCCGGATGCCGGTGCCGCCGGTGCTGCGCCCGGCGAGTTCCGGCCCGGCCGGCGACGTGTACCGGATCCCGGTGCGGGCGGCCACCGCGGAGATCCTGCCCGGGGTGCGCACCCAGGTGCTCGGCTACGGCGGCGGCTTCGGCGGGCCGACCATCCGCGCCCGGGCCGGCCGCCCGGTGCGGATGGTCTACGAGAACACCCTGGACGCGCCGGTCAACGTGCATTTGCACGGCGGCCACGTGCCCGCGGCCAGCGACGGCCATCCGATGGACCTCATCCAGCCCGGCGGGAGCCGCGCCTACGACTACCCGAACACCCAGCGGGGTGCCACGCTCTGGTACCACGACCACAGCCACGGCACCGAGGCCGAGCACGTGTACCGGGGCCTGCACGGCTTCTACCTGATCGAGGGCGAGGACGAGGCGGCGCTGCGGCTGCCCGCCGGCCCGTACGACGTGCCGATCATGCTGCGCGACTCGGCGTTCGACGCCAACGGTGAGCTGATCTTCTTCGGTGACCCGGCGGAGCGCAGCACCTTCCTGGCCAACGGGAAGGTCCAGCCGTACTTCCCGGTGGCCGCGCGCAAGTACCGCTTCCGGCTGCTGAACGCGGGCAACGAGCGGGTGTTCCGGCTGAACCTGGGCGGCGTCGAGATGATCAGGATCGGCTCGGACGGCGGGCTGCTGCCCGCGCCGGTGCCGGTCACCGAGCTGGTGCTCGCCTCGGCGGAGCGGGCCGACATCGTGGTGGACTTCGGCCGGCACCCGGTCGGCACCAGACTGGTGCTGTCCGACGGCACCACGCCGGTGCTGCGGTTCGACGTCGTGGCCCAGGCGCGGGACACCAGCCGGGTGCCCGACCGGCTGCGCCCGATGCCGTCCTTCCCGGCGGCGGCGGTCGAGCGGGACGTGGCGATGAGCTTCGACCTGTCCGGCAGCTTCCCGGTCGGCCTGGTCAACGGCCGCCCGTACGACCCGGACCGGGTGGACTTCCAGGTGAAGCGGGGTACCACCGAGATCTGGCGGGTCATCAACGCCGACACGATCGGCATCGACCACACCTTCCACATGCACCTGGCGCAGTTCGAGGTGCTGGACCGCGACGGGGCGCCGCCGCTGCCGCAGGACGCCGGCCTGAAGGACACCGTGCACGTGCCGCCGGGCGGCTCGGTGCGCGTCCGGGCGACCTTCACCGACCACCTCGGCCGGTACGTCTACCACTGCCACTACCTGGAGCACTCCTCCATCGGCATGATGGGCCAGATGGAGGTCATCGCCTGACGCCCCCGCGCCGGCGGGCGGAAAACGGAATGTCGGCGGGGGCGGCCGGCGGGTAGCCTGCGCGAGGACCTATGGAGGGGAATCGCGGTGGGGCACGTCGAGGTCGCTCATCTGACGTACGTGCTGCCCGACGGGCGGCCGCTGCTGGACGACGTCTCGTTCCGGGTGGGCGAGGGCGTGAAGGCCGCGCTGGTCGGGCCGAACGGCGCGGGTAAGACCACGCTGCTGCGGCTGGTCGCCGGTGACCTGCGCCCGGTCGACGGCAGTGTCGCCTCCTCCGGCGGCCTCGGGGTCATGCGGCAGTTCATCGGCGGCATCCGCGACGGCCGCAGCGTGCACGACCTGCTGCTTTCGGTGGCCCCCGACCGCGTGCGCGACGCGGCGGCCCGGCTGGAGGCGGCCGAGCTCGCCATGATGGAGCGCGACGACGAGAAGACCCAGATGCGGTACGCCCAGGCGATCACCGACTACACCGACGCCGGCGGCTACGAGATCGAGGTGCTCTGGGACACCTGCACCGTCGCCGCGCTCGGCGCGCCCTACGACAACGTCAAGTACCGCGAGGTGAACACGCTGTCCGGCGGCGAGCAGAAGCGGCTGGTGCTGGAGGCGCTGCTGCGCGGCCCCGACCAGACGCTGCTGCTGGACGAGCCGGACAACTACCTGGACGTTCCGGGCAAGGAGTGGCTGGAGCAGGCGCTGCGCGACACCCCGAAGACCGTCCTGCTGGTCTCGCACGACCGGCAGCTGCTGGCCAACGCCGCCGACCGCATCGTCACCGTCGAGTCGGGCGGCGTGTGGGTGCACGGCGGCGGCTTCACGACTTACGCGCAGGCCAGGCGGGAGCGCAACGAGCGGCTGGAGGAGCTGCGCCGCCGCTGGGACGAGGAGCACGCCAAGCTGCGGCGCCTGGTCGTCATGCTGAAGCAGAAGGCCACCTACAACGACGGCATGTCGTCGGCCTACCACGCGGCGCAGACGCGGCTGCGCCGGTTCGAGGAGGCCGGGCCGCCGGAGGAGGCGCCCCGCGACCAGGCGATCAGCATGCGGCTGCGCGGCGGGCGCACCGGCCGGCGGGCGGTCATCTGCGAGGGCCTGGAGCTGACCGGCCTGATGCGGCCGTTCGACCTGGAGATCTGGTACGGCGAGCGGGTCGCGGTGCTCGGCTCCAACGGCTCGGGCAAGTCCCACTTCCTGCGGCTGCTCGCCGGGGAGGACGTCCGGCACGCCGGGACGGGCCGGCTGGGCGCCCGGGTCGTCCCCGGCCACTTCGCCCAGACCCACGCGCGGCCCGAGCTGCGCGGCCGCACGCCGTGCGAGATCGTCATGACCGAGCACGCGCGGCTGAAGAACGAGGCCATGAAGGCGCTGGACCGATACGAGCTGGCCGGTGGGGTCGCCGAGCAGCGGTTCGAGACGCTGTCGGGCGGCCAGCAGGCCCGGTTGCAGATCCTGCTGCTGGAGCTGTCCGGCGCGACGATGCTGCTGCTGGACGAGCCCACCGACAACCTCGACCTGGCCAGCGCGGAGGCCCTGCAGGACGGCCTGGACCGCTTCGAGGGCACCGTGGTCGCGGTCACCCACGACCGGTGGTTCGCCGCCGGGTTCGACCGCTTCCTGGTCTTCGGCGCCGACGGGCGGGTGCGTGAGACGCCCCGCCCGGTGTGGGACGAGGCCCGGGTGGCCCGCCCGCGCTGACCGCGGCGGTTCGGCGGCCGGCGGGCCGGGTGCGGTCCAGACGGGGTTAAAGACTTCGCCGCGGGCACGCGTGTCGCGGGATCGGGCCCGGCCGGGCGGGCTATGACGGCCTTGTGACGCAGCGTAGCCGAAAGACGACGGCCGTCCTGATCGGGATCGGGACGGCGACCGGTGTGCTCCTCGCCGGGTGCGGCGGCGACCGGCAGCACGACCAGGGGGCGCTCAAGCCGCTGGTGGTCCGCGAGCAGGTCTCCTCGGTGGCCCAGGGCACCGGAGGCTACGTGGTGAGCTGGGCTGGGGTGCTGGCCAACCCCAACCGCTGGCACTTCGCCGAGAACGTCGCCGCCACCATGGTGGGCCGGGACGCCGCCGGCAAGGAGGTCGTCCGGATGGAGCAGCCGCTGGACGCGGTGCCGCCGGGCGGGTCGCTCAAGTTCACCGGGCAGGCGACGGCGTCGGTCCGGCCGGCCCAGGTCAAGGTGACCTACCGCCCGGCGCAGTGGCGGCAGGCGGCCCGGGTCCCCTCGGCGTTCGTGCCCTTCCCGGTGACCGCGACCAGCACCGAGAAGCTCGGCAACGGCTCCTACCTGGTCGCCGGGTCGGTGGCCAATCCCTACCAGAAGGCGGCGACCAGCCTGGTGGTGACCGCGCTGCTGCGCGACCGGGCGGGCCGGCTGATCGGCGGCGCCACCACCTACGTGGACGACGTGCGCGCGGGCCGGCCGCGCCGGTTCGTGCTGACCGTGGAGAACCTGGCCGGTGCCGGTCCGGTGGCGCGCGCGGACATCGCGGCGCGCACCTGGGGTTCCAGCGCCCGGCCGTACGAGGAGCTGGCGCTGAGCGGCGCGCTGCCGCCCAGCACCGCCCGACCGCGGACGCCGCCGTTCGCCCGCGATCGCGGGTCGCAGGCGATGCCCGGCGACCGGCGGCAGTGAGCCCGGAGCCGTCCGGCACCAGCACCGGCCGCGGCCGGGCGCACCCCGATGGATCATGTATCGACCCGCGGGTTACGGTGATCGTATGACCTCCGCGCGCATCGTCCTGTTCGGCGCCACCGGATACACCGGCCGGCTCACCGCGGAGGCGCTGCTCGCCCGCGGCGCCCGGCCGGTGCTGGCCGGGCGCGATCCGGACCGGCTGGCGGCGCTGGCGGCGTCGCTGCCGGTCGAACTGCCCACCGCCGTCGCCGACGTCGACCGGCCGGCCGGCGTCCGCCGGCTGGTGGAGCCGGGCACCGTGCTGATCTCCACGGTGGGCCCGTTCGCCCGCTGGGGCGAGCCCGCGGTGACCGCCGCGATCGAGGGCGGCGGCGTCTACCTCGACTCCACCGGCGAGCCCACGTTCATCCGCCGGGTATTCCAGCGGTACGGCCCGGCCGCGGCCGCCGCGGGCGCGAGCCTGGTCACCGCCTTCGGGCACGACTACGTGCCGGGGAACCTCGCCGCGGAGCTGGCGCTGCGCGAGGCCGGCCCGGACGCGGTGCGGGTGGACGTCGGGTACTTCCTGACCGGAGACATGGCCCGCCGGGCGAGCGCCGGCACCCGGGCCTCCGCGCTCGGGATGATCCTTGAGCCGATGTACGGCTTCCGCCAGGGCCGCATCCGCCACGAGTACGGGCGCACCCGCGTCTTCGAGGTGGACGGCCGGCGCCGGCCCGGGCTGTCGGTGGGCGCCTCCGAGCACTTCGCGCTGCCGCGCACGCACGCCGGGCTGCGGGAGGTGAACGTCTACCTCGGCTGGCTGGGGAACCTGACCCGGGCGGCGGCCGCGCTGTCGCGGGCGACGCCGTTCGTGGCGGCGGTGCCGGGCGCCCGGCGGCTCACCGAGGCGGCGGCCGACCGGGTGGTCCGCGCCGGTCGCCGCGGCCGGCCGCCGGTCGCCGCCGGCCCGATCGTGACCCAGGTGGTGGCCGAGGCCTACGACGGGGCGGGCCGCCGGCTGGCGGGGGTGGAGTTGCACGGCGGTGATCCGTACGAGTTCACCGCGGCCATCCTGGCCTGGGGCGCCGTGACGGCGGCCGGGCCGGACCGGCCGGGCGCCGGTGCGCTGGGCCCGGTCGAGGCGTTCGGAGTGGCCGCGCTGGAGCGGGGCTGTGCCGAGGCGGGCCTGCTGGTCGTCTGAGCAGGACGGGAGGGCGGCGTCCGGGCGGGCCGCAGGCGGGCGTCCGGCTGGATCGGCGCTCGGGCGTCTGCGCGGGATCGGCGTACGGGGCGTCTGGGCGGGATCGGCGTACGGGGCGTCTGGGCGGGATCGGCGTACGGGCGTCTGCGCGGGATCGGCGGGCGGGTGGCTCGGCGGGGCCGGTTCGCGGGGCCGGTCCGCGGGCCGGCCGGGCAGCGCAGGCTGTCGGGCCGAAAAACCGCGGACGGCCGGATTTTTCGCGAATTTCGCCGGAGTGATAGCCGTCTAATGGGAAACGTCGGCCTTTGTGGCGAGTGCCGGGCGGCTCGATCCGCCGACCGAAACCCGCGAAACCGGCAGGCCGGACGTATGCTGCCACCTGGGCTTCCCGTCGACCGGGCCGCCTCATGCGGATATGTCCCACTTTAGTTAATATTTAACCGGCCATCAGCTCCGGGCAATGTTGCTGACTTTCGTTACGGTATTAATACAACGGAGGTCATCGGCCGGAAACGCTGGAGCGAACAGTTACCAATCCTTTACTGTCGGTTATATGAATGACAGCGTCCTGGTCGAGGCACTCCGAGCCCGAGACCCTGGTGCCCTCGCTGCCCTCTACGACTCCTACGCCGAAGGGGTCTACCGGTACGCCTGGGCACGGCTGCGCAGTTCCGACGCCGCGCAGGTCGTGCTCCGCGACACCCTGATCGCCGCCGAGGCGCACGTCCACGCGCTGGCCGACCCCGCGCGGTTGCGGGCCTGGCTCTACGCGCTGGCCCGCGGCGAATGCGAGCGCAGGCGCGCGGCCGTCCCGCTCGACGAGCCCGACGAGCCCGACGAGCCCGACGCGCCGGCCGGGGCGCCGCCGGACGGGCCGGGCGGCGCCGGGCGGGTCGCGGTGCACGCCCTGGCCGGGCTGCCCGCCGACGAGCGCGAGGTCCTCGACCTGCTCACCCGGCACGCCATCGCCGAGGAGGACCTGCCGGACGTGCTCGGCGACACCGCCGAGGAGGTGGCGGCGCGCTGCCGGTCCGCCTGCGACCGGCTGCAGGACCTGGTCACCGTCCAGGTCCTGGCCCGCCGCACCCCGCACGAGTGCCCGCAGGTCGCCGAGCTCGCCGGCGGCCGTCCCGGCCCGCCGGACACCGAGACGCGCGACCGGCTGCTTGATCACCTCGACGGGTGCGAGATCTGCGCCCCGCACCGGGAACGCCAGGTGTCGGTGGCCAAGGTCTTCCAGCACGCCCCCGACACCGGCCTGCCCGAGACCCTGCGGGTCCGGGTCATGAGCTGCTTCATCGACCCCGAGCTCGTCCCCTACCGGCGGTTCGTCGCCCGGCGTACCGGGCTGCTCGGCCCGGACGGGTTCCCCGCCCGCCAGACCAAAGGGGGTGGCCGCCGGCCTCAGGCGCTTGCGGGCGCGGTGGCGGCGATGGCGATCATCGTGGGAGCGGTAGTGCTCTTCCTGCAGGTGCGCGGTGCGCGGGACGACCTGTCCCCGACCGCCTACCGGGCGGTGCCCGCGCCGGCCTCGCCCGGCGCACCCGCGTCCGCCGTGCCCGAGGTGACGGCTCCGCCCGCGGTCACCCCGCCCGCCGGGACCCCGTCCCGCACGCCGCCCGCGGCGCCCACCGGTGTGGTGCGGCCGGTGGCCGCGCTCCGCCAGGGGCCCTTCCCCGGTGCGGCGGTGCCCGCCCGTCCGGCGCCTCCGGTGCGGGCGCCGGCACCGACCGCCGGCGTTCCGGTGCCCCGCCAGGTGCCGTCGCCCACGTCCGCCCCGGTGACCCCGCCGCCGGCGGCCCCGACGGCCCCGACGGTCCCACCGGCCCCGCCGGTCACCGTGCCGCCCGCCCCGCCGCCCGTCCCGCCGTCCGGCCCGGCTCCCGGGCCGAGCGCCGTCCCGTCCGCCGGGCCGGTGCCGACGCCGAGCCACCAGCACCGCCCGGTCCCGACGCCGTGCCCGTCGCGCACCCGGGACGCCGCCGCGCCGCCGGCGGCCCGGCACGTCCGCCACCAGGGGCGGCGATCCGCGGCTGAGGCGCCCCGGCCGCGCCCGAACCGGGACGGGACGGCCGGCGGCGCGTCCGCCGCCCCCGGCCCGGCCCGTCCGGCGCCCGCCACCTCTGCCCCGGTCCGTCCGGCGCCCGCCGTCACATCTGCCACATCTGCCCCGGCCGCGCCCGCGGCACCGCCCGCATCCGCGCCCGCGGCGCCCGCCGCACCCGCGCCGGCGGACCCGGCGGCCGGCGCCGCTCCGAGCGGCTGAGCGCCACGAACGCCTGACCGGCCGCCCGCCGGCAAGGGCCGGTCATCGTGCCAGGACGCCCCGTGCCCGGTCCGGCCGGTACGCAGGGTGGTCATCGTGCCCGGACGCGTCACCCCACCCGGCCGCCGGTCAGGGGTGGTCATCGCGCCCGGGCGCGCGGCCGGCCGGCCGGGCCACCGGACCCGGCCGCACCCCGAACGCGTGATCAGTGGGCGGTGCCGGGTTCTCCGGAGCGCTCCACCGCCTCGGCCACCTGGTCGAGGTGGCGCTTGATCGACCGATGGATCTCCAGCTCCGCCTCGACCCGGCCCACCCAGTTCGCCCCCTCGACCGACTTGCCGGGCTCCAGATCCTTGTAGACCTCGAAGAAGTGCTGGATCTCCAGCCGGTCGAACTCCGGGACGTGGTGGATGTCGCGGATGTGCTCCATCCGCGGGTCGGTGGCGGGCACGCACAGGACCTTGTCGTCGCCGCCCTTCTCGTCGGTCATCCGGAACATGCCGACCGCTCGGCAACTGATCAGGCAGCCGGGGAAGGTCGGCTCCTGCAGGAGCACCAGAGCGTCCAGCGGGTCGCCGTCCTCGCCCAGGGTGTTCTCGATGAAACCGTAGTCGGCGGGGTACTGCGTGGAGGTGAAGAGCATCCGGTCCAGCCGGATGCGCCCGCTCACATGATCCACCTCGTACTTGTTGCGTTGTCCTTTCGGGATCTCAACGACAACGTCGAACTCCACTGCGGTTCCTCCGCTCAGGCCACCGGGCATCCCGGTAGGGCATTAATGTCTCGTAGGCGTCTATCCAGGATGACGCATCAGGGGAAGGGGTCGGTGCGGTGGTCCGTCGAGAACGCCTGGCCGCGGTGGGGACGCTCGCCCTGCTCCAGGTGTTCGTCTGCGCCGCCGGGGCGCACCTGCTGTCCGGCGGGCTGGACCGGCCGGCGCCGGTGCCGCCCGCCGCGACCGCCGCCCCCGCGCCGGTCCAGGTCGCGGTGGCGACCGCCGGGCCGGTGCTGGCACCGGGCGGCGGCGGGCCGGTGCCCGGGAAGGGCAGCCTGGCCGGCCGGCTGGGCCGGGCGATGAAGGACCCGGCGCTCGGCGGCGACGTCGGCGGCGTGGTCGTGGACGCGGCGAGCGGCGAGGTGCTGTTCGGCGCCCGGGCCGACGCCGCGATCACTCCCGCCTCCACCACCAAGGTCGCGACCGCGGTCGCCGCGCTCACCTCGCTGGGCCCGGACGCCAAGCTCGCCACCCGGGTCGTCCTCGCCAAGTCCGGCATGATCGTGCTGGTCGGCGGCGGCGACCCGACCTTGGCCGGCCCCAAGGCCAGGGCGGACGGCTATCCGCGGCGGGCGTCGCTGGCCACGCTGGCGGCCCGCACCGCGCGGGCGCTGCGCGCCTCGGGCGTCACCTCGGTGCGGCTGGGCTACGACGATTCGCTGTTCTCCGGGCCGCGGACCGCGCCCGGCTGGAAGCCCGGCTACATCCCCGAGGGCAGCGTGGCCCCGGTCACCGCGCTGATGATCGACGAGGGCCGCGAGCACCCCGGACGCTCGGCCCGGCAGGCCGACCCGTCGCGGTCGGCGGCGGCGGCGTTCGCGTCCCTGCTCGCCCGCGACGGCGTCAAGGTGGGCCGGTCGCCCGCCCGGGCGAAGGCTCCGGCGGGCGCGCGGGAGATCGCCCGGGTCGCGTCGCCGCCGGTGTACGAGCTGGTCGAGCACATGCTGACCGAGAGCGACAACGACCTCGCCGAGGCGCTGGCCCACCAGATCGCGATCAAGGAGGGCCGGCCGGCCGGCTTCACCGGCGGGGCGCGGGCCACCGAGGCCGTGCTGCGCGACCTCGGGGTGGGGCGGGGCGTCTCGCTGAACGACGGCAGCGGCCTGTCGACCCGCAACCGGATCAGCCCGATGGCGCTGGCCCGCATGGTGGCGCTGGCCGCCTCCCCCGGCCGGCCCCGGCTGCGCGCGGCGATCAGCGGCCTGCCGGTGGCCGGATTCACCGGCACGCTCGGTGGCAGATATGACAAAGACCCGACAAAACCTGCGGCGGGCGTGGTGCGCGCCAAAACGGGCACGCTCAACGGCGTGAACACCCTCACCGGCCTGGCCAGGACGGCCGACGGCCGGGTGGTCTCCTTCGCCTTCATGGCCGACGACGTCCAGGACCCGCAGGGCGCGGTACGGGCGCTGGACCGGCTGGCGGCACTGGTCGCCACATGCGGGTGCCCATGAGCTCGTCCCACGACGTACGGTGGTGAACATGCAGGTGATCGACTGGGACCTCGCCGTTTCCACCGGCGTCCGCCTCGTCCGGCCCGGACCTCAGGTCAGCCGGGAAGAGGCCAGACATGCCGTCGGCGAGCTCCGCCGGCTCTCCCGCGAAGCGGAAGGGCACGTGCAGGAGTTCGCGCGGATCGACGGCGCCGCCGAGCCGGAGGAGGCCACCGTGGTCGACCGTCCGGGTTGGATCCGCGCCAACGTAGAGGGGTTCCGGGTCGTCCTGGAGCCGCTCACCGATCGGGTGAACGCCCGGCGGGACCAGATCCCGGCCATCGTGGGCGCCGTCGGCTCCCGGGTGACCGGGGTCGAGGTCGGGGCGGTGCTGGCCTTCCTCGCCAGCCGCGTGCTCGGCCAGTACGAGCTGTTCCTGCCGCCGGACCCGAGCGGGCGGGCGCCCACCGGCCGGCTCACCCTGGTCGCGCCCAACATCGTGCACACCGAGCGCGAGCTGCGGGTCAGCCCGCGCGACTTCCGGCTGTGGGTCTGCCTCCACGAGGAGACCCACCGGGTGCAGTTCACCGGGGTCCCGTGGCTGCGCGAGTACGTCCGCGGCCAGATGACCGAGTTCCTGCTCGCCTCCGACCTCGATCTCGGCACCATGCTGGAGCGCCTGCGCGCCGCGTCCGACGCGGTGGCCGACGCGATCAAGGGCGGCCAGGGCAACCTGATCGACGCCATCCAGACTCCCGAGCAGAAGGAGATCCTCGACCGGCTCACCGCGGTGATGACGCTGGTCGAGGGGCACGGCGACTACGTCATGGACGCGGTCGGCCCGTCGGTGGTGCCGTCGGTGGCCGACATCCGGGCCAAGTTCCAGCACCGCCGCGAGGGCGGTTCCCGGTTCGACCGCACGCTGCGGCGCCTGCTCGGCATCGATTTGAAGATGAAGCAGTACGCCGAGGGGTCGGCGTTCGTCCGCAAGGTCGTGGACGAGGTGGGCATCGACGGGTTCAACCGCGTCTGGGGCTCGCCGACGACGCTGCCGGACCACGAGGAGATCAAGAACCCGGAACGGTGGATCTCCCGCGTCGTCCGAGCCCCCGAACTCCCGCCGGTGAGCGACTCGAACGGCTCGCACGGCTCGAACGGTACGAGCGGTACGAGCGGCGTCGACGGCACGGACGCCCCCGGGGGGCCCCCGTCCGGCGGCGCCTGACCGGCCGGGTCCACGGGCACGTCCCCTTCAGGGCGGCCTCCGGCGGGCGGGTCCCAGCGAAGACGCCTCCAGCGGGCACGTCGCTCAGGGACCGCCTTCCGCCGGGCGGGTCGTGCGCAGACGTCTCCAGCGGGCACCCCCGGACCGCCCCGGATAAGGCGGTCTCGCCGGGCGCTCCTTGGAGGACAGGGCCGGGTTCCGGGAGCGCCGGACCGGCCCGGCCCCGGCGGGGCGGCACACTTGGGGCATGGGCCCGCATCCCGCCGTCGCCGAGATCCGCCGCGCGCTGCGGCTCGCGCTGGCCGACCTGCCGCCGGGCGGCCTGGTGCTCGCCGCGTGCAGCGGCGGGAGCGACTCGCTGGCGCTGGCCGCCTGTCTGGGGTTCGTCGCCCCCCGCCTGGGCCTGCGGGCCGGTTTGCTCACCGTCGACCACGGCCTGCAGGAGGGGTCGGCGGCGCGGGCCCGCGAGGTCGCCGCGCTCGCCGCGTCGTTCGGCCTTTCGCCCGCCGAGGCGCTGACGGTCACGGTGGGCCGGGCCGGCGGCCCGGAGGCGGCCGCCCGGGACGCCCGGTACGCCGCGCTGGGCGCCGCCGCCGGGCGGCTCGGCGCCGTCGCGGTGCTGCTCGGGCACACCCGGGACGACCAGGCCGAGACCGTGCTGCTGCGGCTGGCCCGCGGCAGCGGCACCCGGTCGCTGGCCGGCATGCCCGCGGCGGCCGGCGTCTACCGGCGTCCGCTGCTCGGCGCCGGCCGGGAGAGCACCCGGGCGGCGTGCGCGGCGCTCGGCCTGCGGCCCTGGGAGGACCCGCACAACGCCGACCGGGCCTTCACCCGGGTGCGGGTCCGGCGCGACGTGCTGCCGGCGCTCCAGCGGGCGCTCGGCCCCGGCGTCACCGAGGCGCTCGCCCGCACCGCGGCGCTGTGCCGGGACGACGCCGACGCCCTGGACGCGTGGGCCGAGGCGGCGTACACCGAGGCCCTGCACCCCGGGCCGGCGGACACCGGGCCGGCGGACATCGGGCCGGCGGACACCGGGCCGGCGGACACTAAGGCGACGGACACCGATGCGACGGACACCGAGGCCCTGCATGCCGGGCCGGCGGATACCAAGGCGCCGGAAACCGGGACGGCGGGCGCCGGGGCGGCCGGGACCGGCCACGGGCTGGCGGTGGAGCGGCTGGCCGTGCTGCCCGGCGCGGTGCGCCGCCGGGTGATCCGCCGGGCGGCGCTGGCGGCGGGCGCGGAGGCGTCCGCGCTCGCCGCGGTGCACATCGAGCAGGCGGACCGGCTGGTCACCGCCTGGCACGGGCAGCGCCGCGTGGAGCTACCCGGGGGGGTGGCCGTGGTGAGGCGGTATGGCACCCTGATATTCGCCAGCACCCTCACATGAAGGAAACCCCCAGGTGGACGCAGCCGACATGGGCAACGACCTCGAGAAGGTCCTCATCCCCGAGGAAGAACTCCAGGCGAAGATCAGGGAGCTCGCCGGCCGGATAGACACCGACTACGCGGGCAAGAACCTCCTCATCGTCGGGGTGCTCAAGGGGGCGGTCATGGTCATGGCCGACCTGGCGCGCGCGCTGCACATCGACGTGCAGATGGACTGGATGGCCGTCTCGTCCTACGGCGCGGGCACCAGGTCGTCCGGGGTGGTGCGCACCCTCAAGGACCTGGACACCGACATCGCCGGCCGGCACGTGCTGGTGGTGGAGGACATCATCGACTCCGGGCTGACGCTGTCGTGGCTGATCCACAACCTGCGGTCGCGCGACGCGGCCTCGGTGGAGATCTGCACCCTGCTCCGCAAGCCCGATGCGGTCAAGGTGCCGATCGATGTGAAATATGTCGGTTTCGACATCCCCAATGAATTCGTGATCGGTTACGGGCTGGACTTCGCGGAGCGTTACCGGAACCTGCCCTTCATCGGCACCCTCGCCCCGCATGTCTACGGCGGCGAGTAAGCCCTCAGCGAATTCCCGGCTCGGTGGCCTCGAAGATCGGTCCTTATCGGGTCTCCAGGTGGGGAACACCGGGCAGGCTGACGTACGTTGGTAGAACAAACCCGGTGCCGCCGGGGCAGTGACCCTGCGCGGCGGCCCGGTGTACCTTCGGGTGTCCGAAGGTGCGTTGCTGCCTCCGGGCAGTCGCAGTTGAGGGAGCGGTTAGGGATGCCGCTAACCCCGGGTCCGCCCGGGGCATCAGGCCGTTTCAGGAAGGGACGGGCCCGCAGGGGTTCCGCATCGGATGGATCTCAAGCGATTTACACGTGGGCCACTGCTGTGGATCCTGGGCATCGTCGTGCTGCTCCTTCTCGCCTCCACGTTCTGGAGCGGTAACAGCAACTACGCCCAGCGAGACACCTCCTTCGTCGTCGAGCAGATTCAAAAGGGCAACGTCAACAACGCGGTGGTCGTCGACAAGGACCAGCGCATCGAGATCAAGACGGCCCAGAAGATCGACGGCGAGGACCGCTTCTACTCGTACTGGGTGACCGGCCAGGGCGTCGACCTGGTCAAGCAGCTCCAGGCCCAGAAGGACGCCGGCAAGCTGCCCGGCGGCTACAAGGTCAACGTGCCGACCGAGAACTTCCTGGTCGGCCTGCTGGTGAGCTTCCTGCCCATCGTCGTGATCGTGCTGCTCTTCCTGTTCATCATGAACCAGATGCAGGGCGGCGGCTCCCGGGTGATGAACTTCGGGAAGTCCAAGGCGAAGCTCATCACCAAGGACACCCCCAAGACCACTTTCGCCGACGTCGCGGGCGCCGACGAGGCCATCGAGGAACTCCACGAGATCAAGGAGTTCCTGCAGGCCCCGGCCAAGTTCCAGGCGATCGGCGCGAAGATCCCCAAGGGTGTGCTGCTGTACGGCCCGCCCGGCACCGGCAAGACCCTGCTCGCGCGGGCGGTCGCCGGCGAGGCCGGCGTGCCGTTCTACTCGATCTCCGGCTCCGACTTCGTCGAGATGTTCGTCGGTGTCGGCGCCTCCCGGGTCCGTGACCTGTTCGAGCAGGCCAAGGCCAACGCCCCCGCGATCATCTTCATCGACGAGATCGACGCCGTCGGCCGGCACCGCGGCGCGGGCCTCGGCGGCGGCCACGACGAGCGCGAGCAGACGCTGAACCAGCTGCTGGTCGAGATGGACGGCTTCGACGTCAAGGGCGGCGTGATCCTCATCGCGGCGACCAACCGGCCCGACATCCTCGACCCGGCGCTGCTGCGCCCGGGCCGGTTCGACCGCCAGGTCGTCATCGACCGGCCGGACCTGGAGGGCCGCAAGGGCATCCTGCGCGTGCACGGGCGCGGCAAGCCGTTCGCCCAGGACGTCGACCTCGACGTCATCGCCCGCCGCACCCCGGGGTTCACCGGCGCCGACCTGGCCAACGTGATCAACGAGGCCGCGCTGCTGACCGCCCGCCAGGACCAGAAGCTCATCACGATGAACACCCTCGAGGAGTCCATCGACCGGGTGATGGCGGGTCCGGAGCGTAAGAGCCGGGTCATGTCCGACCAGGAGAAGAAGATCATCGCTTACCACGAGGGCGGTCACGCGCTCGTGGCGCACGCGCTGCCGAACTCCGACCCGGTGCACAAGATCACCATCCTGTCCCGGGGCCGGGCGCTCGGTTACACCATGACCCTCCCCATGGAGGACAAGTTCCTGGCCACCCGGTCGGAGATGCTCGACCAGCTGGCGATGCTGCTCGGCGGGCGCACCGCCGAGGAGCTGGTCTTCCACGAGCCGACCACCGGCGCGGCCAACGACATCGAGAAGGCCACTTCGATCGCCCGGCGCATGGTGACCGAGTACGGCATGAGCGAGCACCTGGGCGCCCGCAAGTTCGGCAGCGGCAACAGCGAGGTGTTCCTCGGCCGCGACATGGGCCACGAGCGCGACTACTCCGAGAAGATCGCCTCGACGATCGACGAGGAGGTCCGCCGGCTGATCGAGGCCGGGCACGACCAGGCCTGGGAGATCCTCGTCGAGTACCGCGACGTGCTCGACAACCTGGTGCTGGAGCTCATGGAGAAGGAGACCCTCTCCCGCGAGCAGGTGCTGCAGATCTTCGCGCCGGTGGTGGTCCGGGAGAAGCGGCCGTCGTACTCCGGGTACGGCAAGCGGCTGCCCTCTGACCGGCCGCCCATCCGCACCCCCAAGGAGGTCGCCGGGAACGGCAACGGCGCGGCGCTGCCCGCGGGCAACGGCAACCCCGCCGGCAACGGCAACCCGGCGGTGCCCGGCCCGCTCGGCGTACAGGACGCCCGGCCGGCACCGCACGACGAGGCGTGACGCGTTGAGCGTCACACCCCTGAAGGTCGACGCGGACCGGATCGAGAAGGCGGTGCGGGAGATCCTGCTCGCCATCGGCGAAGATCCGGACCGCGACGGCCTGCGCGCGACCCCGGCCCGGGTGGCCCGGGCCTACGCCGAACAGTTCGCCGGCCTCGGGCAGACGCCCGAGGACGTGCTGACCACCGTTTTCGACGCCGACCACGACGAGATGGTGCTGGTGAAGGACATCGAGGTGTTCTCCACCTGCGAGCACCATCTCGTCCCGTTCCACGGTGTCGCGCACGTCGGCTACATCCCGAACGAGAAGGGCCAGATCACCGGGCTGTCCAAGCTGGCCCGGCTGGTCGACGTCTACGCCCGCCGCCCGCAGGTCCAGGAGCGGATGACCTCGCAGGTCGCCGACGCGCTGATGGCCGTGCTGGCCCCGCGCGGGGTCATCGTGGTCATCGAGGCCGAGCACCTGTGCATGACCATGCGCGGGGTGCGCAAGCCGGGCGCCAAGACCATCACCTCCGCGGTGCGCGGCGATTTCCGCAACAGCGACCGGACCCGCGCCGAAGCGATGGCCCTCATCCTCGGGCACCACTGATCCCCGGCCCGCCCGGCCCGGGCGTCGCGGCGGCCGGGCCGGCCCGCCGGCCCCGCATGCGGACCGGCCGGGCGGATCCTATTCGTTATCCACAAGCCGGGCCCATGGCGCGGAGCGCCACGGGGTAGCGCCTAGGCTTGACCCCATGACCACACCGACGGTGCCGGGCCTGCCCGACGAGGGCCGTTGCCTGGTCATGGGCGTGGTCAATGTCACGCCCGACTCCTTCTCCGACGGTGGCCGGTGGTTCGACCCGGAGGCGGCGGTGCGCCACGGGCTCGACCTGGTGGCGCAGGGCGCCGACCTGGTCGACGTGGGCGGCGAGTCCACCCGGCCGGGCGCCGTCCGGGTGCCGCCGGACGAGGAGCTGCGCCGGGTCGTCCCGGTCATCCGGGCGCTGGCCGCCGCGGGGGTGCCGGTCAGCGTGGACACCATGCGGGCCGAGGTCGCCGAGGCCGCGGTCGTGGCGGGCGCGCGGCTGGTCAACGACGTCAGCGGCGGGCTGGCCGACCCGGCGATGCCGCGGGTGGTGGCCGCGGCCGGCGTGCCGTACGTGGTCATGCACTGGCGCGGCCACAGCCACGAGATGGACCGCCGGGCGGTCTACTCCGACGTGGTGACCGAGGTCGCCGAGGAGCTGCGCAAGCGGGTCGACTCGGTGCTGGCCGAAGGGGTGGCCGAGGACCACGTCGTGATCGATCCCGGTCTCGGCTTCGCCAAGGGCGCCGAGCACAACTGGGCGCTGCTGGCCGGGATGCCGCGGCTCGCCGAGCTCGGGCGTCCCATCATCATCGGCGCGTCGCGCAAGAGGTTCCTCGGCCGGCTGCTGGCCGGCCCGGACGGCGGGCCACGGCCGTTCGACGGTTGTGATGACGCCACCCTGGCGGTGACCGCGCTCGCCGCGCGGGCCGGCGCCTGGTGCGTGCGGGTCCACCATGTGCGTTCCAACGCCGACGCGGTGCGCGTGGCGGCGGCCTGGCAGGAGGCGGAGGAGCCCCGATGAGCACGACGGCGGCCGAGATCGAGAAGCTCAACGAGGCGTTCTACAACTCGATCGAGAGCGGCGATCTGGACCGGATGACCGAGATCTGGGCGGAGGAGACGCCGAACCGGGTGGCCACCTGCGTCCACCCGGGCTGGCCGATGCTCAGCGGGCGGGCCGAGGTACTGCGCTCCTGGGCACTGATCATGGCGAACACGCCGTACATCCAGTTCGTGCTCACCGACGTGCGCACCACGGTGGTCGGCGACGTGGCGGTGCTGACCTGCGTGGAGAACATCCTCACCGCGGCCGACAGCGAGGAGGCCACGTTCGCCGCCGGCCGGGTGGTCGCGACGCACACCTTCGTGCGGGTCGCGGAGGGCTGGCGGCTGTGGTTCTACCACGGCTCCCCGGTGCTGCAGGGGGACGACGACGAGGAGGAGACCGAGGAGTGACCGGGCGATGAGCACCGACACGATCAGCCTGGTCGGGCTGCGCGCCCGCGGCCGGCACGGCTTCCTGCCCGCCGAGCGGGAGCTCGGGCAGGAGTTCGTGGTCGACGTCACGCTGCGTCTGGACACCGCGCCGGCCGCCGCCGCCGACGACCTGGGCCGGACGGTCGACTACGGCGAGCTGGCGGTCCGGCTCGCCCGGGTGGTCGAGGGCGAGCCGGTCGCCCTGATCGAGACGCTGGCCGGGCGGCTGGCCGACGAGTGCCTGGCGGGCGGGCTGGTCGAGGAGGCCGAGGTGCGGGTGCACAAGCCGGCCGCGCCCATCCCGGTCCCGTTCGACGACGTGGTGGTGACGGTGAGGAGGCGGAGGCGATGAAGGTCGTTCTGGCGCTCGGCAGCAACATCGGCCGCCGCTTCGACACGCTGCAGGGCGCGGTCGACGCGCTCTTCGACGCGCCCGGCCTGGAGTTCGTGGCCCTGTCCCCGGTGTACGAGACCGATCCGGTGGGCGGCCCGCCGGATCAGCGGGCCTACTTCAACGCGGTGGTGGTCGGCCGGACCATGACGCTCGGCCCGCGGGCCATCCTCGAGCGCGCGCTCGGGGTGGAGACCGCGTTCGGGCGGGTGCGCGAGGAGCCGTGGGGCCCGCGCACCCTGGACGTCGATGTGATCATGGTCGGTGACCTGATGTCCGACGATCCCGAGCTGACCCTGCCGCACCCGCTGGCGCACGAGCGGGCGTTCGTGCTGGTCCCGTGGGCACAGGCCGATCCGGGTGCGGTGCTGCCCGGCCGCGGTTCGGTGGCCGGGCTGCTCGCCGACCTCGACCAGAGCGGGGTGCGCCTGCGCGCCGACCTGGCCCTGCAGCCGCCCGGCTGACGTCTCCGGCCGGGAGATGCCGGTGACCGGGCGGGCGGCGGCCCGCCGGCGCGGCACGGCCGGCGATGGAGCAGAGTGGGGGTGCCGAGCCGACAGCGACGGGCACGGCACGAGAAGGAGGTTCCGACGTGACACCGAGCCGGCCCGGCGTGCTCGTTCTGCTGCTGGCCGGGTTCGCGGCCGTGACCTGGGCGGTGTTGCAGCAGGTCTACTCCGACCTGCCCACCGTGCCGTGGACGGCCATCCCGACGCTGCTGCTGCTCGCCGTCGGCGAGGCCTACAGCGGGTGGGCGACGCGGGCGCGCATCCAGCGCCGGCCGGGCACCGAGCCGGTGGAGCCGCTCGCGGTGGCCCGGCTGGCCGCGCTGGCAAAGGCGTCCGCGTACGTGGGGGCGGCGCTGGCCGGGATCTTCGCCGGGTTCGTGCTCTACGTGCTGCCGCTGTTCGACCAGGACACTCCGCGGCGCGACCTCTTCCTGGCCGGCGGCTCGCTGGTGGCGTGCGTCGCGCTGGTGTGCGCGGCGTTGTTCCTGGAGCACTGCTGCCGGGTGCCGCGCGACCCGGACGACGAGGCCCGCGCCTGAGGTCACCAGGTGCGGCGCCGGGACGAGGCGCGGCCGTCAAGGGTGGAGCGCGGCCAAGCACGCGGCGCGGCCCACAAGGATGAGGCGCGGTCAAGGACGCGGCGCGGGCGTGGGTACGAGGTGGCGGTCAGGTGGCCGGGGCGGCGGCCGAAACCCGCGAGGCCCGGCCGAAGCCGGGCCTCGCGCTGCAAGGAGCCACCCTTTTCATCAACCCCTGTCCCTTTACACCGGTCTTCTGCGCCGGAGGCGGCCGGTTAAACCAGCCGGACGGATCTCGTCGCGTCGTCCCAGGTCAGCGGGTGCTCGGGCTGTCGGTCACCGGTCGATGTCGCCCACGACGAAGAACATCGAGCCGAGGATCGCCACCAGGTCGGCGACGAGCGCCCCGGGCAGCATCTCGCGCAGCACCTGGACGTTGCTGTACGACGCGCTGCGCAGCTTGAGCCGCCACGGGGTCTTCTCGCCCCGGGACACCAGGTAGTACCCGTTCAGGCCGAGCGGGTTCTCCGTCCAGGCGTAGGTGTGGCCCTCGGGCACCTTCAGCACCTTGGGCAGCCGCTGGCCGATCGGCCCCGGCGGCAGCGACCGCAGCCGCGCCAGGCAGGCGTCGGCCAGGTCCAGCGACACCTTGACCTGTTCGAGCAGCACCTCGAACCGGGCGTGGCAGTCGCCGGCCGTCCGGGTGACCACCCGGACCGGCAGCTCGCCGTAGGCCAGGTACGGTTCGTCGCGGCGCAGGTCCAGATCGACGCCGGAGGCCCGGGCGATCGGGCCGCTCACCCCGTACTGCATGACCGTCTCGGGGTCGAGCACGCCGATGCCCTTGGTGCGGGCCAGGAAGAGCTCGTTGTCGAGGATGAGCCGCTCCAGGTCGGGCAGTCCGCGGCGCACCTCGCCGACGGCGGCGGCGGTCCGCGCCGGCCAGCCGTCCGGCAGGTCCTCCTTCAGCCCGCCCACCCGGTTGAACATGTAATGCAGCCGGCCGCCGGAGACCTCCTCCAGCACCGCCTGCAGCGTCTCGCGGGCGCGGAGCGCGGCCAGGCCCGGGGTGACCGCGCCGAGCTCCATCGGGTAGGCGCCGAGGAACATCAGGTGGCTGAGCACCCGGTTCAGCTCGGCGAGCAGCGTCCGCGCCCACACCGCCCGCACCGGCACCTCCATGCCGAGCATGCGCTCGACCGCGAGCACCACGCCGAGCTCATTGGCGAAGGCCGACAGCCAGTCGTGCCGGTTGGCCAGCACGATGATCTGCCGGTAGTCGCGCACCTCGAAGAGCTTCTCCGCGCCGCGGTGCATGTAGCCGATGATCGGTTCGGCGGCCTCGACGCGCTCGCCGGCCAGCGCCAGCCGCAGCCGCAGCACGCCGTGCGTCGACGGGTGCTGCGGCCCGATGTTGAGGATCACGTCCTCGGCGGCGAGCTCCTTGGCGCCGGCCCCCATGCCCACCGTGCGCTCGGTGCGCCCCGGGCGGGCCGCGGCGGGAGGTTCGGTCATGCCGCCCATGCTGCCATGTCAGCGGCGCGCGGCGAGATCCGCGACCGCGGCGACCAGCCGGCGGACGTGCTCCTCGGTGGTCCCGATGCCGATGGACGCGCGGACGGCGCCCGCCGTGCCGTCCGCGCAGTCGCCGGCCGCGGTGTGCCCGATGCCGTCCAGCAGGTGCCGGACGAACGGATGGGCGCAGAACCTGCCGTCCCGCACGCCGATGCCGTACTCGGCCGACAGCGTCTCGGCGACCCGCCGGGCCGTCCAGCCGGTCACCACGAAGGACACGATGCCGACGCGCGGGTGGCCGGGGCCCCACAGCGACAGCTCGTGGACCCCCTCGATGCCGGCCAGGCCGTCGCGGAGCAGCCCCAGCAGCCGCTCCTCCTCCCGCATCGGCCCGATCCAGCCGGTCGCCGACAGGGCGTCGCACGCGGCGGCCAGCGCGATGGCGCCCAGCACGTTCGGCGTGCCGGCCTCGTGCCGCTGCTCGGGGTCGGCGCTCCACTCGACGGCCGGCGGCCGCCCCTGTCCGGCACCGCCGGTGACGGCCGTGGACGCGCCGCCGCCGTGCAGGTAGGGCTCGGCCTCGGCCAGCCAGTCGGCCCGGCCCACCAGCGCGCCCGCCCCGAACGGGGCGTACAGCTTGTGACCGGAGAACATCACGTAGTCCAGGTCCAGCGCGGTCAGGTTCAGCCGGCGGTGCGGGACGAGCTGCGCGGCGTCCACCAGGACGCGGGCGCCGTGCCGGTGCGCGATGTGGGTCAGCGCGGCGATCGGCCACAGCTCGCCGGTGACGTTGGAGGCGGCGGTGACGACCAGCAGCTTCGGCCCGTCGATGGCGGCGAGGGTCTCGTCCGCGGCGCGGACCGCCTCGCCCGGGAACTCCGGCGGCGCGAGCCGCACCGCGTCCGGCCAGGGCAGCAGGGCGGCGTGGTGCTCGGTCTCGAAGACCACGACGGTGGTGCCCGCGGGCAGGCACCTGGCCAGCAGGTTGGCCGCGTCGGTGGTGTTGCGGGTGAACACGACGGCGTCCCCGGGCCGGGCGCCGACGAAGGACCGCACGGTGTGCCTGGCCTGCTCGTAGCGCGCCGTGGTGAGCTGCGAGGCGTACCCGGCGCCCCGGTGCACGCTGGAGTAGGCCGGCAGCGCGGCGGTCACCGCGTCGCGCACCGGTGCCAGGCAGGGGGCGCTCGCCGCGTAGTCCAGGTTGGCGTACCGGACCAGCCGGCCGCCCTTGACGGGCACCTCCAGGTCGGCGCCGAGCACCGCGGGAACGGCGGCCGCGCCGCCGGACGGCGCCGAGGGCGCGGCCCGGCCGCCGGCCGGAACGGCGGCGCCGGAAGTCGCGGGGGACTGGGCCGCAAGGACGGTGAGCACGGACACGCCTGCCTCCTGAGGTCATGGGACCCCGGCATGGCGTTAGGTGACGGAGCCCGCGCTTGTCCGGCACACCTCGTGCCGGACCTGGTCCTCACCCGGGGCACCCCGCCGCGAGCGCGAGGGTTGCCGGCCAGCGAGCCGGGGCTTGACGCTGGCACTCATGACCTACCGGGACTATAACCCACCGGCCCGGCGCCGGCGCAACCTTCCGAAACGGGTAAATCTTCGCGGCGGGTCGCGAACTTTGCCGCCCCCTGGAGCGTTGAGGTGGCATGCCCTACCCGCGCCGGGCGGGTGGGGCCTTCACGATCTCCGGAGGAACAGCGATGGCATGGGTGGCAGACCCGCAGATCTGGATCGGGTTTCTCACCCTGGTCGCACTTGAGATCGTCCTCGGCATCGACAACATCATCTTCATCTCGATCCTGAGCGGGAAGCTGCCCGCCGAGCAGCGGGACAAGGCCCGCAAGCTGGGCCTGGCGCTGGCCCTGGTGAGCCGGCTGGCCCTGCTGCTCGCGCTGTCGTGGGTGATCCGGCTGACCGCGCCGCTGTTCGAGGTGCTCGGGCAGGAGATATCCGGGCGTGACCTGATCCTGATCCTCGGCGGGCTGTTCCTGCTGGGCAAGAGCGCCTTCGAGATCGGCGACAGCCTGGAGGGCGGGTCGGGTCACTCCGGCGGCAAGGCGGCCGCGGTGTCCTTCACCGGGGTGCTGGTGCAGATCATGCTGCTGGACGTGGTGTTCTCGCTGGACTCGGTGATCACCGCGGTCGGCATGGTGGACGAGATCGGCGTGATGATCGCCGCGGTGGTCGTCGCGGTCGGGGTGATGCTGGTCGCGGCCAAGCCCATCAGCGAGTTCGTCGAGCGGCACCCCAGCATCAAGATGCTGGCGCTGGCCTTCCTGGTGCTGATCGGGGTGGTGCTGATCGCCGAGGGCTTCGAGCAGCACATCGCCAAGGGCTACATCTACTTCTCGATGGCCTTCGCGCTCGGCGTCGAGCTGCTGAACATCCGGTCCCGCCGCAAGGCCGGCCGGCAGCGGCCGGTCCAGCTGCACGAGCGTTACGAGTCGGAGCCCGGGTCCGAGGCCACGTCCGAGACCGAGCCCGGGTCCAGGCCCGAGGCCCGGTCCGAGGCCCGGCCCGAGGTCAGGGCCGAGACCGAGCCCGGGTCCGGGGCCGGGGCCGCGCCGAAGTCCTGATCCGCCGGGGCCGCCCCGGGCGGCCACCGGGGTGTTTACCATGGTCTGGTGGTTTTCGACCCGTGGAGTCCGGAGTTCGTCGCCCATCCCTACGACGCCTACCGGGAGCTGCGTGACAGCGCGCCGGTGAGCTTCTTCGAGCCGACCGGGCAGTGGCTGGTCGCCCGGCACCGCGACGTCAACGCGGCGCTGCGCGACCGGCGGCTCGGCCGCTCCTACCTGCACGTCGCCACGCACGAGGAGTTCGGCCGCGAGCCCGAGCCGGCCTTCCAGGAGCCGTTCTGGCGGGTGACCCGGGCCGGCATGCTGGACGTGGAGCCGCCGGTGCACACCCGGCTGCGCCGCCTGGTGTCCCGGGCGTTCACCCCGCGCATGGTCGAGGAGCTGCGGCCCCGGGTGCGCCGCATCGCCGGCGGCCTGGTGGACGCGTTCGTCGCCCGCGGCGGCGGCGACCTGATCGCCGAGGTGGCCGAGCCGCTGCCGGTGACGGTGATCGCCGAGATGCTCGGCATCCCGCCGGCCGACCGCCACCTGCTGCGGCCCTGGTCGGCGGACATCTGCGGCATGTATGAGCTCAACCCGCCGGTCGAGACGCAGCACCGGGCGGCCCGGGCCGCCGAGGAGTTCGCCGGCTACCTGCGGTCCCTGGCCGCCGAGCGCCGCCGCGAGCCGGGCGACGACCTGATCAGCGCGCTGGCCCGGGTGGTGGACGAGGGGGACCGGCTGACCGAGGACGAGCTGGTCGGCACCTGCGTCCTGCTGCTCAACGCCGGCCACGAGGCGACGGTGAACGTGACCGGCAACGGCTGGTGGTCGCTGTTCCGCAACCCCGGCGAGCTGGCCCGGCTGCGCGCGGACCCGGCGCTGCTGCCCCGGGCCGTCGAGGAGCTGATGCGCTGGGACACGCCGTTGCAGCTCTTCGAGCGCTGGGTGTTCGAGGACGTGGAGATCGGTGGCGTGCGCGTCCCGCGGGGCGCGGAGGTGGCGCTGCTGTTCGGCTCGGCGAACCGCGACCCGGAGGTCTTCGCCGAGCCGGACCGGCTGGATCTTGGCCGGGTGGACAATCCGCACATCTCTTTCGGTGCGGGCATCCATTACTGCCTGGGGGCGCCGCTGGCCCGGATCGAGCTGATCGAGTCGTTCGGGGCGCTGCTGCGGGCCGCCCCGGAGATGGAGCTCGTCGAGGAGCCGTCCTGGGCGCCGAACTACGTCATCCGCGGGCTCACCTCGCTCAAGGTGGCCACCGGGCGGCCGGCGGTCAGCGCCGCCACTGGCTGAGCCAGCCGAACCCGCCGAGGCCGGCCGGGTCGATCAGCTCGGCGTCCTCGCCCGCCCGGGCCAGCGCCCGGAGGTAGCCGCCCGGGTCGGTGCCGGCCAGGGCCAGCGGTGGCCGGGCGCCGACGACGCCCAGCTCGCGTAACGCGTCCCGCTGGGTGCGCAGCGTGGTGGCCGTCGCCCCGGCCCGCTCGCCGGCCGCCGCGCAGGCGTCCAGCGCGACGTGCGCGGTGATGTCGCACGACCCGTCCGGCACGGCCGGGACGCGGGCACCGTCCCGGTAACCCGCCAGGGTGCCGCCGGGCGGCCGCCCGCCCGCCGCGTGCGCGTAGTCGGCGGCCACCGCCAGGCCGCCCGCCAGCCGCCGGATCACCGCGGCCCAGGCCGCGTCGCGCGGCCGGCCGACCTCGGCGCGCCGGCCGGTGGCGCCGAGCGGCCACCACCGGGCGAGCCAGCGCGCGTCCGCCTCGTCCGGCGGGCCGCCCAGCCGTTCGGCGCCGGTCGCCGGGTCGACCAGCACCACCCGTGGCCCGCAGGGAGCGGCCTCCACCACGTCCAGCGGGATGTTGTCCAGCCACTCGTTGGCGACCACCAGCCCGGTGATCGACTCGGGCAGGGTGGCCGACCAGGTGACGGCCGGGTCCAGGTCCGCGGGGCGGGGCGACAGGTCCACCGCCACCGGGTGGAGCCGGCCGGCCGCCGGGGTGCCGGCGGCGGCGTGCAGCACCTGGGTGAGCAGCGAGCCGTCCCCCGAGCCGACGTCCACCAGGTCGAGCCGGGCCGGGCGGCCGAGCGTGTCGTCCACCGTGGTCAGCAGGCGCAGCACCGCCCGGCCGAACGCCGGGGTGGCGCTCACCGAGGTGCGGAAATGGCCGCGGGGGCGCTCCCGGAGGTAGAAACCGTTCTCGCCGTACAGGGCACGGCGCATGGCCTCCCGCCAGGTCATCCACACGGCATGGGACGTTACCAAGGCCGGCGGCCGGCCACCGCCGAGCGCCGCAGGCTGAGGGCTTATGGCTTATATGTAGAAACGCACGCTTGCCGGGTTCGGCCGTCGTGCGAGAGCCTGCCGGAGCGGCGCGGCGGTCCCTGACCGGCGGCCGTTACGCTGGTCGGGCGAGTGTGTTTCGTCGAAAGTGGACGGTAGGCGATGGAGACAAGCGACCGCCCCGGGCGCCTGGCGGTCGGGGTGCTCGGCGCCGGACGGGTGGGATCCGCCCTCGGCGCCGCGCTCGCGCAGGCCGGTCACCGCGTCGTGGCCGCGGCCGGGGTGTCCGACGCCTCCGGCCGGCGGGCCGCCGAGCGGCTCGGCGTGTCCCTCTCCCCGCCCGACGAGGTGATCCGCCGCGCCGAGCTGGTGCTCCTCACCGTGCCGGACGACGTGCTCCCCGGCCTGGTGGCCGGGCTCGCCGCCGCCGGCGTGGACCTGCGGGGCAAGATGCTCGCGCACACCAGCGGCGCGTACGGCCTGGCCGTGCTGGACGCGGCGGTGGGCCGGGGCGCGATCCCCTTCGCGCTGCACCCGGTGATGACCTTCACCGGGCGCGACGACGATCTGCGCCGCATCGGCGGCTGCTCGTTCGGGGTGACCGCACCCGAGCAGCTGCGGCCGGTCGCCGAGGCGCTGGTGATCGAGATGGGCGGCGAGCCGGTGTGGATCGCCGACCCCGACCGCCCGCTCTACCACGCGGCGCTCGCCCAGGCGGCGAACCACATGGTCACGCTGATCGCCGAGTCCCAGGAGCTGCTGAAGAAGATCGGCGTGGACCATCCCGGGCGCATGCTGGGCCCGCTGCTCGGCGCGTCGCTGGACAACGCCCTGCGGCTGGGCCTGGCCGGGCTCACCGGCCCGGTCGTGCGCGGCGACGCCGGCACGGTGCGCAAGCACGTCGACGCGCTCATCCTCGCCGCCCCGGAGGCGGCCGACGCCTACGTGGCCCTGGCCCGGCTCACCGCCGACCGCGCGCTCGCCGCCGGCCTGCTCAAGCCGGAGGCCGCCGAACGTCTCCTGGACGCCCTCGGCGGCAATTCCTGGACCTGATCCCGCCCGGTGCGGCGGCGGGGCGGGCGCACTAGCGTGGGGCGCGCCCCGCGCGGCCGGCGCGGGCCGACAGCAGCCGGGAGGGACAGGCGTGGACGTGATCGTCGCCGGAGACCGTGCCGAACTGGACGCGGCCCGGACGGCCCTGGGCGTCGGGACCGGCGGGCCGCCGGGGGGAACGCTGGCCCTGGTGCCGACCATGGGGGCCCTGCACGAGGGGCACCGCTCGCTGATCAGGCTGGCCCGCGAGCACGCCCGGCACGTCGCGGTGAGCATCTTCGTCAACCCGCTGCAGTTCGGCCCGGCCGAAGACTATTCGCGCTATCCCCGGACCTTCGACGCAGATCTCGCGGTGTGCGCCGCCGAGGGCGCCGGGCTGGTGTTCGCCCCGGCCGTCGAGGCGATGTACCTGCCGGATCGGCAGGTGAGCGTCGCGGCCGGTGAGATGGGCACGGTGGCCGAGGGCGCCTTCCGTCCCGGCCACTTCGACGGCGTCCTCACCGTGGTGCTGAAGCTGTTCAACCTCGTCCGCCCGGACGTCGCGGTGTTCGGCCGCAAGGACGCCCAGCAGCTGGCGCTGATCCGCCGCATGGTCGCCGACCTGGACGTCCCGGTAGAGATCGTCGCCGGCGCCACGCTGCGCGAGCCGGACGGCCTGGCGATGTCCAGCCGCAACCGCTACCTGTCGGCCGCCGACCGGGGGACGGCCCTGGCCCTGTCGGCCGCGCTGCGCGCCGGTGCCGGGCACCACCGCCCGCAGGAGGTGCTGCGGGCGGCGGGGGAGGTGCTGGACCGGGCGGCGCGCGCCGATCCGCCGCTGGTCCTGGACTACCTGACGCTGGCCGACCCCGCCACGTTCACCCCGGTGGCCGCCGGTCACCGCGGGCCGGCCGTGCTGGCGGTGGCGGCCCGGGTGGGCGGCACCCGGCTGATCGACAATGTCGAGGTGAGCCTGACCTGACGGCGATCGCGGGGGGCACCCGCGGTGAGGACACTCCCGGCCATGCTTTATCGTCATATTGACGAAATAAGGGAGCGCCCCATGACCCACCCGCCCATCCCCCGGCGGCTGACCGCACCGGACCCCGGCTGGACCGGGCACGCCGACGTCGTCGTGGTCGGTTCCGGCGTCGCCGGGCTCACCGTCGCCCTGCGCTACACCGAGCTCGTCCCGGACGCACGCGTCCTGGTGGTCACCAAGGACGTGCTGTCCGCCGGGTCCACCCGCTGGGCGCAGGGCGGCATCGCCGCGGTGCTCGACTCCGCCGATTCCCCCGCCGACCATCTCGGCGACACGCTCGTCGCCGGCGTCGGCCTGTGCGACGAGGCGGCGGTGCGCACCCTGGTCACCGAGGGCCCGGCCGCGCTCGGCCGGCTGATCGGCCGGGGCGCCCGCTTCGACCGGGGGCCGGACGGCGGGCTCCAGCTCACCCGGGAGGGCGGCCACCGACGCGACCGCATCGTGCACGCCGGCGGCGACGCCACCGGCGCCGAGGTGCAGCGCGCGCTGATCGAGGCGGTACGGGCGGAGGTGGCGCGCGGCCGGATCGAGGTCATCGAGCACGCCCTGGTGCTCGACCTGCTCACCGACGCCGCCGGGGCCGCCTGCGGCGTCACCCTGCACGTCATGGGCGAGGGCGCCCGCGACGGCGTGGGAGCCGTCCGGGCCGGCGCGGTCGTGCTCGCCACCGGCGGCATGGGCCAGGTGTACGCGGCGACCACCAACCCCGCGGTCTCCACCGGCGACGGGGTCGCCCTCGCGCTGCGCGCCGGCGCGGTCGTCCGCGACCTGGAGTTCGTCCAGTTCCACCCGACCGTGCTGTGGCTCGGCGGCGACTCCACCGGCCAGCAGCCGCTGATCTCCGAGGCGGTGCGCGGCGAGGGCGCCTACCTGGTGGACGGGGCGGGCGAGCGCTTCATGCTCGGCACGCACGAGTTGGCCGAGCTCGCCCCGCGGGACGTGGTCGCCAAGGCGATCATGCGGCGGATGCTGGAGACCGGGGCCGAGCACGTCTTCCTGGACGCCCGGCACTTCGGCGCGGACAAGTGGCGCTCCCGGTTCCCCACGATCCACGCCATCTGCCGCGAGCACGGCATCGACCCGGTGCGCGAACCCATCCCGGTCGCGCCGGCCGCGCACTACGCCAGCGGCGGCGTCCGCACCGACCGGCACGGGCGTACCAGCGTGCCGGGGCTGTACGCGTGCGGCGAGGTGGCCTGCACCGGCGTGCACGGCGCCAACCGCCTGGCGTCCAACTCGCTGCTGGAAGGCCTGGTCTTCGCCGAGCGCATCGCCGCCGCGCTGGCCGCCGCCCGGCCCGCGCCCGGCGAGCCGGTTACCGACGGCCGGGCCACCGGCCTGGCCGACCCCCGGGTGCGCCCGCGCGTTCAGGCCCGGATGAGCGCCGGCGCGGGCGTGCTCCGCAGCGGGCGCAGCCTGGCCGAGGTCACCGCCGGGCTGCTGGACGCCCGGTGGACCCCGGTCGCCGTCCAGCCGTGCACCGAGTCCTGGGAGGCCACCAACCTGCTCACCGTGGCCACCGCGCTCGTCACCGCCGCCGCGGCCCGCGAGGAGACCCGCGGGTCGCACTGGCGGGAGGATTTCCCGGCCCGCGATGATGCCTGGTGGTCCGGGCACCTCGACCTGACCCTGACCGAGAAGGGACTGACCATGAACTACCGGCGGCACGAGGAGCAGGGCGCGGCCCGGCTCCCGCAGCGGGTCGAGGCGGAGCTGGCCGGAGCCGGGCTGGATCCGGCGGCGGTCCTGGCCCTGGCCGGCGTGGCGCTGGCCGAGGATGTCACCGCCGACGGCGACGTGACCACGAGCGCCACCGTCCCGGCCGGCCAGGTCGCCGCCGCCGACGTGGTGGCACGGGCGGACGGCGTGGTGGCCGGGCTGGCGGTCGCCGAGGCCGTGTTCGCGATCTGCTCGGCGGGCCGGCTCACCGCCGACCGCCCGGTCAAGGACGGCGAGCGCGTCCGGCGCGGCGACGTGCTGATGACCGTCACCGGGCCGGTGCGCGACCTGCTGACCGCCGAGCGCACGGCGCTCAACCTGCTCACCCACCTGTCCGGGGTCGCCAGCCTCACCGACCGCTGGGTCCAGGCGATCGCCGGCACCGGCGCGCGCGTCCGGGACAGCCGCAAGACGCTGCCCGGCCTGCGGGCGCTGGAGAAGTACGCGGTGCGCTGCGGCGGCGGGACCAACCACCGGATGTCGCTGTCCGACGCCGCCCTGATCAAGGACAACCACGTCGTGGCGGCCGGCGGGGTCGCCGAGGCGTTCCGGGCGGTGCGCCAGGCCCACCCCGGGCTGCCGATCGAGGTGGAGGTGGACCGGATCGACCAGATCGAGCCGGTGCTCGCCGAGGGCGCCGAGGAGATCCTGCTGGACAACTTCACCGTCGCCGAGTTGGCCGAGGCGGTCCGCCTGGTGGCCGGGCGCGCCCGGCTGGAGGCCAGCGGCGGTCTCACCCTGGAATCGGCTCGTGATGTGGCCCGAACCGGTGTTGACTACCTTGCTGTGGGCGCGCTGACCCATTCCGCGCCCGCGCTCGACATCGCTCTGGACCTTCGGGGGGCTTGATGCTGCTCACGATCGACGTCGGCAACACGCACACGGTGCTCGGCCTGTTCGAGGGCGAGGAGGTCATCGAGCACTGGCGCCTCGCCACCGACGCGCGGCGCACCGCCGACGAGATCGCGGTGGTCCTGCAGGGCCTGCTCGGCCAGAGCCCGCTGCTCAAGGGCACCGACGTCAGCGGCATCGCGCTGTGCTCCACGGTGCCGTCGGTGCTGAACGAGATGCGGGAGATGTGCCGCCGGTATTACGGGGACGTCCCCGCCGTCATCGTGGAGCCCGGGGTGCGCACCGGGGTGCCGGTGCGGATGGACAATCCCAAGGAGGTGGGCAGCGACCGGGTGGTGAACGCGCTGGCCGCCATCCACCTGTACGGCGGGCCGTGCGTGATCGTCGACTTCGGCACCGCGACGTCGTTCGACGCCGTCTCGGCCAAGGGCGAGTACGTCGGCGCGGTCACCGCGCCCGGCATAGAGATCTCGGTGGACGCGCTGGCGGCGGCCGGTGCCCAGCTGCACAAGGTCGAGCTGGTCCGGCCCCGGTCGGTGATCGCCAAGAACACCGTCGAGGCGCTCCAGGCGGGCATCATCTACGGCTTCGCCGGCCAGGTGGACGGCATCGTGGAGCGGATGGCGGCCGAGCTGGCCGACGATCCCGACGACGTCACGGTGGTGGCCACCGGCTCGCTGGCCTCACCGGTCGCCGGTGAGGCACGCTCCATCGACGTGCAGGAGCCCTGGCTCACCCTCATCGGCCTGCGGCTCATCTACCATCGCAACGCCGGCTGACGCCGGTGCCCGCCCGGCCGACGCACCGCCGGCCGGGCACGGTCCTATCCCATATCGTGGACGCCGTCGCGGTCGATGCGGAAATCCGGCGGACCGGTGGCGCGAGGGATCATGACAAATCGGATCTACGTTGCATGCCGCCCGCGCATCGGCTGTTCACCAATAATCAGGAAAGTGATCTGACATTTGCCGGTATTCCGGCGCGGAGATCGGCGGTGGGGCCGGTGCGGTGCGGCGCGATGGCGGCCGGTCCACCTGGCTCCACCAGGGACATCATGCCGCGAGCGATGGCCGGGCGGTGGCCGGGGATGTCCTCATGGCGACACTCCACAGGCCCTGGCCCGGATACATGTCATGAGTAGTTCACATATGGCTAGGTATGTCAAACCCAAACCCATCGCCTGACGTCCCCAACGCTTGACGACCTTTCAACGTGGCGTTTACCGTTCGTCACGGGCGGGCTGAAGCATTCCAGTATGTTGCCGAGTTCGTCGTGGGGGAGGACACCCGATGGCGTATCCGGATCTGGTTTCCCGTGGGAATGGCATTCCCACGGGATCAGACGGTGTGGGACTGAGTGATGATGATCTTCTCTTGCTCGCCGAACTGGCCAAGGGCGTGACCGTCGACCGGGTGGGCCGGCGGTTGGACGTGAGCGGGCGTACGGTGCGGCGCCGGCTGCGCGGCATCTGCGACCGCATCGGCGTCGCCACCGCCATCGAGGCGGTGGCCTGGGCGGCGCGCCGCAGGCTCATCTGACGCGCTCAGGGCGCGCCCGCCGCCGGAGCCGGACGCTCCGGGCGGTCCGGCGCGCCCTGGCTCCGCGGAAAGGCGGGGTGACCACCCCGGCGGCCCGGACATCCGGCCCCCGCCGGGGCTCGGTCATGCGCGCCCGTCAGTCGGCGATGCGCACCGCGCCGGCGAACGGGCGGTTGCCGATCGGCGCCACCCGCACCACGTCACCGGTGTGCGGCGCGTGCACCATCAGCCCGCCACCGATGTAGATGCCGACGTGGTGCAGGTCGCTGTGGAAGAAGACCAGATCACCGGGACGCATGTCGTCCCGGGACACGTGCGTGCCCGCGGTCCACTGGTCGCCGGTGTAGTGCGGCAGGCTGATGCCCACCTTCTGGTAGGCCCACATGACCAGGCCCGAGCAGTCGAAAGTGTTGGGGCCCTCGGCGCCCCAGACGTATGGTTTGAGCTGCTGGGTGAGCGCCCACTTGGTCGCCTCGGCCGCCTTGCCATCGCCGGGGATGGGAATGGCGACCCGGGTGGCGCGCCCGAAGCCGCCGACCTTGGCGCGCGCCTGGCGGAACAGGCTCGTCTCGGTACGGCCGATCGCCTTGCGGATCTTGTCGCGCTGGGCGCCGAGGTCGCTGACGAGCTTCTGCACCTCGGCCTCACGGGCCCGGGCGCTCTCCTTGGCCCGCCTGGCGGTCTCCATCGCCTGGCTGATCTGGGAGACCTCCTGGCCCTGCTGCATCTCCATGGTGTAGGTCGTGGCGGCCTGGTCGAGGTAGCGGGACGGGTCGGCGGACATGGCGAGGGCCAGGGAGGAGCCGAGGCCGCCGGTCATGTAGGCGTCCTGGGCGTACATGCCGGCCTTGCGGCGCTTCTCCGCCAGATCGGTCTCGCTGCGGGCGAGCGTCTTCTTGGCCAACTCGGCCGAGCGCCGGACCTGGGCGAGACGCTCCCGCTGACCGTTGTACTGCTCGGTCAGCGACTCGATCTCGTTGTAGAGATCCTCGACCTGGGTCTTGAGCTTGTTCAGGCCGGGCTTGGGCTCGGCGGCCGCCGACCCCACCGGTGCCCCGACGGCCACCGCGGTCAGCGCGACGGTCACCAGGGTGAGACGGCGGGCGACGCGCCGGGCGCCGCCGGCCGCGCCGGCGAGCCGGGCACGCGGGGTCCGTGCGACGCCGCGGGGGGGCCGTCCCGAGATCTCTCCAGGCGTACGCCTAGCCTGCACCGATGTGCTCCTCTCCTTGAACGCCTACCGGGTTAGCTGACGGGTTCGGGCCGGAGTAGCCCTACCGAGCGCGTTCGGTCACGGAGATCGTGACGCCTCCCTCTCGGATTCACCCCAGGGGCGGTGGTGCGCGGGCGAGCCGCGGCCACCGGTGGGTCCCCGGTTCCCGGCGTGCGGGGACACGGCCGGGATTAGGCGGATCGGCCACCGCCGCACGATGGCCGACATTGACGCTGGACATTAGTGCAGTCCTGGTTCGTGCTCAACCAGAACTGCGGATTCTGTTGAGGTTTCACAACCACCGCATCACGAAGTGATCACGCTGTGTCGCCGGGGGGCGCCGGTCCGCACCGGCTTTGCCGGGGCATGACCGGGCCGTGGTTCGCACCCGGTGGTGGCTGCGTCCCTCAGATCATGAAACATCCTGAAAGATGGCTGTTTTCACGGTGGAGCCGGCCGGTCGGCGGCGCCGGGGGAGTGCGATGGGCGGTCGAGCAATTAGGGGTCGACCGATATTGCCGATCAACTTTACCTGGCGGCATGGTGTGCTCGGGCGACGGCTACGCTGCCGGTCATGGAGCAGGTCGTCTCGCCGGTCCCCGCGGACAGGGCCCTCGCCGTCCGGCGGGCCCGCACGACCGACGTGCCCACCATCCGGCGGCTGGTGGACGCCTATTCCGGTGACGGGCCGCGCCTGCTGCGCAAGGCCACCGTCACGCTCTACGAGGACGTGCAGGAGTTCTGGGTCGCCGAGTGCGACGGCCAGGTGGTCGGCTGCGGCGCGCTGCACGTGTTGTGGGAGGACCTGGCGGAGATCCGCACCGTCGCGGTCGACGCCGAGCGGCGCGGTCTCGGCATCGGGCACCGCATCGTCGAGGCCCTGCTGGCGACGGCCCGGGAGCTCGGCCTGCGGCGGGTCTTCTGCCTCACCTTCGAGGTCGACTTCTTCGCGCGGCACGGTTTCGTGCCGCTCAACGGCACGCCGGTCTCGCCGGAGGTGTACGCCGAGCTGCTCGCCTCCTACGATGAGGGCGTCGCCGAGTTCCTGGAGCTGGAGCACGTCAAGCCGAACACCCTGGGCAACACGCGCATGCTCCTCCATCTGCGGCCGCCGTCCGACGACGGGGTTGACAGAAGGGAAAGGTGACTGTTGATCCCACTGTCGCTACGTTGGGCAGCACCACAGCATGTGTGTCATGACATGTACCGCATGCGCAGCCGAAGTGAGGTGACACGGTGAGCACCGGACAGCCGCCGTACCCACGCGATGAGCCGGAGGGCAACCCGCCCCCGGGATCTCCGCAATATGGACAGCACGCCGGCGATCATCCCGCTCCGGGCAGCGACCCGGAGCGGACGGTCGTCCACCGCCCCCAGCCGACGTCGGAGCAGAGCAGGCCCCAGTACGGCCAGGGCGGCACCGGCTCCTACGGACAGGGCTACCCGCAGCAGGGCCAGCAGCCCGGGCAGGGCTACGGCCAGCAGGACCAGCAGGGCTACGGCCAGCAGCAGTCCTACGGTCAGCAGGGCTACGGCCAGGAGGCCGGGGGCCAGGCCGGTGGTTACGGCCAGCAGCAGTACGGCCAGCAGCAGGGCTATGGCCAGCAGGCCCAGCAGGGCCAGCAGCCCGGCTACGACCAGCAGGGCCAGCAGGGCTACGGCCAGCAGCAGTCCTACGGTCAGCAGGGCTACGGCCAGGAGGCCGGCGGTCAGGCCGGTGGTTACGGCCAGCAGCAGTACGGCCAGCAGCAGGGCTATGGCCAGCACGGCCAGCAGGGCCAGCAGCCCGGCTACGACCAGCAGGGCTACGGGCAGCAGGGCCAGCAGTACGGCCAGCAGCCCGGCTACGACCAGCAGCAGTACGGCCAGCAGCAGTACGGGCAGCAGGGTTACGGCCAGCAGCAGTACGGCCAGACCGGTGGTTACGGCCAGCCGCAGTACGGCCAGCAGCCGGGGTACCCGCAGCAGGGTTACGGCCAGCCGGCCTACGGCGCGGCCGGCGCCCAGCCGCCCGGCGCGCCCGCGCCGCTCGCCGAGTGGTGGCAGCGCCTGGTGGCCCGGCTGATCGACAGCGTGATCCTCGCCATCCCCGCCGCGATCCTGACCGCGATCCTCACCGGGATCATCGTCACCGCGCCGAGCTTCGACCCGACCACCGGGGCCATCGACGCCGGTGGCGGGGTCTTCCTCGCCGGGCTGATCACCGCGCTGCTGCTCGGCGTCATCTTCTTCCTCTACGAGTTCCTGATGCTCAAGCAGCGCGGCCAGACGGTCGGCAAGATCGCCATGGGCATCAAGGTGGTCCGGGTCGGCGGCGTGCTGGACGCGAGCGGCCTCGGCACCGACGTGGCGGGCAAGCGCGCCGGCGTGCTGTGGGGCCCGCAGTTCCTGCGCTGGGTCCCGGTCCTCGGGTACGTGGTCGGCATCTTCACCCTGGTGAACGTGCTGTGGCTGCTCTGGGACAAGCCCCTCCAGCAGGCTCTGCACGACAAGGTCGCCGGTACGGTCGTCGTCAAGACGAAGTAGGCGCGGCGCCCGGAACGGGGCCGGAGGCGTGTCCTCCGGCCCCGTTCGGCGTTCCATCGCCCGTTCCCGCCCCCGCCCGCAGGGGCGGACCCCCGTCCCCGGCGGGGCGCGCGCGGGACGGTCCGCGAAGGCCGCCTCGCCCGCGGACTCCCGCGCGGCCGCCGGGTAAGCGGCAAGAGAATCATCGGGGGCCGATCTTACGGAAACGTCGGCGCCGCGGCGATTTCTCGTTCATGATGAGGTCCGCGTCCGGAAGGCGCCGATGCGCGACCGCCCGCCGGGGCGGGGCCGGGCGATCGGCCCGCGCCCGCTCCGATGCGTATGCCGTCTTACTATGCGCCGCATTCCGCACGCGGCGCCCGCGTGCGGAATATTCACGCACCGGACCGCTCCTGGTGGCGCCTTCGCCGTGTCCGGCATGCAAAAGCTCCTCGGCGGATCCGGGGATCGGGCCTCGGGTGGCGCGCGGCCGCGGGTCCGGTTCGACGCGGGAATCCCGATGGGAGCGGCTTTTCCGGCGTTCGGACCCGCTGGGGCGCCCCGCCGGATGTTTACGCCGGATCAGCTTTCCCGGGCCATCCGGTAAGGCGGCTTGAGAGACGCGGAATGCTCTGGAACGGTCCTTGCCCGGCCGTGATGGAACGGCAGACGACCCCTGCTGACCTCGGGCAGGGGCCTGGACGGCCGCGCACCGGCCCGATCCGGCGGCCGGGGCGCGAGGGGAGCGGGTCCCGTGTGACAATTATCGGCGGGGGCGACCCTGAATGCCGCCCCCGCGTGGGGAGAGGATCAATGAACGATGTATTGTCCGCGTTGATACCACCCGTCGTTGTGACCGCGGTGGTGGTCTTCGCGATCGTGAAGCTGGTGCGTTCCGAGGCGGCGAGCAGGCGCCAGGAGGCACGGTCTTCCGAGAAGTCGGCCGAGACCGCTTCCGACTGAGCCGGCCGATCCGCGGCGCGGCGCAATCCACTGGCCCGTTGAATTGTCAGGCGGGGTCGCCGGGTATATGTTTAGCTGGCGAAACGAACAATGCTCTGCGAAAGGATTGCCGGATGGCCACGCAGATCCAGAAGATACTCATCGACGACCTCGATGGCGGCGAGGCCAATCAGACTGTCACCTTCGCGCTTGATGGCTCCGCCTACGAGATTGATCTGAGCGAGGAAAACGCCAAGCGGCTCCGCGAGGCGCTGTCCTCTTTCGTGTCCAGTGCCCGGCGGGCCGAGAGTGCCTCCTCCCGGGGGCGCAAGCGCGGTGGCGGGCAGCGTCCGTCCCGTGAAAAGAGCTCGGAGATCCGGGCCTGGGCGAAGTCGAACGGCATCCCGGTCAGCGAGCGCGGCCGTATTGCCTCCTCCGTGGTCGAGCAGTACGAAGCGGCACACTGACGGGCTCTTTGCGATCGCCCGGCTATGGCGGCGAACGGTGACCAATCGCCGCCATAGCCGCATGATCGCGTTTTCGGTGCTGATCGTTCCGGGGCGGTCGGGGACGGTCGGAGAATTCGCCCTGAGTAAACGTCGTTCGCTTGCGGCGTAGCGGGAACACCGGAGCCCTCATCGGTAGTTGGATGGAGGGTGAACGCCCTGCTCCCGGGGAACGTCTCCTGTATTGAGCGGTCGCCGGTCGGGGCTAGCATGCGGATGCGGCGGGCCCGGATATCCCGAGCTGCCTGACCGCTCTGTGAGGAGCGACGACATGTTCGAGAGGTTCACTGACCGCGCACGGCGGGTTGTCGTCCTGGCCCAGGAAGAGGCCAGGATGCTCAACCACAACTACATCGGCACTGAGCACATTCTTCTTGGCTTGATCCATGAGGGAGAGGGCGTTGCCGCGAAGGCTCTGGAGAGCCTGGGCATCAGTCTTGAGGGTGTGCGCCAGCAGGTCGAGGAGATCATCGGCCAGGGGCAGTCGGCGCCGTCGGGGCACATTCCCTTCACCCCGCGCGCCAAGAAGGTCCTTGAGCTGTCGCTCCGCGAAGCCTTGCAACTGGGTCACAACTACATCGGCACCGAGCACATCCTCCTTGGTCTCATCCGTGAGGGCGAGGGGGTCGCCGCCCAGGTGCTGGTGAAGCTTGGCGCCGACCTGAACCGGGTCAGGCAGCAGGTCATCCAGTTGCTCCACGGCTACCAGGGCAAGGAGCCGGCCGCGGCCGGCGGTCCGCAGGAGTCCGCTCCCTCGACGTCCCTCGTGCTCGACCAGTTCGGCCGCAACCTGACCCAGGCCGCCCGCGAGGGCAAGCTGGACCCGGTCATCGGCCGCGACAAGGAGATCGAGCGGGTCATGCAGGTCCTGTCCCGCAGGACCAAGAACAACCCCGTCCTGGTCGGCGAGCCCGGCGTCGGCAAGACCGCCGTCGTCGAGGGCCTGTCCCAGAAGATCGTCAAGGGCGAGGTGCCCGAGACGCTGAAGGACAAGCAGCTCTACACCCTCGACCTCGGCGCGCTGGTCGCCGGTTCCCGCTACCGCGGTGACTTCGAGGAGCGCCTGAAGAAGGTGCTCAAGGAGATCCGCACCCGCGGCGACATCATCCTGTTCATCGACGAGCTGCACACGCTGGTCGGTGCGGGCGCCGCCGAGGGCGCGATCGACGCCGCCAGCATCCTCAAGCCGATGCTGGCCCGGGGCGAGCTGCAGACCATCGGCGCCACCACCCTGGACGAGTACCGCAAGCACCTGGAGAAGGACGCGGCGCTGGAGCGCCGGTTCCAGCCGATCCAGGTGGCCGAGCCGTCGCTCAGCCACACGATCGAGATCCTCAAGGGGCTGCGCGACCGTTACGAGGCGCACCACCGGGTCACCATCACCGACGGCGCCCTGGTGGCCGCCGCCCAGCTGGCCGACCGCTACATCAGCGACCGGTTCCTGCCGGACAAGGCGATCGACCTGATCGACGAGGCGGGCTCGCGCATGCGCATCCGCCGGATGACCGCGCCGCCGGACCTGCGGGAGTTCGACGAGAAGATCGCGCAGGTGCGCCGGGACAAGGAGTCCGCGATCGACGCGCAGGACTTCGAGAAGGCGGCGGCCCTCCGCGACCAGGAGAAGCAGCTCCAGCTCAAGCGCGACCGGCGCGAGAAGGAGTGGAAGGCCGGCGACATGGACGTCGTGGCCGAGGTCACCGAGGAGCTCATCGCCGAGGTCCTCGCGACGGCCACCGGCATCCCGGTCTTCAAGCTGACCGAGGAGGAGTCCCAGCGCCTGCTGCGCATGGAGGACGAGCTCCACAAGCGGATCATCGGCCAGGACGACGCCATCAAGGGCCTGTCCCGGGCGATCCGCCGTACCCGCGCCGGCCTGAAGGACCCGCGCCGGCCCGGTGGCTCGTTCATCTTCGCCGGCCCGTCCGGCGTCGGTAAGACCGAGCTGTCCAGGGCGCTGGCCGAGTTCCTGTTCGGCGACGAGGACGCCCTCATCTCGCTGGACATGTCGGAGTTCATGGAGAAGCACACCGTCTCCCGGCTGTTCGGCTCCCCGCCCGGCTACGTCGGGTACGAGGAGGGCGGCCAGCTCACCGAGAAGGTCCGGCGCAAGCCGTTCTCCGTGGTGCTGTTCGACGAGATCGAGAAGGCCCACCCGGACATCTTCAACTCGCTGCTGCAGATCCTGGAGGACGGCCGGCTGACCGACGCCCAGGGCCGGGTGGTGGACTTCAAGAACACCGTCATCATCATGACCACCAACCTCGGCACCCGGGACATCTCCAAGGGCATCGGGGTCGGGTTCGCCAAGTCCAACGACGTCGAGGGCAACTACGACCGGATGAAGGCGAAGGTGCAGGAGGAGCTCAAGCAGCACTTCCGGCCGGAGTTCCTCAACCGCGTCGACGACATCGTGGTCTTCCACCAGCTGACCCCGGTCGAGATCATCCAGATCGTCGACCTGATGCTGGCCCAGGTGGACGCCCGGCTGAAGGACCGCGACATGGCGCTGGAGCTGACCGACGAGGCCAAGAAGGTGCTGGCCGACCGCGGTTACGACCCGGTGCTCGGTGCCCGGCCGCTGCGCCGCACCATCCAGCGCGAGCTGGAGGACATGCTGTCGGAGAAGATCCTCTACGGTGACCTGCGCCCCGGCCAGGTGGTGAAGGTCGCGATCGAGGGCGAGGGCGACACCGCCAAGTTCACCTTCGTCGGTGAGCAGAAGTCGCCGCACGACATCCCCGACTCGGCGGCGGCCATCACCGAGGCGGCGGGCGCGTCCGCCGGTCCGGCCGACCGCGGCCGGGCGGCCTCGTAACGATCACGTCGCGAAAGCGACCCCGCAAGGCCCCCCGTGAGGCATCTCACGGGGGGCCTTCGGTATCTCTGCGATCACATCCGGCCGATTCGCTATGACACCACCGAAGGTAGTACTACACTCCGTAGAGCGAGGCGGTTCACGCTTCGCCGAGTGACGCACAAGTACAACGAGTACGACGGGCACCGCCCGGGATCCTCCCGCCGGTGTAGCGAGATGTCGGCCGCCGAGATGACGCGGACACCGCCGCCCGCCCGGAAGACTCGTGCGGGCCCGGCCGATGCCGGGCTGGAACCGGTCCTGCGCCGCACGCGGCCACGACGGGACCGGCAAGCGATGAGGTCTGAGACTTCGCCTGGGGAGGCACCCATATGCGGCTGTGTCACGAGGACGGCACGCTCGTCCACCTGTCCTACAACACGGGCGTCCACCCCGCGGAGGATCTGGAGAACCTGATCGCCCATCTCACCCGGTACGCCGTCCCGGTGCGCCGCAGGCTCGGGGTGGACCGGCTCGGGATCGGCCTTTGGCTGGCCCCCGCGGTGGCCGACCACCTCATCGCCGACCGCATCGAGCTGGTCCGGCTGCGCCGTTCCCTGGAGGAACGGGGCCTGGAGGTCGTCAGCCTCAACGGTGCCGGCGGGCGCGGCATGGGGCAGGACAGCCCCGGCCCCGACTGGGCCAAGCCGGAGCGCTACCGCTACACCATGTCGCTGGCGAAGATCCTCGCCTACCTGCTGCCGGACGACGTGCACAACGGCAGCGTCTCCACCATCCCGATCGGCTGGCGGCGCGACTGGCCGGCCGACCTGCACGCGATCGCGTCCCGCCGGCTGGACCGGCTCTCCCGCGAGCTGCGCGGCCTGCACAGCGTCACCGGCAAGACGATCAGGGTCGGCTTCCAGCCGTGGCCCGGCTGCGTGCTGGAGACCACCGAGCAGGCGGTGGAGCGGGTGTGCGGCATCGATTCGGAGTATCTCGGCGTCTGCCTGGACGCCTGCCACCTGACCTGCGGGGTCGAGGAGCCCGGGCCGGCGCTGCGCCGGGTGGCCGCCGCCGGCGCCTCGGTGGTCAAGCTGGGCCACGTGCACAACCACTCCGGCGAGGCCCCGGCCACCGAGTCGATCCTCACCGACACCCTCGCCGCGATCCTGTCCGGCCCGCCGATCGGCGGGGCCCTCATCGAGGTCGAGGCGCACGGCCTGGCCGCCCCGGCCAAGGGCAAGGGCCCGGCCGCCCTGGTCGCCACCCTGGCCGACGAGCTGGACTGGACCCGCCGCAACCTCACCGCCCTGGGCCTCAAGCTCGCCGCCTGATCCGAGTTCCCGACCTCACCCGATCACGGACCTGCGCGATGCCGGCCCGGGTCAGCCGGGCAGCCGGTAGGTGCCGTCCGCCAGCGCCTCGGCGAGGCCGTCGGCGACCAGCCCGTCCAGGGCGCGCTCGCGCTGCGTGGCGTCGGCCCAGACGGCGTCCAGGGCGGCCTTGGGCACCGCGCCGGGCGCGTCGCGCAGCACGGCCAGCAGCCGGCCTCGGCACTGCCGATCGGTGCCCGCGTAGGCCTGCCCGCGCCGCTCCGGGCCGTCGTAGGCCGGTTGCCCGGCCAGCCGCCAGGCGCAGCCGGCCGCGATCGGGCATCCGGCGCACCGGGGGGTGCGGGCGGTGCAGACCAGCGCGCCCAGCTCCATCACCGCCACCGCCCACCGGGGCGCGTCCACCGGCGGGATGAGCGACTCGGCGAGCCTGCGCTCGATCGCGGTGGTGGCCTTCGGCGGGAACTCCTCGCCGCGCACGGCCCTGGCCAGCACCCGGCGCACGTTGGTGTCGAGTACGGCGTGCCGTGCGCCGAAGGCGAAGCTCGCCACGGCGGCGGCCGTGTACTCGCCGACGCCGGGCAGCGCGCGCAGCTCGTCGTGGCCCGCCGGTACCCGCCCGCCGTGCTCGGCGGTGATCGCCCGGGCGCAGGCGTGCAGGTTCAGCGCCCGGCGCGGGTAGCCCAGCCGCCCCCAGTGGCGCACCGCCTCGCCGGGCGGTTCGGCGGCCAGCGCGGCGGGGGTGGGCCAGCGGGCCATCCAGTCGCGCCAGACCGGCAGCACCCGGGCGACCGGGGTCTGCTGCAGCATGATCTCGCTGACCAGGATGCCCCACGGCCCGGCGTCCGGAGCCCGCCAGGGCAGGTCGCGGGCGTTGGCCGCGTACCAGTCGAGGATGGGGGTGTGCAGCCCGGTGCCCGCCGTCCCGGGACGGTGTTCGGTCGCCACGTCCTGGAGCCTATCGGCGGCCGCCGCCCGGCCCGCACCGGAACCGGCGGACGACCGGCCGCCCGGCGCGCGGGTGGCCCGGCCACGGTCACGGTCACGGCCAAAGCCAAGGCCGGGTGATGCGTTGGTGAATGCCAGGTACGTTCCGGTGGCCGGGATCGCCTGCTCGGCGGGTCGGCACGCTCGCAGTATCGCGACTCTCCATACTGTACGTATGGATCCGGACACGTTCCGTGGTGATGTCGGAGTAGAGGGCCCGGACGTCTACTGGCGGCGCCGGGTGTCGGTGCTCACCGGCGCCCTGGTCGTGGTCGCCGTGGTCGCGTGGGCCTGCACGAGCGCGTCCGGCTCGCGGGACCGGCCGCGTCCGGAGACCTCCCGGAGCCCGCACGCCTCGCCGAGCGCCGGTCCGGCGCGCCCGCCCGCGCCGTCCGGGCGCCCGCCGGTCCCCGGCGCCGCGGCGCCCGGCGTCCCGCCGTCCGGCGCCTGTGCCGACGCCGACCTGGTGCTGAGCCTGCACCGCGACGCGAAGATCCACCCGGCCCGCGCCGGCTCCGGTTTCCTGCTCACCGTCGTCAACGTCGGCCGCGCCGAGTGCGCGGTCGACGTAGGACCGCGCGCGGTGGAGGTGCGGATCACCTCCGGCGACGACCGGGTGTGGTCGACGGCGGACTGCCTGAGCGGCGACGGCACCCGGGTGCGCCGGCTGCGGCGCGGCGTGCCCTACGTGCAGCAGATCGACTGGGACCGCCGCCGGTCCGCGCCCGACTGCCGGGCCGCCCGGCCCCGCGCCCGGGCGGGCACCTACGTGGCCAGGGCGCGCCTGGGCGGGCTGGCGAGCCCCGAGGTGGTCTTCCACCTGCGGTGAGCCGGCCGGCGCGCCGCTGCGGCCGGCTCAGACGTAGCGTTCGAGGATGGAGGCCTCGGCCAGCCGGGACAGGCCCTCGCGCACGCTGCGCGCCCGCGACTCGCCGACGCCGCCCACCGACTGCAGGTCGTCGGTGCTGGCGGCCAGCAGCTTCTGCAGGCCGCCGAAGTGGTCGACCAGCCGGTCCACCACGCTGGCGGGCAGCCGGGGCACCTTGGCGAGCAGCCGGAAGCCGCGCGGGCTCACCGGCGTCTCCAGGGACTCCGAGCCGTCGTGCCCGAGGACGTGCGCGACCGCGGTCAGGTCGAGCAGGTCGGCCGCGGACAGCCCGCCCAGCTCGGCGAGCGCCTCGCCGCGCCGGCGGGCCCGGCGGCCGGCCTCGGCCGGCAGGTAGTCGCGCATGATCAGGTCGCGGTCCTCCTCGACCCCGCCCACCAGCTCGGTGAGCTGCAGCGACAGCAGGCGCCCGTCGGTGCCGAGCTCCGCGACGTATCCCTCGATCTCGCCGGAGATGCGGCGCACCATCTCCAGCCGCTGCACCACCACCGCGACGTCCCGAACGGTGACCAGATCCTCGATCTCCAGGGCGGACAGCGTGCCGGACACCTCGTCCAGCCGCATCTTGTACCGCTCCAGGGTGGCCAGCGCCTGGTTGGCCTTGGACAGGATGGCCGCCGACTCCTCCATGACGTACCGCACGCCGTCCAGGTAGAGGGCGATGATCCGCATGGACTTGCTGATCGAGATGACCGGGAAGCCGGTCTGCAGGGCCACCCGCTGGGCGGTGCGGTGCCGGGTGCCGGACTCGTTGGTGGGGATCGACGAGTCGGGCACCAGATGCACCGCGGCCCGGACGATCTTGTGCGCCGCGAGGTCGACCACGATGGCCCCGTCCATCTTGGCGAGCTCGCGCAGCCGGGTGGCGGAGAACTCGACGTCGAGCTGGAAGCCGCCGGTGCAGACCTCGCGCACCGTGCCGTTGTAGCCGAGCACGATCAGCGCGCCGGTGTGGCCGCGCAGGATGCGCTCCAGCCCGTCCCGCAGCTCGGTTCCGGGGGCGAGCGTGGCAAGGGTGGCCCGTCGCCGCTCGTCGATCCCCTTCGTGTTGTTCGCCACATGGCCCCCGGTGGTCGCAGACGGCTCCAGTTTACCGGCGACCGGCCGCCCCGGGCCGGAGGAGCGGTCAGGTGACGTGGGTGAGGGCGTCCCAGACGTTCTCCGCCTCGGTGACCTCGAAGCCGCGGGAGAAGGCGGTGGTGCGCAGCGGCGGTCGCTCCACCGGCACCGGCTGCCGGCCGGCCGCCCCGGCGGCGCCCGGCGGCGGGCCGGCGCCCTCCTCCAGCGAGCCGGCGGGCACCAGGGCGTGGGTGAAGCCGAGCCGGGCGGCCTCGGCGACCCGGCGGCGCACGTCGCGCACCGGGCGCAGCTCGCCGGCCAGGCCGACCTCGCCGAGCACGACCAGCCCCGGCGGCAGCGGGCGGTCGCCGGCCGCGCTGGCCACGGCGAGCATGACGGCGAGATCGACCGCCGGGTCGGCCAGCCGGATGCCGCCGACGGTGGCGGTGAAGACGTCGCAGCCGCTCAGCCGGGCGTTCAGCCGGCGCTCCAGCACCGCGAGGATCATGGTGACCCGGAACGGGTCGAGCCCGGAGGACGACCGGCGGGGCTGCTGGGCCTCGGTCGGCCCGACCAGCGCCTGCACCTCGGCCGGGATGGGCCGGGTGCCCTCCACCGTGACGGTGACGCAGGTGCCGGAGACCGGCTCCGAGCGCCGGGACACGAACAGGCCGCTCGGGTCGGACAGCCCGTGGATGCCGCGCTCGTTGAGGTCGAAGCAGCCCACCTCGTCGGTCGGCCCGAAGCGGTTCTTGACGCAGCGGACCATGCGCAGCCGCGAGTGGCGGTCGCCCTCGAAGTGCAGCACCACGTCGACCAGGTGCTCCATGGTGCGCGGGCCGGCGATCGTGCCGTCCTTGGTCACGTGGCCGACCAGGACGGTGGAGATGCCGCGCTCCTTGGCCAGCCGGACGAGGTTGCCGGTGACCTCGCGCACCTGGGTGACCCCGCCGGGCACCCCGGTGCCCTGCGCGGAGCCGATGGTCTGCACCGAGTCGACCACCAGCAACCGCGGCTGGACCTTCTCCACATGGCTCACCAGGGCCGACAGCTCGGTCTCCGCCGCCAGGTACAGCTCGTCCTGGACGGCTCCGATGCGGTCGGCGCGCAGCCGCACCTGGGAGGCGGACTCCTCGCCGGTGATGTAGAGCACCGTCTCGTACCGGGCCATGCTGGCGGCGGCCTCCAGCAGCAGGGTGGACTTGCCGATGCCGGGCTCGCCGGCCAGCAGCACCACCGCGCCGGGCACCAGCCCGCCGCCGAGCACCCGGTCCAGCTCGCCCACCCCGGTGGTGCGGGCCCGGGCGATCTCCGCCTTCACCTGGGCGATGGGCAGCGCCGGCGCGCTGACCGCGCCGCCCTGGACGACGTGCACCCCGGCGCGGGCGCCCTCCTCGTCGACCGTGCCCCATGCCTGGCACTCGCCGCAGCGGCCGACCCACTTGGCGGTGCGCCAGCCGCACTCGGCGCAGCGGTAACCGGCCTTCTGCGTCTTGGTCATGGCGGCACGCTATCGGCCGGCGCCGACAAACGCGGTGCGACGAACGCGGCATCGGCGAACGCGGCATCGGCGAACGCGGCATCGGCGAACGCGGTGCGCCGCCGTCAGAACCCGCCGTCCAGTTCGGCCAGCAGCAGCCGCTTGGGCTTGGCGCCGATGATCTGGCGCACCACCTCGCCGTCGCGGTACAGGTTCAGGGTCGGAAAGCCCATCACCCCGTAGCGGGCGGCGATCTCCGGGTGGTCCTCGGCGTTGAGCTTGGCGACGGTGAGCCGGTCGGCGTACTCGCCGGCGATCTCCTCCAGCACCGGCGCCACCATCCGGCAGGGCGGGCACCACTCGGTCCAGAAGTCGACCAGCACGGGCTTGTCGCTCCGCAGCACCACGTCGGCGAAGTTCTCCGCGGTCAGCGTGATCATCGGGGGTCCTCTCTCGTCAACGTGCATCCCGGGCACGCCTCGGCCAGCTGTGCGGCCACCTCGGCGCGCCGGTCGAGCAGGGCGCGGATCTGCTCGTCGATCTCCCCGAGCTTGCGGCGGTAGACCGCCACCGACTCCGGGCACGACCCGCCCGTCTCGTGCCCGGCGCGCAGGCACTCCACGAACGGCCGGGCGTCGCGCAGGGTGAACCCCACGGTGACCAGCGATCTGATCTCGGTGACCAGCCGGAGGTCGGCCTCGTCGTACTCCCGGTACCCGTTGGCCGAGCGCCGGGACGAGATCAGGCCCTGCTGCTCGTAGTAGCGCACCGCCCGGGTGCTCACCCCTGCCAGCCTGGCCAGCTCTCCGATCCGCATCCGGCCTCCTCCTCCAGACGCACGGTAGATGTTGACGTCAACGTCAAGGTCAAGCGCCGGCATCCCGCGGCGGGTCAGAACTCGCGCCAGCGCAGCACGTTGGGGTAGGCGATCTCCAGGCCCGGTGTCGCGGCGATGGCCTCCTCGGCGACGGCGGGCGCGAACTCGATGCGCAGCACCGAGGCGAGGTCCGCTCGGGAGTCGAACACCATGCGCAGGTCGAGATCGCGGCGCCGCCAGCCCTGGCGCGACCAGAACGCCTCGACCGCGGCGGCCGAGTAGCCGGGCACCGTACGGGTGAACCACCCGCCGAACGGCCCGCGGGCGGCGTCGATGTCGATGACGAAGGCGGCGCCGCCCCGCCGCACCACCCGGGACAGCTCGCGCAGCCCGGGCTCGCAGCCGGGCCCGAAGAAGTACGCCCACCGGGCGATCGCCACGTCGACCGAGGAGTCCGGCACCGGCAGCGCCTGGGCGGCGGCGGTGCGGACCTCGACGGCGGGCAGGCCGCGGCAGCGTTCGGCCGCGAGCCGGGCCAGGCCCGGGTGCGGCTCCACGCCCAGGACGCGGGCCGCCTCGGCGGCGTAGGCGGGGAGGTGGAATCCGGTGCCGCAGCCGATGTCCAGCAGGAAGGCGCCCGTCCACGGGCGGATCTCGCGGATGGCGGCGTCCGCGGCGCCGTCCGGGTCGACCGCGCGGTTCTCCACCTCGTAGGTGCGGGGCGAGTTCCAGATGTTCGGGCTCGGGATGGCCCCGTCGACGATCCGCGGCATGGGACACACGCTAGACCAGCGCGGACGGCGCCCGGCGCCGCGGAACCCGGCGGCGGAACTCGGCGGTGGGCGGGGCAGCGCCGCGCCACCAGGACGCGACCCGGCTTAGGCTGGCAGTTGTGACCGACGTCATCCGAGTCCCGAACGCCAAGATCGCGTTGTCCACCGCGTCGGTGTATCCGGAGCGCACTCCGGACGCCTTCGAGCTGGCCGCGCGGCTGGGCTACGACGGCGTCGAGGTGATGGTGGGCGCCGACCCGGTCAGCCAGGACATCGACGTGCTGGAGCGGCTGGTCGACCACTACCAGCTCCCGGTGCTGGCCGTGCACGCCCCCTGCCTCCTCGTCACCCAGCGGGTGTGGGGCCGCGACCCCTGGGCCAAGCTGGTCCGCGCGCGCAAGGCGGCCGAGCGGCTCGGCGCCGAGACCGTCGTGGTGCACCCGCCGTTCCGCTGGCAGCGCGACTACGCCCGCGACTTCGAGATCGGCCTGGCCCGGATGCGGGACGAGACCGATGTGATCTTCGCGGTGGAGAACATGTTCCCGCTGCGGGCCCGCGGTACCGAGGTGGTGCCGTACTCCCCGGGCTGGGATCCGGTGGACCAGGACTACCCGCAGGTCACCCTGGACCTGTCGCACACCGCGGTGTCGGGGTCGGACGCGCTGGAGATGGCGGAGAAGCTCGGTGACCGGCTGGCGCACCTGCACCTGGCCGACGGCGTGGGCACCACCAACAAGGACGAGCACCTGGTGCCCGGCCGGGGCAACCAACCGTGCGCGCGCATGCTGGAGCGGCTGGCCTCCACCGGGTACGGCGGGCTGATCGTGCTGGAGGTCAACACCCGCAAGGCCGCCGGGCGCACCGAGCGGATCGACGACCTGGCCGAAGGCCTGGCGTTCGCGCGCCTGCACTTCGCCGCCTCCTCCACGACGTGATCGAATCGACTCCATGACCGACCAGAGCGCGCCGGCCGGGCGGCGGCGCCCGGGGCGCCGTCCCGGCTCCGCCGACACCCGGGGCGAGATCATCGCCGCGGCCCGCAAGATCTTCGCCGCGAAGGGCTTCGACAAGGCCACGGTCCGGGGCATCGCCCGCGAGGCCGGGGTGGATCCGGCTCTCGTGCACCACTATTTCGCCACCAAGGAGGGCATCTTCGTCGCCGCGTTGCGGTTGCCGGTGGATCCCGACCAGGCGATCCCGCTGATCCTGGCGGGGCCGCGGGAGGAGATCGGCCGGCGGCTGGTCCGCTTCCTGCTGACGATGACGGCCGACCCGGCGGCCCGCGAGTCGATCATCGCGGTGATGCGCAGCGCGATGACCAACGAGCAGTTCGGGGTGATGATCCGCGAGTTCCTCACCCGGGCGGTGCTGGACCGCGTGGTGGCGGGGCTCGGCATCCCGCCGGTGCGGATGGAGGTGGCGTTCGCCCAGATGTTCGGCGTGGTGCTGCTGCGCTACGTGCTGCGCCTGGAGCCGCTGGCCTCCGCGGACGTCGAGGAGCTGGTGGACCTGCTGGCACCGACGATCCAGCGTTACCTGGGCGAGGAGGGGGCGGCGCCGGCCTGATCGGCGGTCGCCGGTCCCGGTGCCGGCCGGTCGGCGGGTCGCGATACGGCAACGGGTGCGGGCAAGTATGTTACCGATGGGTAGTATTCGAGGCGGCCTCATCGCACCCGCGGATGACCGGCATGTCTACGCTGGCGGGCAACGCCGTAGTTTGGAGGACCCGTGCTCCTAGTAGCGATCATCGGGCTGTTGATGACCGCGGTGGCGCTCGCGCTCGCCGCCCGCCGCGTGTCGTGGCTCCACCGGCTGGCCACCAGCGGCCAGCCCGCCCCCGAACGCCTGGAGTACGCCAGGACGCACGCGGGCGCCGAGTTGAAGGCCCAGCTGGTCGAGGTGTTCGCCCAGAAGAAGCTGCTGAAGTGGACGCCCTCGGGCGTCGCGCACTTCGTGGTGTTCTGGGCGTTCGTCATCCTGGCGACGGTCTACCTGGAGGCGTACGGCGCGCTGATCCAGGGGGCGGTCACCGGGCGTCCCGACTTCCACATCCCGCTGGTCGGCACCTGGCCGGTGCTCGGCTTCCTCCAGGACTTCATCGCGCTGGCCTGCCTGGCCGGCCTGATCGCCTTCGCCGCCATCCGGGTCCGCAACTCGCCGAAGAAGCTGGGCCGCGACTCCCGGTTCTCCGGCTCGCACCTCGGCGGCGCCTGGCTGATCCTTTTCATGATCTTCAACGTCATCTGGACGCTGTTCCTGTTCCGCGGCGCGGCGATCAACACCGGCAACTTCCCCTACCGCACCGGCGCCTTCGGCTCGCAGGCCGCGGCCGCGCTGCTGCGCCCGCTCGGCACCTCGGCCAACGAGGTGCTGGAGCCGGTCGGGCTGCTGCTGCACATCGGCGTCATGCTGGTCTTCCTGGTGATCGTGGTGCACTCCAAGCACCTGCACATCTTCACCGCGCCGATGAACGTGCTGTTCTCCCGCCGGCCGGACGGTCTCGGCGCGGTGCCGGAGATGCGCAGCAACGGCAAGGTGCTCGACTTCGAGGAGGCCGATCCCGACACCGACGTGTTCGGCCGGGGCAAGGTGGAGGACACCTCCTGGAAGGGCTTCCTGGACTTCTACACCTGCACCGAGTGCGGCCGCTGCCAGTCGCAGTGCCCGGCGTGGAACACCGACAAGCCGCTGTCGCCCAAGATGCTCATCCTCGACCAGCGCGACCACGCCTTCGCCATCGCGCCCTACCTGATGGCGAGCGAGGAGGAGCGGGCCAAGCTGCCCGAGGACGTGCTGGCGCTGGCCGGCAAGCCGCTGGTGGGCGAGGACGGCGTCATCCACCCCGACGTGCTGTGGTCGTGCACCAACTGCGGCGCGTGCGTCGAGCAGTGCCCGGTCGACATCGAGCACATCGACCACATCATGGACATGCGCCGCTACCAGGTGATGATCGAGTCGAGCTTCCCGTCCGAGGCCGGCGTCATGCTGAAGAATCTGGAGAACAAGGGCAACCCGTGGGGCCTGCCGGAGATGAAGCGGGCCGAGTGGATCGAGGAACTGGCCTCCCGCGAGGTCGACCCGATCGAGGTCCAGGTCATCGAGGACAAGGCGCCGGACGACCTCGAATACCTCTTCTGGGTCGGCTGCGCCGGCGCGCTGGAGGACCGGGCCAAGCGCACCACCAAGGCGGTCGCCGAACTGCTGCACATCGCGGGCGTGAAGTTCGCGGTGCTCGGCCCGATGGAGGCCTGCAGCGGTGACCCGGCGCGCCGGCTGGGCATGGAGTTCCTGTTCAACATGCTCGCCCAGCAGAACATCGAGACGCTGAACGACGCGGGCGTCAAGAAGATCGTCGCCACCTGCCCGCACTGCTTCAACACCCTGGCCAACGAGTATCCGCAGCTCGGAGGCATGTTCGAGGTGGTGCACCACACCCAGCTGCTGGCCAGGCTGGTGGAGGAGGGGCGGCTCACCCCGATCACCCCGATCGAGGAGAAGATCACCTACCACGACCCGTGCTTCCTCGGCCGGCACAACAAGGTGTACGCGCAGCCGCGCGACATCATGGCCAAGGTGCCCGGCGTCCAAACCCAGGAGATGCACCGCTGCAAGGACCGCGGCTTCTGCTGCGGCGCCGGTGGCGCGCGGATGTGGATGGAGGAGCGCATCGGCAAGCGCATCAACACCGAGCGGGTGGACGAGGCGCTGACCACCGATCCGGACCGCGTCTCCACCGCCTGCCCGTTCTGTCTCGTCATGCTGGGTGACGCGATCAACGAGAAGAAGAACGGCGGCCAGGCCAAGGAGTCGCTGGAGGTCGTGGACGTGGCGCAGCTGCTGGTCACCTCGGTCAAGGGGCAGCCCGCGGAGGCCGGAAAGACTGCCTGAAAACCTTTCTCCACATATCAGCTAAATAACGGTAACCTCAACGTCGCGGGGCTCATTCGACGGGGAGGGGGCGCGGTGCGCGTCGTCGTTACCGATGCCGAGGTCACACTGGCCGATGTCCTCTCGCTCCGGCTGGCGATCGACGAGCCCTTGGGGGAGGGTTCCCGGCTGGTCCTGCGGCAGCGGGGCACCGGTACGGAGCGGGCGGTGGCGCTGGGCGGCCCGGGCGCGGAGGCGAGCGACGCCTCGATGGCGGTGTCGCTCGCGCCGCTCGGGCTGGGGCCCGGGCGCTGGGACGCCTACCTGCAACGGGACGGCCCGGAACGTTCCGCGGCGCGCACCCGGCTGCAGTGCGTGGACCCCGGCTTCTCGCTCGACCGGCTGGACGCCTACGCGCTGGGCCGGCGCACCCTCGCCTATCGGGCCTACCGCACGCTCAACGGCTTCCTGGCGGTGCGGGTGACCCAGGCCGCGCCGGCGGCCGACGTCCGCGCGGTGTGGTTCCGCGAGGGCCGGTTCGAGGTGACCGGGCTGCTCGCCTACACCGGCTTCGCCGACGACGACGCGCCCCGGCCGGCTCGGCTGGCGCTGTGCCGGCCGGCCGGGCCGGGCGGGCCGGAGGTGGCGGTCACCGCGGCGGCCACCGTGTCCGGGGTGCGGTTCCACGCCGCGCTGTCGCTGTGCGACGTGATCGACGCCGCCCCCGACTCAGAAGGGCTATGGGCCCCGTCGCTGCAGGTGGACGGCCTGGACACCCCTTTGCCGCTCGGCGCCCGCATCGACGACGTGGACGGCAAGCGGCGCCGGGTGCACTATCCCGACGCCGAGGTCGACGGCGTTCCGGTCCGCCCCTGCTACACCGCGGACGACGAGCTCCGCCTCGAGGTGGGCGGATGAAGATCTGCTTCCTGGTGGCGTCCGCGTACGGGATGCGGGGTGACACCCGGGCGGTGCTGAACCTGGCGGCGGAACTCGCCGCCCGGCACGAGGTGGAGGTCATCAGCGTCCGCCGGGTGCGCGAGACGCCGTTCTTCCCGGTGGATCCGCGCGTCTCGCTGCGCTGGCTGGTCGACGCCCGGCCGGACGCCCGCCATCTGCTGCCGCGCGGGCAGATGCGCACCGAGATGGCGCTGTGGCGCACGCTGCGCGGAATGCGCGCCGACGTGCTGGTCACCACCCGGGCCGGGCTCGGCGTGCAGGCGGCCCGGCACGTTCCACGCGAGACGCTGCGCATCGCCCGCGAGTGGTCCCGCCCGCAGGTGCCCGCGCCGGTGCGGCGCTTCTACCCCAAGATGGACGCGGTGTTCGCCGCCACCCCGAGCGCGGCCGACGACTTCACCCGGCTGCTGGCCGGGCCGGAGGCGCCGCCGGTGCGCGTCGTGCCGGACGCGCTGGCCCCCGAGCCGTGGCCGCGATCCCGGATGGACAACCGGATCGTCGCGGCCGGCGGGCGGTGGCTGCCGGGCCGGTCGTTCGACGTGCTGGTGCGGGCCTTCGCCGTCGCCGCCGACAAGCGCCCCGACTGGCGGCTGCGCCTGTACGGCGGCGGGCCGGAGGAGAAGCGGCTGCGCGCGCTGGTCGGCCGGCTCGACATGCACAACAACGTCTACTTCATGGGAACCACCTCCGACCTGCCGGGTGAGTTCGCCAAGGCGTCGATGGTGGCGGTGACCGGGCAGGGCGAGTCGCCAGGCATGGCGTTGCTGGAGGCGCTGGCCTGCGGAGTTCCGGTGGTGGGCTTCGACGGCCCGCGTGGCCCGGCCGAGTTCGTGACGCCGGGGCGCGACAGCGTGCTGGTGCCGCGCGGTGAGGACGAGGTGACGGCGTACGCCTCGGCGCTCCTCGGCCTGATCGACGACGAGCGGCGCCGGATGGTGCTGGCGGCCGGCGCGCTGCAGGCGGCCGCCGGGCACGCCGCCCCGGTCGTCGCGGGCCACTGGGAGGCGCTGATCGAGGAGCTTCGGGCCGGTCGCCGGGCGGAGCGGCGATGAGGTGCGCGATGCGATCCCCGGCTGATACCCCGAACAGGTATTCTGGCCGCATGCATGGGTACAGCGGCGACAAACAGGCCTACCTGACCCGCCTGCGGCGGATCGAAGGCCAGATCCGGGGCCTGCAGCGCATGGTGGAGGAAGACTCCTACTGCATCGATGTCCTCACCCAGGTGTCGGCGGCCACCCGGGCCCTGCAGGCGGTGGCTCTCGGCCTGCTGGAGGACCACATCGGCCACTGCGTGACCGACGCCATCAACGCCGGCGGCCCGGAGGCGGAGGAGAAGGTCAAGGAGGCCTCGGCGGCCATCGCGAGGCTAGTGCGGTCGTAGCGGATGTCCGGGTCGGCGCGGTCCGCCCGGACTAGTCCCGGCCGGACGGCGCACTCGTTCTCCACACAAAACCGTCCCGAACTCCGGGGGGAGTCCGGGACCGGTCTGCGAGTTCCTTCAGTGACTCACCGAAGTCCGTAGTCCGAGCGCGTTGTCGAGCTCATCCATGGTCAGCTGTCGCTCACTGGCGGCAACGGCGCTCAGCACCTCCGCGTAGAGCGCGATCTCGTCCAACGCGACACGGTCATGGACCCGCGAGTCCAGGTTGTCGTGCCCCACCGCGTCGTCCTTCCTTCCGCAGCCCACACCCTCTTCGAGGTTACGGGGGCGTCCCTTTGGGCGACATGGCCCATCGGGACCATTCGGCGCCCTCGGTCCTGTCCACCTGGAACCATTTCCCGGGATTGAAGATCACAATTCCGTCAAAAGCCCAGATAGGGGGGCGGGGAATGATATACGCGGAGTAAGTATGAAATAGCGGGAAATGACGTTTTGACCAGGGGCGGCGGCTCAGGAGTGACGGAGCGATTCCCCTGGTGACTCCGGGACGGCCGGTCGCGGATCGTCCCGCTCGTGCATCAGGCAGCTCACCGTGGCGGCGGACACCGGGAACCCGCGCGCCGGCGGCTCGACGCCGGCCAGCCGGCACCAGGCGAGCCCGGTGGCGTAGCCGGCGCCGAGCACCGCCGCCGCCGAGGCCCGGTCCGGCGGCCGGACCGGATCCGGCGGCTCCCCCTCGCGCGGCCAGCAGTCCCGTAGCGGATGCCCGGGCCGGGAGAGGGCCACGTAGTACGTCTGGCGCAGTTCGGCGTCCAGCCACGGGTACAGTCGCGCCGCGGCCTGCGGCGCCACGCCCGCCACGTCCGCGGCGAGCAGCGAGGCGGCCACCGCCCGCGGGTCGGCGCCGCGGCCGGCCAGATACGACAGCGCTTCCACCAGGTCGTACAGCGAGTGCCGGAAATGGTCGCCGGGCGAGGTCTCGAACAGCACCGCGCTTCTCAACCGGGCCGGGCAGCGCTCCAGCCATGCCTGGCGGATCGCGGCGGCGTCCCACGCCGGATGGTCCAGCCACGGGCGGGCCCGCAGCGGCTCGATCATGGAGATCAGCGCGTGCGCGCGCGGCGCGAAACGCGGGTCGGGCAGCAGCGCCCGGGCGGTGTCGGCGACCAGCCCGGCCAGCCGCAGCGCGGCCCCCTGCGCCCGGCGGCACAGCTGCTCGTGATACAGCGCCACCAGGGCGTCCAGCGAGGTCGGCGGCAGCCAGCGCACCCAGTCGTCCCCCGGCAGCGGCCGGGCCAGGAACTCGCCGAACATCGACAGCAGCACCTCGTTGCCGTCGAACGCCGGCGCGTAGGAGCACCACATGACGGTGCCCCACACCGCCGCCACCCCGGCGGTCACGTCGGAGTAGAACAGCTCCCGCAACGGCCCGACGACGAACGGGTGCTCCTCCTTCGCGGCGCGCTGCCGGTCCAGCAGCTCGCGGACCCCCTCGACGACGCTCTCCGGCACGTCCGGGCCGACGAACGCCTGCGTGGAGCCGCGCTCGCGGGCGAAGTCGGCCGCCGCCGGCAGCAACTCCTCGGGGATCACCGGCGCCGGATGGGCCGGCCGGGCCGCCGCTCGGACCTCCGGGGAGGCGGGCGGCGCGGACAGGTGCCACCGCCCGTCGGCCCGGTCGTGGCGGTACCAGCGGGCGTGCGCGCCGTACAACCAGCAGCCGCCGTCCGCGGTGGCCAGCAGGCGGGCCGCCATCGCCTGTACCTGGGTGCCGGCGGGCACCTCGGCCCACCGAGGATCGGTGACCATGGCACGGGTGTCCCCCTCGATCGCGTCGAACGGGTCCCACGGCACGGCCGCCATGCTACTGCGGGCGCCCGGCCCGCCCGCGGGCCCGCCGCGGCGGCCGCCCTCCCGTCAGCCGCCGGCCAGGGGACGCGCGGCGCGGTGGCGGGCCGCCTTGGCGACGTAGTTGTCCGGGGTGGCGGCGAAGACCGCCCGGTCGTCGTCGGTCAGCTCCCGGACGATCTTCCCGGGCACGCCGGCGACCAGCACTCCGGCCGGGATCCGCCGGCCCGGCGCCACCACGCAGCCGGCCGCGACCAGCGATCCGGCGCCGATCCGGGCGCCGTTCAGCACCACGGCACCGATGCCGACCAGCGCGCCGCCCTCCACGTGCGCGCCGTGCACGACCGCCCGGTGGCCGAGGCTCACCCGGGGCTCCAGCACCACCGGCAGCCCGGGATCGGCGTGCAGGCAGCACAGGTCCTGCACGTTGCACTCCTCGCCGACCTCGATCGCCTCGTCGTCGCCGCGCAGCACCGAGCCGTACCAGACGCTGGCCGCCCGGGCGAGCCGCACCCGTCCCACCACCACGGCGGACGGCGCCACGTACGCCTCGGGATGGATGGACGGGGCGCCGCTGTCCAGCGCGGCGAGGTAGGGGACGGCCGGCTCGCTCATACCCGCCATGATCGCACGGGTACGCCGGGCGGCCGGGAACGGAACCGGTCGGTGGTTCGGGTTGCGGACTTGGGCAGATGGCAGGAAAGTCGTGTCCTGACGTCTTGCCCCCAAAGCAGAACCCCCACTCGCATACCAGACCCCCAGGGCTCAGCCATGACGAACCAGCACGACAGCTTTCCCGACATGATGCACGAGGACCTCGGCTTCGAGGTCGTGATGCGGGGATACAGCCGCCGCCAGGTCCACGAGCACATGTCGCGCACCCGCAACCAGATCCGTGACCTGGAGGAACGGCTGGCGCGGGCCATCGACCAGGCCGAGCAGGGCCGTATCGAGCTCTCCGAGGCCCGGCGTCGCCTGGCCGAGGCCCCGCAGGACTACGACGAGCTCGGCGAGCGGCTGAGCGCCATCCTGAAGCTCGCCGACGAGGAGGCCCTGGCCAAGCGGCAGAGCGCGGAGGCCGAGGCGACCCGGCTGCGCGAGGAGGCCCGGGTGGAGTCCGAACGCATCCTGTCGGCGGCCCAGGAGGAGGCCGAGCGGCGGGTGCACGAGGCGACGGACGCCGCCGAGCGGCTGCTCGCCCAGGCCGGCGCGGACGCGGAGGAGACCCTGGGCACCGCGCGGGCGGAGGCCGACGAGACGTTGCGCGACGCCCGCGCCGAGGCCGACCGTGCTTTGACCACGGCCCGGCAGGAGGCGGAGGAGACGGTCGCCGCCGCCCGGGCCGAGGCGGATTCGACGCTGAAGGCCGCCCGGGCCGAGGCCGGTGACCTGCTGGCCACCGCCGAGCACCGCGCCACGTCGCTGGACGAGCACACCGGCCGCCGGGTGACCTTCCTGACCGACACGCACGCCGAGGTCATGCGGCGGCTCGGCGAGATGAGCTCGGTCCTGGGCGACCTGCTGGACCGCGAGGGGGTCGCCGGACCGCTGCCGGACGCTGCCGCCGCGCTGCCGCCGCGCCCGGAGTTCCCGCCGCTTCCGCCGTCCGGTGCGGGCCCGGCCGCCGGGGAGCTGGACTCGGTGCGGGTGGTGCTGGACGACGAGGGCGGGCCGGCGGATGGCGGGCCGCGCGGGTTGCCCGCCGCCGAGCCGCTGGACGCGCTGCCGCCGGCGGGCCGGGACGGTGGGCCCGGCGACCGCGCCGATGGCCCGGGCGGCTCCGGCGCGCCGGGCGCCCCGGTTCGCGGCGCCGCGGACTCCCCGGCGGACGGCACCGCCGGCCCGCGGGACGGCGCGCCGGACCGGGCCGAGGACGGGTACCCGGACGGTCCGGCCGGCGCCGGTCACCCGGGGCCGGCCGACCGGGTGGTGACCGCGCACGCCGAGGCGCCGCACGGCGAGGCGCATGGTGAGGCGCATGGCGAGGCGCACGGCGAGGCGGGCTCCGCCGGGCCGCAGGACGCACCGCGGGACCCGGTACCGGGCACCGGTCCGGATGCGGCGCAGGACACCGGTCAGGACACGGTGGAGGTGCGGCCCCGGGACGGCGCCTCGCTGGCCCACCTGCTCGGCACGCCGGCCGCGCCCGGCCCGCAGGACGACGAGCCGGTGGTGCGCGGCTTCTTCGACGACACCCGGGTGCGCTTCGGCGCGCCGCCCGAGCACCCCGGCGGCCCGGCCGGCACCGGGCACCGCTGACCCCGCGTCCTGGCGGGATCGCGGCGAGCGGGAGCGACCCGAGGTCCTGACCGCGGCGTCGTGACCGTGGCGTCGTGACCGTGGCGCCGCGACCGCGACGGGCCGCCGGACCAGGTCCGCGGTGCGACGGGCCGCCGGACCAGGGTCCGCCGCGCGCGCGACCGCCGGACCAGGGTCCGCCGCGCGCGCGACCGCCGGACCCAGGGTCCGTCGCGCGGGGCCGGCCGGTAGGGCACGCCGGCCGGCCGCCGCCGGGCGCCCGGCGGAAATCTCCGCCCCCGATCGGGTCAGAGATTTCCGCGCCGCCGCCGCCGGCCGGTCGCGATCAGCGGTCCGGTTCGGTCTCGGGCAGGCACGCGCGCTGCTCGAGCAGCCTTTCACGCAGCCCGTCCGGATCGTCGGCGTCGATCGTCATCGCGCAGCCCGCGTCCCGCTCGTGTTCGGTGAGCAGGCGGTGGCGGGTGGCCCACCAGCGCCCCGCGTCGCTGCGCCAGATGGTCCACTCGGGGAACTCCCGGGCGATTTCGGCGAGGTGCCGGTCGAACGACATCCCGTCCACCCTCCCCGGCCGGTTTGTACCTTTCACCCTCACGTTGCGGGACATCTCTAGAGAAATCAATGTTCGGGGTGGACAGGTCCACCTAACGTGCCGGGCGCGCGGTGCTCAGGCGTCGAAGTCGTACTGGAGGACGTAGGACGCGGCATCCATGATCATCTCGTTCAGCTCCACGGTCCGGCCGTCGGCGGTGTAGGCCGAGCGGCACACCAGGATCACCGGGTTGCCGGCGGGCAGGCCGAGCCGGGCCGCCTCCCGCGGGGAGGGCATCCGGGCGCGCACCTCCTCGGTGAAGTGCGCCGGGCCGTGCCCCAGCTCGCGCAGCCGGGCGTACACGCCGCCCGGCCCGGTGTCCGGCCGGGTGATCGGGGTGTCGGCCACCAGTTCGGCCGGGAAGTGCGAGGCCGCGAGCTGCACCGGCCGGCCGTCCACCGAGTAGCGGCGGCGGCGCACCCACACCTCTTCGCAGCCGAGCACCCGGGCCACCTCGGCGGACGCGGACTCGCGGGCGACGGTCAGCTCGTCGACGGTGTACGGGCGGCCGGTCGTGTCGGAGTCCCAGATGGCCCGGCCGCGGCCCCATTGCTCGCGCGACAGCCGCCGGGGACCGTGCCGGCGGATCGGGCGGAACCGCCGCACGTAGACTCCCGAGCCGCGCCGGGGCACCGCGAGCCCTTCGTTGATGAGCACGCCCAGCGCCTGCCGGGCCGTCGCCCGGGCGACGCCGTACTCCGCCATCAGGGCGTTCTCGCCCGGCAGGCGGTCGCCGTCGCGGAGGTCACCGGCCAGGATGGCCTGGCGCAGGCTCTCCGCGATGCGGCGATAGATCGGGGGTTCGGGCGGTACCGGGGACTCCATCACGCTCCATCACCCTCAGTCACCAACGCGATCCGCGTCTCCAGAGAACTTGCCCCACGTTGTCCACGATCGCACAGATACCAGGGTTGGTCCCGTGCTTCTTTTGTGCGAATCGTGCCCGTGTGGCGATCCCCGCGAGGTTTAGGGCCATCCGTTACGGTGGACCGGTCCCGTCCGCCGGGGCGGCGCCGCCCGCTCGATCGGACGGCGGCCGGAAGATGGGTGGCGACGACCCCTGGAGAACCCGGCAAATGGCGCTACTTGGGCATTTCATGGCTACCCGGCCCGCCGGACGGCCCGCCGTCCGCGCCCCGAAGGCCCGCCCGGCGGGCCGGGGCCGGTAGACCCGACCGGTGGGGCCGGGTAACAAGAAGCTGGCCTTGGGGAAAGGGACCGTCCGCCGGTCTCCGCAGCCGGAACCGGGCAGTGGTCGATGACGGAGCGTGCCCGTCCCGGCCGGCGAGGGACGCGGACCGGGTGCCGGCGGCGCTCTGGATCGGCCGTCCGGGTGGAACCCCGGCCGCGCCGGATCCGCGTCCATGCGCAATCACACTAAGTGATTGCCCGCGCGCGCCCCGTGGACTAGCCTGCCAGGCGTGGCCCAAGTGAGCCGGCGGTCCATGCCGCCCGGCCATGGTCCCGAGCACCCTTTCCACGCTCTTCCGGCCGATCCGGCGCGTGCGCCAGGCCGGCCTCGGCACGTCCTTTCGCGCAGCACCCGCCACGGACAGGAGCCTCCACGTGGATGTTCGACACGCTCGGCCGCCCTTCGACGATCGGCGCGGGTGAGCCCATGCCCGCGTCCATCACGCACCTGCGGGAGACCTACGGCAAGCACTGGCTGGTGTCCGACGCCGTCGGCGGCGGCTGGTACGCCGTCCGCCGGCACGGGGTCTCCCGTGCACTGCTCCAGCGCGGGCTGTCGAACGTCCGGTGTGCCGCCACCCTGGACGAGCTCGCCGGGCACCTGGCGGCGGAGTCACTGCTGGAGTCGCGGCTGGCCGTCGTCTCCCCGGACGCCGAACCCGCCGCCGTCCTCGACGCCTCCTGAGGGGCAGGCGGGCGGCACGAATCGGGCGCGCCCGGCGGCCGCCGGGCTTCGCGCGCCCCCGCTCTCCCCACCGGATCGCGGCGACGGGCGGATCTAGTAACATCCCGGACATGAAGTTCTTCTACCGACGTTGAGCCCGCCGTCGGCGAGGCGAGGAACCCCCGACGCCGACGAGGCGGGGCGGCGTTGCGCCGTCCCGGGCTTCGACGTGGGAGAAGAACCGACATGTTGCGCGCTCGCGCACGTTTTCTCACCGCACCGCGTCCCGGCCGCCTCGCCGTCCCGTGACGGCGGCGCGCCTGGTGGCGCGGTGCGTACGCGGGCTGGAGGCGGTCCTCGCCGACGAGATCCTGCAGCTCCGGCTCGGGGTGGTCACCCGGCTCGCCCACCGGGAGGTCCGCTTCCGCGCGGACGGCCCGGCGCGGCCGGCGGCGGTACCGAGGACCGCGGACGACCTGTTCCTGCTGGCCGCCCGGTCGCCTGACATCGGGACGGCCCGGCGCGAGGTCGCCGGCCTCGCCGGCCTGGCGGCCGCCGCCGACCTGACCGGAACGCCGGACGCCGGAGGCGGCGCCGCCCGCGCCGCGGGCGCCGGGATCGAGGTCTCGGCGTCGTTCCTCGGCCGGCGCGACTTCAACCGGTACGACGTCGAGGACGCCGTCGGCGAGGAGCTCGCCCGCCGGCTCGGCGTGGCCTATCACTCGCGCCGGCACGGCTCCGTACCGCCGGCCGGCTGCCTGGCCTGGCGGGTCGTCCTGGACGGGGAACAGGCGTCGCTGATGGTCCGGACGGCCGACCGGCCGCTGCACCGGCGCGGCTACAAGCGGCACACCATCCCCGGCACCCTCCACCCGCCGGTCGCCGCCGCGATGGCCCGGCTGGCCGGCATCGGGCCGGGTCACCTGGTGGTCGACCCATGCTGCGGGGCCGGCACGATTTTGATCGAGGCCGCCCTCGCCGGCCCGGCGGCCCGGCTGTCCGGCTTCGACGCCGATCCGGCGGCGCTGCGGGCGGCCCGGGCCAACGCGGCGGGCCTGCCGGGCGTCACGTTCCGGCCCGGCGACGCCGGGCGGCTGCCGCTGCCGGCCGGCGCCGCCGACCGGATCGTGTGCAACCCGCCGTGGGGCGGCCAGGTCGGCGGGCGCGGCCTGCTCGGCGGGTCGCTGTCGCGCTGGTGGGCGGAGCTCGTCCGGGTGCTCGCCCCAGGCGGGCAGGCCGTGGTGCTGGTCCCCGACCCCGCCGGCCTGGCCACCGCCATCCGGCACGGCCTGGACCCGGTCGAGATGCACCAGGTGCGCGTCTCCGGCGCCCTGTCGTACCTGGTGCGGCTGGTGCCCCGCCGGTGATCCCTCGCGGGCTCCGCCGGGGGCGCAGCACCGTCCTCAGCGGAGCCCGCGGGCGACCAGGTCCCTGACCTCCTGGGGCGCCTTGGCGGGCGAACCGGAGTCGAACGGCGGCCGCGGGTCGTACTCGATGACGAGTTGCACGGCCTGCGCCACCGTCGGACCGGCCAGCCGGTCCGCCAGCGCGAGCGCCATGTCGATGCCGGCGGAGACGCCGGCCGCCGTCACGATCTTGCCTTGGAACACCACCCGCTCGGGCGTGTAGGTGGCGCCGAACGACTCCAGCACGTCCGTGGCGCCCCAGTGGGTGGTGGCCGCCAGCCCGTCGAGCAGGCCGGCCGCGCCGAGCAGCAGCGCCCCGGTGCACACCGACGTCGTCCAGGTGCTGGCCTCGTGCATCCGGCGGATCCAGCCGAGCAGCGGTTCGTCCGCCAGCAGGGCCCGGGCGCCCGGCCCGCCCGGCACCAGCAGCACGTCGCAGGAGTCGACGTCGGCGAACGCGGCCGTCGCCGCCAGGGTCAGCCATCCGTCCATGTCCCGCACCGGCCCGGGTTCGGCGGCCACGAACACGACCTCGGCGCCGGGCAGGAACTTGAGCACCTCGTACGGCCCCACGGCGTCCAGCGCGGTGAACCGGTCGAACAGCGGGATGGCGACGCGCACTGCGACCTCCTGGGTCGGCGGCTGATCGGAGGGACGGCCGTCAGGCTACGGGACCGGACGCGCCTCCGCCCGATCTTGGGGCTCTGCCTGGATCCGGGCCGGGTGTCGCACCGCGTCCGGGAAATGCGGGTGTGGCGCACCGTACGGCGATGGTCGCCGTCCGAGGTGCGATGAATGTCACCATTGCCCGGCGCAGACAGAAGATCAAGAAAAAGCGATCATGCGGCTGGGAGATCTCCCTCCGGCGCTCCGTCGCCGGGACCACCGAGGAAAGGGATGACTTGTCGCAGTCGCGCGCCCGCTTAGCCGCGGGTTTATCGGGTTTATCAAGCTTGACGCTCGCACTGACCCTCACCGCAACACCCAGCTCCGCACTCTCCGGCCCGGCCGCACTGCCCGCCGCCCCGCCGCCCGCCTCGACGGCGCCTTCCGCGCCCGGCGGCCAATCCCCGGTCACCCTCACCCTGATCACGGGTGACGTCGTCGTCTACACCCCGACCGGCAAGGGCGCCCCGGCGACGACCATCAAGCCGGCCCCCCGCCCGGGCGGCGCCCCCGTCACCTTCCTCACCCTGCCCAGCAGGGACGGCGGCCACCTGGTCCTGCCGTCCGACGCCGCGCCGCTGGTCGCCGCGGGAACGCTGGACGAGGAACTGTTCGACGTGGACACCCTCGCCCGGGACGGACGCACCGCCGCCATCCCGCTGATCATCGACTACGGCGCCAAGGCGGCCGCCGCGGCGAAGACCGCCGACGCGCTGCCGGGCACCGGGAACGTCCGGTCGCTGACCGCGATCAACGGTGCGGCGGTGCGCGTCGCCGCCAAGGACACCAAGGCGTTCTGGACCGGGCTGGCCGGCGACGGCGCGAAGAAGCTCACCGCCGGCGGCGCCACCGGCATCGAGAAGGTCTGGCTGGACCGCCGGGTCAGGATGTCGCTGGACAAGAGCGTCCCGCTGATCGGCGCGCCCACCGCCTGGCAGCGCGGGCTGGACGGCGCGGGCGTCAAGGTCGCGGTGCTGGATTCCGGCATCGACGCCGCGCACCCCGATCTCGCGGGCCGGATCGCGGCCACCCAGAACTTCTCCGACTCCGCCACGACGACCGACAAGGTCGGCCACGGCACCCATGTCGCCTCCACCATCGCCGGCACCGGCGCGGCGTCCGGCGGCAAGTACAAGGGCGTGGCCCCCGCGGCCTCGCTGCTGGTGGGCAAGGTCCTCGGCGACGACGGCAACGGGGACTGGTCCTGGGCCATCGCCGGCATGCAGTGGGCCGCCGAGCAGGGCGCCGACGTGGTCAACATGAGCCTCGGCGGCTGCTGCGGCGACGGCACCGACCCGATGAGCGAGGCGCTGAACCAGCTCACCGCGACCTACGGCACGCTGTTCGTCACCGCCGCGGGCAACGACTCCCAGCGGCTCACCATCAACGTGCCCGCCGCCGCCGACCAGGCCCTGGCCGTGGGCGCGGTGGACAAGGACACCGGCACGACGCTGGCCGCCTTCTCCAGCAAGGGCCCGCGCCTCGGCGACGCGGCGGTCAAGCCCAACATCGTCGCGCCCGGCGTGGACATCGTCGCCGCCCGCTCCGCCGACTCCACCGTGCCGGCGGTCCCGGGCGCCGACCAGTACACCCAGAACAGCGGCACCTCGATGGCCACCCCGCACGTGGCCGGCGCGGCGGCCCTGCTGGCGCAGCAGCATGCCGACTGGACCGCGCCGCAGCTGCGGGACGCGCTCACCTCGACCGCGCGGCGCAACGCCGACCACACCTGGTTCGAGCAGGGCAGCGGCCGGGTGGACGTCGCCCGCGCGGTCACCCAGCAGGTCTTCGCCACCTCGGTCGTCGACTTCGGCCGGCCCGGCAGCGCGCCGGTGACCCGCCCGATCACCTATCGCAACACCGGTGACCAGCCGGTCACCCTCACCCTCGCCCCGATCACCAAGGGCTGGAGCGGCAACCCCGCGCCCACCGGCGCGGTCCAGCTCGCCGCGACGAGCGTCACCGTCCCCGCGCGCGGCACCGCGGCGGTGAACCTCACGATCGACCCGCGGCTCGGCGCGGTGGGCGCCTACGGCGGCTGGATCACCGCGACCGGCGCCGGTGGCGTCCAGCTGGTCACGCCGTTCAGCTACTACACCGGCCCGGCCACCCACGAGCTCACGGTCTCCATGATCAACTCCTACGGGACCAAGGAGTTCGTGCCCAATTACCAGGGCGAGCCGATCGTTTACATGATCCCGCTGAAGCGCGGCAACAGCGCCGAGGACCCGTTCAACCCCGCCGCCTACTACACGCTCAAGCTCGACTACACCGGCGCGCACGAGCCGGTCCCGCTCCCGGCGGGCGACTACGAGGTCATCGGGGTGGCCCCGGAGTGGCAGCTGAGCAACCGCAACAGCTGGGTGGTGCAGAAGGTCACCCTGGACGCGGACCGCACCGTCACCCTGGACGCCCGAACCACCACGTCCATCCGGCCGGTCATGACGCCCGCGGCCGAAGGGCCGGGCACCGCCTGGTACGTGCGCACGTTCACCGACCGGACCAGCCCGGTGTCGGTGTACGGCGGCGCCGGGGCGGGGCAGGACCTCTTCGTCACCCCGGTCTCGTCGGTCTCCGCGGGCACCCTGCGCCTGTCGCACCAGTGGAACATGTACCCGCAGGTGCTGACGAGCGCCACCGCCGGTTCGCTCACCCTGCACCCGGCCTACGACCCCGAGTCGCTGCGCGGCGCGCTGACCGCCGTGACGAGCTACCCGGTCGTCTTCGCCGGGCAGGGCACCGACGCCGACTTCCAGAACCTGGACGTGACCGGCAAGCTCGTCCTGGTCGCCGTGCCGGCCGGCACCGGCGCCACGCCCTACGTTACGGCGGCACTTCAGATGGACAACGCGGCCCGGGCGGCCGGGAACCGTGGCGCCGCCGGCCTCATCGGCTACCTCGACGTCACCGGGGGCCGGGCGCGGGTGCCCGCCGGGTCGCCGGCGTTCCACCGATTCGGCCTGACCGTGGCCGAGGGGCGCGCGCTGCGCTCCGCGGTGGCCGCCGGGCCGGTTTCGGTGCGGCTGCAGCCCTACAGCGGGCCGGACGTCGCCTACCACCTGCGCTTCGACGAGCGCGGGCAGATCCCCTCGGCGCCGCGCCAGGTGACCACCAGCGCGCTGACCAAGCTGGACGTCTCCTACCACGCCGATAAGCCGGACACCTACGGCTGGGAGTACGGCGTCTCCGCCACCACCGAGCAGCCGGGTGACATCCCCTACGGCGGGCCGCTGCGGCTGCCGCTCACCCGCACCGAGTACTTCGGCCCGATCGACAGCCGGGTGACCTGGGCCCGTTCGATCACCAGCGAGAGCCTGCTGCTGCACTCCACCGACCGGTTCACCGAGACGACCCGGACCGAACGGTGGTTCAAGGCGCCGCTCGTTCCAGGCGCGGCCAACGTGCCGAGCGGCTACCCGGTGTCCGTGCCGTGCGCGATGTGCCGGGACGGCGACCGGTTCGTGCCGGCCGAGCAGTGGCTGGACTCCGACCCGCGGCACTTCAGCGATCTGAGCGCGGTCACCGCCACACCCAAGCTGACCGTGGGCGGGCAGCAGCTCACCGCGCAGGGCCGGGCGCCCCGCTCCTTCACGGTGCCCGCCGGGAGCGCCCAGTACCAGCTGGACGCGGTGGACACCAGCGACCGGACCTTGTCCTCCCGGGTGACGACCGGCAGCCGGTTCAACTCGGTGTCCCCGTCCGGGACGCCCGCCGGGTACACCTGCAACTTCGGCCCGGCCTGCACCGTGCAGCCGGCCACGCTGCTCACCTACGACCTGCCGCTCGACGTGCTCAACCGGGCCGCCGCCGGGCAGTCCTTCGAGTTCGACGTGCGGGCGGCCGCGCACGCCACGGTGGCCACCCCGCCGGTGGTCACCTGGACCAACGTCGAGTGGTCGGTGGACGACGGCACCACCTGGCGGTCGGCCACGGTCACCAAGCCGGCGACCGGCCGCTTCCACGCCCAGCTGACGCACCCCGCGCTGGGCCAGACCAACGGCTACGTGTCGCTGCGGGTCACCGCCTATGACGACAAGGGAGGTTCCACCACCCAGACGATCACCCGGGCCTACGCGCTGAAGTAGGCCGCCGCTCGCGACCGGTGCCTCGCGTGTCCCGTGGTCGTCACGCCACGGGACACGCGAGGCCCTATCGCATGGCCGTCACCGGCCGGGGCCTTGACGGCTCCGGCGCGCGGGGGAGACTGGACCGGTGATCAAAACCCTGTGCCCGACCGACTACAACGAGGCGATCTACGTCGGCCATTACTTCCGGACCGGAATCCCGGTGGTCATGGACCTGACCGGGGTCGGGGACGACGTGGCCAAGCAGTTCGTCGACTTCGCCGCCGGCCTGGTCTTCGGCCGGGGCGGCGACATGGACCGGCTCTCGCCCAAGGTCTTCCTGCTGACACCGCGCGACCGGCTCGTCCGTCTCCCGGCCGATGATCAGGACTGATGCCCGCTGTCCGTATCGCGGCCAGAAATCGATCATGGCCGGTGATGCGGGACAGGCCGCACGGCGGTACGAGGGGTGCTGAGGGGGCCGGCGGAAAACCCTTGGACATCGGCACGGTTCGCTGGCGAGGGTAGAGATCGTGAAACAGGACGACATCTGGGACGTCGAGACCGCCCAGCGATATGACACCCCCGGCGTCGGCATGTTCGCCCCCGAGGTGCTGGACCCCACGGTGGACCGCCTCGCCGAGCTGGCCGGCGGCGGGCGGGCCCTGGAGTTCGCCATCGGCACCGGCCGGGTGGCCGTCCCGCTCGCCGAGCGCGGGGTGCCGGTGACCGGCATCGAGCTGTCCCGGCCGATGATCGACCAGTTGCGCACCAAGGCGGACGAGGCCACCATCCCGGTCATCGCCGGCGACATGGCGACCGCCGTCGCGCCGGGCGAGTTCACCCTCGTCTACCTGGTGTTCAACACCATCTCGAACCTGCTCACCCAGGACGAGCAGGTCGAATGCTTCCGCAACGCCGCCCGCCATCTCGCCCCCGGCGGCCGGTTCGTGATCGAGCTGTGGGTGCCCGAGCTGCGCAAGCTGCCGCCGGGACAGCAGGCCACGGTCTGGCTCTGCGAGCCCGGCTACATCGGCCTGGACACCTACGACACGCTGCGCCAGCACGTCGTGTCGCACCATTTCCGGTTCGACGACGGCAGGGAGGCGCGGCTGGGCCGTAGCCCGCACCGCTACATCTGGCCCGCCGAGCTCGACCTGATGGGCCGGCTGGCCGGGTTCGAGCTGGAGAGCCGGCACGCCGACTGGGCCGGCGCCGAGTTCACCGCCGACTCCCGGTCCCACGTGTCCGTCTACCGGCGCACCGGTAACCGGTAGCCGGTCCCCGATCCGCGGCCGGACGCCCGTTCGAGCCGAGGTGGCGGGCCACCGGGCGGCCATGGAGATCTCGACCGGCACGCGAGCCGCCGGTCGGCATGCCGGTCGGGCCGCTCGCCGGGCGCCGCGCGCCCTCGGCTATCCTGCGCGGATGATCAGCACGGACGTGGAACTGGCGGTGGCGGCGGCCCGGGCCGGCGCCGCCGTGGTGCGGGCCCAGTACGGATCGCCGCTGGCCCGGGTGGCGAAGAGCGCGGGCGACTTCGCCACCGCCGCCGACATCGAGGCCGAACAGGCCATCCTGACCGTCATCCGGGCCGCCCGGCCGGACGACGCCGTGCTGGGCGAGGAGAGCGGGCGCACCGGGCCGGACGGCGCGGCACGCGAGTGGCTGGTCGACCCGCTCTGCGGCACGCTCAACTACGCGGCCCGGAACATGCTGGTCGCGGTGAACGTCGCGCTGCGCCACGGTGACCGCGTCACCGCGGCCGCCGTGGCCGACCCGTTCGCCGGTGAGATCTTCTGGACCGACGGCGACCGGGCCCGCGTCCGGCACGACGGCGCCGACGAGCCGCTCACGCCGTCGCCGGACTCGTGGCTGGTGGACGTCAACCTCGATCCGCCGTTCCCGAACGCGCCGGACTTCCAGGCCGTCCGGCTGCTCGCCCACCCCGGGTTCGCCGAGCGGTTCCGCCCGCGCGTCGTGTCCACCACCCTGGCGGTGGCCTGGGTGGCCGCCGGCCGCCGGGCCGGGTACGTCACCGACGGTCACCTACGGGACAGCGTCCACTTCGCCGCCGGGATCGCGCTGTGCCAGGCGGCCGGGTGCGTGGTCACCGACCTGCGTGGCCGCCCGGTGCACACCGGCGCGGGCGGGCTCGTCGTGGCCGCCGACCCGCCGGCCCACCGCGCGCTGCTCGACCTGATCACCTGATCAACCGGCGAGCGGCAGCTCTTGCAGCAGGGCCAGCCCCGCGGCCCGGTGCTCGGCGGCCGCGGCCGGGTCCGTCTCGTCCAGCACGACCGCGATGCCCTCGTGCGCGCGCACCTGCTGGTGCCGGTTGCCCAGCGCCGGCGCCAGCTCCAGCACCTGCCGGTGCAGCCGCAGGGCCTCGCCGGGCAGGCCGGCCAGCCGGCAGGTCTCGCCATAGCCGTTGAGGAAATGGACCTTCCATTCCTCGGCGAACAGCTCGTCGAGCAGCGCGAACGCCTCCCGGTGCTTGGCGAGCGCCTCCTGATACCGGCCCATCCGCCGCAGCGCGACGCCCAGGCAATTGAGGCACCACGCCTGGTTGTGCAGGTGGCCGTCGTCGCGGGCCAGCGCCAGCGCCCGGTGCAGGTGGGCCAGCGCCTCGTCGGGCCGCGCACCGGCGATGGCCACGCCGAGGGTGATCCGGGCGGTGAGCGCGGGCGGCCAGCCGGGATCGGCGTGCGGGACCTCCAGCACGTCTCCGGCCAGCCGCGCCGCGCCGGCGTCCTCGCCGAGCTGCAGCATCGTCCACGCCTGGGCCGCGGCCGCGTGTGCCGCCCCGGCCGGGCAGCCGGCCTTCCCGTACAACCGCCCCGCCAGCCGGAAGAGTTCGAGCGGCTCCGCGGCGTGCCCGCCGTCCCACAGCAGCTGGCCACGGCGCATCGCCAGCTCGGCCTCGGCCCGGGGATCGCCCGGCAGCAGCGCGCCGGCCGCGTCGTAGGCGGCGGCGGCCTCGGCCGGCCGGCCGGCGTTGTAGCGCGCGAAGCCCAGGTCGCTGTACGACTCCGCCAGCCGCGCCGGGTCGCCGAGCCGCTCGGCGGCCGCCAGCGAGCGCTCGAAGAGGGCGTTGAGATGCGTCGTACCGCAGCGTCTGGCGAAGTAGGCCCGCAGGTAGCGCGGCAGCTCGTGCACGTGCGTGTCGGCTCCGGCGGCGGCCGCCGTCTCGATGGCCGCCATCAGGTTCCCGTACTCGGCGACGAACCACGCGAAGGCCGCGTGCTTACCGGCGAACCTGGGCAGCGCGTCCGGTGCCCGCCCCGCGGCGGGCGGCCGAGCGGGCGCCGGGAACGGCATCGCGGCGTCGGCGGCCGCCGCCGCGTGCACGTAGTAGTCGAGCACCCGGCCCAGCGCGCGCTCCCGCTCGGCGGCCGGCTCCTGCTCCGCCACGGCCCGGCGGGCATACCGGTGCACCAGATCGTGCAGCCGGTGGCGATCGGGCACCGGCTGCTGGACCAGATGCGCGTCGACCAGCTCCTCCAGCGCCGCCCGGGCGTCGAGCACCGGCACTCCCGCCACCGCCGCCACCACGTACTCGTCGAACGACGCGCCGGGCAGCAGCCCCAGCAGCCGGAACAGCCGCCCCTGCGCCCGGCTCAGCTGTCGGACGGACATGGCGAACGCCGGGTCGACGCCGGTGTCGCCGGCGCCGCCCGCCATCCGCTCGGCCAGCACGCCCATCGTCCAGCCGGGCCGGTGCCGGAGCCGGGCCCCGGCCAGCCGCAGGGCCAGCGGAAGATGGCCGCACAACCGCAGCACCTCGGCGGTGGCCGCCGGATCGCGGGCCAGCCTGCCGTCCGGTCCGCCGGGGTCGCCGCCGGCCCGGGCCAGCAGCTCAGCGCTCTCCGCCGGGCTCAGCACGTCGAGCGAGACCGGGGGCACCTCCTCCAGGCCGACCAGCCGGTTCCGGCTGGTGATCAGCGTCGCGGACGGCCCGGCGCCGGGCAGCAGCGGGCGGACCTGGCCGGCGTCGGCGGCGTTGTCCAGGACCACCAGCACCCGCCGGCGGGCCAGCTCCGAACGCCAGCAGGCGGCCAGCCGTTCCAGCCCGTCCTGTGGCACCTTGTCGGACGGCACGTCGAGCGCGGCGAGCAGCGTCCGCAGCGCGGAGTCGGGGTCGAGCGGCGGCCGGCCCTCGGTGAAGCCGTGCAGGTCCACGTACAGCCGGCCGTCGGGGAAGTCGGCGGCGAGCCGGTGCGCGGCGTGCACCGCCAGGCACGTCTTGCCGACCCCCGCCATGCCGTCGACGGAGACCGCGCGGTGGCTCTCGATCGCGGCAAGCACGGCGGCCAGCCGCTCCTCGCGTCCGATGAAATCGGGCACGTCCCGCGGCAGCTCGTCGCGGACCGGCGGCCGGAACCGGCGGCTGGTCTCCGGGGGCGCCGGCAGGGCGGCCGCGGTGCGTTCCCACAGCGGGCGCAACGGCCGCGGATCGCGCTTCACCAGCCGGCAGAGCGCGACCACCGCGGGCCACGGCGGGACGGTCCGCCCGTTGAGGTAGCGCGACAGCGACGAGGAGCTCAGGCCGGCGTCCCGGGCCAGGGCGCGGACGCCCAGCCCGGACAGCTCCTGGATCAGGCGCAGCCGGGCGGCCAGTTCGTCCCGCGGATCGATTGGTGCCGTTCGTTCGCGCACTGGCACCGCTCCCCGACTTGCCCGTCCCGTGCCGCCAGCAGTTTCCCAACCTGTTTCACCGCTGGTCAAGGCCGTGCCGCCCGTCCCACGGTGTCCCGGCGACATGGCCGTGGCACGCCGGCCGGGCTGTGATGGAGTCACGCCCCGGCCGACGATCGGGGCGCCGGCCCCGGAAGAGGAGAGATCGACATGCAGTCCCGCATGCGCAACCCCGCCGTCGTGCTGCCCGACGCGATGCGGCCCATCCAGGAGATCGCCAAGGCGGCGCGGTCCGGCGGCGTGGCCGAGCAGACCCTGGAGCTGGTGCATCTTCGGGTGAGCCAGATCAACGGGTGCGCCTCCTGCGTCGACGGCGGCGTCAAGACGGCCCGCAAGGCCGGCGTGAGCGACGAGCGGCTGGCCACCGTCGCCGCCTGGCGGGAGGCGCCGTACTTCACCGCGGAGGAGCGGGCGGCCCTGGCGCTGGCCGAGGCGGCGACCCGGCTCGCCGATCGCCCCGATCCGGTGAGCGACGAGGTCTGGGATGCGGCCGCCACCCACTTCGACGAGAAGCAGCTCGCCGCGATCATTCTTATGGTGGGTGTCACCAACCTGTTCAACCGGCTGAACGCCACCACCCGCCAGATAGCCGGCGCCTGGGGCTGAACCACCGGCCCGGCCCTCGGCCGGGTCCTGGCCGCCGGCCGGGTCCTGGCCGCCGGTCGGGGCGGCCGGGCGGCCACCGCGCCGCTGTGCCACCATCGCAACCGGACATCTCCTCAGAAAGCACCGCACCGTTGATCCGGCGCCGGCCGCAACGCCGCTCCCCGGATCGTGACGCGGGCGGAGGCCCGGGTCTCCGCCCGGAAATCCAGATATCGAAGGGAAAGCCGCTATGAAGGACAGCAAGAAGCCCGCCCGGAAGACCACCGGGATCAACGAGCCGGCCGAGGCGTTCACCGCCGAGGAGCGCGCCGCGATGAAGGAGCGGGCCAAGGAGGTGAAGGCGTCCGCGCGCCGCCTGTCCCGCGCCGAGAAGGCGGCGGAGGAGGAGGCCGCCGTGGTCGCCAAGATCGCTGAGATGCCGGAGCCCGACCGCGTCCTGGCCGAACGGCTGCACGCCATCGCCAAGGAGACCGCGCCGGACCTCGCGCCGCGGCTCTGGTACGGCATGCCCGCGTACGCCAAGGAGGGCAAGATCGTTTTCTTCTTCCAGGCCGCGCAGAAGTTCAACACCAGGTACGCGACCCTCGGCTTCAGCGACAAGGCCAACCTCGACGACGGCGCCATGTGGCCGGCCGCCTACGCCCTGACCGGCCTGACCCCCGCCGCCGAGGCGCAGATCGCCGCCCTGGTGAAGAAGGCGGTGAGCTGAGGCCCGGCAGCACGCGGGCCGGCTTTCGGGGTCCGGAACGGCAGGGGACTATCGAAACCGCGCCGACGGCGACGGCCGGTATCTCCGCCGCGCGGCGTACCGAATCCGGGCCAGCATGAGAACGCTCGCGGTGATGCCGGTGACGCCCAGCGCGATCAACCGGGGATCGGACCGGTACAGGCCGTAGACGGTCCAGCAGGAGACCTCGCCGAGCACCAGCAGCCAGGTGCCGGGTGACACGCCGGTCGGCCGGGGCGCCCGGTAGGCGGTCACCACCGACGGGGTGACCTGGACCACCGAGGCGACGGTCAGCACCGTGCCGAGCCCTGGCGGGCCGGCGGCGGCGGCGGACCCGGCCAGCAGGACGGCCCATGCGCCCACCCAGGCACCGGATCGGAGCCCGGCGCGCCCCAGCCGGGCGAGCAGCACGGCGACCGTCCCGGCCAGCAGGGTGGCCGCCGCCGACGGGACCAGCGCCGTCCAGTAGCCGGACGAGGTGAAGTAGCCGAACCACGCGGCGTTGTTGACGCCGGTGAGCGCCGCCCAGGCCCAGGAGACCCCGGCCGGATCGCGCGTGCGCCACAGCCGCCCGATCTGCGGCAGATATTGCGGGATGCCGAACAGCGTCGCCATGAAGGGCAGATAGTCGAATGGATGTCCCATGCGCGGCGCCGATCCTCCGTTTACCTCTTTATCAGACCGCCGGCAAGAATATCTCGAAAAATGCGAAACTTGTTTGCGTATTATGCCGAGTATTACGGCATTCGGGATATGATTCGGCGAATGGACGCCATTGATCGCAAGATTATTGCGCTGCTGGAGGTGGACGGCCGCCTCACCGTGACCGAGCTGGCTCAGCGGGTCGGGCTCAGTGCGGCGCCCTGTCACCGGCGGTTACGTGAGTTGGAGCGGACCGGTGTCATCAAGGGCTACCGGGCCGTCGTCGATGCGGCGTCCCTCGGCCTGGGCTTCGAGGTGCTCGTCTCGGTCACGATGGACCGCGAGGACGCCGGCACGATCGACGGATTCGAGCGGGGCCTGGCCGAGATCGCCGAGGTCCGGACCGCGGAACGGCTGTTCGGCGACCCCGACTACCTCGTCCGGGTGGTGACCGCCGACATCGCGGCCTACCAGCGCCTCCGGGACCAGAAGCTGGCCGCGCTGCCCGGTGTCCAGCGGCTCACCTCGACGATCGTGATGAAGAGCGTCGTCGACGACCGGCCCTACCCGCGGCTCGGCCCGCCGGCCCCGCTCGGCCGGTCCCGCTGACGCCCGCTCCCGCGCAGCGCCGCCGTCCGTGAGCGGCGGCCGGCCGGGGGGCGACCGCTGAGCAGGTATCTTCGACCTGCTCCGCGTGGTGACCGCTGCCCTAAGGAATGACTGTCATGGATGCGAACGGCGCCGGGAGGATCTTCCACCCTCCCCTGATCTCTCCTGAGCGCACGATGGGCCGGCGGAGGTTCGACTTCGCCCGGCAGGTGGCGGTGATGGCGATCATCAACCGGACGCCCGACTCGTTCCACGACCGGGGTGCCACCTACGAGCTCGGGGCCGCCGTCGACGCCGCCGAGCGGGCGGTGGCGGCCGGCGCCGACTGGCTGGACTTCGGCGGGATGCCGTTCGGCGCCGCCGGGCCGCCAGTGCCGGTCGCGGAGGAGATCGAGCGGGTGGTGCCGCTCATCGAGGCGGTCCGCGGCCGCACCGACGCCGTCATCTCGGTCGACACCCATCGGGCCGACGTGGCCCGGCAGGCCCTCGCCGCCGGCGCGGACGTCGTCAACGACACCAACGGCCTGCGCGATCCCGGGCTGGCCGGCGTGATCGCGGACGCCGGTGCCCACGTGGTGATCACCCACAGCCTGGGCGGCCCCCGGCAGGCCGTCCGGCGCCCCGGCTACGACGACGTGGTGGCGGAGGTGGCGAGGTTCCTGCGCGAACGGGTGGCCCACGCGCTGGACGCCGGCATCGCCGCCGAGCGGATCATCATCGACCCCGGGCACGATCTGAACAAGAACACCTATCACTCCCTGGAGATCACCCGCCGGCTGCCGGAGATCGCGGAGATCGGCCACCCCACCCTGGCCGCCGTGTCGAACAAGGACTTCATCGGCGAGACCCTGGGCGCCCCGCAGGGCGAGCGGCTGGCGGGCACGCTGGCGGCGATCTCGGTCTGCGTCCTGCTCGGCGCGCGCATCGTCCGGGTGCACGACGTGGCGCCCGCCGTCGCCGCCGTCCGGATGGTCGAGGCCATGCTCGGCTGGCGGGAACCCTTGATCGCCGAACACAACCTGGACTGAACGGCATGGCCGGGCCTCGACCTACCCCGCCGGTCGGTCTACGCGACCGGCGGCAGCACGATCGGGCAGAACGCCCGGCTGCGCATCCTGCCGGACGCGAACCTCGCCATCGTGATGCCGACCAACGGCGGGCCACGGGAGAGCTTCTACCAGAAGATCTTCACCGAGGCCTACGCGCGGCCCGGCACCGAGTTCCAGGTGAGAGCCGAGGACGGCGGGCTGCACCTCACCCTGACGCTGGACCCAAAGCAGGCGCGGTTCCTCGGCCGGCCGGAGCGGCTGCGATACGAACTGCTCCCGATCAGCGAGACGCACTTCCTGATGCCCGCCACCCATCCCCTCGAAGACCCGCAGACCGTCGCGATCTACGACTCCCACCACGGACGCGCCCAATACCTGCACACCAACTGCCGCGTCCACCCCCGAACCCCGGATGGTCTCTGACCCGGAACACCGTCATGCCCTCCCCTGAAGAACCCCGGCGCCTTAGCCTGGAGCTGCGACGCTCGGGGAGGGCAGGACAGATGGGCGAGGGCAGCGCGGCGGCTTTCGGTGATCGGCTGCGACTTCACCGCGAACGCGCGGGGATGAGCCGGCCGGTCCTCGGTGAACTGTGCGGACGTTCCGCGGAATGGGTCAAGGCCCTGGAACGCGGGCGGCTGCTGATGCCACGGATGCCGCTCCTGATCCGCATCGCCGAGATCCTCCAGATCGACGATCTCGCCGAGCTGACCGGCGAGCAGAAGCTGAGCACCGCCACCCACACCAAGAACCGGCACGACAAGGCCGAGCACATCGCCAAGGCGCTGATCACCTACCCGTTCGCCACCGACGACGGAGCCGTGGGCACCGCGGGCGAACTCGCCGCGGCCGTCGCCCAGGCGTGGCTGGTCTGGCACGGATCCTCGCACCAGCGCAGCGCGATAGCGGTCATCCTGCCCCGGCTGCTGGACGACGCCCGCACCGCCGCGCGCCGGCTCGAAGGCGCGGAACGGCGCCGGGCGCTCGTCTCGCTCGCGCAGGTCTACCACCTCGCCCAGCTTTACCTCTCCTTCCAGCCGGTGCCCGAACTGGTGCTGCTCACCGGAGACCGGGCGATGCAGGCCGCGCAGGACGCCGACGACCCGCACGCCATGGCGGCTGCGGCCTGGTACCTCAACCACGTCTTCCGCGACGCCGGCGAGCAGGCCGAGGCCCGGATCGAGATCGCTCGCCAGGCGGCACGACTTCTGCGTCCGGAGGAAAGCGAGCAGGACCGCAGGCTGTGGGGCCTGCAGCACCTGGCCATGGCGCTGTCGTACGCGAAGACCGGGCGCCGGGGTGACGCGGAGCGGCACTGGGACCAGGCCGACCGGGCCGCCCGGTCTGTCGACGGGCACCATCCGTGGCTGCTGTTCGGCCGCGCCATGGTCGACGCCTACGCCGTGACCATGTACGCCGACCTCACCGACGGACACGAGGCGGTCCGGCACGCCGACCGGATCAGTCTCGACATGCCATCGGCGACCAGGCGATCGTTCCACCTGATCGAGCAGGCACGGGCCTACCACCTGAAGCGCGAACCGCTGGCCGCCGTCCATCTGCTCGGCAAGGCGTATCAGATCAGCCCGGACACCATCGCCTACAACCTGTTCACCAGGTCGGCGGTGCTGGAGTTGACGGCGAGCGCGAACGTGACCGTCCGCGACGACGCGCGGGACCTGGCACACCGGTTGCGCCTTCTCGCGGTGGCCTGATCGACAGGTACAAGCCGTACCTCTCGATGTAGAGGCACGTCCTGTACCCCCGAACCCGCCGGCCTCCGCCTACGGTCACAGGCATGGATCACGTGGCGTCTATGATTCGTCACGCAACGGATACGGAAGGTCCGACCATGCCGCACCTGAATCCCATCGCCTGGCGCGTCTTCCGCAGCGACCACGGAAGGCTGTGGGCCACGCGCGAGCGAGTCTTCACCGGCGCCGCCCAGTTCGAGGGAGCGGCACGCACGGTCGACGGTGATGACCACCTCGCTCTCGCGCGGGCGATCGCCGAGCAGGAGAGCATCGCCACCCTGGTCGGGTGTGCTCCATGACCGCGAGGGTCACCGAGGGCTATGCCTACCACGGCCCTCATGTCCTCCCGGCCGGCGCCACCGCCGAGCGCGTCCAATGGCGGCCGCTCCGGCCGCGTGGCGAGCGTCACCGGGTGCTGCGCTGGACGTGCCGGTGCCGGTCGACCGTCTACTACCTGGTGGCCGGCGGCGGCCAGATGCACATCCGGCGGACCGGTCCGGGCGGCCGGGTCGAGACCGACCGGATGCGCCACGTCCATGCCCTGGAGCTGTGGCGACGCCTGCTGCTCGGCGACGCCGTCTAGCGCCTCTCCGACCCCCGGCCGGAGGCGACTCTCCACCCGTCCTCCGGCCGGGCCGGCGCCCTCTCATGGGGTGCCTCCCATGCCCGGCGGCCACCGCCGGGCCCGACAGAAGGGAGTCCTGATGGACCTTTACCAGCACGACCTGACCGGTACCGACTTCCGGCGCCGCTGCGGCGGCAACAACGGCACCGAGGGCGGCGAGGCGTGCGTCGAGCTCGCGCCGATCCCGGGCGTCGCCGACGCCTTCGCGCTGCGCGACGGCAAGCGGCCCGACGCGGGCGTCCTGCGGTTCACCGGTGACGAGCTGCGCGCCGCCGGGATGACCGTCTAGCCGATCCGGCCCGAGATGGGCGGCCCCTGCCCGCTAGCGACAGGCAGGGACCGCCCGTCCACTGTACGAGGAACGACCATGCACCTGCACTGCTACCGCTGGACCGGACGCGGCGCCGACCGCGCCCGGGAGAGCGAGCGGCGCCCGCCGCATCCGGCCTTTCCGGCGTCGCCGCTGCCGCCGATGCGGACCTGCGACTGGCTGCTGAAGCCGCGCACCCGGATCGACGCCTCGCCGGCCACCGTGGCCGAGGCGGTGGCCTGGCTGACCCGCCGGTACCGCTCGGCGGCGGAGTCGTTCCTGCATCCGGACGGCGAGGCCCGCATCGGTCTGGACCTGCGGCTCCACCTCGCCGAGGAGCACCTGGCCGGCGGGGTGGACGTGCAGTGGGGCATCTGGCTCCGCGGCGGCGACTTCATCACCGCCGCCGTCATCTGCTGCTCCCCGAACCGGCACGCCCCGCACCCCTGCCCGGCCGCGTCGTAGCCCGCCCGGCGGGCGTGAAGTTCAGCGGTGCCCCGGTCGCCGCGACACCTGCTGCCGGCTCGACGCCCGATCCGTCATCCGGGAGGCGTCCGTCGTTGCCGGGCGTAGTGGCGGGCGGCGCGGGCGCGGTTGCCGCAGCCGAGCGAGCACCACTCGCGGCGGGCGGTGTCGCGGATGAAGTGGAGCACGCAGCCGGGGCCCTGGCAGGCGCGCAGCTCGTGGCGCAGCGGTCCGCCGAACAGCTCGACGGCCTCCTCGGCGAGGGCGGCGAGCGCGGCGGAGACCGGTCGCCCCGCGGCGCGCAGCCGCGTATGCGGCTCAGGGAGGGCTCGCAGTTCCCGCCAGCGCGGATCGCGGGCGGCGTGGTGATTGAGCGTGGCCACCGCGTCCTGGTCGAGTGCCCGGCCGTCCACGGTGGCGGCGGCGAGGGCCAGGACGGTGTCGCGGAGCTCCCTGGCCGCCGCCAGATCGCCTTCGGTCACGCCGCGCAGGTCGGTGTCGGTGAGCGGGACCGCCAGGCGGGGACGCAGGTCACGCAGCCAGGCGGCCAGATGCTCGACGCTCAGCAGGCCGTCCATCGGCCGGCCGCGCGCCGCGTAGCGGGTGTTGCTCAGCTCGATCGGCGGCGGTTCGCCCAGGATCGGGGCACCGCCGCCCGCCAGGTCTGCCACATCCACGTTCTAACGATACCGCCCGCTTGACAGCGTTAGGAAAGGCGCGGCATTCTAACGATGGCAGCCACAATTGACCGTTAGGTCTCGGCCTTCGAGTGATGCCTTCTCGTCCGATCGCGAACTGGAGTCCTTGATGAGCACACCCACCCTGAGCACCGGGCACGTCGGCTTGAACGTGACCGATCTCGCGCGTTCGACGGCGTTCTACCGGCAGGTCTTCGACTTCGAGGTGCTCGGCGAGCAGGCCGAGGGCGATCGCGCCTACGCCTTCCTCGGCCGGGACGGCAGGCTCCTGGTGACGCTGTGGCAGCAGAGCGGCGGGGAGTTCGCCACCGACCGGCCCGGCCTGCACCATCTGTCGTTCCAGGTGGCGGACATGACGGCGGTCCGCCAGGCGGAGGCGGCCCTGCGCGAGCTCGGCGTGACGCTGTTCTACGACGGGATCGTCCCGCACGGCGAGGGCGCGTCCTCCGGCGGCGTCTTCTTCACCGACCCCGACGGCATCCGGCTGGAGATCTACGCCCCCGCCGGCGCCGAGACGGCCGCGGCGCCGACCCCGGGGGCGCCGACGTGCGGTTTCTTCTGACAGGGCCACCCGGCGGCCTGGCCGTCCGGGCCGGAGCCGGAGAGAGGACATCATGATCCATCAGGGTGAACGGCTGGTCCAGCGCCGGGCCGGTGTCATCGCCGACGACTACGGATCGGCCCGCGTGCGCGCGGCCGTCCCGCCGGTCGCCGCGGAGTTCCTGGGCAGGCAGCGCCTGGCGGTGATCGCGGCCACCGACGGCGCGGGGGCGGTCTGGGCGAGCGTGCTCACCGGCCCGCCGGGGTTCCTCGCCGCACCGGACGATCGGACGCTCATCGCCGAGCGGGTGCCGGGCACCGGTGATCCGCTCGCCGGGCGGTTCGACACCGAGCACCCGATCGGCATGCTCATGATCGAACCGGCCACCCGGCGGAGAATGCGGGTCAACGGCCGCGCCCGCCGGCATGGTGACCGGCTGGTGGTGCGCACCGACCAGGTGTACTCGAACTGTCCCAAGTACCTGCAGACCCGCACCTACCTGGAAGATCGTCCCTCGGTACGCCGGGTGGCGGCGGTCACCGACACCCTGACCGCCGAGCAGCAGGAGTGGATCGCCGGGGCGGACACGTTCGTCGTCGGGACCGCCGCCGCCGGCCTGGGCGCCGACGCGTCGCATCGCGGTGGCAACCCCGGCTTCGTCTCGGTCACCGATGGCCGGCGGCTGGCCTGGCCCGACTACGCCGGCAACTCGATGTACATGACGCTGGGCAATCTCGAACTCGACCCTCGCTGCGGCCTACTGTTCGTGGACTGGGAGAACGGGCGCACCCTGCACCTGACCGGGCGGGCCCGCACCGACTGGAACCCGGCCCGGGCCGCCACGGTCCCCGGCGCGCAGCGGCTGGTCGACTTCGACCTCGACCAGGTCGTCGAGATCGACGGCGGGCTTCCGCAACGCTGGTCGTTCGACGGCTACTCCCGATTCAACCCCACCGCGGCGCCGGCACCCGACAGAAGGCCATGACCTGAAGATCACCGCCGGGCTGCGGCGTATCTTCGGCCCTCGCCCGGAGACCGATCGCGCCTGGCCGCTCCCGCTCGCCTGATCGGTTGATCAATGTCAGCATGGGGGTGCTGATGATCGACGATCCAAGGCAGGCACTCTCGGCATGGAATTCTTCTGCTACCACCGTGACCGGTCCGACTCCGGGGCGCTGCGCAATGAGCTGGTGGAGGCGCACTGGTCCTACATGGACCGGTTCGCGGCGGGGATGATCGCCCGGGGTCCGGTCCTCGACCGCGCGGGCGACGCGGCCACCGGCAGCGTGCACATCGTCGACCTGCCGGACCTCGCCACCGCGCGGGCGTTCGTCTTCGACGAGCCCAACTACCAGGCCGGCGTCTACCGGGACGTGATGCTGCGCCGGTGGCGCAACCTGCTGGGGCGCACCATGTGGGACTTCCCCGGCGGCCGCGACGGCGGCAACCGCTATCTGGTACTGGGCCTCGGCTCCGGGGAGCCCGCCGACCTCGACCTGCCGCGGGACCGGGACGAGCTGATCGCGTACGGGCCGCTGCTGTCCGACGACGGCACCACCTGGCTGGGCACCGTCCTGCTGGTCCGCGCGCCGGACCCCGAGGCGGCAGGCGCCCTGCTGACCAAGGACCGCTACGCCGAAATCGAGGTCCACGACTGGGCATTCGGCGGCCGGCGCTAGGCGCCGCGCCTGGTTCTTGCTTGTGGTTCGGCGGTTCCGGCCGGAGTGGTCGGCCGGTCCGGGAGGGAGGGGCGCCGGCGGCGGCGTAGCCGGGCCAGGGCGGCGGTTGCCAGCAGGACGACCAGGATCGCCGCGAGGACGCCCGGGCCGGTGTCGTCCAGCAGGGTGGCCAGCCGGCGCTGGACGGCGGCGGCGGCGTCGATGATCGGGTCGCCGGTCGTGGCACCGCGCAGGATACGGATCTCGTACCAGCCGTACCAGGCCACGTAGCCGCCGGCGACCACCAGGACCGCGCCGCCGAGCCGGGAGAGCAGCGGTGCCGCGCGGCGCAGCCGGCGGAGCAGCCCGTCGCGGGCCAGCGCGACGGCCAGCGCGGCGACCATGACGATCAGCCCCATGCCGGCGGCGTACGCGACGAACAGCCCGATCCCGGCGACGATCGAGCCGGCCCGGAAGCTGGTCACCACGATCGCCAGGAACGGGGCGATCGTGCACGACAGCGACGCCGCGGCGTAGGCGGCACCGAACGCCGCCATCGACGGCAGCGACCGGCGCACCGCCGGGGCGCGCGAGACCACCGGCCGCAGCCCGGGAAGCCCGCGACCGGCCAGCAGCCAGCCGCCCGTCCCGACCAGCAGCACGCCCAGCACGACGGTGACCCATGGCAGGTGGCGCTGGACCGAGCCCGCCACCGGCGCCACGACCAGCCCGAACAGGCCGAAGACCGCGACGAACCCGGCGGTCATCGCGGCGCCGGCGGCCAGGGCCCGGGCCACGGCGGCACCACGTCCGGCCGAGCCGTCCCCGGCCACCAGCAGCGACAGGTAGGCGGGCAGCAGCGCGAACCCACACGGATTGACGGTGGCGAGCATGCCGGCGGCCACCGCCAGGCCCAGCGGTGCCTCGCCCATCTCAGCCGGCCAGCAGCGGGTCGAGTACCTCGGGCAGCTTGTCGACGTCGGCGTGCCCGCGCGCCACGATCTTGCCCGCCCGGTCGAGCACTACGAAGGTGCTCTGTTCGGTCATCTTGAACCGCTTCCAGACCACGCCCTGCTCGTCGGCCAGCTGCGGGAAGCCTTTCAGCTTGGCCATCCGCACGAAGTCGTGCATCGCCGGCACCTCGCCCAGCCCGGCCACCCCGACCGTGGTGATCCTGCCCTGGTACCTGGCCGCCAGTTCGGTGACCGGCCGCGCCTGCTGCAGGCAGGTGGGACACCAGGGCGCCCAGAACCACAGCAGCGCCGGCCTGCCGGCCAGGCTCCGGCCGTCGAAGCGGCCGCCGTCCAGGGTGGCGGTGGTGAAGTCGTAGCTGCCCGCCCCCGCGTCGGCAGATACCTTCGTGCCGGGTGCCTTCGTATCAGCAGGTGCCGCCGTCTCAACGGGTGCCGTCATGCCGGTGGGTGCGGTCGCCGGGCTCGCCGGCGCGCCCGCCGCCTGGTCGCCCGTGCCGTTCCCGCAGCCGGTCAGGAGCAGTGCCCCGGCCGCCGCCAGGGCGACGAGTGCCCGCCGTGCCTTCATCGGTGCTCCATTCGTCCGGCTCGGATGGTGTGATCTCCGCGGCGCGCGCCCATGGTCCGCTGCGACCGAAGGGGAGGCCGGTCGCGGTCAGGGGGTGCCGACCGGACGGTCATGGCCTCGCATCACGGATGAGGTCGCCTGCCCGGTACCTCGACCCTAGAAGATCGCGAAGTGTCACTGAAGTGGATAAATATGACGAGTCGCGAACGTACCGACCGGTAACTTCAGGTGGGCGTGCCGGCGTCCGCGGGCGCCCCTCCCGTGACCCCTACGCCGGCCCGGTACCGCGGTGACCCCGGCGATCGGATGGGCCGGTCGGCCGCCGCGCCGCGCCGATCACCTCGTCCACCACCTCGTCCACCGCCCGGGACGCATCGATGATCGTCGCGCCGAGGTCTTCGTAGATCGCTCGCGTCAGCGGATTCCACTTCAGGGCCGCGGCGAGCTCTTCGGGGTGCCGGCCGAACGGGTTCGTGGTGCGGGTCGCGAGGCGGTGGCGGAGGGTGTCCTCCTCGATCACCAGGCACACGATGAGATCGAAAAGGTCGCGGACTTCTTCCTCGTTCTCCACCGACCCGCACAAGAAGGCGGTTCGGTGGCGGGACTCCTCGGCGAGGGCCTCGACCCGCTCGCGGACGATCATCCACCCGTACCGATCCAGCCAGCCGGCGGGCACCGGATACGGCGGATCCGTCACGACCTCGCCGGTGGTCCGGTCGATCCAGCGGCTGAAGCCGTCATCGTCGGCGTCGAGCGCGAGATGGCCACGCCCCCGCAACGTTCCGCAGACCGTGGATTTACCCGCACCCGAATTGCCCGTCACCCACACCAGCGTCACGCCGCCATCGTAGGCGGGTAAGGCGACGTCCCAATGGCAGGCGCCCACTCCGATCCCTGAGCGGACCGGTGAACCCTGGACCGGTGATCCGGCGGCGTTGCCGTCGATCGATGGATCGAGGGTTGCATCCGGTACCCGGGTACAGGCCTACCGTCGGGATATGACACAAGATATACGCCTTGACCAGGCGTGGGTGCCGTCGGCGTGCACGTTGCCCACGGCCGAGCGGCCGCTGCGGGTGGCCGAATTCGACGCGCTGTTCGCCGAGGCGGTCCAGGCGGTCCGGCGCGCGGAGCCCGGCCGGCTGCGGCTGGACCTCGTCTTCACCTCCGGGAACGCGGCGCGGGCGGCCGAGCTGGCGGCCCGGGAGAACGGCTGCTGCTCGTTCTTCACCTTCACCCTCACCATCGCCGCCGGCGGCCTGGCGCTGGAGGTGACGGTCCCGCCCGAGCACATCGAGGTGCTGGACGCGCTGCAGGCCCGGGCCGGCGCGGCGCCGACGTCCGCCTGACCGGCCGGAGCCGGCGCTCGGGCGGCCGCCCGGTGCCCGCGACGGGCCCGAGCCGCGGCGGCCGGTAGCGTCGAAGCCGAATCCGCCGCCGTGACCGGCCAGATCGCGTCCCGCGCCGGTGGAGAGGCGCCGCGGGTGCCGTTCATCCGCACGAGACGAACGAAGGAACCCGGGAGTCATGAGCCGAGCCGTGGAGTGGTGGGACGAGCACCAGGTCCCGCTGTACCTGGCCGCGATCGCCTCCGGTGCGGTCATCGGGCTGGCCGCTCCCCGGTTCGCCCCCGCCCTGGAGCGGACGATCAACCCGGTGCTGGCGCTGCTGCTGTTCGCCACCTTTCTCGCCGTGCCGATGGTCGAGCTCGGCCGGGCCTTTCGCGACGTGCGTTTCCTCGCCACGGTGCTGGTGACGAACTTCGCCGTCGTGCCGGTGATCGTCTACGTCCTCTCCCGGTTCGTCGCCGACGACCGCGGCCTGATGCTCGGGGTGCTGCTGGTGCTGCTCACCCCGTGCATCGACTACGTGATCGTGTTCACCGGCCTGGCCGGGGGAGCCCGCGCCCGCCTGCTGGCGGCGGCGCCGCTGCTGATGCCGGCCCAGATGCTGCTGCTGCCCGGCTACCTGCTGCTCTTCGCCGGCTCCGACGTGCTCGCCGTGGTGGCGGTCGCCCCGTTCGTCGCGGCGTTCCTGATGCTCATCGCCGTCCCGCTGGCCGCGGCGGCGATCGTCCAGTCGCTCGCGCGCCGCCACCGGGCCGGCCGGAACATCGAGCACGTCATGGCCGGTGCCATGGTGCCGCTGATGATGGCCACCCTCGCCGTCGTCGTCGGCTCCCAGATCGCCGCGGTCGGCTCCCAGGTACTGGCGTTGGCCCGGGTGATTCCGCTCTACGCCGGCTTCGTGGTGCTCGCGGTGGCCGCGGGCAGGCTGGCCGCCCGATGGGCCCGACTGGATTTCGCGGCCACCCGGGCGGTGATGTTCTCCACCGCCACCCGCAACTCCCTGGTCGTCCTCCCCCTCGCCCTGGCGCTGCCCGCCACCCTCGACATCGCGCCGCTGGCGGTGGTCACCCAGACCCTGGTTGAGCTGGTGGCGATGGTGATCCTCGTCCGCCTCGTCCCCAGGCTCGCCCGCGAGCCGGCCGGCGCGTCCCCCGCGGCCGCGGCCCGCTGACCCGCCGTTGATCTCTCGCGCCTCTTGCCCCGCCCCCGCGATCGGGTGAGGCTGCGAGCGTGCACTCAGACGAGCGGGCGGCGCGGGCCGTCGAGGAGTTGAGCCGCCGGATCCACGCGGCGTCGCTGGATGGCGGCCTGGACGCCGAACCCGTCGTCGAGCTGGCCTGCCTGCTGTACGAACGGGGCGTTCACACGTCCGCCGTCCAGGAGCTGCTGGAACGTCCCGCCGCCGGCCTGGCCGCCCACGAGTTGATCCGGCTGGGTGAGGAAGTGCTCCGGGACGTCGGCTCTGAGGTGGGGGCGAGGTGGTGGGCGGCCCTGGAGCAGGCCCTGACGGTGGTGGCGCGCGACCTCGAGGCCGCCGGGATCGCCGGGACGCTCCGGCTGGTCATCCCGGACTGGGACGACAGCGGTCAGGCGTGGGTGGAGTTCCAGGGCGTCCATCACGGTAACGGCATTCGCCTCAGCGCCGGGAGCGACCCCCGGTGGGCGCTCGCGAGCGTGGCCGGCGCCACCCAGGAAGTGGTCATGGAGACGATCTGGCGCGTCTGGCCGGTCTGCGCCGAGCACGGTCTGGGCCTGCACGTCGAGCCGGCCGATGAGGTGGCCGACGAGGGAGTCGTCTGGCGCTGCGCGGGGGCTGGGGCGCACGTCGTCGCGCCGGTGGGCGAGTTACCGGTCGATCATCGAGCCGATCCGGCCCGGGTGACGAACAGGTCGGCGCGGCGACCCCGCGCCGACCGACCCGGCGGACGACGTTGACCCGCGGCCGCCTCCGCCGCGGACCGGGCCTTATGACCCCGGCCCCGGCGGCATGCCAACTTTTCCACCGAATGGCGCGTCTCACCGTTATGGGAACATCGCTGCGCGGCGCCGCGGCAGCCGTCGCCATTCTCGTCGCCGCCGGGCCGTCCACCTTCTTCGTCACCGCCGGGCCGGCCGCCGCCGGCGCCGAGGCATCGGCCGGTCAGTGGAGTATCGTCCGGAACGACCGCCGCGACTCCTACGACGCGGTGACGGTGACGCCGGGCGGGGCGGTCTGGGTCGCCGGCACCAGGCGCCCGAGCGGCGGGGCCGGTCGCGCCGAGTCGCTGCTGTTGAAGGGCGGCCGGTCCGCCTTCAAGCGGGTCACCGGCCCGGGATTCCGGGTGAAGCGGCTGGCCTCGGCGTCCGACACCAGGGTGTGGGCGTTCGGCGCGTCGCGGTACGCCCGGTGGAGCGGCAAGCGCTGGCAGGTCGAGCCCTGGCGCCACGGCCGGGTGGACCGGGCGTACTCCATCGGCGAGAACCTGTGGGTCATCGAGAACGCCAACGCGTTCCCCTCGGCCGGCAGGGCCGGGTGGCGGGCGCGGTCCACCCTGCGGCGCCTGGTCGGATCGAAGTGGCACAAGGTAGGCACGCCGATCGTGGTCAAGGGACTCGACGGCAAGTGGGCCGCGGGCTCGGTGCGAGGCAGGGCGGCCATGGCCCGCTGGAGCGGCAAGGCCTGGCGCGCGGTCGAGTTGCCCGCGGTGCCGGCGGCGCATCCGGGCCAGCTCTCGGAGCTGACGGACGTCGCGATGGACGGCGAGACCGGCCGGATCATGGCCGTCGGCTGGGTCGCCTGGCCGTGCGGCGGTGATAAGCGCCCCTTCTGCGGCCAGACGCTGCTGCTGTCCGGTTACCCCGGCAGCTGGAACTTCGAGGTCCGGGCCGAACCGGGCATCCAGCCGCGCGCCCAGGCCGAGCCGGACGGCAGAGGCGGGGCCTGGGTCGTCTACGACACCAAGGGCGGCAGCAGGTACCTGCACATCGGCCCGGAAAGTGTCGACGCGGGCGCCTTCCCGGCGCCGTCCGGCCAGACGGCGTCCGTCCGGGACCTCGCCCTCCAGCTAGAGAGCGGTTCGATCTGGGCGGCCGGCGCGGCGTCTCCGGGCCGCGGCGGGCTGATCTGGACCTACCGCCGCTGAACCGCTCCGGCGCGCGCCGGGTGGATCTCGAACTCGGCGAGACCCGCACCTTCGGCTCCAGAGTCGTGTTCTCCGTTGCCGCGTGCCGCGCTAGGCCGTGTCCTGAGGCGCGGGCGCCATGGCTCACCGGCCGCTGATCTCACGGTCGCAACGCCAGCTTGCCGGTGGTCGCCCGGGCCTCCAGTTCGGCGAGCGCCTTCGGACCGTCGGCTAGGTCGTACACCGTGGGGTCGGTCGGGCGGATCACCCCGGTGGCGATCAGGGTGAACAGCTCCCGCATGACCTCACCGAAGACGTGCGGGGCGGCCTGGATCAGGATGCCGAGGTTGAAGCCGATGACATGGACCTGGTGACGGTAGACCAGGTCCCGGTTGGTGACCGCCGCGTCGCCGCCGGCGGCGCCGAAGACCACGACCCGGCCGGTGACCCGCTTCGCCGACGCCAGGCTCGCCTCGAAGGTGGCGCCGCCGCCGATTCCAGCACCAGGTCGGCGCCGGCGCCGCCGGTCAGCCGCAGGACCTCGGCGGCGATGTCGGCGCTCCGCGCGTCCAGCACGTGGTCGGCGGCCCGCAGCAGCGCGTGCTTCTCCGGCGAGGCGGTCGCGATCACCGTCGCGCCGTAGTGCTTGGCCATCGTCACCGCCGCCTGGCCGGTCGCGCCCGCGGCCGCGTGGATGAGTACCGTCTGCCCGGCGGTGAGCCCGCCCAGCGGCCGCAGCGCGGCCAGCGCGGTGGGGTGGTTGACCGCCAGTCCCAGAGCCTGCTCGTCCGACCAGCCCGCCGGTACCGGCAGCGCCGCGGCGGCCGGCAGGACCATGGCCCCGGCGAAGGCGCCCAGGCCGGTGACGTTCGTCCCCACCACGTGGGCACCGGCCGCCAGGCCGGTCACCCCGTCACCCGTCGCGGTGACCTCGCCGGCCGCCTCCAAGCCCGCCAGGTAGGGCGGCCGCGGACCGTGCGCGAACGTGCCGCGTGCCTGCGAGATGTCGGCGAAGTTGACCCCGGCGGCGGTGACCCGGATGAGCACCTCGCCCGGTCCGGGGCTGGGCGTCGGGGCGTCGGTGACGAGCCGCAGGTCCGCGGGGCCGTTGAGCGAGGTCTGTCGTAGGGCGCGCATGTGGGACGGGTCCCTTCCAGGATTATTTGTCGAACGACAAAGAAATCGTTGCACGCCCCTCCGGGCCGGTCAAGCTATTCTGGATCGAACGACCAAGAATGGGAGGACGACGGATGGCCGCTCGTGGCAGGCCGCGCGGCTTCGACCCGGACGTGGCCCTGCGCAAGGCGCTGGAGGTGTTCTGGGAGCGGGGCTACGAGGGGACCTCGCTGAGCGACCTGGCCACCGCCATGGGAATCGCCTCGGCCAGCATCTATGCCTGCTTCGGCAGCAAGGAGGCACTGTTCCGCCAGGCCGTGACGCTCTACGGGACGCTCTCGGGGGAGGCGCCCCGCAGCGCGTTGCGCGGGCATCCGACCGCGCGCGCCGCCGTCGAGGCGATGCTCCGCGCCACCGCCGACGAGATCACCCGCCCGGACGCGCCGCCCGGCTGCATGCTCGTCCTGGCCGCGCCCACCGGCGCGGTGGAGAACCACGAGGTGCGGGAGTTCCTCGCCGAGCGGCGGCGCGGCCAGTTCGAGGCCATCCGCGCGCGGCTGGCCGCCGAACCGGCCGTGGCGGCGAGCGACCTGGACGCCATAGCGCGGTTCTACACCACCGTGGTGCAGGGGATGTCCATCCAGGCGCGGGACGGCGCCGGCCGCGCCGAACTCGAGGCGGTCATCACGTGCGCGATGGCCGGCTGGGAGACGCTCGTCGGCGGACAAGGCCCGCCGGCTTCATCGGAGCGTCCCATGACCGTCCGGCCTGGTGCATGTTCCGCAGGAATCACACCAATCCGCTCCGGTCCGGGCGACGAACACGTCATATGAGCCGTGATGCGGTCAGCCTGGCAGAAGTGATCATCAAGTACGGTCGTCGCTGGGACATCAGCGACTCGGCCGGCGGCGGCTGGATGGCGGTCCGCCGGCACGGCGTGTCGGGGCGGGCGCTCGATCGCGGCCTGTCCAACATCCGGTGCGCGGCCACCCTCGAACAGCTGGCCGGCTACCTGGCCGCCGAGACGGCGATCGAGGACGGCCGGACCATATCGGGCCTGCGTCGTCTCCGGTCCAGAGGAAGCTCGGCACCCGCCCGCTAGCGATCAGCGGACCGTGGACCGCAGCGGGCCACCGGACCGCGGCGGCACGGCGACGATCCCGTCCGGGCGTGACCGGATGGCGGTCGACCCGGCCGGAGCGGGACCCCACTAGCCGATGTCGACCACCCGTGCCCAGCCGGGCGGCGTGTCCGGCACGTACTCGGGGTCGCCCTCGCGGACTCGCCTGGGCCGGGCGAACAGCCCCACCACCATGCGGGCCGCCGGCCGTTCCCGCGGCCACGGGGTCTGCCCGTCGGTCAGCACCACGACGGCGTCCGGCCGCGGGCGCGCCCGCAGCGCCGCGGCGATGCCCGCACGCAGGTCGGTGCCGCCGCCGCCCACCAGCGTCAGCCCCTCGGCCCGGCACAGCGGGCCCGCGACCCGGGCCGCCGCGTCGCAGGACACGACGCTCACCAGGTCGCGCCGGCCGCCCACCGACCGGAGGATCGCGGCGACCTCCAGCAGCGCGCTCCCCAGCTCGGCGTCGCTGACCGACCCGGAGGTGTCGATGACGACGCCGACCCGCGGCGGCCGGCGCCGCAGGCTCGGCAGGACGACACCCGGCAGGCCGGCCGAGCGCCGCGACGGCCGGCCGTAGGTGTAGTCCTCGCCCACGCCGGGGCCGGACGCCGCCGAGCGGATGGCCGCGCCGAGTAGTTCCCGCCACGGCTGCGGCGGGTGGAAGGCCTCCTCCGCCCACCGCCGCCAGCCGTTCGGCGCGTTCCCCGGCCGGGCGTTGATGCCCTGCGCCACCCGGAACCGGACCGCCTCGCGCTCGTGGTCGTCCAGCCCGTTCGCGCCCGCCGGCCCGAGGTCCCACTCCCGGTCGAGCCCGTCGGCGCCGCTGCCGCAGTCCAGCCAGGCCAGCGCCTGCGTGTACGGCCCGAGCCCGAACCCGAGGTAGTCCTCCATCAGCTCGCCTTCGGGCAGCCCCAGCGTCTTCGGCTGGACGGCGCCCTCCGGCCAGGCCAGCCCGTCACCGTAGGTGTCGTCGTTGATCTCGAGGTCGGCGGCGATGTTCATCCGCAGCCGGTCGCCCGGTCCGGTGAGCCCGCGCCGCCGGGCGATCCGGTCGCTGCGGCCGTGATGGTCGCGCAGCAGGTGGGAGACCTCGTGCACCCACACGCTCGCCAGCTCCTCGACCGGGGTCCCGGCGACGAACGCCGGCGAGACGTAACACCGCCAGTGCCGGTCCACGGCCATCGTGGGCACGGACCGTGACTCCACCGGGTGCAGCGCGAACAGCGCCGTCGCGAGATACGGCCGGGCCCGCGCGGCGTACAGCCGGGCGGTGAGCAGCTTCTCCAGGTCCATCAGCGCGCCACCCGTGCCGCGACCTCGTCCGCCTTCCGGCCCAGGGAGATCACGCCGGCGAACCTCTCGATCGAGGCCGGGACCTGCCAGTCGGCGCGGCGCAGCGCGGCGAGCGTGGTGGCGGGCACGACCACCAGGTCCGGTGGGCCGGTCTCCAGCGCTCGCACCAGCAGGCGCCACGCGGCGTCCCACCTGCGCTGCTCCGGCCGCCGCCGGACGGCCGCGACCACCCCGTCCAGTACGGCCTGGCGCAGGTCACCGCGCTCGGGCAGCTCGGCCGCCGCCGGGTCGGCCAGCAGCGTCTCGGGGTCGGGGAGGTCCAGCCGATCCATGGCGGCGAGCAGCTCCAGCCCGGGCCCGTCGCCGACCGCCCCCCTGACCAGCATGGACAGCACTTCCTTGGCCGTTCCGGCCGCGGTGGCGAAGGCGGTCAGGCGCAACGCCATCTCCCAGCTGCGCGGCGAGGGCCACGGCCCGCCCCGGTGCGCCTCGCTGTTCGGCAGCCGGTGCACCAGGTCGGGGCGGGCGGTGAGCAGCCCGCACACCGCCCGCCGGGCGAACGTCACCGCCTCCGGCAGCCGCTCCGGGTCCAGCCACGGCAGGTTCGCCCGCGGCCAGGTCCCGCCGAGGCCGCGTACCACGACCTCGTGATCGTGGCGCCACTGCAGGTGGACGAACCGGTTCGCGAGCGGCGGGCTCAACTCCCAGCCGTCGGCGGCGGAGGAACGCGGGTTGGCGGCCGCCACGATCCGGACGCCCGCCGGGAGCCGCAGCGCGCCCACCTGCCGCTCCAGGACCAGCCGGAGCAGCGCGGCCTGGACGGCGGGCGGCGCGGTGGACAGCTCGTCCAGGAAGAGCAGCCCCTTACCCGTGCGCGCCAGGCGCACCGCCCAGTCCGGCGGCGCCATCGGGACACCCTGTCCGGCCGGGTCGTCGCCGACCACCGGCAGGCCGGAGAAGTCGGACGGCTCGTGCACGCTGGCGATCACCGTGGTGAGCGGCAGGTCGAGCGCCTCGGCGAGTCGCCGGAGCGCCGCGGTCTTGCCGATCCCCGGCTCGCCCCACAGCAGGACGGGCAGGTCGGCCGCGACCGCCAGTGTCAGCGCCTCCAGCTGCGGGTCGGTACGTGGCTCGGTGGTGGTGTCGCCGAGCAGGGACAGCAGATCGCCGGCGACGTCGAGGCGCGCGGCATGAACAGCAGAAAGCATGATGAATCACCTTGGGGTTCGAGAAGGAGGTCAGCGGTAGGTGGCGTGGCGGGGGCGTGCCCGCTCCTTGCGGGAGCGGCGGTCCGGCCGCTCGCCCGGCCCTCGCCCCGCCCCGAGCCCGGCGCGGAACAGGCCGTGGTCGATCAGCCGCCGTCCCTCGCCGTCCAGCACGTCGCGCAGCGGGCCGTCGGGCAACCGCGCGGCACGGCCGAGAAGGGCGTCGACGGTGGCCCGAGCACCGGCGGCGTCGCCGTGCTCCAGCCGCGCGCGGACCTCGGAGAGGCACTCCGGGGAGCGGTGGGCCTCCCCGATCAGCCGCAGGCAGGGCAGCGGGGTGCCGGTCAGTTCGGCCAGCAGCTCCTCGCGCCGGATCTCGGCCGGGTCGTGATCCAGTGCGACCAGCACGCCGTCCACCAGCGCGATCCGGTGCCGGGCACCGCGACACTCGACCAGTCGCAGGCCGTTCTCGCTTGGCTCGGCGCCCGGCTCGGCGCCCGGTGGACGGCCGGGGACCAGTGCCGCGGCGACGAGCGGGTGCAGCCGGCCGGCCCCGATCAGCCCGGCCCGCAGCAACGCCAGGTCGGGCAGCACCCAGGTCGCCGCGTCGGGCAGGATCGGCGGCGGCGCGGGCCCTTCCCCGCCGCCGCCGGCCGCCTCCACCTGGACGATCACCTGGCGCCGCCCGCCGACCCGGACGGCGACCCTGCGGTCGTCCCGTCCGTCGGCGTCGAGAAGCGCCCGGGCCTCGGCCGGCCACCGATCGACGGCCCAGCCCCGGGCGTGCGGCGCCGTCTCCGAACGCGCGCGCAGCTCGCCGGCCCGGCGCGCGTCCCACAGGTGGCGATGCAGATCGAGGCGGAAGCGCCGATTCGGATGGGGATGCGGGTGCGGCGGCCCGGCCCGGGAACCGTCCCAGAGCGCCAGGCTGAACCGCTGGCCGGCATCCGCCCAGGCCGGCGGGGTCCTGGCCACCAGGTGGACGGGGCTGCCGCCATCGCCGTACCGGGCCAGCGAGATGGTCAGGCCCGGGCGCAGCAGGCCGCCGGGCGCGATCCTCGGCAGGTGCCAGCGCAGCAGGTCAGGGGCCAGATGACGGAGGTCGGCCCGCAGGTGGGTGACCAGTTCCCGGCCGTGGCGGCGCGCCGTGCGGCGCAGGTCGAGATCGACGTCCACGTGTGCGGCGGCGCACGCCGCCGCCCAGTCGCCGGCAGTACGGCGGGCGGTCGCTGACTCGATCATCGGGGGTGGCACGGCGAACTCGCGCACGTGCGACCACATGAGCAGGCGGGCATCCTCGTTCGAGGGCGAGTGCGGCATCAGCACTCACCTTGCGTGAACGGGGCCCCCAATCTGATCTCAGAGAGATTCATCGTGATCAGCTTAGCGCCTCCCGGCCGGCGCGAGAAGAGCGACGGCCGGACGGGCCGGGCCGGCGTCAGATCGTGGCGTCGTTGGCGAGCAGGGCGATCTGCACGCGGTTGTTCAGGCCGAGCTTGACCAGGATCCGGGAGACGTGCGCCTTGACGGTCGGCATGCCCATGAACAGCTCGGCGCAGATCTCGGCGTTGGATCTGCCCTGTCCCACGGCGTAGGCCACCTCGCGTTCCCGGTCGGTGAGCAGGGACAGGGTCTGCCGGGCCCGGGCCCGGCGGTCGTCCGCGCCGGAGCCGGCGACATAGGTGATGAGGGACCGGGTCACCGACGGCGACAGCACCGGTTCGCCGGCGGCGACCGCCAGTACCGCGGTCACGATCTGTGCGGGCGGGGTGGCCTTCAGCAGGAAACCGCTCGCACCCGCCCGCAAGGCTCGCAACACGGTCTCGTCCGCCTGAAAGGTGGTCAGAATGAGCATCTCCGGCGGGTCGGGCAGGCTGCGGGCGCGTACGGTCGCCTCGATGCCGTCCATCCGCGGCATCCGGATGTCCATCAGCACCACCCGGGGCGAGAGCGTGCCGACCGCGCCGACCACCTCCGCGCCGTCGGCCACCTCGCCGACGACCTCGATGTCCGGCACCCCGCCGAAGATCATCTTGAGTCCGGATCGGACCAGCGCGTCGTCGTCGGCGATGAGCAGCCGCACCGGACCGGTCGTACCGCTCACCGATGCCACGGAAGCCACGCCTCCAGCCGGAATCCGCGGTCGGCGGTGGGCGCGTGGGTCAACCTCCCACCGGCCAGCCGGACCCGCTCGTCCAGACCGAGCAGGCCCATGCCCGAGCCGGGTGGGACAGGCACGGGTGCCGGGGTGATGCCGGGACCGCTGATCACCTCGACCCGGATCCCCTGCGCCTCGTCGCCGCCCACCGTCACCATGACCTCCGCGCCGGGCGCGTGCCTGCGAGCATTCGTCAGTCCCTCCTGGACGATCCGGTAGATGTCGCGCCCGGTCGTCGCGGGCATCGCGGCCGTCTCCGGCAGCCGGTTCGCCAGCCGCACCGGCATACCGGCGCGGCGGCACTCCTCCACCAGCGCGGGAAGGTCGGCCGGTGCCGGCTGCGGGCGGGCCGGCTCCACAGGCGGCCGGTCGCCGGGCGACTCGGCCGACTCGGCGGTCTCGTCGGCGCGCAACAACCCGATGATCTCCTGAAGGTCCGCAAGGGCCTGGAAGGCGCTCTGCCGGATCACCCCGGCCGCCCGGCCGATCTCCTCCGGTGGCGCGTCCGGCCGGAACTCCAGGGCGCCCGCGTGCAGGCTGAGCAGCGACATCCGGTGCGCCAGCACGTCGTGCATCTCGCGGGCGATCCGCGCCCGCTCCAGCCGCCGGGCCTGCCGGACCCGGTCGCGCTGTTCGGCCTCGGCCCGCTCGGCCCGCTCCACCAGCGTCTGCACCCGATGCCGGCGATGCCGCAGGACCATGCCCCACCCGGCCACGCCCACGGTGACCACCAGCCCGGGCAGCAGGGCCGCCGGGTCCAGCCGCCCCCACGGTTGCCGCCAGATATGCAGCGGCAGCATGGCCAGGTAGAGCGCGCCGGCGCCGGCGACGACCGGCCATCGCCGGTGCGCCGCGACGGTGAACCAGGCGACCAGCGCCGCCCCGGTGCACAGCAGCGAGACGGCGACGAGCGGCCCCATCGCGATCAGCACGCCGGCCGGATGGCGCCGCCGCCAGACCAGCAGCGCGCACGCGGCCAGACCCGCGCCCACATTCAGCGCCAGCAGCCGGGCCGAGGCACCCCCGCGGTCCATCGCCGCACCGAACGCCACCACGGTGACCAGGCCGAAGAGCACGCAAGCCGCGTCGGAGACCCGTGCGCGCAGGAGAGCCGCCGCGGCCGGATCGCTCATGGCCGCCAGCGTATCGAGGCCGGACTCCCACCGGGACAGACCAAAGTCTGTCCCGCGGGCCGACTTTCCCCTATCCGGAAACGTTCGCCGGTCCGACGCGGCACGCGCCGCCACGACGGCAGGCTCGTCGGGTGATCAACGTAGAGAACCTGACAAAACGCTACGGAAAACACACCGCGTTGGACGACGTGTCCTTCGAGTGCCGGCCCGGAACGGTCACCGGCTTCCTCGGCCCGAACGGCGCCGGCAAGTCGACGACCATGCGGATCATCTGTGGCCTCACCCCGCCGACCGGCGGCCGCGCCACCGTTCTCGGGTCGCCCTACCGCCGGCTCGGCAATCCCGGCGCCCGCGTCGGCGTCCTCCTGGACGCCTCGGCCCAGCACGGCGGGCGCACCGGGCGGGAGGTGCTCCGGCTCTCGGCCCGGATCCTGGGCGCCGACCCCGGCCGGGTCGAGGAACTGCTTGGGCAGGTGGGTCTCGGGGACGCCGCGGCGAACCGCCGGATCGGCGGCTACTCGCTCGGCATGCGGCAACGGCTCGGGCTGGCACACGCCCTGCTGGGCGACCCGTCGGTGCTGATCCTCGACGAGCCCGCCAACGGCCTGGACCCGGAGGGCATCCACTGGATGCGCCACCTGCTGCGCCGGTTCGCCGAAGCGGGCGGCACCGTCCTGCTCTCCTCTCACCTGCTGCGCGAGGTCGAGGCGGTGGCCGATCGGCTGGTGCTGATCGGCTCCGGCCGGGTGGTCGCCCAGGGCACCCTCGACGAGCTGGTCGCCTCGTCCGGCGTTCGCGTCCGGGCGACCGACACGCTCGCCCTGCGGGCCGCCCTCACGGCCGCCGGCATCGACGCCGAGACGGGCGCGAACGGGCCTCTCCTCGCCCACGCCGAGGCGGAACGGGTGGGGCGCGCCGCGGCCGCCGCCGGGGTGGCCCTGGTCGAGCTCAGACCGGCCGACGACGGCGGCCTGGAACAGCTGTTCCTCTCCCTGACCACCGGAACCACCGACGACGGAAAGGGCGTCCGATGATCGCCATCGACCGCAGGCCCGGCACATCACGGGCCAGCCGCCAGGCCTCGATCTGGTGCCTGACCACCGTGGAACTGCGCAAGACCTCCGACACCAGGGCCGGCACGGCGCTGCTCGCCGCGATCGCCGTGGTGGCCGCGGGCCGGCTGGTGGCGCAGTTGTTCATCGGCGAGGCGGCGGACCGCGATCTCACCGGCTTCTTCCACGCCGCGATGCTGCCGGTGAGCCTGCTGTTGCCCGTCCTTGGCATCCTGCTGGTGACCAGCGAGTGGTCGCAGCGTACCGCCCAGACCACCTTCACCCTGGTCCCGCACCGGGGCCGGGTGGTGCTGGCGAAGGCGGCCGCGGCGGTCCTGCTCACCGTACTGGCCGTGGCCGTGTCCCTGGCGCTGGCGGCGCTGGCCAACGCCGTCGCGGCCCCGCTGGTGGAGGCCGACGGGTCCTGGGCACTCGACATGCGCACCCTCGCCTACGGACTGCTCTACCAGCTCGTAGGGGTATGCGTCGGCCTCGGGGTCGGCATGCTGTTGCTGAACTCGGCCGCCGCGCTGGTGGTCTACTACATCCTGCCGACCGTGTGGAGCCTGGTCGCCGGCCTGGTGGAGTCGCTGAAGGCGGCGGCGCGGTGGCTCGACCTCACGGTCACCACGCAGCCGCTGCTGGCCGGCGAGATGACCGCTGAGGCGTGGCGGCGGCTGGGCACCTCGTTCGCCCTCTGGGGACTGCTGCCGCTGGTACTGGGCACGATCCGGCTGCTGCGCAGCGAGGTCAAGTAGGTCGCCGGCGCTCAACGCCGGGTCCGGCGGCGATACAGCCAGGCGGCCGAGGTGAAGGAGCAGACGAGCAGGCCGACGCACCAGGCGAGCGCGATCCGGCCGGTGCCGCCGGTCGGCGTCCCGGTCAGCAGGCCCCGGACCGTCTCGATCACCGGGGTGATCGGCTGGTTGTCGCTCACCGCGCGCAGGAACGACGGCATGGTGTCGGTCGGCACGAACGCGCTGCTGAGGTAGGGCAGGAACAGCATGAGGAAGCTCAGCGTGCTCGCCGACTCCACCGACTTGGCGATCACGCCGAGCCCGGCCGCCAGCCAGGACAGCGCGAGTACGTAGAGCAGCAGCAGGCCGGCCGCCTGCATCCAGTCCGTGATCGTCGCATTGGGGCGGAAGCCCATCGCGACGGCCGCCCCGACGACGACGGTGGTGGACAGCAGGTTCCGGGCGACGCTGGCGGTGACGTGGCCGGTGAGGACGGCCGAGCTGCGGATCGGCAGCGAGCGCAGCCGATCGATCATGCCGCTGGTCATGTCGTGCGCGACGGACATCGCGGTGGACGCGGCGCCGTAACCGGTGCACAGCAGGATGATGCCGGGCACCACGTAGTTGATGTACCGGGTGCCGGTGTCGATGGCCCCGCCGAAGACGTAGACGAACAACGACATCATCAGCAGCGGCAGGACGATCGACATGACCAGCGTGTCGGCGTTGCGGCGGCCGAGCCGGACGCTGCGGCCGATCATGGTCAGGGAGTCGCTCACGGCGTTACGGGCGCCGCCGTGCACGGCGGTGGTGGTCATCTCATGCTCCTTCGGAGAGCCGGCTCAGGCCGGGATCGCGGTCCGGCCGGTGGCGGTCAGGGAGAGGAACACGTCGTCCAGCGTGGGCCGGTGTGCCGACACCTCGGCCACCGGCACGTCCGCGAGCCGAAGGTCGTCCAGCACCCGGTGCAGGTGTGCCGCGCTGCCGTCGGACGGGACGCTCAGGACGAGCGGGTCGGTGCCGTGCGGCACGCCGAACAGTGCGGCGGCCCGCGCCAGGTCGGCCGCCCCGGTGAACCGCAGGTCGAGCCGGCTTCCACCCACCTGGGACTTCAGTGCGTCAGCCGTGCCGGACGCGGTGACCTTGCCCTGGTTGATCAGCACGATCCGGTCGGCCAGCCGGTCCGCCTCCTCCAGGTACTGCGTGGTGAGCACGATCGTCGTCCCCGACGAGACCAAGTCCCGGACGGCGTCCCACATCGTGGTCCGGCTGGCCGGGTCGAGTCCGGTGGTCGGCTCGTCCAGGAAGATCACCCTCGGTTGAGAGACCAGGCCCATCGCCAGGTCCAGCCGGCGGCGCATGCCGCCGGAGTACGTCTTCACCCGCCTGTCCATGGCGTCCACCAGGCCGAACCGTTCCAGGAGGCCGGCGGCACGGCGGCGGGCGGCGGCTCGGCCCAGGTGCATGAGCCGTCCGATCATGACCAGGTTCTCCCGGCCGGTCTGCTGGTCGTCCAGCGCCACGTACTGGCCGGTCAAACTGATCACGCCGCGTACCCGGGTCGCCTCGCGTACGACGTCGTAGCCGGCGATCCGCACGCTGCCGAGGTCGGGTCGCAGCAGCGTGGTCAGCACGCGGATGGTGGTGGTCTTCCCGGCGCCGTTCGGGCCCAGCAGCGCGGTGACCGTACCCTCCGCGACGTGCAGGTCCACTCCGTCCAGCACCTTGGTGGATCCGAAGGCCTTGTGCAGGCCGCTCACCTCGACGATCATCCTCGCTCCTTCGCGGTGGCCACATTATTGCGTATGAACTACGCCAAATAGCGTAGCCCATACGCATCGGGGTGCAAGGTTTGTTCCTAGACTGTGGCCGTGCTCGCGATGAAAGAGACCGGATGACCGACGAGACCGAACTGCCCGGCCAGGTGGCCCTGCTCTGGGGGCTGCGCGAGACCGTGCGGCGCGGCCGCAAGCCGTCCCTCACCGTCGCCGACATCGCCCGGGCCGCGGTCGAGGTGGCGGACGCGGAAGGGCTGGCCGCGGTTTCGATGGCCAAGGTCGCCGCCCGGCTCGGGAACTCCACGATGGCCCTGTACCGCTACGTGAAGAGCAAGGACGAGTTGCTCCTGCTGATGTCGGACGAGGCCATGGCCGAACGACCGGACCTACCGGACGGCCTGGACTGGCGGACCGCCCTGACCCTGTGGACACAGGGCCTGCTGGCCGGCCTGCGACGGCACCCGTGGACCGCGCAGATCCCGATCAGCGGGCCGCCGGTGGGACCCAACAACCTTTGGTGGTTCGACCGTGCGCTCCGCGCGCTGGGTGACACCGGCCTCGACGAAGGCGACAAGGTCGGCGTCGTGATGGGCCTGATCACGTTCCTGCACGGGCGGCTCCGGCTGGGCATCGAACTGTCCGCGGGCTACGCGGAGAACCCCGAGGCCTTCGGCGGCCAGTACGGCCGGGCGCTCACCCGGGTGGCGGACGCGCACCGTTACCCCGCGCTCAACAAGGTGATCGCCGCCGGCGTGTTCGAGGGCGACGTCGGGTACGACGAGGAGGCCGACGGGGCGTTCGGGCTGGGCCTCTACCTGGACGGCGTCGCCGCTTTCATCGAACGCAGGACCGTCGGCCCGGAATGACGGTCGACCCGCGCGCCGGCCATCGGCAGCGCGGAATCGTGCGGCCCGGGGAGCTGCGACGTCAGCGTCGGTCTTGGATCACGTGCCTGAGGCGATGGGCGGTCATCGTGTTCGCTGCCTTCAGAGGTTGAATGTGCGACCGATATTCACACGGCCCTATCACAGTTCAAGAGCGATCGGATCACATCCGGTGGTCACGGCCGTCGGCTCTTACTTAACGTGTCCATATGCGGCGCACATTTGCAGTGATGCTGATTACGGTCGGGATCGCGAGTACCACGAGTTGCAGCCTGTCACGGCCGGGATGGCCGGAGTGAGCGTTAATGCCCAAGGACGCTCGGTCATCGTGCTGGCCTGGTGCGGGGAAGCGGCGCCCGAGAGTGTGAACGTCTCACATTACGAGGACTCCTCGGGTGCGTTGGCCACCTGGCCTGGTCCTTCATCGACTGCGACGGTCGCGGACGACGTCACCTTCATCGCCCCGCCACTCGACGGAAAGAGCGCATCCGTACCGCTGGACGCTCCCCGTGACGGTTGGACGGTGAAACCGAAACCTTTCGCACTGCGTCCCGGAGTGCTCTACACCGCCTTCGGATACCAGGGGAAGGGTTACGACCAGTGGACCACCGAGCACGTCAGTTTCTCCGCCGAAAGCGTGGCGAAATTGACGCCCGGGTCGGTGCTGGTCCAGCGATACGACGTGAGTGCCGGCCATCAGCGCGACACCGTGATCACACGTCAGGAATTCGACCGACAGGGCCGGGATCCGGCCACCTGCCAATCCTGAGTGGAGGATGCGCGACTTTGGCGGGAAAGGTCGACCGATAATCTATTTTCGGCATCACACTCGCGCATCGGGCCGCTGCCGCCTTATTCCTTTTCCTGGTCGTGTCGGAACTCACGCACCACTTCGATGGCGCCGACGATATGGGCGTTGAACTCATCCAGGTCTTCGGCGGGCACCCAGAGTTCAAGAATCGTCTCACCGCCGGCCTGCTGGATCGGGTACCGGGTCAGGAAGTCGCTTCGCACCTGGAAGCGGGTCACATAGCCCACCCCGGAATGGGGGGCGTTCCAATCACGGGCGATCCGGACGGCGTAGTCCTCGTTGAGCACCGGGTAGAAGATCGGCTGCTCGGGCAACCGCGGCGGCCAGGCCCGCCAACCCGATTGCCTTACCAACTCCAACTCCTCTGGCCCGGTCGGCCGCCACAAGGTGGTCAACTCATCCGGCATGTCGCCTCCCCTCGTGAACCACCAACCTAATCGGCAGGGCGCTGCGAGGCATCCGGAAATAGCGGAACGGAGCAACACACCGATACCGCATGCGTAGGCTCGGACGCTCGCCGAGAGCCGTAGGCGTTATCAAGAAGCGCACTTACGTACTGGCCGCGACAAGCGCGGCCGGCTGGCTCGTGGTCGTGCCCGGACGCTATCTGCTATGGCCAGAGTACTACGACCGGATCCTCGAGCAGATGATCATGGGTGTCGCGTTCATCCTGGCCGTCATCTTCACCGGGTGGTGGATCGCCCGGATCATGCGTCACCGTAGCGGAACGCTGGGTCACGTCGCGGTAGGGGCGACCGTCATCCTGTGTGCCGCCCTCCTGCTGCTGCCCTGGAACGGGATTTTCGGCCGCACGTGCGTCGGCTGGACGCGAACGGCCGGGCGTCCCATCGGACGCCCGGCCGCCACCAGGTGGCCGATCGCTCAGAGCTCGCAGTTCTCCTCGGTCTCGCCGGTGCAGGTGTCGATGTCGGCGCCGCCGTCGGTCGTGTCGTTTCCGCTACGACCGTTCAGGAAGTCGTTGCCGCTGCCGCCGACGAGGACGTCGCGGCCGCTGCCGCCCCAGAGGGTGTCGTTCCCGGCCGAACCGAAGATCTCGGCGAACCGGTTGACGGTGTCGTTGTTGACGATGTCGTCACCCTGGCGCATGTTCACCGTGATCGTGCTGGCGTTCTTGCAACTGACCCCGCCGGAGATCGGCTGGCAGTCGGTGTCACTGGAGGTGACGCCCACCCCGGTCACCTTGATGGCGCCGCCCGTGCCTTCGGCCAGGGTGATCAGGTCGGATCCGGTCGTGCCGGTGACCGACAGGCCACCTAGGCTCACGGTCACGGTGATCGGCGAAACCGCCTGGGCAGGAGCCGACAGCGACACCATGCCGGCTGCCCCGGCGATGGTGAGGGCGAGGGCGGCGATGTGACGACGCATTCTCATTCAGTCCTTCGATTCGGTGACCCGGCCCCCGTCGGGCCGATACCCCAAGGAAAGCGTCTCGCCCCCCCTCCGGTCTGTGCTGAAATGCACGTCCGGCACCGGTACAAGTACCTGCCGGAAGGCGGCACCATGCCGGCATGACGAGAGAGCCGCCGATCACCGGCCTTGCCGTGTGAAGGCGTAAGCCTGATCGGGTCAAAGATGCTCGGCGGGTATCTCCTCGTATTGCTTGCGCAGTGTGTCGAATATCGGGTGTTCGCCGGGTAGCTCAAGGTCGTCGATCGCGCGGATGGGGCGGACACCGATGGCGGTATTGGTGGCGAAAGCGGCGTGCATGTGGGGCAGATCCTTCATGGCGACCGGGATGGTCATCGTGTCGTCGTACACCTGCTTGATCAGGCGCATGGTGACGCCGGTCAGCACCGGGGCGCTGGGCCACACGACGCGCTCGCCGTCGAAGAATCCGACGTTCCAGGTGGCGCCTTCGGCGACGAACGACGCGGAGTCGACGAAGAGGGCGTCGTCGTAGCCGTTGAACTGGGCGTTTCGGCGGCTGAGTACGGCGCCGAACAGGCCGACGTGTTTGACCTCGGGCAGTTCGCGGCTGTAGGTGACGGTCTGCACGCGCATGGGGGACGGCGGCCACTGGCCGGCTCCCCGGGTGGTGACCAGCACGGCGGGAGCGGCCGCTTCGCTCGGGTGGCTCAGTTCCATGCCCGGGTCGAACACGGTGACCCGTACGACGAAGACCCCGCTCATGTCGGCGATGGCTTTCCTGATGTAATGCCGCACACGTTCCCGGTCCAAATCGACATCGAACAACACGCGGCAATCGTGGGCGAGCCGGTCGAGATGGTGCGAAAGGCCGCGCACGGCTCGGCCATCAACACGCATGGAGGTGAAGTGCCCATAATTCAGTAGCCCTAGTGCTTGCAGGGCATCCGGAGCAACCGGTGAACCATTGAGTTCCGCCACGCGGCAAGTGTCGCATGAAGTGTGGTCGGCGCCTTGCTCTGATCGAACCATAAAGAGGATGCCGGTTTCCGTCGATCCTTTCGAATGAAAGAAGCCAGACCTGGCGTGGGCGGGGTCGTCCGTAGCGCTGCGCGCAGGTGAGGTCCAGGCCGGCGAACGATGTCGGGCGCTCTGGGATGGCTGAGGCCATGTCGTCCGCGGCGCCGTACTCCCGTGGCATTCGTCACATATGTTCCATCGCCATGATGTGCCATCATGGGAGTGTCGTCACTTCGACGATAAGGGGGGTTGTGAACGCGCAGCGCCATCGCGGGCTGATCCTCGCCGCGGCGCCGGCCGCCTCTTCCCCGACGGGAGCGCTTACACCACCGCCGCGGTGCTGGTCGGCATCGGCGCCATGGCGATCACGACGCCGGCAGGCCTCGCTCTCGCCCGCCGGCGCTCGTCCGAGACCAATCGGTAAGTCAGCTGCACTCATCCCAACACCGGAGGTTCCATGCCCAAGGGCTACTGGGTCAGCGTCTACCGCACCATCTCCGACCCTGAGAAGCTGGCGGCTTACAACAAGCTGGCCGGTCCGGCCGTCAAGGCCGGGGGCGGTCGGACCTTCGCTCGTGGCGGTCGGGTCGTGGCGCATGACGCCGGAATCGCCGAGCGCACCGTCCTGATCGAGTTCGACAGCTTCGAGCAGGCCGTCGCGGCGCGCGAGAGTGCGGCCTACCAGGAGGCGCTGGCCGTCCTCTCCGACGGCGTCGAGCGCGACTTCCGCATCGTCGAAGGCATCGACTGACCGAGGTCGATACCATTTTTCGACAGGTTCGCTGCTTACCGGAATACCTTCATGGTGCGACGAAGTCGTCAGTGTCACTCATTCTTGCGATCATCGGCGCATGGACTGGAAGACTATGAGTGCGACTCTGCTGCCTCTGCTGGGGGTGCTGCTTGGGACATGCGGCACGCTACTCGGCCAATATTTAGGCACCCGTATGGACTCCAAACGTCTAGCGTATGAAAAGCGGATGGCAGAACGCGCTGAGCGGAAATCTGCCATCTTGTCATTTCTTGAAGCAGCTCAGCGCGTAGAAATGATCCTTGACGGGCAATCCGAGTCCGGCGTGTCGACTGTTTCGCCCAACACGGAAGAAGCCCTTCATCAGCTTTGGCTTGCCAAAAAGGGTGTCGAACTCTTCTGTTCGCCTATTCTGGCTCAGAATGCGCACGACTACACTCGCGCTTTGCATGTCAATCTTAAGAGATCTGCGGGTGTCATCATCGACCCGACCGAAAAGCGACTGTCTCGCTATCGCATGATGGAATCCGCCAGAGACGACCTAGGTGTTACCGGAGATCCTCTTCTACGTGAGGTCTCCCTGAGACAAATACCTGAGGCAGATGATGCCTAGCCTCGACCTTTCGCGTCCGTCCGGTGGCTGGTTGAGCGATTCGGCTGGAGTGTGAATTCGCAGTCGTGGTCAGCGCGCCGGCCCGGCTGTCGCGCCGGGTGGGCGGGGTTCCACGGGCCCGCTGGATGTCCTTTCTGATTGTCGGGGCGGTTGGTGCTGGTCAGGTCGGTGCCGGGAGCGCTTGGAGCCGGGTGATGGCGGCTGTCGGTTGGCCGGCCAGAGCCAGGACGCGGGCACTCGTAGGCGCAGGCGCCGTCCGCCGCGGATCAGGCGTGCGGCGACGGCGAACAGGCTAAGCCGCTGAAGGCCCACAACGCTTCACGGCCGCGGCATAGGGCGGCCGATCGGCTTCCGCTCGCGCGACTGCACGATCTACGGCGTGTCCACGCCGCCACGCTGCTTCTGGCCGGCGTGCCCGTGCACGTGGTGGCCGCTCGGCTCGGGCACGCGGATCCGGCGATCACCCTGAGGGGGTACGCACACGTGATCCGCTCGGCGGAGGCCCCGGCCGCCGACGTGTTCGCGACGGCGTTGAGTCCGTCGACGTAGGCACTTGTTAGCAAGGCCGTTGGCGAACACCCCCGGACGGGCGCCGTCGCGGGGGTGTTTTCGCAGGTGGGCCGCCAGGGACTCGAACCCTGAACCTACGGATTAAAAGTCCGCAGCTCTGCCATTGAGCTAGCGGCCCGGTACAGATTGCAGGGTACTGAGCGTACCGCCCATCGCGCGACCGCCTTCCCCCTGCGGGCACCCTTCGGTATCCCGGGCGTCCCGCCTAGGTGGTTCCCTGCCGAGGGCGGGCTCAAGCGGCGCGAGGGCGTCCGGGGGCGACCAGGGTCGGGCCAGGGGTAATCCCGATGTGCGCGGCCGGTGGGCGGGGGCAGAGTGGAGGCATGAACGAGATGAACACCGGCCACATCCCGGCCAAGGAACTCCGCCGCACCCGCGAGGGCAGGATCATCGCGGGCGTCTGCTCGGGAGCCGCCAGGTTCCTCGGCATCGACGCGAACATCCTGCGGCTGGCGCTCGCGGTGGCCAGCTTCTTCGGCGGCATCGGCGTCGGCATCTACGCCGTCGCCTGGCTGCTGATCCCCGAAGAGGGAAGGCAGGGTTCGATCCTGCAGGATCTGATCAACAAGCAGCAGAGCGACCCGAACTCGACCTGGCACCAGGCGTCGTCGCACTGGCGGCAGCCGGCCGACGGTCAGCACTCGGCGGAGCAGCGACCGTACGCGGGCCCGCCGCCGGCCTACCCGCCGCAGACGCCGCAGACGCCGCAGGACCGGCCGCAGGACCAGCCCGGTGGCGCCCGCCCCCAGTCGCCGACGGACGAGCCGCCGACGACCATCTAGGTCACCTGCGTGCGGACCTTGGTGATTATCTCGGCACGCGACTCGGTCCAGAGCATCGCCAGCAGGACGGCGACGGACAGCCCGGCCGCTCCGGCGAGGGCGACCACCGGCTCTGGACCGAGTATCTGCGCGGCGGCGCCGCCGGCCAGGATGCCGATGCCCTGGGCGGCGAGCAACCCTGACTGCACCAGCCCGAATGCCTGGCCGCGGCGGGCCGCCGGGACCAGGCGGACGAACGCGGCGTTGGCCGCGAGCTGGTAGGCCCCGCCCATTCCGGCGAGGATCCACAGGCTCAGGACGACGGCCAGCGGCGGCCGCACGGCGCACGCGATGAGCGGGGCGCAGCTGAGCATGGCCATCCATCCCATGCCGCGCAGCCTTCCGGCCGGCGTGACGAGCCGGCTGTACATGAAGGCGCCGATCACCGTCCCGGTGGGCATGGCGGCCATGAGCAGGCCGCTGATCAGGGTGACACCGCGCGGATCGTCGCTCAGCGTGGCGGCGTACGGCACCGCGATGCCTTCCGGCAGGACGTAGAACCCGCACAGCCAGGCGAAGAGCACGAGGGTGCGCAGCCGCCGGTCTCCGAAGACGAGCCGCACCCCGGTCCTGGTCATGGACCACAGCGACGCCTGGACGTCGTCCTCGGCGGGCGGGGACGGACGCCGGCGTACCCCGATGACCAGGATGAGCGCCGAGCAGAGGAAGGTCAGCGCGTCGACCGCGAGGCCCCGGTGCGCGCCGATGGTCGCGATCATGCCGGCGCCGGCGGCGAACCCCAGCATCTGGACGCCCTGGTTGGTGATGTTCTGCAGCGCGGACCCGGCGACGTACCGGTCGCCTTCCAGGATCTCGGGCAGCAGGGCGGCCCGGGCGGCGGTGAAGGGCGAGCTGAGCAGGACCACCGAGAAGACCAGCCCGCACAGCAACGGGAAGGGCACTCCTGGCACGGCCATGAGCCCGACCAGGGCGGCCCGCAGGAGATCGCACACGATCATCACGCGCCGGCGCGCGTACCGGTCGGCCAGTCCGGCCAGCAGCGGGCCGCCGAGGATGGGGGGGAGGTAGGTAAGCGCGTAGACGGCGGCGGTGGCGAAGGGGGACCCGGTCCGGTCGAAGACCAGCAGGGCGAGCGCGATCTGGGCGAGCTGGTCGCCGAGCAGGGAGAGACACTGTCCGGCCCACAGCGCACGGAACTCGCCGATGGCGATGACCTCGGTGTAGGTCGCCTGGCTCTCCGGTGACCGGCGATGCCGCCCGGGCGGCCGGCCCGGTCTGGTGGCCGCCATACGCCTCCGCGTGGCTCGAAGGTCATTGACAGAACGTGTTCATTATGTCACCTAGAGTGCTCACGGGGGACGTGTTCATGGTTTCCCGGTCATGGAGGCCGGCAGCAGGCCACCTCTCAGAAATCAGGTGCCCGGTTCACCAGCCGAGTTCGTGCAACCTCGCATCATCGATGCCGAAATGGTGGGCGATTTCGTGGACGACCGTTATCTGAACTTCGTCCACTACCTCCGCCTCGGAGCCGCACATTGAGCAGATCGGATTCCGATAGATCTCGATGCGGTCCGGCAGCACGCCGGAGTACCAGTCACCCCGCTCGGTCAGCGGGATGCCGGTGTAGAGACCGAGGAGTCCGGGTTCCGGAGGGTCGTCCACCACGACGATCACCACGTTCTGCATCATCCTGGCCAGCTCCGGCGGGATCGTGTCCAGCGCCTCCGCCACCAGTTCTTCGAACTTCGGCCGTGAAACCTCTATCACCCGGCCATCGTGTCACCGCCCGGGATCGGGCGACAGCGCACCCGGCCGCACCGTGACATCGAACGACTGCGCGCGGTGCCATGAGTGAGCCCGCGGATTCGGGTAGGCAAGGTGGTGATGAACCTGAACCGCTGGAAGGAAGCCGGCCGGCGCCTGCGCGAGCGCCGCGCCGCACGCCGGACCGCCGGCGTACTCATGATCGGCGTCGTGGCCCTGGCCGGGGCGTGGCTGGGCATCGCCACCGGCGCGCACGTCAGCACCGCGGTCGGGCCGGCGCAGATCGGGATGAGCCTGCGCCCGTCCTGGAGCGGCCAGACCGTTATGGACGTCCGCCCGCTGGGCACGCTGAGATTCGAATCGCACCGCGGCCCGATCCGGCTGGACCTCAGCCTGGACGGCATCCACGCCGATGTGGCCCAGCGGTTGCTGGAGAGCCCGAGATGGGCGGAGAGCCTGCCCGGCCTCATCGAGGCCGACCTGCAGGCGGGCCTGCGCGACCTGGCCCTGCGGGCCGCCCTGTGCGCGATCGTCGGGAGCCTGCTGGGCGGCCTGATCGTCTTCCGGTCGTGGCGGCGGGCGCTGTGGACCGGGCTCGGCGGCCTCACCGCCGTGGGCGTGGCCGGCGCCGTGGCGGTCGCCACCTTCAACCCCAAGTCGATCGCCGAGCCCCGGTACACCGGCCTGCTCACCGGCGTGCCCTCGCTCATCGGCAGCGCGGAGTCGATCGTCTCGCGCTTTTCGGAGTACCAGGGGCAGCTCGCCAAGCTCGTCACGAACGTGTCCCAGCTCTACCAGGCCGGTACGACGCTGCCGGTCTACTCGCCCGATCCCGACACGCTGCGGGTGCTCCACGTCTCCGACATCCATCTCAACCCGGTCGCCTGGAGCACCATCCGTTCGCTGCAGGAACAATTCAAGATCAACCTGATCATCGACACCGGGGACATCGCCGACCACGGCACCAAACCGGAGAACAAGTTCGTCGAGGAGATCGGCAAGCTGGGCGTCCCCTACGTGTACGTCCGGGGCAATCACGATTCGCAGTCCACCCAGCGCGCCGTCGCCGCGCAGAAGAACGCGATCGTGCTGGACGGCGGGGAGAAGACCGTGCAGGGCCTGCGCATCTACGGCATCGGCGACCCGCGGTTCACCCCCGACAAGACGGTGGACGTGAAATCGGACGCGCAGATGCTCACCGAGCTCGGCCGCACGCACGCGGCGCGGCTGGTGCCCACCGGCGGTGGCCCGAAGGCGACCGCGGACCGGAGCTCTCCCGCGCCCTCGCCGAGCCCCGGTACGGCGGTCGCGGTCGCCCGTGACCCCGCCGCCCGGATCCCCGTCGACGTGGTGGCGGTGCACGACCCCACGGTGGGCCGGGCGTTCGACGGGGCGGCGCCCCTCGTCCTGTCCGGTCACGTCCACGCCCGGTCGACCGAGAAGCTGGGCTCCGGCACCCGACTCATGATCGAAGGGTCTACCGGCGCCGCCGGGCTGCGCGGCCTCGAACACGACGAGCCGACCCCCGTCCAGGCGTCGGTTCTCTACTTCGACCGCAAGACCCACCGGCTCCAGGCCTGGGACGACATCACGGTGGGCGGACTCGGGGAGCAGTGGGTACAGATCCAGCGTCATCTGGAGAGCGAGCCGGGTCGTACAATTTCCTCGGAGCCGTCGCCCGCTCCGTCCCCTGCGGAGACGGAGGAGGACGCCGGCACCACGACGCCACCGCAGAGGTAACCGCTTTGGCATCGGGGCGCTACGTCCCCTATGCTTCAGAGGTCCCCGACGGAAGGCGTCATGGATCCAGGACGCAAGTCCTGAGCCCCCATCGTCTAGCGGCCTAGGACACCGCCCTTTCAAGGCGGCGGCACGGGTTCGAATCCCGTTGGGGGCACGCGTGAGCGTCAAGCTCACCGGCAAGACGGAAGGTCAAAGACCTCCGAGGAGCTGGTAGGCTGAGCAAGCGCGAAGGCCGGAAGCCACGGCTTACGGCAAGCAAGGTCCTGTAGAGCAGTTTGGAGTGCTCGCCACCCTGTCAAGGTGGAGGTCGCGGGTTCAAGTCCCGTCAGGACCGCTCTGGTAGGTGCTACATCACCAGCCGGGTCAGGTAGCTCAGTTGGTACGAGCGTCCGCCTGAAAAGCGGAAGGTCGGCGGTTCGACCCCGCCCCTGACCACCCCACCTGAACAGCCAAAACGCCCCGAGCCACTATGGTCCGGGGTGTTTTTCTTGTGGCTTGACGACAACACTGACGACAACGCGCTTTCATGAATGGCCGACAGCTCTTGTGACGTCGGAAGTCCTCCCCGGGACTCCAGGCCCGCGTCGAAGGAGTGGTAGCGGATCTCTCAGTCCGGGCTGAGAATGGCCTCCAGCACCGCCATGGATCGGCACAGATCGCGGAGCATTGGGCGTCGGGCAACAGCCGGGCCACCTCGCGAGCGGTCATGCTCTCCATCCAACCGGATACTGGTGACGGCCTAGGTAATGCCTTACGTGAACCGCAGGGGAATTCGCACCGCGGTCTCAGCGGCCGGACACGCCAACCGGGCCGAGTACACCGCTCGTCCGCGGTCGCCTAAAGACGATGGCGGTCCATTGGCGCGATAGATCGCCTCGCCGGAATCACGATCTGGTAGAGCCGGCTACGGCCCGGATCGGCGTCGAGCTCCTGATCCCCATTAAAACACCCCGTGGCCGAATGCCTCGAGGCGCCTTTGCTGTTCGGTGGGACGGGCAAGCGTCTTCTCAACCGGCAACAGACGGATAGCGGGACGCCGCGATGTCCTCGGTGAGGTCTTTCATGGTGAGGTCGGCGTTCAGTGCGCTGACCACCGTCTGCGTCAGCGGGCGGAGGGCGTAGACGTGCCCTCGGCCTTTCCGGGGTTGCGGAATTCGTCGGCCGACGACAACTCGCTCGACATCCGGGGTGGAAGAGCACCGGCGGAGCACGCGCGCCGCCGTTCGACCCTCCGGACGGCTCTTCGAACCGGCGTCGATCGGTGGGGTCCGCCGGTCCTTTTCGGCAGGCAGTGACAAGCGAGTCTGCCGCCTTTGAGTTACGACCTGGTGATCTGGGAAGGCGAATGACCCGCGGACGGTGAGGCAGCCGGGGCTGAGCGGGAAGTCTTCATGGAGGCCGTACCGGTCTCGCCTCCCTGGTCCAGCAAGGCGTTGATCATCTCCTGGAGCCGGGTGCGTCCGACGGTGCCGAGCGCGCCGGTGAGGGCATGGGCGAGTTTGTCGAACGGGTCGTCCATCGGCAACTCCTTCACTTTCTCGGACAGTTCCTCCACGCTCCACAGCCCGTCTTTGTGGATGTGGCCGCCGAGGGACCAGCCGCGGTTGACCGCGACCGTCCCGCCCCGCACCGACAGCACCTGGCCGGTGAGCGGGCAGGCTGAACTGGCCAGGTAGGCGGCGACAGGCGCGCTGGCAGCGGGGTGCAGGGGGTCGAAACGGCCCGCCGACGGTTCCTGAGTCATGCCGGGAACGGCGAGGGTGAGCCTGGTGCGGGCCATCGAGGGCGAGATGCAGTTGACCCGCACGCCGTACCGGCCGAGTTCGAGGGCCGCCACTGTGGTCAGCGCCGCGACACCCGCGTTCCCCGCCGCGTAGGAGACCTGCGCGGGCAGCGGATTGAGCAGTCCGGAGCCGGAGGAGGTGTTGACGACGGCGCGGTCGGCGTGGACACCTGCGTGGAACTGGTCGCGCCAGTGGCGGGCCGCCCAGTGCGTCACCGCGAAGGTGCCCTTGAGCTTGACGGTCAGGACGTCGTCGAAGTCCTCCTCCGACAGGTCGGCCAGGCCCATGTTCCGTTCGATGGTCGCGTTGTTGACCACTACATGCAGGTCGCCGAAGGACTGTAGTGCCGTCTCCACCATGCGGCGGGCACCGTTCCAGTCGGCGACGCTGTCGACGTTGGGCACGGCCTGCCCGCCGCGGGCAGTGATCTCCTCGACGACCTTCGTCGCCACGCCGGCATCGCCGGCGGTGCCGTCGATGGCAACGCCGGGGTCGTTGACGACGACCTTGGCGCCTTCGCCGGCGAAGAACAACGCCTCCTCTCGCCCGATTCCGCGCCCGGCTCCGGTGATGAGGACGACGCGCCCGTCCAGACTTCCCATGATGACCATCCTTAAGTGACTGCAGTCTCTGTACATATTCATAGTATGCATCGATTCGTAAGATGCAATAAACTGCCCCGTATGGTGGAGAAACTCGGACTGCGGGAGCGTAAGAAGCAGCGCACCCGGCAGGTACTGATCGAGGCGGCGGTTCGCCTGTTCGAGGACAAGGGCTACGACCACGTGACCGTGGCTGAGATCGCGGACGCGGCGGAGGTGTCCCCCCGCACCTTCTTCCTCCACTTCCGGGCCAAGGAGGACGTGTTACTGGCCAATGCCGACGTTCGCGTCGACCTGGCGCTACAGACGATCGCCGAGCGCCGTGCCGAGGAACCGTTGCCCGAGTTGCTGGTACGGGCAATGGACCAGATGATCGCCAACTCCTGGGACAGTGACCTCGCAAGCGGACTGGCAGCACTTCGGACACGGCTGGCGGCCTCGGTGCCGGCACTGCAGGCCCGGCTGCTGCAGCGTTACCTCACCGCGCAGGCCGAACTCGCGCGGGCGCTGCAGCGGGCATTCCCTGACCGGCTCGACGCGATCACAGCCGCCGCCTTGGTCGGCGCGATGGTGGGCGCGGTCGGCGCGTCCGCCTCGACAGCGCTGCAGCGCGGCGACGGACCCGCCGAGGTACGGAACGCCATGCGGGAGGCCATGGCCCTGGTGGCGCGATCCGTCACCTGATCACTCCGGGGCGTACGCCGCAATTCCGCCGTCCAGCGGCTCGCCCCGCGGGCAACGGGCTGCCTCGGCCAGACTCCGGCCGAGCTCCAACCGCCGCAGCAGGCGCACTGGAGAGTGCTCAACCGGGCGTCTTCGGACTCAGGTACGGCCAGTCGGCCGATCCTTCGCCCGACAGTCGACGCGCCTCACGCGGGCGCGGGACGGAAGGTGTGGACGTGTGCGCTCGGCGTTCAGCAGGGGCGGTCGGCGAGCAGGAGGGTGGCGGCGCGGTGGAGGGCGGCCGCGTCGGCGGGTGTGGGGGTGGCTCCGTCGCGGAGCGTGCGGCGGGCCACGGCGTAGGGCAGGTCGACCACGGCGAGGATGAGGTCGGGCAGCGCGATGCCGGTGGCGGCCGCCGTGGCGGTCAGCGCGGCGTCGAGGGCCTGCCGGTCGGCCTCGGCGCGGGCGGCGAGGGCGGGGGAGATGTCACCGCGTAGCAGGTCGCGCAGCGAGTGGCGTAGCAGCAGGGCGGCGTCCTCGGGGTGCGCGCCGCACCAGGTGAGCACGGACACCGCGGCGTGCGCGGCAGCTTCGGCGCTCGCGGGTTCCAGCGCGTCCAGATAGGCGTGCAGGAAGCGGTCCTGGGCGCGCAGCCAGGCCGCCGCGACCAGGTCGTCGCGGCGCGGGAACCGGTGGTAGACCGATCCGCTGGACGCGCCGGTGGCCTGGCAGACGGCCCGGGCGGACGCGGCGGCGGGACCGCCGGCCAGCACCAGGGCGCGGGCGGCGTCGAGCATGGCCTCGATGGAGTGCTTGACCGGCTGCGGCATGAAGTAGAGACTATCCTCTACATGAACTAGAGAGACCTCTCTAGTTGCAAGGGATGCCCAGGAGGCGGCCAATGGTGCACAACGTCCACGAACGGCGGCTGCCGGTGCCGGCCGCGGCGGCCGGCGAGTTGATCGATTCGCTGGCGGGTCCGGACGACCGGTTGTGGCCACGCCATCGGTGGCCGGCGATGCGGTTCGACCGGCCGCTCGGCGTCGGAGCGGCCGGCGGGCACGGCCCGGTCCGCTACACGGTCGAGGAGTACCGGCCCGGTGGGTGGATCCGGTTCCGGTTCAGCGCGCCGGCCGGTTTCCACGGGTACCACGAGTACGAGGTGATCCCCGAAGGAGATCGCGACTGCCGGCTGCGGCACCGCATGGAGATGACCATGGGCTGGCCGGCCTGGATCACCTACCCGCTGTTCTACCGCCCGCTGCACGACGCCTTGATCGAGGACAGCCTGGACGTCGCCGAGGCCGGCGTGGCGCTCGCCCGGGCCAGGCCGCGGCGCCTGGGAAGGACGGTACGTGTTCTGCGGTCGATGGCCGGTGTCCTGCGGGGGCGGGTGCCGGCGCGTTCCGCGAGTCACTACGTGAAGGCGGATCCGTCGCACGGAGGGCGATGACCGGGAAGGGCGACCGGAAAGGGGAATGCCCGCGCCTTTCCACTCTCAAGCTATAGCGCACCAGGGGGCTTGCGGCAAGGCCCCGGTCATGCCGCAGAATCGTCGGCCGAAGGCCGGAACCTGGGAAGGCGGGGGCGTTAAGTGCGGGTGTTGTCATCGATGAACGGGCCGGGCGGGCCGATGGAACGGGGAGCTCGGTGGTCGCGGGCGTCCGGTGCGGCGGCGGGGGCCCGGCCCGGCGAGGATCTCCTGGGCCGGGGTCGGCGGTACCGTGACCTGGGCGCACCGAGCGGTGACCGTCGCCTGACGCGGCCGTCCCCGGCCGCGAACCGCCGCCTGACGGGGCCGTACCCGGCCGCGGATCGGAGCCGATGACATGAGTCCCGTGACCACCAGCGCGTTCGACCTGCCCGAGCGCCTCTCACGCAAGGCCGACCCGGCCCTGATCGCCGACGACGAGCGCCGTTTCGCGGCCATCGCGGAGAGCATGGCGGCGTCGATCGCCGACCTGTCCGACCGGCTGGACGCCGCGCGCAAGGCGCCCGGCGGCCGGGGACGGCAGGCGATGGACCGTGACCTGGAGGTCCACCGGCTGTCCGGCCGGCTGCGTGCGCTGCGCCGGTTCGGCCTGGACCTGTGCCTCGGCCGGATGGTCGCCGCGGACGGCGCCGAGCCGGTGTACGTGGGACGGCTCGGTTTCACCGACGCTTCTGGACGCCGGCTGCTCGTCGACTGGCGATCGCCCGCGGCCGAGCCGTTCTTCGGCGCGACGCACGCCAACCCGATGGGCCTGGTGAGCCGGCGCAGGTACCGGTGGGCGCGCGGCCGGGTCAGCGACTACTGGGACGAGGTGTTCACTCCGGAGGGGATGACCGGGCACGCCGCGCTGGACGACCAGTCCGCGTTCATCGCGAGCCTGGGCGCCGGGCGCTCGGGACGGATGCGCGACGTGCTGGGCACCATCCAGGCCGACCAGGACGCCATCATCCGCGCCGGATCCGGCGGCGCGCTGGTCGTCGACGGCGGTCCGGGCACCGGGAAGACCGTCGTCGCGCTGCACCGGTCGGCCTACCTGCTGTACTCCGACCCGAGGCTCGGGCACCGCCGGGGCGGCGTGCTGTTCGTCGGCCCGCACCAGCCCTACCTGGCCTACGTGGCCGACGTGCTGCCCAGCCTCGGCGAGGAGGGCGTGCGGACCTGCACGCTGCGGGACCTGCTTCCCGAGGGGGCCACGGCGGAGGTGGAGGCGGACCCGGAGGTGGCCAGGCTGAAGTCGTCCGCGGACATGGTGGAGGCGATCGAGCCGGCCGTCCGGTTCTACGAGAACCCGCCGGCCGAGGGGATGACGGTGAAGACCGACTGGTCGGAGGTCTGGCTGGGTCCCGAAGACTGGGCCGAGGCGTGCCAGGCGGCGGAACCCGGCACCCCGCACAACGAGGCGCGCGACAAGATCTGGGAGGAACTGCTCGCGATCCTGGTGGACCGGCACGACGACGAGGTGCCGGCCGAACTGGTCCGCCGCTCGCTGCTGCGCAACCGGGCACTGATCACCACGTTCAACCGCGCGTGGCCGGTGATCGACCCGGCCGACCTGGTCGGCGACCTGTGGACGGTCCCCGCCTACCTGCGGATGTGCGCTCCCTGGCTGTCCCCGGACGAGGTCCGGCGGTTGCGGCGCGCGGACGCCCAGGCCTGGACGGTGTCGGACCTGCCGCTGCTGGACGCGGCCCGCCTCCGGCTCGGCGACCCGGAGGAGTCGCGGCGCCGGCGCCGGCGGGCCGCCGATGTCGCCGCCCGGCGCGAGCACCTGGCCAAGGTCATCGAGGACACGCTCGCGGCCGACGACGACGGCGAGGGCGCGGTGACAATGCTCAGCGGGCAGGACCTGCAGGACGCCCTCATCGAGGAGGACGCCGTCCCCCGTACCGAAGCGGACCTGCTGGCCGGCCCGTTCGCGCACGTCGTCGTGGATGAGGCCCAGGAGCTCACCGACGCCGAGTGGCGGATGCTGCTGGCCCGCTGCCCGTCCCGGAGTTTCACCATCGTCGGAGACCGAGCCCAGGCCAGGCGCGGGTTCACCGAGTCGTGGCGGGAACGGCTCGGGCGGATCGGTCTGGACCGGGTGGAGCTCGCCTCGCTGAGCGTCAACTACCGGACGCCGGAAGAGATCATGACGGTGGCCGAGCCGGTCATCCGGGCCGTGCTGCCGGACGCCAACGTGCCGACCTCGATCCGCCGCGGCGGCGTCCCGGTCGGCCACGGATCCGCCGCCGAGCTCGGCTCGATCATCGACGGGTGGCTCGCCGAGCACGCGGAGGGCGTCGCGTGCGTCATCGGCGACCCGGCGTTCCGGCCGGTGCCCCGCGTCCGGTCGCTCACGCCGGAACTGGCGAAGGGGCTGGAGTTCGACCTGGTGGTCTTGGTGGATCCGGAGAGGTTCGGCGAGGGCGTCGAAGGAGCGGTCGACCGCTACGTCGCGATGACCCGGGCGACCGGGCGGCTCGTCATCCTCACCTGACCCTGACCTGCGGCTCCGGTCGCCGCCGCGCTTCCCCTGCCCGGTGGTCCCGGTGCCGGGGCTCGTCGTCCTTCTTATCGGCCGGGGCGGTCGAGGACGAAGCCGACCTCGCCGTCCCGGGCCGGCAGATGCTCGGCGGCGATCTCGGTGGACCGGATCGGCTCGCCGGCGGTGAGGAGGGTGAGGCCGGCCGCCAGGCCGGAGGCGGTGGTGGTCAGCGAGGTGACGGCGAGGCCGGCGGTGGCGCCCTCCCCGGTGAACGCGAGGTCGACGGCGAAGCCGCCGGTGGACGCGCCGGGCAGCCTGGCCGCCATGGCGTCCAGGGCCCGGGCGCGGCAGGCGGCGAGCCCGCCGGGGCCGCCGCGCAGCACGTAGACGGCCCCGGGTGTGTCCGGCGCGCCGACGGCGACGTCCGCGTACCCGTCGGCGTCCAGGTCGCCGGTCGCCAGCGCCGCGCCGAACCGGCCGACGCCGGGCGGGCCCGCCGGCATGCCCGCCGAGCCGGGACCGATCGGCTCGGCGGGTCGGAGTCCGCCTGGTGACCCGCGGCTCACCGTCACCCGGCCGGCCGGATCCCCGGAGTGTCCCCAGGGGATGCCCGCCACCACATCGCCGTGGCCGTCACCGTCCAGGTCGGCGATCGCCACATCCGCCACGTCCCAGCCGGGGAAGGTGCCGCGGATCCGGCCGGCCGGGCCGGCCGGTGACCCCCGGTACACCACACCGGTGCCCTCGTCGGCCGGATCGTCCGCCGAGTAGGTGACGGCCAGGTCGGCGAACCCGTCCCCGGTGACGTCGCCCGCCGCCAGCGGCCCGACCGCGACGGCGGCACCGCGCCGCAGTACCGGCCGCCAGGTCGCCCGGCCGGCCCGGACACCGGCGCCGCCGCCGGCCACCCACACCGTGGCGCCGGCGCCGGTCACCGCGAGGTCGTCGTCCCCGTCGCGGTCGAAGTCGCCCGTGGCGAGCGCGTGGCCGGCGGGCCCGCCCGGGACCGCGGGCAGCGTCACCTGGCGGTCGGACAGGCCGCCGCGGCCACCGAGGACGACGGTCAGGCCGGCGGTGCGGCCGCTGCCGGCGACCACGAGATCGGCCCGGCCGTCACCGTCGAGGTCACCGGTGGCCGTCGCCCGGCCGAACCGGCCGCCCGGCCCGGTGACGACCTGCCGCCGTCCGGCGGCGATCCCGTTCGCCGAGCCGTACCGGATCTCCACCCGCCCGGCGCCGGGCAGGCCGGCGGCGAGGTCGGCCCGGCCGTCACCGTCGTAGTCGTGCCCGCGGACGTCACCGGCCGCCACCGGGACGGGCGGCGGGCGGACGGCGCTCGACGGGCAGCCGGCGGCCGGACCCGTCCAGGCAGGCGCGGCGGGTGGCGGCCCGGCGCAGGCCGCCACCAGTACCACGAGCAGGACGCTCGCGGCCCTGCCGGAGAACGCCGGGATCATCTCGCGACGATATCCGTGCCTCGCGGATCCCCGCCGGCAGGGTGAGGTCCTTCGCGTGCGGCGAGGTTCGCCAGGGCGCGCCGGACCCGTCGAGGCGGGCATCCGGCCGGCCGGACGGGGCCGGCCCGGACCAGGCCGTCCGGGTCCGAGGCCGTCCGGTCCGAGGCCGTCCGGGTCCGAGGGGCGCGCGGGTCCAACGGTCGCGGGTGCAAGGGGCGCGCGGGGCCGAGGTCGTCCGGGTCTGCGGTCGTCCAGGGCTGAGGGTGGTCCAGGGCTAAGGGGCGGCAGGGCCGGCCTGGTCGGGCCGGCCCGGTGGCCCGGTCAGGGGGTGTAGATCTCCTGGAACTTCACGATCTTGCCCCGGTACACGGTGATGAGGCCGGGACGGTGGCCCCGCTTCAGCAGGGCGGTGGCCGCCTTGGCCGAGCAGCGCCGGGCGCCGAGCCCCCTGCGGTCCACGGTGAGCTTGCTGCCGGTGCAGGCGAGCGCGCTGTAGTAGGCGAGCTTCGGCGAGACGCGCGACGCGTACGCCATGACGTCGCCCTGCTTCGGACCGGTGAACCAGCCCTCGGTGTTGCCGGACCGGTCCTTCACCCACTTGATCGGGGTGTACTCGGCCACACCGGCGCGGTAGTGGGTGACCCAGCCGCGGAGGATGCCGTCATGGCGGGAGCTGATCCCCCGGGTGAAGTCGTGGTGCGGGTCGGCCTGGAAGGACGTCCCGAAGATCGCGGGCTCCTTGAACTTCGGGACGGCGGCCGCGCCGGCGGGGACCGTCCCACCGGCGACCGTGGCCGCCGCCACGGCGACGACGGCCATACCGCGGATCAGGGCGCGGCGGGGTGTCGAGTGCTTCGCGGAAGTCTTCATGTCTGAAGAGACTGGCGAATCCACCCGCCGGTTGTCCTGATCTTTACCGGAAGCGGGACGCGTTGCGGGCGGTCAACCCGAGACGGGCACCCGGGCACCGGTGGCGAGCTGCTCCAACTGGGCGCAGAACCTCGCCGGAACCTCCTTGTGGTCGGTCACCACCAGGACGAAGCCCTTGCCGTTCCGCGGGGTGACCTTGTATCCCATGATGGTCTCCCGGGTGACGCCGAGCGAGGGGATCGCCTTGGGCGCGCGCTTGCGCGTGATCGCGGCGACCTCGGGCCACGGCAGCACGGTCGCCGCGCCCTTCCGCACCCGGACCAGCCCGCCGGGGTGCAGGGAGTAGTGCTGGGCTCCCTGGACGGCCGTCTTGACGCTGAACGCGAACATGGTCAGCCCGCCGACGAAGGTCAGTAGGCCCAGCACGCCCAAGGTGCGGACGTCGGCCGCGGTGCCCGCCCACATGAGCAGCACCCCGGCCACGCACGCGGCGATACCGAGGATCACCGCGAACCTGGCTCCGGAGCCACCGGTCGCCGGGCGGTGCTCGATGATCCGCGGGCCGAGATTCCTTTCGACCTCCGGATCGAGAACCACCATCGAATTGGACATTTTTCCCCCGTTCTCCGACGCAGAACCCGAGGATCTTACTGTTTCGCCTGGAAAAGGCGCAGAAAAACTGACAATTCACCTGGATCTGCTGCCGTAGTACGCGGCGGCGGACCGGGCCGGATCCGGCCCGGTCCGCTCAGGGTCACGCCGCGCGCAGGAAGACGGTCCGCAGGTATCCGCCATGGGAGGAGCAGACTCCCGAGCGGCCGCCGGACATGCTCACCTGCTCGTCCTTGCACATGACCAGGTATCCGCGGCCGGTGTCGTAGGACGGAATGCAGGTGAAGACCGCACACGCCGCCCGGTCCGGCGCCGTCTGGAGGCGTCCGGTGTCGCAGAACGTGTAGCCGGCCGGGTTCACGGGGGCGCCGCAGAACGCGTCCGGGGTCGGGGTGGTACCCGGCTCGGTGATCGAGGGATCCGGAGTCGGGGTCGGGGTCGGGGTCGGGCCGTCGGACGGATCGGGCGTCTCGGTGGTGCCGGGGGTCGGGGTGGCCGTCACGGTCTCGGTGACGGTGACCGCGGGCGTGGCGGTGACCATGGCGGTCGCGGTTTCGGTCACTGTCGCGGTCACTGTCGCGGTGGCGGTCGCGGTGGCCGTTTCGGTCACTGTCGCGGTGGCGGTCGCGGTGGCGGTCTCGGTGACCGTGGCCGTGGCGGTGGCGGTCCGGGTGGCCGTCACGGTCGCGGTGGGGTGGGCGGTCGGAACGGCGGTGCGGGTGACGGTGACGGTCGGCGCGGGGGTGGGGCTGGGCGTCGACGGCGCCGCCACCGAGACCGTGTGCTTGCCGCTCTTGTAGTGGACGGCCTTACCCAGGTGCTTGTTCTGCCACGACGTCCGCTGCCCGGCGACGGTCATGGTGGCGGTGATGGTGCGGCAGGACTTCTTGCTCACGCAGACGCGCTGCTTGACGGTGAACCGCTTCGTGGTGCCGTACCGGTTGGTGACCTGGACCCGCAGGTACGACCGGCCGCTCGCCCTGATCGCCGAGGTGGTCACGGTGTACTTCTTCGCGCTCGCTGCCACCGGCGTCACGCCGGCGGCCGGACCGGCTCCCGGCGACATCGCCCACAAAATCATGACAAAGGCGATAAATGTACCGGCAGCCGCCAAAGTGGGAGTTAGGTGCTTTATCGACTTCAGCATGGTTCATCCTGGATGTTGCCCTAGATCCGATATGACATCGGTTTTCCTATCACCTTTGCCGGTAGCACGGTGGCCGGTCCGGTAACAGGCAGGCCGCGATCCCGCCAGGGCCGCCACGGCCCCCGCCGGGGGCCCGGAGGGTGGCGATCGCGGATCCTCCGGGGAACGGCGGTAACGTCCGGGCGCGCCGGACCACTTCCTGGTGTCGGATGAACGGCATCCGGGAGTGAAGGGGAAGTGGCGGTGGCGGATGATACGCAGAGATTCACCACCATGTACGACGAATGCCGACAACGGGTCTGGGCCTACGTGGTCAGCCGGGCCGGCCGGCAGGTGGCGGACGAGGTGGTGAGCGAGACCTTCGCGATCGCCTGGCGGCGGCTGCCGGACGTGCCACGGCCCGCGCTGCCCTGGTTGCTGGGCGTGGCCCGCAACGTGCTGCGCGACAGCGTGCGCGCCGAGGCCAGGCGCGAGGCGCTCGCCGCCGAGATGCGCACCTGGACGGTGGGCGACGTCGGCGAGCAGGTCACCGAGCGGCTCGGCGTGCTCTCGGCGCTGGCCCGCCTGGCGGAGGACGACCGGGAGGTCCTGGTGCTCGTCGCCTGGCAGGGCCTGTCCCCGCGGGACGCCGCGGCCGTCGTCGGCTGCTCGCCGGCGACCTTCCGGGTGCGCCTGCACCGGGCCCGCCGCCGGCTCGCGCGGGCGATGGACACCGCCGACGTCGCGGACCCGGCGGGCGGCACGGACAGGGGGACGATGACGGACGCGGCCGAGCGTCCCCGGTCCCGGAGCACACGTCTCAGCGAGGAGTGGTCATGAACCCGATCGATCAGCTGCGGGCCGCGCGCCCGGCCCACCTGGCGGACACCCGGGTGGACGAAGGCACCCGGGCGGCCGAACTGGCCCGCGCCATGGCGACGCCGCGACCGGCCCCGGCGCGCCGGCGGCCCGCCGTCCGGCGCGGATGGGGATTCGGCCTGGCCGGTGCGGCCGCCACGGCCACCGCGGTGGCCGTGGCGGTGTCCGGCGGCGGGGGAACGGCGCCGCGGGCCCCCTCGGACGGGAGTCTCGCGGCCTCGCGGGCGCCGTCGGCGGACGCGTCGGCGCCTCCGGTGCGGCTGTCGGCCCGCGCGGTGCTGCTGGCCGCCGCCGAGCGGGCCGCCGGCACTGCGGACGAGGTGGGCGCGTACTGGCACACCGTGACGGTGAGCGGCAGCGTGTTCGCCGCCAAGGGCGGCGGGTACCGGATCGTGCACCGCCAGCGCTCCGAGCAGTGGACGCCGTCCGCGACCGGCGGCGAACAGATCGGCCGCTCGCAGACTCTCGGCGCCCGCCCGCTGGCCGCCGAGGACGAGGCGGCGTGGCGCCGGGCCGGATCACCGGTGGAGATACCGGTGACCGTGGCCGGCAAGCCGAAGCCGATGACACTGTCCACCCGGCCGGGTGAGGTCCAGGACAGCCGGGCCCCGCTGGTGGACGGGGACAAGGTGTTCTGGCTCGGCCGCAACGTCACCTTCGCCGAGCTGCGCGGCCTGCCCGACGATCCGGGCCGGCTGAAGGCGTGGCTGCTGCGGTCCTACGACGGCCATGACACCGAGTCGTCGGGCATTCCCATGTCGTCGGACGCGTGGCTGTTCGCCGTCACGAACGGGCTGATCCTCGACATGCCGGTCACGCCGGCGGTCCGTGGCGCCGCCTTCCGGATGCTGGCCGAGCTGAAGTCCATCAAGGTGGCCGGGGAGGTGGCCGACGGAGAGGGGCATACCGGCACCGCGGTGGCGATCACCGAACCGGCCCTCAAGGACGGGAGCCGCCTGGAGAGCCGGTTGATCTTCGACGAGGCCACCGGCCGGCCCCTCGGGGCGCAGCGCGTCGTGGTGCGGTCCGGCGGTTCGGTGGCCGGCCTGCCGCCGGGCACGGTGTGGAACCGGCAGGCGGTCATCTCCGCAGGCTGGACCGACGAGGCCCCCGGTGACTCCGGCGGCCCGGACTCCGGGGACCGGCCCGCCACCGAGGCGGTTCCGGCCCCCTGACGCCGACCCGGCGCCGGCCCGGCGATGGTGCGCGAACCGGCATTGACCGGGCATGGCCCGCTGCCCTTTCATGGAGCAAAGTGATCATCGAAGGGCCGCCTCCCGGCACGAGGTCCGTGCCGGGAGGCGGTGTTCGGAGCCGGCGCCGTCCCGGGCGCCGGCGAGAGGTGGGTGATCCAGATCACCGAACGTGCCGCGGGCGCCGCACTGGACGTGTCCGCCGACGCATGGGTGGGCGCGGGCCGGGGGCTGGTGGCGGCCGCGGACCTCCTGGCGGGCGAGGTGGACGCCTACTGCGCGGCGCTGGCGGACGCCGGGCACTGCTACGGGACCGACGCGCTCGGGTACGCCGCAGCCGAGGGTGGCCCCCGGACGCCGGGTCTCCGCCCGGTGCTGGACGAGACATTGCACGAGCTGGCGGGTGCGGTGACGGCGCTGCGGCGCGCGGGAGCCGGGTTGGCGGCCGGTGGACACGGCTACACCGCCGCCGAGTCCGCCGTATCGGCCATGCTGCGGGGCGCGCCGGCCGGTCGGCCGGTGCCGGACGGTGCCGGGCACCTGGTGGTGGCGGACTACCGGCCGCCCGTCACCGGGGCGGGCATGGTGCGCGCCGTGCCGCCGCCGGACGGATGGCGGCAGGCGATCGCGCTGGTGCAGATCGTCACGGTGGGCTGTGAATGGCCCGACGGGGACGGCGACGCGCTCCGCTCGGCGCGGGACGCCGCCGGCGCACTGGCCGGGACGGTGCGGTCGGTGCGGGCCGACGCCGCCCGGCACGCCGCGGAGGTGCTCGCCGGGACAGGGGCGGCCACCGACCGGTTCGGCGCGGTGTGGCAGGAGCTGGACCGGCGGCTCGATCAGCTGGCCGTCCGCTGCGGAGAGATCGCCGGGCGCTGTGAGATGATCGCGCGCACCATCGACGCCGCCCGGCTCCAGTTCGGGCTCACCGTGGTGTTCGTCCTGGTGACGCTCGCCGCGGCACCGGTGGCGGGGATAGGGGAGATCGCGCTGCTCCGGCTGGTCGCCGTGCAGGGCGCGCGGTTGCGGGCGGTACTGGTGGCGGCGCGGCAGGCCCTGCTCGGCGCCTGGCTCGCCATGGGGTCGGACGCCATCGGCCAGTGGGCGCACATCCACCACGGCCTGCGGGACGGGTTCGACGCCCGCGAACTGCGCGCGGCCGGCGGGTACGGCGCGCTCGGCGGCCTGGTCGCCGGGGCTGGGCGGGGCGCGGTCGCGGCCCTCGGCAGGCGGTTCACCCCGCTCGCCCCGCTGGCGCCGCTGATGCGGGAGAGTTCCGCGGCCGGGTACGCGGCCCGGTTCGGCGTCGACGGCACCAGCGGGACCGCCGCCGTCCTGGCCGGGCAGGCGGTCTCCGGGGAATCACCGGACGTCCTGGCGGCGGTACGGCTCGGCTACGGCTCGGCCCTGGTGAACACGGCGGCCGACGCCGCGGTCCCGGTGCGCGGCTTCGTGCGCGGGCAGGACATCGAGGTGAGCACCTGGAACATCGGCGGTGGCCGGACCATCCGATCGACAGGCCGGTTCGACTACGTTCCGGGCGAGAACCTCACCCCGTTCGCCGAGGCGCTGGCGGGTGGCCCGCACGCCACACCGCCCGGCTCCCGCGGCACGCCGGCGGGCGGCCGGGCGGCGCGCGTCGTGATCCTGCAGGAGTCCCACGTGTCGCGGGACGGTTCCGGGGCGTCCATCGCCGAGAAGCTCGGCACGGTCCTCGGCCTGCCGCACGTCGCCGAGACCCGGATGTGCCCGTCGCACATCGATCCCGCCAGTGACTTCGCCCTGGCCGTGCTGGCCGACGGGCCGGTGACCGGCCACACCGTGCACAAGCTGCCGGACCCGGACTTCCCGCTGCGCATCAACGGTGCGGGCGATCCGGTGGTGCCGCTGAACCGCTCCCTCCAGGTCGCCGAGCTCGCGGCCGGGCCGGGACAGGGCCGGGTCTTCGTCGGGAACACGCATACCTGCCCGCTGGACTACCTCGGTCATCCCGGCGGGTACGAGAGCGGGCCGGGTGTCGGACATGCCCGGGACATCGAGCGGCTGCTGCTGGAGGCGCTGCCGCGCGACCGGCCGCTGCTGCTGGCCGGTGACTACAACACCGACGACCTGCTGCGGGTGTATCCGGAGCTGGCGAAGGCGCTCCACCTGCGCGAGGCGCTGGAGGTGCCGGCCACCGTCCCGTGGGGCGGCACGCCGGACCACCTGCTTTACTCGCCCGCCTTCCGGGTGCGCGAGGTGGCGGTGACGGTCCCACCGACCGATCATTACCTGTCGCGGGTCACCTTGCACTACCGGCCGTGGCGGCAACTGCTGGTCCGGTTGTTCGGCAGATGAGCGGTGCGGCCGCGCCGTCCGGCCGGGGCGGTGCCGCCGTCAGCCGCACGAGCCGTCGTCGCCGGCCGGGATGAACGTGCGCACCATCTCGCGGGCGGAGGTGGTGGACTCGGTGCGCAGCCGCCGCTCGGCCCGGCCGTTCACCACGAGGACGAGGTTGAGAGTGATCTTGCACACCTTCGCCCCGCGGCACAGCGCGTTCTGGATGCCGGTGGCGCCGTCCACGGTGTAGGGCGAATTGTGCTGGTATCCATGGTTATAAGTGGGGCTGCGCACCGCGACGATGTTGTGGTTGCGGGTGCCGTTCCCCTCGTGGCTGTGGATGTCGCCGGCCGCGGCCTCCTCGCCCGGATCGGGGATGCTCGCCCGCAGACCCTCGTCGCCGCCGTCGCCTGGCACGCGTTGCCCGCCCGTCCCGGCGCAGAGCGTGGTGCCGCTCGCCGGCGGCCCGGCGACGAGCGCCGACACCGCCGCGGCCCCGGCCACCAGGCGGGCGGCCCGCCGCCCGCCGCGTCGTGCCGTCCTCGTGCCCGCCCGCTCCATCGCCGCCCCCACCCCGGCCGGCGGGCGCCGTCCGCCCGAGCCCCGGTCCGCCCGCAGCCTACGGCCGGGACGGCGTGGCCGGCCGCCGGCCGGCCACGCCGCGCGCCACCTCATTGCCCGGCCATTGCCGGATCCGGTGAATGTGACGGCTCGCCATCACCCGCTCGATACCCACATCTTCTGCCGGATGGAGCACACCCGGTGCTTGCGGCGGCACATTCCGGCCTGGGTCGTCGATCGCCCGTTGACGCTGGCGTTCTGCATCGACTGGAAGCCGTAGCTCTGGGTGGGGCTGATGATCGAGGAGTAGTTCACGTTGTACTTGCCGTTGCCGAGCCGGGTGTACAGCCGGTTGCCGTGCGGCGGATACGGCTCGCGCGGCCGGGCGGCCGGGACGGCGGTGGCAGCGGCGGAGGCGGGCACGGCCAGCACGCAGGCGGGCGTGCCGGCCAGCAGAAGCGCGGCGAGCAGGTCGCGTGCCCTGGCGGCTCGGCTCGCGGGCCGGTGATCGGTCATGTCGGTGGGCACCTGCCCTTCTTGTGGGAGCACCCCCGGCGGCGCTCCGCGCCTCCTCATGGCGGCGACATGGAGTCCGTACCCCGGCGCCAGGCCCCGGCCCCGCGCCGGGCCGATCGGCGACCGGATGATCGACGGCCTTTTACCAGGGACGGCGGCGGGCCGTCATCCCGCGGGCGGCGGGGCGGGCGCGGACTCGCGCCCGCCGGGACCGGTGCTCTCTTCGCGGGCGCGCATGGTGGCTTCGGTGCTCTCGGTCAGGAACCGCCTGATCAGCGCCCGCTCCTCCTCGGAGAACCGCTCGAGCACCGCCGACAGCTGGCGGGCGAGCGGGGCGAAGAAGCTGCCGGCCAGGGTGACCGCCTGCTCGTGCAGGCTGAGCTCGACCTTGCGCCGGTCGGTGGTGCTGCGGCTGCGCTCGATGTGCCCGGCCTGCTCCAGCCGGTTGAGCAGCGCCGTGGTCGCCGGGGCGCTGAGGTTCAGTTGGGCGCCCAGTGCACCCGGGCTGAGCGGCCGGTCCTGGCGGGCGGCGTCCATGATGACGACGACCGCGTTGAGGTCGGTGCGGTGCAGGGCGTGGCCGACCGCGAACCCCTCCACGAAGCGGTCCAGCTCCACGTTGAGGCGGCGCAACAGCGTCATCAGCTCGAAGGGCGTCGTGTTCTCGTCACCCGGCGGGTCCGCGCGCAACTACTGCCTCCCTCGTGTTGCAAAACCAGACGACCGTCCCATATCTTTCCACCACCGGAAATATTCTACTATGGAAAGAATTTTGATGAGACGAGCTGAGCATAGTAGGCGGGCCGCGCTGTGGGGGCGGCGCGGAAAGTGGCTCACCGTCGCGCTGGCGATGGTGTTCTCCGGTCTGGCCCTGGCGTTCGGCGGCAGCGCCGAGGTCAGCACCGATCCGGCGGCGGCGCTTCCCAAGGGGGCGGAGTCGGCCACCGCGCTGCGGCTGCAGAGTCAGCTGCCGAGCGGCCAGCTGATGCCCGCGCTGGTCGTCTACAGCCGCGACGGCGGCCTGACCGAGCAGGACCGGTCCGCGATCACCGCGGACGCCGAGCGCCTGGCCGCCCTCGCACCCGGTGACCGCCTGCCGCCGCCGCGGTTCGCGCCGCGGAACGACGTGGCGCTGGTCACCATCCCGCTCGCCGGGTCGATGGGGAACACCGAACTGACCGAGGCGGTGGGCAAGATCCGGGCCGAGGCGCGGGCCGGCCTGCCCGACGGCGCCAAGGCCGAGGTCACCGGCCCGGCCGGTTTCCGGGTGGACCTCGCGTCGGTCTTCGACGGCGCCAACATCACGCTGCTCGCGGTGACCGCCGGCGTGGTGGCGCTGCTGCTGCTGATCACCTACCGCAGCCCGTGGCTGTGGCTGGTGCCGCTGAGCGTGATCGGGATCGCCGACCAGGTGGCCGCCAAGATCGTGGCATTCCTGACCCGCACCACCGGCCTCAGCGTGGACGACTCCACCCTCGGCATCACCTCGGTGCTGGTCTTCGGGGCCGGCACCAACTACGCGCTGCTGCTCATCGCCCGATACCGGGAGCAACTGCGGCTGCACGAGGACCGCCACCTGGCGATGTCCGGCGCGGTCCGCTCGGCCGGCCCGGCCATCCTGGCCAGCTCGGCCACCGTGACGCTCGCCCTCGGCACGCTGGTGTTCGCGCTGTCGCCGTCCAGCCGCAGCATCGGCCTGGCCGGCGCCATCGGCATCGTCACCGCGGTGGTGTACGCGCTGATCGTGCTGCCCGCCGCCATGGTGCTGTTCGGCCGCGGGCTGTTCTGGCCGTTCGCGCCGAAGGTCGGCCAGGCCGACCCGACCCGTACCGGCCTGTGGTCCAAGGTGGGCGGCGCGGTGTCCCGGCGCCCGGCCCTGTCGGCGCTGCTGAGCGTCGTCGCGCTGGCCGCCCTGGCGTCCGGGATCATCGGAGTGCAGAGCGGGCTGTCGCAGACCGAGCAGTTCCGCGACCGGGTGGAGGCGATCAGCGGCCAGGAGACGCTGAGCGGCGCCTTCCCGGCCGGCAGCGCGCAACCGGTCACCGTGATCGCGCGCACCCCGCTCGCCGAACAGGTGCGTGCCGCGGCCGCCGGCGTCCCGGGCGGCCCTCAGGTCAACGTCACCGACCGTACCGCCGAGTACACCCGGCTGGACGTGGTGCTCGGCGTCGAGCCGGGCACCGAGCGGAGCTTCCAGGCGATCCGCGACCTTCGGACGGCGGTGGCCGCGGTGCCGGGCGCGTCGGCGGTGGTCGGCGGCCAGGAGGCGACCGACCTGGACGAGCGGGAGGCCGCCGTCCGCGACCAGTGGGTCATCATCCCGATGGTGCTGGCCGTGGTGCTGCTCGTCCTGCTCCTGCTGCTGCGCTCGGTGGTGGCGGCGATCCTCCTGGTGCTCACCGTGGTGGCCAGCTTCGCCGCCAGCTTCGGGGCCGGATGGTTCGCCTTCAAGCACTTCTTCGGCTTCCCGGCGCTCGACCTCGGTGTCCCGCTGCTGAGCTTCCTGTTCCTGGTGGCGCTCGGCGTCGACTACAACATCTTCCTGACCACCCGGGCCCGGGAGGAGGCGGCCCGGGAAGGCACCCGGGGTGGCATCGTCACCGCCCTGGCGGTCACCGGCGGCGTGATCACCAGCGCGGGCATCCTGCTCGCCGCTGTCTTCGCGGTGCTCGGCGTGCTGCCGCTGATCACCCTCACCCAGATCGGCGTCATCGTCGGGTTCGGCGTGCTGCTCGACACGCTGCTGGTCCGCAGCGTGCTGGTCCCGGCCCTGGTGACGCTGCTCGGCGACCGCTTCTGGTGGCCCGGCTCGCCGGCCCACCCCCGGCACGCGCGCGAGAGCGGAGCGCCGGCCGGGGCGGCTCAGGAGGCGCCGGTCAGGTAGCGCTGGAAGGTGGGGCCGAGCCAGTCGACGATCTCCTCGGGGGTCAGCGCGACCACCGGCGGCAGGTGGATCACGTACCGGCACAGGGCCAGCCCGAGGGCCTGGGTGGCGACCAACCCGGCCCGCCGCGCCCCCTCGGCCGGGTCGCCGGCCAGCCGCCCGGCCACCGGGCCGAGCTGGCCGGCGAAGATCTGGCGCATCCGCTCGGCCGCGTCCTGGTGGGTGACACCGGCCCGCATGAGGATCATCAGCCCGTCGTCCTCCTCCCAGCGGCGGATCAGATGCGCGGCCAGCGTCGTGCCGACCCGGTCGGCCGGCACGGCGGACAGATCGGGCAGCCGCAGGTCGAAATCGGCGGCGGCGGCGAAGAGCTTCTCCTTGCTGCCGAAATAGCGCATCACCATGGCCGGATCGATCATCGCGTCCGCGGCGATCGACCTGATGGTGGCCCGGTCGTAGCCGTCGGCCGCGAAGCGCTCCCGCGCGGCGGCCAGGATCGCGTCCTTGGCGTCCTGTGATGTTCTACGCACATCAACGAGTGTAGGCCAACAAGCGTTGACAACGCATTCTTCGTGACGCATCCTGAAGTCAACGCCCGTTGGCCAACAAACGTTGACGCGGTTGCTGAGCAAGCCGTCCAAACCCCGCTAGCCCAACCCAGCCGGTTC
>NZ_BOOU01000035.1 GCF_016863395.1 Sphaerisporangium rufum | reverse complement strand
CCGAACCCGCGCGAGCGGAGCGAGCGCCAAGAAGCACTGCGCGCGTGGGCCGTGGCCTCACCGCCCACCCCTCCCGCGAACAGGGAGCCGTTCACCCGTAGTCGGCCCTCCCGAACCCGCGCGCAAGAACACCGAACAAGCCCAACAACACAGGAGCCCGTGATGCTGCCCACCGCCACTGATGTCCTGGTCGTCGGAGCCGGTCCCACCGGACTCACCACCGCGGTCGGCCTGCTGCTGGCCGGCCGCGACGTCACCGTGGTCGACGACCGGGCCGCCGCCGACCACACCAGCCGGGCGGCCGTCGTGCACGCCCGCACGCTGGAGGTCCTTGAGCCCTACGGGGTGGCCGGCCGGCTGGCCGGCCTGGGGCTGCGCGCGCCGCGGTTCACGATCCGCGACCGGGACCGGGTGCTGGTCCCGGTGCCGTTCGGCGGCCTGCCCACCGCGCACCCCTACACCCTCATGATCTCCCAGGAGGTCACCGAGTCGGTGCTGCACGACCGGCTGGCCGAGCTCGGCGGCAAGGTGCTGCGGCCATACCGGGTCACCGGCTTGCGCCAGGACGACGCCGGGGTGGAGGTGTCGTTCGCCGACGGGCAGACCGTCCGCGCCCGGTACGTCGTGGCCGCCGACGGCATGCACAGCGTGGTGCGGGAGCAGGCGGGCATCGGCTTCCGCGGCACCTCCTACCCCGAGTCGTTCACCCTCGCCGACGTCCGCCTGGCCGGCGACGTGCCGCCGCCGGAGGTCATCCTCTACTTCTCGCCGGCCGGCATGGTGGTGGTGGCCCCGCTGCCCGGCGGCGTCCACCGCATCGTGGCCTCGGTGCCGGAGGCGCCGGCCGAGCCGGACGCCGCGTTCGTGCAGCGGCTGCTCGACACCCGCGGGCCGAAGGCTCGCCGCGCGGTCGTCGAGGAGGTGATGTGGGGATCGCGGTTCCGGATCCACCAGCGGGTCGCCGACGTCTACCGTGCCGGACGCGTGCTGCTCGCCGGGGACGCCGCGCACGTCAACAGCCCGGCCGGCGGCCAGGGGATGAACACCGGCGTCCGCGACGCGGTGGCGCTCGCCGCCGCCCTGGACGAGGTGCTGGGCGGCGGATCGCCTGCCGCGCTGGACGCCTACACGGCGGGCCGCCGGCCGGTCGCCGAGCGGGTCGCCGAGCTGGCCGGGCGCCTCACCCGGCTGGCCCATACCGGCCGGGCACTGCGGCCGGTCCGCAACGTGGCCCTCGGGCTGCTCGCCCGGGTGCCGGCGGTCCGTCGCGGGCTGGCGTTCCGGCTGGCCGGTCTGGACGACCGCTGACAGGTACGTGAGGCGGCACGGCGGCTCCACCGGCCGCCGTGCCGCCTTTCGTTGGATGGGGCCCGGTCGGCACCGGGCCGAACTTGTGCTCTAATCATGTGACGAGGTGCCACGTTCGCGCGGCACCCGTCGCTTTCCAATTGCATCGCGTGGTGACGCGGCGGGCCGGTCCCGTCCCCCGGCCACATCCACCGGACGCGCGGTCACCGGGCGTCCGGCCCGGATGGCGGCCGGGCGGGCGGTCGCGGGCCTGCTCCAGCGCCGATTCTTTCCCCCGGGGTGGCGCAACCACTTGGCCAGAGTCGGCAGGCGGCATTACGCTTTGTCGCAGATCATTCCGCCCTGTGTCCGCGGAGCTTCCTCAACTGGAGGTGGCACCGCCATTGGCACGGGCGTTGACCATGTCAAGCGCGCTGTGGTTCCACACGTCGACGGCCGCGCTCGCCGTTCACTCCCGTCCCGCGGACGGGCGGTTCGGCGTCCCTGAGTTCGTCGTCCCGGCCGCCCCGCGCCCGGGACACGTGGAGCCGTCACTCGTCCCCTGTCCCCGGCGGCGGACTGTTGTGCCCGATTTCGGGCAGATGTTGGGCAAAACATACGCCTCCATGACCGCGCCGGCACAGGGGTGAGGTTAACAAGAGGATGGATATGACACGTATAGATCCCGAGGCCCTGGTCGCGAGCCTCAGAGGCGTCCAGAGGGCTTCTGAGGCCACCGGGGTCGTACACCACCTGGAGCGAATAGTCCGCGTGGTCGACCGGTTGTTCGGCTACGCCGGGGCCGGGTTGATGTTCGCGGACGAGAACAAGCGCCTGCGTTACCTCGTGACGACCGACGACGCCGGGCGCAGCCTCGAGCACGCCCAGGCCGCTCTCGGCCGCGGCCCGTGCGTGTCCGCCTTCTTCAACAACGCGGCGGTGACCACGCGCGACGTCCACGATGACGAGCGCTGGCCGGATCTCGCCGAACTGCTGGACCCGAAGGTGGTGGCGGTGGCCGGGGTGCCGGTCCGGCTCGGCGACGGCCCGGTCGGCACCTTGAACGTCTACCAGGCCGAGCCGCACGAGTGGGAGGAATCCGACACCCAGGCGCTGCTGGCCTACGCCCATGTGATCGAGGAGGTGCTCGCCGCGGCGGTGAAGGCCGAGGAGAAGAGCGCGCTCGCCGACCAGTTGCAGTACGCGCTGGACTATCGCATCGTGATCGAGCGCGCCATCGGCTACCTGATGGGCAAGCATGATCTGACGGCCGCGCAGGCCTTCACGGGGCTGCGCAAGCGGGCCCGGGACAGCCGCCGCCGGGTCGCCGACCTGGCGGCGGAGATCCTCGGCGAGCAGGCACCGCCCGGCTGAGGGGCCGCCTATGATGATCATGATAATGATGGTGGATCGCCGGCCGGTGCCGGCGATCCGGATCACCTTGCAGGGTGACCTCGACATGGAGGGCGCCGAGGAACTGCGCGCGCTGCTGCCCCAGGTACTGGATCTCGGCCTGCCGCTGCGGCTGCACCTCGACCTCACGCACGTCACCTTCCTGGACTGTTCCGGCGCCCGCGCGCTCACCTGGCTGGACGACCGCCTGCGCGGGCGCGGCGGCTCGCTGGCCATCGTCCGCGCGTCCCGGCCCGCCCTGCGCCTGCTCCGCCTGCTCGGCCTGGACCGGACGCTGCTGGTCGGCCGGCCGGGCCACCCGGCCGCCGAGGACCTCCGCGTGCTGAGCCTGCGATCGCTGCGCACGCGCGAACCGGACCGCGATCCGAGCGTGAACTGACCCCCGATACCCTGGTCGGTGATGTACCGACTGCTCTTCGCGCTGGTCCTGCGCCGCTTCGACGCCGAGACCGTGCATCACGTGACCATCCGCGCGCTGCGGGTCCTTTCGCTGGCCCCGTTCGCCAGGCGGCGCCTGCATCGCATGCTGGCCCCCCGGGACGAGGCCCTGCGCGTGCGCGCGTTCGGCGTGCACTTCGCGAGTCCGTTCGGGCTGGCCGCCGGCTTCGACAAGGACGCCGGGTGCGTCGAGGCCTTGGGCGCCTTCGGCTTCGGCCATGTCGAGGTGGGCACCATCACCGCGCACGCCCAGCCGGGCAACCCGCGGCCCCGGTTGTTCCGGCTGCCCGCCGACCGGGCGATCGTCAACCGGATGGGCTTCAACAACCTCGGCGCCCGCCAGGTGGCCCGGCGGCTGCGCCGGCCGCGCGGCCTGCCGGTGGTCGTCGGGGTGAACATCGGCAAGACGAAGGTCATTCCGGCCGAGCTCGCGACGCGCGACTACGTGACGAGCGCCGCCGCGCTCGCCCCGCTGGCCGATTACCTGGTGGTCAACGTCAGCTCGCCGAACACTCCCGGGCTGCGCGACCTGCAGGCCGTCGAGGTGCTTGGCCCGCTGCTGGCCGAGGTGCGGCGGGCCGCCGGGCGGACGCCGCTGCTGGTGAAGATCGCCCCGGATCTGGCCGACGAGGACGTGGACGCCGTCGCGGACCTGGCCGCCGAGCTCGGGCTGGCCGGCATCATCGCCACCAACACCACGGTGTCCCGCGCCGGGCTGGCCGACCCGGCGTCGGCCGAGGCGGCCGGGCCCGGCGGCCTGTCCGGCGCCCCGCTGAAGGCCCGCTCCCTGGAGGTGCTGCGCCGGCTGCGCGCCCGGGTGGGCGACAGCCTGACCCTGGTGTCGGTCGGCGGTGTGGAGGGCGTCGACGACGTCTGGGAGCGGCTGCTGGCCGGGGCCACCCTGGTCCAGGGCTACACCGGCATGATCTACCAAGGGCCGCTGTGGGCGTGGCGGATCAACCGCGGCCTGTCCCGCCGGCTGCGCCGCCACGGGTACGCCTCGGTGGCCGAGGTCGTCGGGAAGGTGGGCCCCTGAGGGCCGCTCAGCCGGTGAGGTACTCGCGGAGGCCGTCGGCCAGCGAGGTGGCGACGCGCTGCCGGAAGGCCGAGCTCTTGATCTTGGCCGCGTCGGTCGCGTTGCGCATGTTGCCGGTCTCGATGAACACCTTGGGCACCGTGGAGAGGTTCAGCCCGCCGAGATCGCTGCGGTAGTCGAGCGCCTGGCGGCCGATGTAGGTGGAGTACGGCATGCCGGTGCCCTCGTGGTAGGCGTCCCGCAGGATGCGGCCGAGCCGCTTGGAGTCGCCCACCACCGGGTCCACCGGGCCGCCGATCTTCTTCGGCATGATGACGTGGAACCCGCGGGCGCCCGCCGCGGCTCCGTCGGCGTGGATGGACACCGCGGCGTCCGCGTGGGCCTTGTTGCCGATGGCGGCGCGCTCGGTGATGCACGGCCCGACCCCGGAGTCGCCGCCGCGGGTGAGCTTGACGGTGGCGCCCTCGGCGCGCAGCGCCTTGGCCATCCGCTGGGCGACGTCCCAGGTGAACGCGGCCTCGGCGTAGCCGTCGTTGGTCGCGGTGCCCGTGGTGTCGCAGGCCTTCCACTGGGTGAGGACGTTGACCTTCTTGTTGACGATCTCCGGGTGGCGGTAATTGCCGCTGTTGTGCCCCGGGTCGATCACGACGACCTTGCCGGCCAGCGGTTTCTCCGCGGGCTTGGCGGCCGGCCGGCTGTGCGGCGCCGCGGCCGCGGGCGTGGCGGCGCCCTCGGCCGTGCGCGGCCTGGTCGCGACGGCGGCCTCCGTGGAGCCCGCCGCGCTGCCGCACGCGGCGGCGCTCAGCCCGCACAGGGCCAGGCCGGCGGCGGCGAATGCTCGACTGATCACGGTGATCCCCTTCGCAGGCGACGGTTCGGCATCCAAACTACGCGAGTCGGGACGATGAACCGGCCGTTCCGCGCGGCCGGGGTTCGCCGCTACCAGGCGGGCTCGCCGAGCGGTTGCCGGTGCAGCAGCGCCGCCAGCTCCCGGGCGTCCTCGGCGTCCAGGCCCAGCACCACCCGTGGCCGTCCCCACGGGTGATCCAGCGAGTGGGCGACATAGCTGGCGACCGACTCGGTCGGCGCGTCCTCGCCGCGGCCGCGGGCCGCCCGCCAGTGTTCCCAGGCACGTTCGAGTTCGGCCGCCGCGCGCTGGGCGCGGGAGACCAGTTCCGGATCACGCATGCACACCCCCGGTCCGGCGCCGGCGTGGGCCGGCGCCCTACTTCGAGTGAACACGCGGCGGCCCCCGATGCCGTGGAGGTTGACCTACCCTTGGGCATCACTTGGCGCCGGGCCGGTGCTCCGCCGCACGACCAGCCGGGGGGTGACCTGGCGCAGCCGGGACTCCTTCCCCGGGTCGGAGATCCGGTCGCTGAGCAGCGCGGCGGCCGACCGGCCCATCGCGCGGCGCGGCTGGTCCAGACTGGTCAGCGAGATGTGGTGGACGGCGGCGAGGTGCGTGTTGTCGTACCCGACCACCGACAGGTCCTCCGGCACCCGCAGGCCGAGCTCCCCGGCGGCGACGAGCACGCCGAGCGCCACCACGTCGTTGGCCGCGAAGATCGCGGTGGGCCGCGGATCGCGCTCCAGCAGCGCCCGGGCCGCCCGCCGGCCGCCCTCCTCGGTGAAGTCGCCGTGCTCGACCATGATGTGCGGGGCCAGGCCGTGCCGGCGCATGGCCACGAGGTAGCCCTCGCAGCGGAAGCGCGCCGAGGAGGACGGGGTGCCCTCGATGTGCGCGATCCGCCGGTGGCCGAGCTCGACCAGATGGTCCACCGCCAGCCGGGCGCCGAGCTGATCGTCGTCCACCACGATGTCCACGCCGTCGAGTTCGACGTCCCGCTCGCCCACCACGACCGTCGGGGTGTATCCGGCGGCCTCGGCCAGCGTCTCGCTGGAGGGGGCGACGCCGAGCAGCACCAGCCCGTCCACCCGGAGCTCCAGGAACGCCTCCACGGCCTCCTCCTCGAACGCCGGGTCCCACCGGCCGCTGCCGATCAGCAGCCGCAGCCCGTCACCGTGCAGGCTCTCCTGCAGCCCGTCGAGGAACTCCGCGTAGAACGGGTTGTGGAGGTCGGCGACCAGGGCGCCCACCAGGTGGGTCCGTCCCTCGACCAGGCTGCGCGCGACGGCGTTCGGCCGGTAGCCGAGCTCGCGGGCGGCCTGTAACACCGCCTCGCGCCGGTGCTCGCTGACGTGCGGAGAGCCCCGCAGCACCAGGGAGACCAGCGACTTGGAGACGCCCGCGCGCTCGGCGACGTTCCGGATGGTGGGCCGCGGACGGGGGCCCTGGGCGTCGCCGAGGCCCGGCTCGGTCGCCCGGAGATCCGGATGGTACCGGGAGGGCGTCTGCATGGACGGTCCTGACATGGTTCTCCCCACGCTGAGTGGATGTGCACCTGTCAGACCAAACGATCGAGACGAGCGAAGGGTACGGGTATGTCGCGCCTCGGCGGCTGATCTGCGGAGCACCCCTTATCCGGCACCGCCTTCGATAGTGTGCGCTCTGTGGGTGCGAGTTCAAGGGCTCCAGGTGAGCGTGGGAACCCCGGCCCCGACCGGGCGCGGCCGGCGCGGCGCCGGCTCAGCGTGGACCGCCGCCGCGAGGAGCTGATGGCGGCGGCGCTCGAACTCTTCGGCACGCACGACGCCGAGGACGTCTCGATCGATGACGTGGCCGCGGCCGCCGGTGCCTCCCGGGCGCTGGTCTACCACTACTTCGGCGGCAAGCAGGAGCTGTACGTGGCGGCGCTGCGCAGTGCCGCGCAGGAGCTGACCGAGCGCCTGCGCCCGGTGGGCGGCGGTACCGCGCTGGCGGAGGTGGCCGCCGGGCTGGCCCGCTACTTCGACTTCGTGGAGGACCACGCGGCGGGCTTCGCGGCGCTGCTGCGCGGCGGGCCGGCCAACCGGGCGGGCGAGGTGGGGGAGATAGTCGAGGGCGTCCGCCGGCTCATGTTCAAGATGATCATCAATCAGCTGCGCGCGGGCGAGCCGGGGCCGGCGTTGCGGATCACCCTGCGCTCGTGGATCGCCTCGGTGGAGACCGCGGGCCTGGACTGGCTGGAGAATCGTGACATCGGCCGGCCGCTGCTGGAGCGCATGCTCATCGGGCAGCTGGTCGCGTTGCTGGAGGTCGCCGCCGGGCAGGACGGGCAGGTGCGGGAGGTGCTGGACGAGATCGGGCGGGGAGAGGTCGCCTGACGCGGGCCCGCGGGTCGCGCCGGCGGGAAGGACTCAGCCAGGCGCGGGGGACGCCTGGTGCGTCCGTACAGGGCCGGCGAGGTGGCGCCGGGCGCGGGCGGCGCCGCCCAGTCCGGCCCATGATCGGATGACGACCGCTCGAGCGTCCGCCCGCCAGGGGGTCGCTGATCGACCGCCGGCGGAGTCACCCGGCCATGGGTGTGGTGTGACGCGCTCACATGCGTGACGCGAGCGCGCCGGTTCTCCCCCCTACGTCTGTGACGGTCCCCGCCTCACTCCGACCGCTGCTGCGGAATGCCCGCGAGCAGCGCCCGGACCTCGGTCTCCCGGTACCGCCGGTGACCGCCAAGGGTGCGGATGGACGTCAACTTGCCCGCCTTCGCCCACCGAGTAACGGTTTTGGGGTCGACGCGGAACATGGTGGCGACCTCCGCCGGGGTGAGCAGTGGCTCGGCCTCGGGTGTACGAGCTGACATTTGTGCGGCCTCTCCTCCGTGGACCGGCGACAGCGATCCTGCGACTTGTGTTGGCGCTTGTCATGGATGTCCCCCAATGATCCATTAGTACGGATTTTCTGGACCATATGCGGTATCACCCGATGTGACCATACAGCCACGTAGAGCGATTGGCGAGCCCTCTCAGCACAACGCCTTGTCCACGCGTTGATGTCACGCTCGGTGATTCTAGCGACACGTTTCGTGGTATCGCAGTGAAAACGGCAAACTACTCAGTTCGCAGAAGCGAGCTGGAGACTCCCGTTACCTACTTTTGCAGGTCACAGGCATGATTTGCGGTTCAGTTCGCAGTTTCCAGGGCTTGTATTGACTTCCACCGCACGATGACCCGCTGATACATGGCGTAGGCCAGTTCTTCTTGACCCGTGTCCAGACCTGTCAGGGCGGCCGACAGCTCGGCGGCGGACTGGTCGCCCTGCAGGGTCGCGTCGTCCATCAGGTGCACCAGGCCGCCGTAGTCGAGTTCCACCAGCGAGTGCGGGTGGAACTCCTCCAGCCAGCGCCCGACCTCCTCCACGTCGGTCAGCGTGGTCACCTCGCCGACATGCCGGCGGATCACCAGCAGGGCGCGGGCCACCCGCCGCCGGGCCTGCGCCATGGAGGTCACGTACAGCAGGTTGCGTGCGGTGGTGGTGGTCGGCGCGGCCTGCTCGGCGGCCGGCTCCTGGCGGCCGAGCACCAGCCAGCGCTCGGCCGAGTCGAACGGGACGAACCACGGGGCGGGGATGTGCCAGGTGCTGGTGCGGATGTGCGTGCGCAGCGCCGCCGCCGACGAGCCCTGCAGCTTGAAGCGGTCGAAGTCGTCCATCGTCTGCTCGGCGATGGCCCGCGGCACGAACCGGTCGGCGATCCGCTGCGGGGTGCCGCCGCGGAACCGTGCGAAGGCCAGCCACGAGCGCAGCCGGCTCTGCCACGGGCAGACGTAGAGCGTCTCCTCGATGCGGCGCAGGTAGGCGTTGGTGCTCTCCGCGCCCGGCGCGGGCATGGCGGGCACCCCGAGCAGCCGGCGTACCGACTCGGCGTGCTCGGCCGAAAGGGCGAACGCGCGGCGTGGCCGATCCTTGGAGTCGGCGTACGCCGCCCAGAAGGCGCGGTCGCGCTCGCTGAACGCGGACAACGGCTCGTAGACGCGGAGATAGGCGGCGTAGGGCAGCACATCTCGAATGGTGCCACGGAGCGGCGACCGCGCGCGAGCGAGCGGCGGCGCGATCCGCCGGTCATGGTTCGGGTGATGACGGGTCGATAGGGTGGTTTCCGGATTCCGCCGCAAGGACGCGGCGGACTGGAACGACCGGGAGTCACCACAGTGACCGACGTCTTCGGGCTGTCCCACAAGGACACCGGCCCATCGACCGGACAGGCGAGGCACGAGCAGGTCGTCTTCTGCTCCGACGACCGCAGCGGCCTGCACGCGATCATCGCCGTCTACAGCACCGCCCTGGGCCCCGGCCTGGGCGGCACCCGCTTCTACCCTTACGAGAGCGAGCAGCAGGCCCTGGCCGACGTGCTCAACCTCTCGCGCGCGATGGCCTACAAGAACGCGCTCGCCGGGCTGGACCTGGGCGGCGCGAAGGCCGTGATCATCGGTGACCCGGCCAAGGACAAGAGCGAGGCGCTGCTGCGCGCCTACGGCCGCTTCGTCCAGTCGCTCGGCGGGCGTTACTACACCGCCTGCGACGTCGGCACCTACAGCGAGGACATGGACATCGTCGCGCGCGAGTCCTCCTTCGTCACCGGCCGCACCGTCGAGCACGGTGGGGCCGGCGACTCGTCCATCCTCACCGCGTGGGGCGTCTACCAGGGCATGCGGGCCGCCGCCCAGTACACCTACGGCACCGCTTCGCTCCGCGGTCGCCGGGTCGGCGTCGAGGGCGTCGGCAAGGTCGGCCACCGGCTGGTGGAGCACCTGGTCGAGGACGGCGCCGAGGTGGTGGTCTGCGACGTGAGCGAGCAGGCCGTGGCCCGGGTGCGTGCCCGGCATCCCCAGGTGGAGGCGGTCGCGGACGCCGCGGCGCTGCGGGCCGCGGAGATCGACGTGTACTCCCCGTGCGCGCTCGGCGGCGGGCTGGACGACGACGTGGTCGCCGGGCTGCGCGCCAAGATCGTCTGTGGTGGCGCCAACAACCAGCTGGCCCATCCCGGCGTGGAGAAGCAGCTCGCCGAGCGGGGCGTCCTTTACGCCCCGGACTACCTGGTCAACTCGGGTGGGGTGATCCAGGTGGCCGACGAGATCGAAGGTTTCAACATGGACCGCGCCCGGGTAAAGGCGACCCAGATCTTCGACACCACGCTGAAGATCTTTTCGATCGCCGAAGAGGAAGGGGTCCCGCCGGCGGTGGCGGCCGATAGGCTAGCCGAGCGCAGAATGTCGGAAGTTGGACGGCTTAGGGGTATTTGGCTGGGCCGCTGACTGCGGAGGCCTATACGGCGTACCGAGCGGCGCGCAAAACAGGTACGGTTGTAGTCGAACGAGAGCCGGCGCCGGAAGTCAGGCGGCGTCAGCGCGTGATGCGTTAGCGACGAGGGGTCGGGCACGGCCCCGCATGAGGGGGTCGAGCCGATGGGGCGCGGCCGAGCCAAGGCCAAGCAGGTGAAGGTTGCTCGCCAGCTCAAGTACAACAGCGGCGGCACCGATCTTGACCGTCTTCGCGAGGAGCTCGGAGTCAACCACGACTCCAACGATGACGCTGGTGTCGACGATGAGCTGGCCGATCGGTACGCCGATTACGCCGACGACTTCGCCGACGACGATGACGACAGGTCCCGTCGCCGCTAGGCGACCGGTGGATTGACGTTCGACAGGCACGCGGCGGCCACCTGCTCGCCGGGTGCCTGTCTCGCGTGTCCGGTAGAGCTCCTTGCCGCCTCGGCGGGCGAGGAGCTCTTCGTCGTGTTCCGGCCGCCGGCCGGTGCCGGGACGCGGCCGTCCCGGCACCCCCGCCTAGCCCGCGAACCGCGCCTGCCCGGTGCCGGGCACCACCTCGCCGAGCACCCAGGCCTGCTGCCCGCGCCCGGCCAGCAGCGCCAGCGCCGCGTCCGCCGCGCCGGCCGGCACGATCGCGCACATGCCCACGCCCAGGTTGAAGGTGCGGTCCATGTCGTCGCGCGGCACCCCGCCGTATCCGGCGATCACCTCGAAGATCGGCGGCGGTGTCCAGGAGCCCCGGTCCAGCACCGCGTCGGCCGAGCCGGGAAGTGACCGGGCGAGGTTCGCCGCCAGGCCGCCGCCGGTGATGTGCGCGAACGCCCGTACCTCGACCGCGCGCGCCAGCTCCAGGCAGGCCAGGGCGTAGATCCGGGTGGGCTCCAGCAGCTCCTCGCCCAGCGTGCGGCCGAGCTCGGGCACCGTGTCCTCCAGCCCGGCGCCGGCGGCGCGGATCACGTGCCGGACCAGCGAGTAGCCGTTGGCGTGCACGCCGGAGGAGGCCAGCCCGAGCACGACGTCGCCGGGCCGCACCCGGTCCGGGCCCAGCAGCCGGTCGGCCTCCACCACCCCGGTGCCGGCGCCGGCCAGGTCGTACTCGTCCGGGCCCATCGCGCCGGGGTGCTCGGCCGTCTCACCGCCGACCAGGGCGCAACCGGCCAGCCGGCAGCCCTCGGCGACCCCGCCCACGATCTCGGCGATCCGCTCGGGCACCACCTTGCCGCAGGCGATGTAGTCGGTCATGAACAGCGGCTCGGCACCGCAGACGACCAGATCGTCGGCGACCATGCCCACCAGGTCGATGCCGATGGTGTCGTGCTTGCCGAGCGCCTGCGCCAGCATGACCTTGGTGCCGACGCCGTCGGTGGAGGTGGCCAGCAGCGGCCGGCGGTAGCGCAGCAGCGCGGAGGCGTCGAACAGGCCGGCGAAACCGCTGGCGTCGTCCACCACCTCCGGGCGCCGCGACCGCGCGACCTTGGCCTTCATCAGCTCGACCGCGCGGTCGCCGGCCTCGATGTCGACGCCGGCGGCGGCGTAGCTGGTCATCGGGACTCCTCCGCGGATCGGTGGTCGCCCGGGCCGGTCACGCCTTGGCCTCGAGCACGAACTTGCCCACCCGCAGCTCGTCGACCGGGATGGGGTACTCGCCGGTGAAGCACGCCCGGCACAGCCGCTCGGCGGGCAGCGTGGTGGCCTCGGTGAGGCCCGCAAGGGACACGTAGCCGAGCGAGTCGGCGCCGATGGAGTCGCGGATCTGCTCCACGTCCAGCGAGCCGGCGATCAGCTCCGCCTTGGTGGCGAAGTCGATGCCGTAGAAGCACGGCCAGGCCACCGGCGGCGCGGAGATGCGCACGTGCACCTCCACCGCGCCGGCCTCCCGCAGCATCTTCACGATCGCCCGCTGGGTGTTGCCGCGGACGATGGTGTCGTCCACCACCACCAGCCGCTTGCCCGCGATGATCTCGCGCAGCGGGTTCAGCTTGAGACGGATGCCGAGCTGGCGGATGGTCTGCGAGGGCTGGATGAACGTGCGGCCCACATAAGAGTTCTTGACCAGACCCTGGCCGTAGGGGATGCCGCTCTCCTCGGCGTAGCCGATCGCGGCGGGGGTGCCCGACTCCGGGGTCGGGATCACCAGGTCGGCCTCCACCGGATGCTCTTGGGCCAGCCGGCGGCCCACCTGGACCCGGGTCGCCTGGACGCCCCGCCCGGCGATGGTGGTGTCCGGCCGGGCCAGGTAGACGTACTCGAACAGGCAGCCCTTCGGCTCGGCCAGCGCGAACCGCCGCGAGCGCACGCCGCGCTCGTCGATGGTCAGCAGCTCGCCCGGCTCGACCTCGCGGACGAACACCGCGCCGACGATGTCCAGCGCGGCCGTCTCGGAGGCCACCGCCCAGCCCCGCTCCAGCCGGCCGAGCACCATCGGGCGGATGCCCTGCGGGTCGCGGGCGGCGTAGAGCGTCTTCTCGTCCATGAAGACCAGCGAGTAGGCGCCCTTGACCTGCGGCAGCAGGTCGGCGGCGGCGTCCTCGATGGGCTTGCTGCGGTCCGCGGCGAGCAGCGCGGCCAGCACCTCGGTGTCGGTGGTCGCCCGGGTGGACCCCGCGGGCACCCGTTCGGCGAGCGCGGCCGTGTTGATCAGATTGCCGTTGTGCGCCAGGGCCAGGCCGCCGTCCTCGGTGGAGCTGAGGGTGGGCTGGGCGTTCTCCCACACGCTGGAGCCGGTGGTCGAGTAGCGGCAGTGGCCGACCGCCAGGTGCCCGCGCAACGTGCCGAGCACCGATTCGTCGAAGACCTGGGCGACCAGCCCCATGTCCTTGTACACGAGGATGCGGCTTCCATCGCTGACCGCGATGCCCGCCGACTCCTGGCCGCGGTGCTGCAACGCGTACAGGCCGTAGTAGGTGAGTTTGGAGACGTCCTCCCCAGGCGCCCACACGCCGAAGACGCCACAGGCGTCCTGCGGTGCGCGGTCACGGGGGTCAAGGTCATGGCCGAGCCGGCCGTCGCCCTTCAACACGTGCTTCAGTCTAAGTTGGCCGCCGGCGAGCCGGGTACCCGGGTCCGCCGGCGGCGCCGCCGGGGTCATGGAGGAAAGATCCCCGTTACTTTGCCGTGTCCGCGCGACCGGCCGTGCCGCACGGGGGAGAGTGGAGGTGACCGTGCCCCATCCAGGCCGAAAGAGCGGACCGTGACGACACCCGGCGATCCGAACCAGCCCGATCCGCGGGACGAGTGGCCCGGTGCGGAGCCGCGGCCGGAGGGCGAGCCGCCCGGCGGCCCGCGCCCGGGGGGCCGGCCCGCCCCCGGCGGCGGCCCCCCGGAGGGCGAGCCGCACCACCCGCCTCCCGAGCCGCACCAGCCGCCGGAGCCGTATCAGCCGCCGGAGCCGCATCGGCCGCCGCCGGAGCCGCCCGCCGAGCCGTACCGCCCGCCCGCCGGGCCGCCGGGCGAGCCGTATCCTCCTTCCGCCGGCCCGCCGGCGTACGGGGAGCCCGGTGGTCCCGCGTACGGCCCTCAGTACGGCGAGCGGTACGGAGAGCGGCACGCGGCCGGCCCGCCGCCGTACGGGACGCCCTACGGCGCGCCGCCCGGGGCCGGCCGGCAGCCGCCGGAGGGCTGGCCGACCGGCGCCCGGCCGGGCGGCGGCCTCGGCACCGCGGCCCTGGTGCTCGGCATCGTCAGCATCCTGTTGCTGGTGGTGTGCGGCATCGGCGTGCTGGTCGCCCTCGCCGGGCTGGTCGTCGGGTTCGTGGCGCTGGCCAAGAACAGCAACCGGGGCCGCGCGATCACCGGGCTGGTGCTCAGCGGGCTGACCCTGCTGCTCGCGATCATCGGGTTCGGCTGGTTCTTCAACAACTTCTCCGAGTGCCTCAACCTGCCGACGCAGGCGGAGGTCCAGCAGTGCGTCGAGCGGAAACTCGGCATCGAGGTGGGGAACCCCGCGCCGTGATCCCGCGGACCCGGGCGGCACCGGCCCGGGAAGGATCAGCGCACCGGCAGGTGCTCCGACAGGTCGGCGCGGGCGCCGCTGGCGCTGACCCGGCCGGCCGCCATCGCCTCGGCCCATCCGAGCCGGCCGGTCGCGAGCTCCAGCCAGGTGCGCGGGTCGGTCTCCACCACGTTGGGCGGCGTGCCGCGAGTGTGCCGGGGGCCGGCGACGCACTGCACCGCGGCGTACGGCGGCACCCGCACCTCGACCGACCGGCCGGGCGCCAGCTCGGCGAGGCGGTCCAGCAGCAGGCGGACGGCGAGCCGGGCCAGGGCGCGATCGGGGGACAGCCCTCGGTCGTAGGCGCGCAGCGCCGCCTGGACGGCGGCCTCGGGCAGCCGGTCGCCGGGGCCCTGGTAGGCGGGTTCACCGAGCTCGGCGAGCTGGGAGTCCAGCGCGGCACGGATCCGGTCGGGGTCGGGTCTGCGGGTCGGCACGCCCCCATCCTGCCGTGCCCGCCGGCGTGCCGATCGCGGGACCGTCACCGTGCCCGTCACCGTGCCCGTCGCCCTGCCCGGTCACGGTGCCGATCGCCGGGCCGCCACCGTGCCCACCGGCGTGCCTACTGGCGCGCCCGCCGCTGGGCCGGCCACGTGCCGGCGGCGTGCCGGTCGTGGTGATCACGTAGCTGCCCGCCCTGGTGCCGGGCGGGCGCCTGACCGGGAACGTTTCATGTCCCTGGTGATCGTGGTTCACCTTCCGTTGGGCCGCTGACCGTAATGTCCCGTCGACGTGACAGAACACCGGTTTTCTGGAGGACCCGTGGCGAACTCGTCGCCCCGCAGGCTACTGCCCCTCGTCGCCACCCCGGGCGGGGGCGGCCGCGACGCCATGACGTGCCGCTACCGATGCGGTGACGCCTGTGCCCACGAGACCCCCAACACCAGCGGCAACCCGTACTTCGCCGACGTGCTGGCCGGCACCCTGTCCCGCCGGGGGGCGCTGCGCGCCGGGACGCTCGGCACGCTGGTCGCCGTCGCGGGCGTCGCGGGCACGGCGGGACCCGCCGCCGCCGGTCCCGCCGCCGATCCCGGTGGCCCGGACGCCGCCGCGGCGACCGGCGCCCGGCAACCCGGCAGGCTGCGGTTCACCGCGGTGGCGCCGAACACCGCCGACGCGCTCACCGTGGCGGACGGCTATCGCTCCTCGGTGGTGGTCCGCTGGGGCGACCCGGTGCTGCCGGGCGCGCCGGAGTTCGACTTCGATGCCCAGACGAGCCGGGCGCAGGCCCGGCAGTTCGGGTACAACTGCGACTTCGTCACCTTCTTCCCGCTGGGCCGCGATCGCGGCCTGCTGTGGGTGAACCACGAGTACACCGACGAGGAACTCATGTTCCGCGGCTACCCGGGCGGGGACACCGCCCCGGTCGAGCTGATCGAGATCGCGATGGCCGCGCACGGCGGTTCGGTGGTGGAGATCGAGCGGGCCGGCCGCGGCGGCGAGTGGCGGCTGGTCACCCGGGGTCGCCGCCGGTACAACCGCCGGGTCACCGCCCGTACCGAGATGCGCCTGACCGGCCCGGCCGCCGGCTCGGAGCTGCTCCGGACGGCCGCCGACCCGCGTGGCACCACCGTGTACGGCATGCTGAACAACTGCTCGGGCGGCACGACGCCGTGGCGGACGGTGCTGAGCGGCGAGGAGAACTGGAACCAGTACTTCGTCGGCGGCAACGGCGTACCGGAGGACCGCAAGCCCTTCCTGGCCCGGTACGGCGTGGACACCGCCGTCGCGGTGCCGGCCGGCAGCCGGCGGTTCGACCGGGCCGACGAGCGCTTCGACCTCGCCCGGCATCCCAACGAGGTGAACAGGTTCGGCTGGGTGGTGGAGATCGACCCGTTCGACCCCGACGCCGCGCCGGTGAAGCGCACCGCGCTGGGCCGCTTCGCGCACGAGGCCGCCACCACCACGCTCACCCGGGACGGCCGCGTCGCGGTCTACATGGGGGACGACGGCCGGTTCGAGTACATCTACAAGTTCGTGTCCGACGGGCGGTTCGTCCCCGGCTTCGACCGGCACAACCGGACGCTGCTCGACCAGGGCACCCTTTACGTGGCCAGGTTCACCGGCGACAGCCCGGCCGTCGAGATCGACGGATCGGGCCGCCTGCCCGCCGACGGCGGCTTCGACGGCGCCGGCAGCTGGATCCCGCTGGTGCGCGGTGACCGGTCCTTCGTGGCCGGCATGACCGCCGCCGAGGTGCTGGTCCACACCCGGATCGCCGCGGACAAGGCCGGTGCCACCAAGATGGACCGGCCCGAGGACATCGAGCGGAATCCGGTGACCGGCGCGGTCTACGTGGCGCTCACCAACAACACCCGCCGTACGGCGACGGACGCCGACGAGGCCAATCCGCGGGCGAACAACAAGCACGGCCACCTGCTGGAGATCTCCGAGCGGGGCGGCGACGCGGGCGCGACCTCGTTCGGCTGGGCGGTCCCGCTGGTCTGCGGCGACCCGGCCGATCCGGCCACCTACTTCGCCGGGTACGACCGCGGCCAGGTGTCGCCGATCTCCTGCCCGGACAACCTCGCCATCGACCCGGCGGGCAATCTGTGGATCGCCACCGACGGCAACGCGCTCGGCGCCAACGACGGGATCTTCGCGATGCCGGTGCGGGGTCCGGAGCGGGGCCGGGTGCGGCAGTTCCTCACCGTCCCGCGCGGCGCCGAGGCATGCGGCCCGCTGGTCACCGCGGACGGGCTCAGCCTGTTCGTCGCGGTCCAGCACCCGGGGGAGATCACCGGCGCCTCACCCGACGCGCCGGCCAGCCACTGGCCGGACGGCGGCGCCGCCCAGCCGCGCCCGTCCGTCGCGGTGGTCTGGCACCCCGGGGGAGAGCGGATCGGCTCGTGAAGCCCGCCGGGGTGGGCCGGGCCGTGACCCGGCCCACCCCCGGCCGTGCTTCACGTGAAACCCCGGCCGGTTACCGGGGGGACTCCGTGGTGGGGGTGGGGGTGGCGGACGGCTGGGCGCGCAGGGCGCTGCCCTTCTTCCACTGGGTCCAGGTCAGCTGCCAATAGCTCCAGCCGTTGCGCCAGTCGAGCTTGCGCTTGGTGCCGGTGACCTTGACGACGTCACCGCGCTGGGAGATCCCGTAGAACCACTTGGCGCCCGCGGGGGTGGCGCGCACGCAGCCGTGGCTCTGGTTGGACCGGCCGAGGAACTGGTAGGCGCCGGCGCTCTGGTGGACGTACTCGCCGCTGCTGGAGATGCGGACCGCCCACGGGATCTCCAGCTTGTAGTACAGCGGGTCCTTGGGGTCGGTCACCCCCAGCCATGCCGACGTCATGGTCTCCACCCGCTTCTTGCCCATGGCCAGGTGGACGCCGCTGGTGGTCAGGTAGACGTCCACCCCGTTGCGCACCAGACCACCGCTGCCCGCGCTGATCGGGATGGTCTTGGCGAGCCGGCCGTCCCGGCGCACCTTCATCACGTGCTTGCGGGTGTCGACGACGGAGACGTTCGCCGTGCCGATGGCGAACCGGCGGGAGACGTCCTTGGCGCCCTCGTTCCCCGGGATCTGCGACAAGTGGGCGCTCAGCAGCACCTTCTGGTGCGCCCGCCAGTAGGTTCGGGTCCGGTAGACGACCTGCCGGTCCGACACCCAGCGCCAGGCGCCCTCGACCGGGTGCTCCGGGCGCACCTCCAGCGCGGCCTCGGCGGCGGCGCGGTCGCGCACCTTGCGGTCGAAGGTGACGATGATCGGGGCGCCGACGCCGATCTTCTCCGACTTCTCGCCCATGGGGGTGATGTCGGCGATGCCGAGGATGGGCTTGCGGGCGCGCATGCCCGCGCTCGCCGGCCGGGCGGCCGACCGTGCCCCCTGCGTCGCACCCGGCGCCGAAGGCGTGGCTGCGCTGGTGCTCGGGGCCGCCGCGCGTGGGGCGCCGGAGGCCGTTCCGGCGGCGGGCGGGTCGGCCGAGCAGGCAGCCAGGGTGGCGAGGGCGAGGAAGGCCAGGCAGGTACTGGCCGTCCGCTTGAGGGGGTTCACGGTTTACTCCTGATATACGCGCTTCGTACCGGATCAACAGCCGGTACGGGGTCTACAGGTGTGACAACCGAAACGCCTGGTAAGTGCATCCCTGCTGGCTAACGATGGGATAACGACACATTTAAGCTGATCAACGGGCCGGCCGAGGAGGGGTGACCGCGCCACCGTCCAGCGGCTGGACATGCGGCGCGGTCGTGGCGCTCAGCCCACCGGTTCGGCCGGGACGGGCGCGGGCGCCGGGGCCGGAGCGGAGGACGGAGCGGAGGACGGGGCGGAGGACGGGGCGGAGGACGGGGCGGAGGACGGGGCGGAGGACGGGGCGGAGGACGGGGCGGGGGCGGGCGCACCGGCGGCGCGGCGGGCGCGCAGGGCGACCAGGCTGACCGGCACGCCGAGCGCGACGATGGCGCTCGCGACGACCAGGGCGAGCCGGTAACCGGACAGGAAGCCCGCGGCCGGTCCGGCGCCGCCGGCGATCGCCGCGTTCTGCCCGGCGTGCAGCACCGCGCCCAGCACGGTGATGCCGAGCAGCCCGAACACCTCGCGGGAGACGTTCAGCACGCTGGAGGCCACCCCGCCGCGGCCGGGCGGCAGCGACCCGAGGATGGCGGCGGTCAGCGGCACGACCATGCCCGCGCCCAGGCCGTACAGCATCAGCCAGGGGAACAGCTCGCCGTAGCCGCCGTGCTCGCCGACGAAGGACAGCCCGAGCACCGCGACGGCCATCAGGCCGAGCCCGCCCGCCACGGTCGGCCCGGTGCCGACCCGGGCGGCCAGCCGCGGGGTGACGATGGCCAGCACCGACATCAGCAGGGCCATCGGGACGAACGCCGCACCGGCCTCGGTGGGCGAGAACCCGAGGACGTTCTGCAGCCACAGCGCGGTGAAGAAGTAGATGCCGAACACGCCGAACGCCCACAGGCCCATGGACAGCAGGCCGCCGCCGAAGACGCGCACCCGGAACAGCGACAGGTCGATCATCGGCTCGGCGGTGCGCCGCTCGATCACCAGGAACGCGGCGGCGGCGAGCGCGGCGAGCGCGAACGAGCCGAGGATGACGCCGGAGGTCCAGCCGCGCTGCTCGCCCTCGATGAGCGCGTAGGTGAGCGCGGTCAGCGCCACCCCCGAGGCGGCGATGCCGGGCACGTCGAACCGGTGCCGCCGGCGCGCGCCGTCCGCGGGGATCGTCCAGGTCGCGAGCGCGAAGGTCGCGACGCCGAGCGGCAGGTTGATCAGGAAGATCCATCCCCAGGAGAGGTTGTCGCTGATCACGCCACCGCTCAGCGGGCCGAGGGCGAGGGCGAGGGCGGCGATGGCGCTCCAGACGCCGAACGCGATGCCGCGCTCCCGGGTGTCGGGGAAGATCAGCGGGATCAAGGCCAGCGCGGCCGGGGTCAGCAGCGCGGCGCCGGCGCCCTGCAGCCCGCGGGCGGCGATCAGCACGGTGGCGTCGCCGGCCAGGCCGGCCGCGACGGACGCCAGGGTGAAGGCGATCAGCCCGGCGAGGTACACCCGGCGCGGGCCGAACACGTCGGCCAGCCGCCCGCCGGCCATCAGCAGGCCGGCGAAGACCAGCATGTAGCCGCTGACGATCCACTCCAGCTGGGCCAGCGAGAGCCCCAGTTCCCGCTGGATGGTGGGCAGTGCCACGTTGACGATGTTGTTGTCGAGATAGGTCATGAAGGTGGCGAGCGACACCGCCACCAATGCGAACCACCGGCGATTCATCGGATCCCCTCTACGCTGTACTTGTACGACGTACATGTACGTTGTACAGGAGAACGTGTACGGCGTATGGTTGTCAAGTGGCCGCAGATAAGCTGACCCGGGAGACGGTGATCGACGCGGCGCTCGCGCTCGCCGACCAGGAGGGCGCCGGCGCGGTGACGATCCGCCGGCTCGCCGGCCGGCTGGGCGTCACGCCGATGGCCCTGTACTGGCACTTCACCAACAAGGACGAGCTGGTGGCCGCGATGGCCGACCACCTGCTGGACCGGGTGACCGCCGACCTCACGCCGGGTGACGGCTGGCGGCGGCGGTTGCGCGTCATGGTCGAGGCGCTGGTCGGCGCGATGCGCGAGCATCCGTGCCTGCCCGACCTGCTGGCCGCCGTCCCGGAGAAACGGGAGCTGGAGAGCTTCCGCCGGGCGACCGAGGTGGTGCTGGAGGTGCTGACGTCCGCCGGCTTCACGCTCCGCGAGAGCGACTACATCTCGATGTACCTGCTGCACGGTGCCATCGGCCTGGTGAACAACCGGCCGGGCCGGCAGGCGACCACCCCCGAGGAGGCCGAGGAGTACCGGCGGCTGCTCCGGCTGCGGATGGAGTCGCTGCCGCCGGACCGCTATCCATGCATGATCAGTTATGCCCGGACGCTCTGCGAGCCGCCCGACATGGCGGAGTATTTCGACGTCGGGGTGAACCTGCTGCTCGGCGGGGTCGACGCCCTCGCGGAGCGCAACGTCGCCGGGCGCGCGGGCCAGGCCGGCGGCGATGCCGCCGCGGCGCCGCGCTGACCCCCTTCATCGCGGTGCGCCGCCCCGGGCCGCCCGCCGGGATACGGCGAGCAGGGCACTGGCCAGCGCGGCCAGCATCACCGCCGCCAGCACGAGATAGGTTCGCTGGAAGCCCGCCATCAGCAGGCCCACGGCCTCCGGGGACAGCCGCGACAGCGTCCCGGCGTACACCAGGTCGCGGGCCGCCGGGGCGAGCCCGCCGGTCAGCACGCTCAGCGTGGTCGCGATGCCGAGGACGATGCCGACGTTCATCACCATGAGCCGGAAGCCGTTGACCACGCCGAGGCCCCCCGGGGGCAGCGCGCTCATCACCTGCGTGGTGTTGCCGGTCAGGAAGGCGCCGCTGCCGCACCCCGCCAGGAACAGGCAGGTGCCGACCGCCCAGTACGGCGTGGCCGGCCCGATGGACAGCGCCAGCCCGAGCAGCCCGGCGAAGCCGAGCAGGCACCCGCCCGCCGACAGCGCGTAGGGGGAGACCCGGCGGCCGAGCGCGCCCGCGACCGGCGAGGCCACCGCCATGCCGATCGGCACCGGCAGCACCGCGAGCGCCGCGGTGAACGCGTCCGCGCCGCGCGCCGCCTGGAAGTAGAGCGAGACCAGCAGGATCAACGCCGACCGCGCCAGCGCCGCGCAGAACGACGCCAGGTTGGCGAAGGCCAGCATCCGGCCGCCGAACAGCCTCGGGTCCAGCACCGGATGCGTCACCCGCCGCTCCACGGCGACCAGCACCGGCACCAGCACCAGGAACACCGCGCCGCCGGCCACCGCCACCGGGCTCGCCGGGCCCCGCGACCCGGCCTCCGACAGCGCGACGAGCACCGCGCACAGCGCGGCGAACACCAGCAGGTTGCCGCCCGCGTCCACCGGGGTGCGGGGCGCCGGCGGCACCCGCCGCAGCGTCGCCCACCCCCAGACCAGCGCGGCCAGCCCGGGAGGGACGTTGACCCAGAACACCCACTGCCAGCCGGCGGCCTGCACGATGAGGCCGCCGAGCGCCGGTCCGGCCAGCTGGGCCACCGACAGCGTGCCGATGTAGACCCCCATGCCCTGGCTGAGCCGGTCCGGCGGGAACGCGGCGGTGATGATCACCGTGCCGTTCGCCAGGATCATCGCGGTGCCGAGCGCCTGCAGGGCCCGCATCCCGATCAGGAAACCCGTGCCCGGCGCCAGCCCGGCCAGCAGCGAGCCGGCGGTGAACAGCGCGAACCCCGCCAGGTAGACCTCCCGCCGGCCGAGCAGGTCGGCCACCCGGCCGAAGAAGACCAGCGTCGCGGTGCTGACCAGCAGGTAGGACAGCAGGATCCAGGAGGCGGCGAACGCCCCGGCGTCGAAGTGCCGGACGACCGCGGGCAGCGCCACGTTGAGGGTGCTGGTGTTCACGCCGATGAGGGCCAGACCGAGGCAGGTGACCGAGCAGACCCGCCAGGCGTGCCGGAGCCGCCTCGCGTACTCGGGGGTGCCCGGCGCGGGGACGGATCCGTCCCGGGGGAGGGCGATCATGAGGCCAGTGTGACCCACGCCGGACGCCGGGTCCGGGGCGCCCGTCAAGGGACGCGCCCGTCAGCGGGCGCGCCGGCGCAGCCCGTCCAGATCGTAGACGACCACCCGGCGCCGGCCGGTCTCGATCAGCCCCCGGTCGCGCAGCGTGCGCAGCGCCTTGCTGACCGCCTCCCGGGACGCGCCGGTCCAGCCGGCCAGCTCGTCCTGCGACAGCGGCAGCGCCACCCGGACCGCGCCGCCCGCCGGCTCGCCGAACCGCTCGGCCAGCTCCACCAGCCGGGTCGCCACCCGGCCGGTGGTGTCGAAGGCGCCGTACTCGACCCGCTTGCGGTCGGAGTCGCGCAGCCGGCCGACGACCAGCCGCAGCAGCAGCACGGCGATCCGGCCGTGGTCGGCGAGGAACCCGGCGAAGTCGCGCACGACCACGCCCTCGACCGGCTCCAGCGCGGTCACCGTCCCCGAACGCGGCTCGCCGCTGATGAACGACATCTCGCCGAGCAGCGCGCCCGGCCCGCGTACCGCGAGCACCACCTCGGTGCCGCCGGCGGTGTGGGAGGAGACCTTGACCCGGCCCGAGGTGAGCACGAGCACCCAGTCGGAGGTGTCGCTCTCGCTCATCACCGTCGCTCCGCGGTCCCAGCCGCGCCGGCGGCCGCTCGCGCACAGATCGGCGATCTCCTCCTCGGTGAGCTGGGCGAGGAACTCCCCAGGCTCCCAGCGTGACGACGCGGCCATGACCCCTCCCAGCCCGTCCGATGCCCGGGTCGAAGCGTGCCCGGCCGGTGCCGCGCCGGTCACGGTATTAATGCCTTGTGGGGAATTCTGCGGGTTCACCGGTCACTCCAGCGCGGTGAGCACATAGGCCTCCACCCCCTGTTCCTTGCCCTTCAGGCTCAGCTCGCCGAGCGGGGTGACCGCCGCGCCCGGGCCGAGGTGCGCCCGGGTGGCCGCGCCGATCACCACGCTGCCGGGCTCGGCCACGCCCTGCAGGCGGGCCGCCACGTTCACCGCGTCGCCCATCGCGTTGAAGCCGCGCAGTTCCGGGCTGCCGATGTTGCCGACCAGGGCCAGGCCGGTGTTGACGCCGACCCGGAAGCGCGGATAGTCCGGGTTGCCGCCGGCGATCCGCTCGGCGGCCTCCTGCATCGACAGGGCGGCCCGCGCCGCCAGCTCGGCGTGCCGCTCCTGGGCGGCGGGCGCGTTGAACAGGGCGAGCAGCGCGTCCCCGACGAACTGCACGATCGTGCCGCCGTTGTCCAGCACGCAGGGCACCGCCGCGGCGTGGTACCGGTTCAGCATCTCCACGATCTCGCCGGGGGACACCCGTTCGGAGAACGTGGTGAACCCCTTCAGGTCGGCGAACAGCGCGGTCAGCTCCACCAGCGAGCCGCCGAGGGCCGCCTGCGCGGGGTCGGCGAGCAGCGAAGCCGCCACGTCCGGCGACATGTACTGCCGGAACAGCGTCTCCAGTTCCCGGTAGAGGCGGGCGTTCTCCAGCGCGATGGACAGCTGGCCGGCCAGGGTGGCGGCCAGCGCCTCGTCGTGGGCCGTCATGCCCACCGGGACGGACAGGGCGCCGGCCAGCACGCCCTTGACGGTCAGCGGGTGCACCACCCGGCCGGGTTCACCGGCCGTCCCGGTCTCCTTGAAGTCGTCGGCGTCGAACGCGCGGTCGCCGATCGCCACCCGGCCGTTCGCCACCAGACCCAGCCGCACGTCGCCGTACGCCTGCCGGATCCGGTCGAGCGACTCGGCCAGCAGCGTCTCCTCACCCACCGCGACCCGGGCGCGCCGGCCCACGTCCACCAGCGCGCCGAGGCGCGCCGACAGCTCGCGTTCGGCGGCCAGCGCCTGGCCGGCCCGGTCCAGGACGGCCGCCTGCCCTTCGTTCAGCCGGAACTTCCCGGCCAGCCGGAGCGCGACCGGCGTCCGCCCGGCGGCGCCCTCCCCCATCCGGCGCAGGTGGCCGACCAGTTCCTCCAGCGCCTCGTCGTACTGGGCCTGGACGCGGCGCACGGTCGCGGTCAGCGTCACCGAGTCGAACAGGCCGGCGCCGGAGCCCTCCCGGCGGAACTGGATGTAGGCGCTGTAGGCCACGAAGACGAACGCGGCGACGAGCAGCAGATGCCATTCCCACCAGGTGAGCACCCAGTTCGGCCGGAAGTAGCCGGCGATCATGGACTCGCCGAGCAGGGCGTAGGCGGTGATCAGGCTGACCAGCATCGCCGATGGACGGCGGCGGTGCACCCGGAACATCATGGCCGCGGAGATGGCGTACAGCGCCGCACCGGGCCAGGAGAGCACCCCCAGCGTGGCACCGCCCGCCGGCGGTGGTGCGCTGAGCGGGGTCAGCCCTTCGATCAGGGACACCGCCGCCCAGCCGACCAGCAGCAGCACCAGCCCGGCCCGCAGCAGGTCGCCGCGGGCGAGCACCGCCGCGGCCGCCCGCTCGCCGAGCGGCAGCGAGGAGACGAAGGCCGGCACCGCGGCGATCAGCAACCCGACCGGCTGGCCGATGTCGAACCCGTGGCTGCCCTTGGCGAGGATCAGCGCGGGCGTGGCCAGGCCGTGCAGCAGGAAGAACCCCGCGGTGGTCTGGAAGACCAGCGAGACCAGCAGCAGCCGGGCGTCCCGGCGCCGGGCGGCGGCCTGGCCGACCATCATGCCCAGCGCGACGTTCACCGCGGCGACCCCGACGACCAGCCAGAAGTGGCTGACATGGTGCTCCCACCGGATGTTCAGCCGGGGCCGGGCGACCAGCAGCCACAGGCCGGCCAGCGGCACCGCCAGATGCAGCGCCCACACCAGCCCGCGGACCGGGTGGGTGGCCGGCGGCAGGTACGGCCGGTCGCCGGCGGCCGGAGCCGGTGCCGGAGGTGACGGCGAACGGTCGTCATTGGACGGCACGGGGGAGCCTCCGCTCGGGCCTGGCGATCGCCACGGGACGCGTCGGCGTCCCGTCGGCATTATCCCGCCCGGTGGTCCGGTCGGCAGCCGGATATCCGCCCGGGACGGCCGGCGGTGGCGGCGGGCGTTCCGGAAACCGCCCGAGGGTCGACCCGGAAACCCCGAAAAATCGGATAATTCCGCTATTTTGGCCAGAGAGCCACCTGGCGCGCCGGGGCGGCCGGATCGGGGCCGCCGGCGGTGGATCGTGTGGGGGATCCACCGCCGTACGGACCCCGGGTGTCTCAGGCCCGGAACGCGGCCGGCAGCGCCGCCTCGTGCACCGCGCGCAGCTCGGCCACCGGCACCTCGAAGGCGCCGTCGACCGCGAGGATCTCGCCACCGGTGGTGCCGATGCCGTGGCAGGGCACCTCGTGGGCCGCGCACAGCTCGGCGAAGGCCGTGAAGTGCTCGGGCGGCAGGGCGACCAGCGCCCGGGCGGCCGACTCGCCGAACAGGTCGGCGAACAGGTCCGGGCCGGGCAGCTGCACGGTCGCGCCCACGCCGTGCGCCAGGCAGGCCTCGGCCAGCGCGATCGCCAGCCCGCCGTCCGACACGTCGTGCGAACCGGCGGGCAGGCCGCTCGCGGCCGCCGCCACCAGCACGCCGGCCAGCGCCCGCTCGGCGGCCAGGTCCACCTCGGGCGGCAGCCCGCCCAGGTGGCCGTGCGCCACGTGCGCCCACTCCGAGCCGCCGAACTCCGCTTCGCAGGTGCCGAGCAGCGCGATCTTCAGGCCGGGGGCGGTGAACCCGTGCCGCACCCGGTGCCCGACGTCGTCCAGCACGCCGAGCACCCCAACCACCGGGGTCGGGTGGATCGGCGTGCTGCCGGTCTGGTTGTAGAACGAGACGTTCCCGCCGGTCACCGGCACGCCGAGCGCCTTGCAGGCGTCAGCCAGGCCGCGCACGGCCTCAGCGAACTGCCACATGACCTCCGGGTCCTCCGGCGAGCCGAAGTTGAGGCAGTTGGTCACCGCCAGCGGGCGCGCCCCGGTCACCGCCACGTTGCGGTACGCCTCGGCCAGCGCGAGCTGGGCGCCGGCGTACGGGTCCAGCCGGGCGTAGCGGCCGTTTCCGTCGGTGGCCAGCGCGAGGCCGCGGCGGGTCTCCTCCGCGTCGGGCATGACCTCCCCGACCCGGATCACTCCGGCGTCGGCGGGCATGGCCAGCACGGTGTTTCCTCGCACGTACCGGTCGTACTGGGAGGTCACCCACTCCTTGGACGCCAGGTTCGCCGAACCGAGCAGCTCCAGCAGGGTGGCCCGCAGGTCGGACGGCCGCGGCAGCCGCGCCGGGTCGTCGGCGTTCAGCGCCGCCTGGCCGGCCGGCTCGTGGAAGGGCCGCTCGTACACCGGGCCCTCGTCGGCCGCGGTGCCCGGCGGGATGTCGACGATGACCTCGCCCCGCCAGGTCATGACCAGCCGGCCGGTGTCGGTCACCTCGCCGATGACGGTGGCCGGCACGTCCCAGCGGGCGCAGATCGCCATGAAGGCGTCGATGTCCTCCGGGGTGACCACGGCCATCATCCGCTCCTGCGACTCGCTCATCAGGATCTCCTCGGGGCGCAGCGAGGGATCGCGGAGCGGGACCAGGCCGAGATCGACCCGCATGCCGCCGGTGCCCTTGGCGGCGAGCTCGGTCGTCGCGCAGGAGACGCCCGCCGCGCCGAGGTCCTGGATGCCGACCACCACGTCGGCCTCGAACAGCTCCAGGCAGCACTCGATCAGCAGCTTCTCCATGAACGGGTCGCCCACCTGCACGGCCGGGCGCTTGGCGTGCGACTCGTCCTCGAAGGTGGCCGATGCCAGCACCGACGCGCCGCCGATGCCGTCCGGCCCGGTGCTCGCGCCGAACAGCACGACCTTGTTGCCCGGGCCCGGCGCGGTGGCCAGCTTGATGCGGTCCTTGCGCAGCAGGCCGACGCACAGCGCGTTGACCAGCGGGTTGCCCAGGTAGCACGGGTCGAAGACCACCTCGCCGCCGATGTTGGGCAGGCCCAGGCAGTTGCCGTAGAAGCCGATGCCCTCCACCACCCCGGGCAGCACCCGCCGGGTGTCGGGGGCGGCGAGCGGGCCGAACCGCAGCGCGTCCATCACCGCCACCGGGCGGGCGCCCATCGACATGATGTCCCGCACGATGCCGCCGACGCCGGTGGCCGCGCCCTGGCGCGGCTCCACGAACGAGGGGTGGTTGTGCGACTCGATCTTGAAGGTGGCGGCCCAGCCGTCGCCGATGTCCACCACACCGGCGTTCTCTCCCATGCCGACCAGCAGCGCGTCGGAGGCGGGGGCCTTGGTGCCGAACTGGCGCAGGTGCACCTTGGAGGACTTGTAGGAGCAGTGCTCGCTCCACATGACCGAGTAGATCGCCAGCTCCGAGGAGGTGGGCCGGCGGCCGAGGATGGCCCGCACCCGCTCGTACTCGTCGGTCTTCATGCCGAGCTCGGCGTAGGGCTGCGGCTCGCCGGGGGTCGCGGCGGCCCGGGTGACGGAGTCGATCGTCGATGTCACAGGTTCACGAACCTCTTCAGGATCGAGGTGAAGAATCCGCGGCCGTCCACTCCGGGCGCGCCCGTCAGGTCCTCGACCGCGTGCTCGGGGTGCGGCATGAGCCCGACGACGTTGCCGGCCTCGTTGGCGATGCCGGCGATGTCGTTGACCGAGCCGTTCGGGTTGCCGTCCAGGTAGCGGAACACGACCCGCCCCTCGGCCTCCAGCGCCGCGATGGTGCCGGGGTCGGCGACGTAGCGGCCCTCGCCGTGCTTGACCGGCAGCGTGATGCGCTGGCCGGCGGCGAAGTCGCCCGTCCACGCCGTCTTGGCGTTCTCCACCCGGATCGCCTGGTCGCGGCAGACGTAATGCAGGCCCTCGTTGCGGGTCAGCGCGCCGGGCAGCAGGTGGGCCTCGCAGAGGATCTGGAAGCCGTTGCAGGTGCCGAGCACCGGCAGGCCGGCTTGGGCCGCCGGGATGAGCTCCTCCATCAGCGGCGCGAACCGGGAGATCGCCCCGCAGCGCAGGTAGTCGCCGTAGGAGAAGCCGCCCGGCAGGAAGACCGCGTCGACCCCCCTCAGGTCGCGGTCGGCGTGCCAGAGCGGGACGGCCTCCGCGCCGGCGTGCCGGACCGCGCGGGCGGCGTCCTGATCGTCAAGTGTTCCGGGGAAAGTGACCACGCCCACCCGGGCAGCACCCATGGCTCTCGTATCCCTCCACACGCGAGCGCCGCGCCGACGTCTCATTCATCCCGGACGCCGGTCCGCGGCGGTGCCTCCAGGCTACCCGTTACCCCCGCCCGCCCCGGCCCGCCCCCTCCGTCCCGGACGCGCCGAAGAACCGGCGTCTCGCTTCTGTGTTCGACATGTGCGGAGCGTAAAAGATTGGTAACTTAAAGTCATGCCGACTGCGCAGCACGAGGCACTGCACCGGATCTTCCAGGAACGCGCGGAACTGCTCCCGCGCGTGCTGCGGAACGAACTGGGCGTGCCCCTCCCCGATCCGGTCAAGGTCGAGATCATGAACGTCGACCTCACCGATATGCAACCCGTTCCCCGCTGGGTCGACACCCTGCTGATGTTGCACCTGCCCGACCGGCGGCTGATCGCCGCGCTCGAGTCCCAGACCGACACCTCCGAGGAGAAACGCCGCCGCTGGGCGCGTTACCTCGCCTACCTGCACGACACTCACGCGTGCGACGTCCTGCTGCTCGTCATCTGCCGGAGCGGCGCCACCGCACGATGGGCCGAGCAGGCGTACACGGTCGGCCTGCCCGAGTGGCACACGCTGACGGTGCGCCCGCTGGTGCTCGGCCCGGCCAACATCCCCGCCGTCCTCGACCGGCGGCGTGCGGCCGAGGACGTCTACTTCGCCATCCTGTCAGCGGTCGTGCACGCGACGTCACGGCAGGCGGGTGCGATACTCGAAGTGCTCTCCGACGCGCTGCAGGACATCGACCCGAATGAGGCCACCGGCCTGGCGGAGTTCACCGAGTTCGGTCTCGGCGAGGGCCGCGCACGAGATCTGTGGAGGACGCTAATGAACACCAAGACCTATCCCTACGTCTCCGAACTCCGCGCCAAGGGCATCGAGGAGGGCATCGAGGTGGGCCACGTCAGAGGGGAGGCGGCGGCACTGCTGATGATGCTGGAGTCGCGCGGCGTGGCCCTCACCGATGAGCAGCGGGAGTCGATCAGCTCGTGCGCCGACCGGGCCCGGCTCGAGCGGTGGGTGCGTCGCGCCGGCAAGGTCGCCACCGCCGAGGAGCTTTTCGCATGATGGCGTCGTCAGTGGATGCGCACGTCTCGGAGTTCGCCGCCCGGCCTTGGGTCGAATGGCGCATCGAGGCGTGGAAAGAAGGCTGGATAGAGGGCACTGGTTGCGGCGTGCCGGCTCGGTGACCACGGTCGACGAGCTGCTCGGCCGATCATCGTAGGGACGATCCCGCGCTCCGGTGCCGGTTCGGCTGGAGCGCGGGGCCGGGCGTGTCGCTCTTGATCGGCCGGCAGCGGGGGTCAGACGGCGGCGAGTTCGCGGTCGCGGTGGGCGAGGAAGTCCTCGTCCCAGTCGAGGCGCTTGCGCAGCAGGACGGTGGTGCCGCTGCCGGGGGTGATGTCGAAGGAGATCTCGTCGACCACCGCTTGCATGATCATGATTCCCCGGCCGTTCTCGGCGTCGCCGGTCGGGTACTGCCGGGGGATGGCGCCGATGCCGAGGCCGCCGTCGGCGACCCGCAGCTCGCAGCGCCCCTGGCCGATCGCCGCGCTGACCTCGTAGCGCTTGGCCGGTCCGCCGTGGCGCACCGCGTTGGCGCAGGCCTCGGAGGTGGCGAGGAGCATGTCGGAGACGCAGTCCTCGGTGACGCCGATGCACCGAAGAGTGTCCCCCAACACTCGCCGGACCATCGGGATGCCTATGGCATCCCGCGGCAAGGCCAACGAGAACTCAATGTCCACCGAACCCCTCCGAGGCGCCGAAAGTCACCATGGTGAGGTTCCCCGAAGAATCAGGCCTAATCGCGAATCACTCTGTTGTTATTTAGTGTTGGTCGCACGCTTGCTTTACGGTCGGCTCGGCGCGCCTTTTGCGGTGATCTGCGAAGGGATGCCCGCGGCATGGCCGGTCAGTCCTCGACGCGCACCGCGTAGTCCTCGATCACCGTGTTGGCCAGCAGGGTCTCGGCCATCTTCCGGACGTCCGCCAGCGCCGCCTCGTCGGCCGGCCCGTCCAGCTCGACCTCGAACCGCTTGCCCTGCCGGACCTGGGCGACCCCGGCGAAGCCGAGGCGGGGGAGAGCCCGGGCGATCGCCTGGCCCTGCGGGTCCAGGATCTCCGGCTTGAGCATGACGTCCACGATGACGCGTGCCACGTCGTCCTCCACTGTTCGTGTCCCGCGGAAGGCGGTCGCGCCACCGGCTGTGGGACGCTCTGTCGGTGCGGCCGTACCGGGACGGGTCCGGATGCGGCTGGACCAGCCTAACGGTGGCGTGCCCGCGGGGCTTCCCCGGCCCGCGGTGCGCCGCCCCGCCGACGTCGAGACGGGTGTGCGGTCGTACGCACCGGGAACGGGAGATGTGTGGACGACATGGTGGTCGGGCTTGCGCACAGGCCTGTGACTTCTGCCACGATGTCCCCTAACGCCGACGTACCACCACCAAACGGTACAAACAGCGTGTTAACCGGCCGGTCGTGGATGGCGATCCCATCTCTTCGGCCCCGAACGCACAGGAGCGGCACGTGACATTCGACGCCTCTCAGGGTGCCGAGGCACCACCAGAGCTCGTACAGCTGCTGACCCCCGAGGGTGAGCGCGTGGAGCATCCGCACTACGACATCGACCTCACCCCCGAGGAGGTCCGCGACCTGTACCGCGACCTCGTGCTGGTGCGGCGGGTCGACAAGGAGGCGGTCGCCCTCCAGCGGCAGGGTGAACTCGGCATCTGGGCATCACTTCTCGGCCAGGAGGCCGCGCAGATCGGCTCCGGCCGGGCGCTGACCGACGCCGACATGGCCTTCCCCACCTACCGCGAGCACGGTGTGGCGTGGTGCCGCGGCGTCGACCCGGTCAACCTGCTCGGGCTGTTCCGCGGGGTGAACCACGGCGGCTGGGACCCGGCCGAGCACAACTTCCACCTCTACACGATCGTCATCGGCAGCCAGACCTTGCACGCGGTCGGTTACGCGATGGGCGTCCAGCGCGACGGCGCCGATGCCGCGACGATCGTCTACTTCGGCGACGGAGCCACCTCGCAGGGCGACGTCAACGAGGCCTTCATCTGGGCCTCGGTCTTCAACGCGCCGGTGGTCTTCTTCTGCCAGAACAACCAGTGGGCGATCTCCGAGCCGCTGGAGAAGCAGTCGCGGATCCCGCTGTACCGGCGGGCCAGCGGCTTCGGCTTCCCGGGCGTCCGGGTGGACGGCAACGACGTGTTCGCCTGCCTCGCCGTCACTCGCCAGGCGTTGAAGAACGCGCGCGAAGGCCAGGGGCCCACCCTGATCGAGGCCTACACCTACCGGATGGGCGCGCACACCACCTCCGACGACCCGACCCGCTACCGGGTGGCGAGCGAGCTGGAGGCGTGGAAGCTCAAGGACCCGATCGAGCGGGTGAAGGCCTACCTGTTCCGCAACCAGCTGGCCGACCAGGACTTCTTCGACGCGGTGGACGCCGAGGCGGCCGATCTCGGCCGCGACGTGCGCAAACGCTGCCTGGAGATGCCCGATCCCGAGCCGCTGGACATGTTCGACCACGTCTACGTCGAGCCGCACGTCCTGGTGGCCGAGGAGCGGGACGAGTACGCCGCCTACCTGGCGGGCTTCGAGGGGGCCGAGTGATGACCACGCTCACGCTCGCCAAGGCGATCAACGAGGGTCTGCGCGCCGCGATGGAGCAGGACCCGAAGGTCCTCATCATGGGCGAGGACGTCGGCAAGCTCGGTGGCGTCTTCCGGGTCACCGACGGCCTGCAGAAGGACTTCGGCGAGAGCCGGGTCATCGACACCCCGCTCGCCGAGTCCGGCATCATCGGCACCGCCATCGGACTCGCGCTGCGCGGCTACCGCCCGGTGTGCGAGATCCAGTTCGACGGGTTCGTCTTCCCCGCCGCCGACCAGATCATCACCCAGCTGGCCAAGATGCCGCTCCGCTCGCTCGGCAAGCTCAGGCTGCCGGTCGTCGTCCGCATCCCCTGCGGTGGCGGCATCGGCGCTGTGGAGCACCATAGCGAGTCCCCCGAGGCGTACTTCACCCACACCGCCGGCCTGCGGGTGGTCGCCTGCTCCAACCCGGTGGACGCCTTCCACATGATCCAGCAGGCCATCCGGTGCGAGGACCCGGTGGTCTTCTTCGAGCCCAAGCGCCGCTACTGGGAGAAGGCCGACCTCGACCGGGACGCCACGCCGGTGCCGTTCGACCGCGGGCGCGTGGTCCGGGAGGGCCGGGACGTCACCCTGCTCGCCTACGGGCCGATGGTGAAGACGTGCCTGGAGGCGGCCGCGGCCGCCGCCGACGACGGGCGGTCGGTGGAGGTCGTCGACCTGCGCTCGCTGTCGCCGCTGGACATGGAGGCGATCGTCCGGTCGGTGCGCAAGACCGGGCGCTGCGTGGTCGCGCACGAGGCGCCGGTGTTCTCCGGGCTCGGCGCGGAGATCGCCGCGCGGACCACCGAGGCGTGCTTCTACCACCTGGAGGCCCCGGTGCTGCGGGTCGGCGGCTTCTCCACGCCCTACCCGCCCTCCCGGCTGGAGGAGCATTACCTGCCCGACCTCGACCGGGTGCTCGACGCCGTCGACCGCACCTTCGCCTTCTAGGAGGGGCCGTGCTCCGAGAGTTCAAGCTCCCCGACGTCGGCGAAGGGCTGACCGAGGCGGAGATCATCAAGTGGCATGTCGTCGCGGGCGACAAGGTCGAGGTCAACCAGACGATCGTGGAGATCGAGACGGCCAAGGCGGTCGTCGAGCTGCCCTGCCCCTTCGAGGGCTACGTCAGCGCGCTCCGGGTGACCGAGGGGCAGACGGTCGACGTCGGCACCCCGATCATCGCGGTGGAGACCGGTGAGGGCGCGGCGGCGCCCAGGGAGACCGCGCTGGCCGACGACATGGTGCCGGCCCCGCCGGTCGAGGCGCAGGCCACCGAGCCGGCCGAGGCGGCCGGACCGGCCAAGCCGGAGCGCCAGCCGGTACTGGTCGGCTACGGGGTCAAGCTCGGTGCCGCCACCCGGCGGCCGCGCAAGGCCGCGTCCACCGCCGGCGCGTCCACCCCCGGCCCCGCCGCGTCCGCCGCCCCGGCCGCCGTTCCCGCCGCCGCGCCGGCACCGGCATCGGTACCGCCGGCCGGGCGAGCGGGCGGGGTGGCCGTACTGGCCAAGCCGCCGGTGCGCAAGCTGGCTCGCGACCTCGGGGTGGAGCTGGCCGGCGTCACCGGCAGCGGGCCGAACGGCTCGATCACCCGGGAGGACGTGCACGCCGCCGCCGCGCGGCCGGACGCCTCGGCCGCCGGCCCGGCGCCCCGGGCGTTCACCGGCGAGCGGGAGGAGCGCATCCCGGTCAAGGGCGTGCGCAAGGCCACCGCGGCCGCCATGGTCGGCTCGGCCTTCACCGCGCCGCACGTGACCGAATGGCTGCAGGTGGACGTCACCGGCACGATGGACGCGGTCCGGCGGCTCCGCGAGCTGCCCGACTTCGCCGAGGTGAAGGTGTCGCCGCTGCTGCTCGTCGCCAAGGCCGTCATCACCGCGGTCCGCCGGCACCCCATGGTCAACTCGACCTGGGCCGACGACGAGATCGTGGTCAAGCGGTACGTGAACCTCGGCATCGCCGCGGCCACGCCCCGCGGGCTGATCGTGCCGAACATCAAGGAGGCGCAGGAGCTGTCACTGCCGGAGCTGGCCGGGGCACTCGGCGAGCTGACCGAGAAGGCCCGCTCCGGCCGCACCCAGCCGGCCGACATGGCCGGCGGCACGATCACCATCACCAACGTCGGCGTGTTCGGCGTGGACGCGGGCACGCCCATCCTCAACCCCGGCGAGGCCGCGATCCTGGCGTTCGGCCAGATCCGCGACCTGCCGTGGGTGGTGGACGGCCAGATCGTGCCGCGCAAGGTGACCACCCTGGCGCTGTCGTTCGACCACCGCATCGTGGACGGCGAGCTCGGCTCGCGGATGCTGCGGGACGTCGGCGCCATGCTCGAAGACCCGCTGCGCATGCTGGCCTGGAGCTGACCGCGTCTCCGCCGCCGGTCGCGTTCTCGACCGGCGGCGGACGCGGCGGCCGGCGGACCCCCGCGGGGTGCCGCCGGGTCGTCCTCGCCCGGTGCGCCGTGCCGGGCGGCCGCGCGCCGCGACACGTACCCGCCCGGCCCGCGCCGGTCCGGCGCCCGGGCGGCGCGGGGCCGTACGCTGGCGGCTCCGGCTAGCGGAGGAGGGCGGATGTTCCGGCATATCGTGCTGTTCACCTGGGTCGCGGAGGCCACCGAGGAGCAGAAGGCCAGGGTCACCGAGGGGCTGCACGGCCTGCCCGCGGTGATCCCGGAGATCCGGCGGTACGAGTTCGGCGCGGACGCGGGCATGGCGCCGGGCAACCACGAGTTCGCGCTGGTGGCCGACTTCGACTCCGAAGAGGACTACCTGGTGTACCGGGACCATCCGGTGCACCAGGCGGTGATCGCCGACGCCATCCGGCCGATCATGGCCGGCCGGGCGTCGGTGCAGTACAAGGTCTGACGGCGGCCGCCGCCGGGGGGCGATCAGACCGGCGGCGGATTCTCCCGGTGGTGGACCTCGGGGTCGACGATCACGCCGCGGCGGCTGGTCAGGAAGACGCTGATCGCGATCCCGACCACGCCGGCGACCATGAAGATGATGCCGATCACGTCGATGTGCACGCTGTCACCGAGCACGTCCGGCTCGATGGCGAATTTCAGGATCGCCCCGATGGTCAGGAAGAAGATGCTGACCCCGATGCCCATCCAGACCTCCGGCTCGCCGCGTCGCTCGGTAAAGGGTGCCTAGCGGCAGCGTAATACCCGGCGGGCCGGACGCACACCATCGATCGGCACCCGGAGCGCCAGGGCCGGACGGGCGGCGCCGGCGGCCGGCGCCGGGGAGGGGGCCGGACCCCCCTCCCCGATCACCGTGACCGCAGGGTCAGAACGCCTCTTCCGGCAGCTCCATCAGGCTCTGGTCGGTGGCCGCGAGCGTCCGCAGTTCGGCCGACAGCCGGGGCAGCACGGTCTGCGCGAAGAACGACGCCGCGGCGACCTTGCCGGTGTAGAAGGACCGGTCGCGGTCGGACGCCCCGAGGGCGTTCAGCGCGATCTCCGCCTGGCGCAGCAGCAGCCAGGAGATCACCAGGTCGCCGAGGGCGAGCAGGAACCGGGTGGTGTTCAGCCCGACCTTGTAGACCTCCTTGGGGTCCTCCACCGAGGCCAGGGCCCAGCCCGCCATGGTGTCGGCCATCGCCTTGATCTCTTCGGCGGCCTCGCCGAGGAGCCGGCGCTCCTCCTTGAGCCGGCCGTTCCCGGCGGCGGACGCGGCGAACTCCTTGATCTCCCCGACCAGCGAGCCGAGCGCGACGCCCTGGTTGCGCAGGACCTTGCGGAAGAACAGGTCCTGGCCCTGGATCGCCGTGGTGCCCTCGTACAGCGAGTCGATCTTGGCGTCCCGCACGTACTGCTCGATCGGGTAGTCCTGCAGGTAGCCCGAGCCGCCCAGGGTCTGCAGCGAGCGGGCCAGCATCTCGTACGACCGCTCGGAGCCGACGCCCTTGACCAGCGGCAGCAGCAGGTCGTTCATGGCCTCGGCCGCGGTGTCCCGGCGGCCCTCGAACCCGGCGATCTGCGCGGCGTCCTGGAAGGTCGCGGTGTAGAGCACCAGCGCGCGCATGCCTTCGGCGTACGCCTTCTGCAGCATGAGCTCGCGGCGGACGTCCGGGTGGTGGACGATGGTGACCCGGGGAGCCTTCTTGTCGGCCATCCGGGCCAGGTCGGCGCCCTGCAGCCGCTGCCTGGCGTACTCCAGGGCGTTCAGGTAGCCGGTGGACAGGGTGGCGATGGCCTTGGTGCCCACCATCATCCGGGCGTGCTCGATGATCATGAACATCTGCTTGATGCCCTCGTGCACCCCGCCGACCAGCCATCCGACCGCCGGCTCCCGGTCGCCGAAGGTCAGCTCGCAGGTGGTCGAGACCTTCAGGCCCATCTTGTGCTCGAGGTTGGTCACGTACACGCCGTTGCGCGCGCCGAGCCCGCCGGTCGAAAGGTCCACGTGGTACTTGGGCACCAGGAACATCGACAGGCCCTTGGTGCCGGGACCGGCGCCCTCGGGGCGGGCCAGCACGAGGTGGAAGATGTTCTCCGCCATGTCGTGCTCGGCGCTGGTGATGAAGCGCTTGACGCCCTGGATGTGCCAGGTGCCGTCCGGCTGCTCCACGGCCCGGGTGCGGCCCGCGCCCACGTCGGAGCCGGCGTCCGGCTCGGTGAGCACCATGGTCGCGCCCCACTGGCGCTCGATGGCCAGCTCGGCGAACCGCCGCTGCTCCTCGGTGCCGATGGTGTGCAGCACGTGGGCGAAGGCCGGGCCGCTGGAGTACATCCAGACGGCCGGGTTGGCGCCCAGCACCAGTTCGGCGAGCGCCCAGCACACGCTGCGCGGCAGGCCGGGGCCGCCCAGTTCCTCCGGCAGGTCCAGGTTGGTCCAGCCCGCGTCCCGGAAGGTCTCGTACGACCGGCGGAAGCCCGGGGGCATGGTGACCGAGCCGGTGGCGGGGTCGAAGACCGGCGGGGTGCGGTCGCCCTCCTCGAAGGAGTCGGCCAGCGGGCCGGTGGCCAGGCGGTTCACCTCGTCCAGCACGCTGCGCACGGTGTCCTCGTCCAGCTCGGCGAACCGGCCGGCGCCGAGGATCTCGTGCCGCCCGAACACCTCGAAGAGGTTGAACTCCAGGTCCCGGACGTTGCTCTTGTAGTGCCCCATGGCTGCCCGTCTCCTCGCACCAGGGAAGTGCCGTCAAAACGTACTCGTCAGTAACCTTACCTCCTATGCTACCCGTCAGTAACCCCTAAAAAACCCGCCCTACATGGAGCTATGTCACATACGCCGCAACGGGGGTCAGCGACACTTCTGGGCCACGTCCACCGGTTTGGGATGGGGCGCCGGGTCGACCAGCAGGAGCGCGTGCCCCGCGCTGCTCATCACCCCGTCGTGCACGTACCAGGAGTCCGGCGCGTCGGGGACCGGTGCCCGGTAGCCGGCGAAGGTCACGTCACGCACGCCGTGTTCCCGCAGCATGCGCACCACCTCGGCCTTGCGCCGGTTGACGAAGTCGACGCAGTGCAGCGGCTCGCCGGGAGCGGCCAGCCAGCCGGGCATCGTGTACTGCTCCCCCGGACGCGCGGGCCGGCCCAGGCTGATCTCACCGGTGCCCCGATAGCCGATCCGGATCCGCACCCCGATGGTGCACTTCTCCCAGTAACCGCACACTTTGCGGTCCTCGATGGCGGTGATGTCCGGACTACTGGGGACGGCATGGGTGCCTTTGGCCCGCGCCGTGGCCCGGTCCTCGGCGCTCACGAACACCTGGCCCACCGCGCTCGGGCTGGCCGGCTCGACACGGATGCCGATCCGCAGGTCCAGGGACGCGAGCTCGCGGCGGTAGCGCCCGGGGTCGGCGTAGAGGTCCTTGACGACCACCACGAAGAAGCCGCCGGACCGCCGGACGTCCAGCGCCGCCGCCGGACCGGCACCGAACCCGCCGGGCAGCACCCAGCCGGTGACGACGGCCAGCGCCGCGAACCCGGCCACCAGCCTCATCCTCCGGGCCGACGGCCATGCCAGGCCGGCCGGCCACGACCGGCGGCGGGCGGCCGGGGCCGGTCCGGTGGCGGTTATCTCGTCCATCATCTCCAGCGCGCCCGGGGTGACCCCGGGGCCCGCACCGGGGGCGATCGAGGCGACCAGGCGGTCGATGTCGGCGTTCATCCCTGCCCCTCCAGCAGTGCGAGAGCTCGTTCCCCGTAGCGGCCCACGTCGAGGTCGGCGACGGCCAGCTCGCGGGCCAGACGCTTCCTGGCCCGGTGCAGGCGCAACCGCACCGCGCCCCGCGAGCAGCCGAGCACCGTCGCGATCTCGGCGGTCTCCAGGCCCTCCCAGCTGCGCAGGGCCAGCACCTCGCGGTCGTCCGGCCCCAGCCGCCGGAACGCCTCCCGGATCGCGCCGGAGTCCTCCGGCGACCGGCTCTCGTCCCAGGCGGTCAGCTCCTCGCGCAACCGCACGGCGAGCGCGCCGCGCCGGGCCTCGCCCCGGTGGTGGTTGGCCAGCGCCCGGCGCGCCACTCCGTATAGCCACAGCCGCGCCTGGCCGTCCCCGGGAACCTCGTCGATCCGCCGCCACGCGGTGGTGAAGGTCTCCGAGATGACGTCCACCGCGTCGTCCGGCGAGCCGGTACGCCGGCGGACGTACGCCAGCAGATCCGCGTAGTTCGCCCGGTACATCTCTTCGAACCGCTGCCTCGGGTCGGGTGGGCCCACGCGCTGTTCCTTCCGGATGGGACCTGTCGGTATCCTGCCTGCTCCCGGACGGGCCGGGAATCCTCCTCACCCCCACATGTCCGGCAGCTCTCCCGACGTTTCCGGCGGAACCGCCATTTTGCTGCGCCGTGCCGCCGGCCCGGCGGCCCGGAAACCGGTTTGACCGGTTCACCGGTGTTGCGGTTGGGTGACCGGATGATCCAGATACATACGGTGACCGTGGACTGCGCGGACCCCTACACCCTTGCCACCTGGTGGAGCGAGGTTCTGGGCGTGCCCCTCTCCGACGAGGACCAGCCGGGCGACCCGGAGGTCATGCTGATGACCCCGCAGGAGCCGCACGTGCTGTTCATCCAGGTGCCGGACGGCAAGAGCGTCAAGAACCGCCTGCACTTCGACGTGGTCGCCGCCGGGAACGGCACCCGCGACCAGGAGACCGAGCGGCTGCTCGCGCACGGCGCCACCCTGCATGAGGACCACCGGCGGCCCGACGGCACCGGCTGGGTCACCCTGCGCGATCCGGAGGGCAACGAATTCTGCGTCTGCCGCAACCAGGTCGAGCGGGCGGCCGGCTGACCCGGACGGCGAAGGCCGGGCCGTCCCACGCGGGACGGCCCGGCCTCGTGACATCTCGCGGCAGGGGCGGCGCCCGGCCGGGCACCTGGCCGGCCACCGCCCCCCATCCCCCTCCCGGGGAGCCGGTCAGCCCGCGCGGCCGGCCCGGCCGCGCAGGGACAGGGTCGCCAGGGCGGCGACCAGGTAGACCAGGGCGCCGCCCTGCAGGGCGTCCAGCGCCGCGCCGAACACCCCCTCGCCGTCGAAGACGAACTGAACCGGGTACATGAGGACGGCGGCCCCGCCGCCGGGATAGAGCGCGAACCGCCACGGATGGCGCAACGACCACAGCCGCGCCTGGCGGGTGACGCGGTCGCCGACCTCCGGCCTGCTGACCGCGCCCACCGCGGCGACCAGGCAGAACAGTCCGGCGCCCAGGCACAGCGCCCAGCTGAGGTCGAGCGGCCCGGGGGTGATCCAGCCGAGGATCGTGCTGATCGCCGCGCTGCCCACTCCGGTGATGGTCGCGGCCTTCCACGGCGCACCCCGCAGGGCCGCGCCGGCGAGCGACATCTCGTCGCGCCGAGTCAGTTCGTTCATGCCATCAGGCTGCCCCGCGCGCGGTCATGTCCACATCGGGGTCGGACCCTGGCTTGGCCCCCATCATTGGTCAGGGACGGTCGGGGTTCCCGGCCGCAGGGTGGCCGGCGGCGGTACCGAGCCCCTCCCGGGCCGGAGGAGGGCCCTGGATAGGCTTGCGGCATGCCAGTGCTCTTCCGTGCCGCCGGGCGCGAGGACGTCCCCCTGATCGTGGCGATGCTCGCCGACGACCCCGTCGCCGCCGGGCGGGAGGGCGACCCGGACGATCCCGCCTATCTCGCCGCGTTCGACGCCATCGACGCCGACCCCCGCCAGGAGTTGATCGTCGCGACCGTGGACGGCGAGGTGGCCGGCACCCTGCAGATCACCTTCATCCCCGGCCTGTCCCGCCGGGGCGGCGAGCGCGCGCTGATCGAGGCGGTGCGGGTGGGCGCCGGCCGGCGCGGCCAGGGCCTGGGCCGCACGATGATCCAGTGGGCGGTCGACCGGGCCCGCGACCGCGGCTGCCGCCTGGTCCAGCTCACCACCGACCGGACCCGGTCCGACGCCCACCGTTTCTACGCCTCGCTCGGCTTCGTCGACTCGCACGTGGGCTTCAAGCTCCACCTGTGAGCCGGCCGGCTCACCAGGGAGCGATCTCCACCAGGTTGTCGTGGTAGACCGCGCCCCGCCCCATGTCCGCGTCCCGCTCGTCGACGAGCACGTTGACGTTGACGCCGCCGGGCGAGAGCTTCGGCCAGTTGCCCTTGGTGGTCGCCACGACGCCCGGCGGCACCCGGTCGCTCACCACCAGCTCGGCCGCCATCTCGCCGTTGTCGTTGAACACGCGCACCCGGTCGCCGCCGGCCAGCCCGCGCTCGGCGGCGTCCTTCTCGCTGACCAGGATCTTCGGCCCGCCGGCCCGCCGGGCCAGTTCCGGGTTGTTGGCGAACACCGTGTTGAGGAACATGTGCGACGCCGGGGTCACCAGCGCCAGCCGGTACGGTCCGTCCGGCCGCGCGGTGCGCGGCGCCAGATAACCCTCGCCGGCGGCCGGGAAGGCCAGCCGGCCGGACGGCGTCGGGAACCCGGCGGCGTACGGCAGGAAGGGGTCGGGGTGGTTCAACCGCGCCCATCCCTCGGCCCGCAGCCGCGCCACGGTGATGCCCTCCAGCGCCGGGTGGCCGCCGGACAGCAGCCCTTCGGCGATCTCCAGGTCGGATTCGTACAGGGACGGATCGGTCAGGCCGAGCCGGCGGGCCACCCGGCGGAACGTCTCGGTCGTGGACGCGCACTCGCCGGGCGGCGGCACCGCGGGCTCGTTCCACATCAGGTACATGTGGCCGTACCCGGCGTGCAGGTCGGTGTGCTCGATCTGCATGGTCGCCGGCAGCACGATGTCGGCGTAGTCCACCGTGTCGGTGGGGAACTGCTCCATCACCACGGTGAACAGGTCCTCGCGCGCGAGGCCGCGCCGCACCCGGTTCTGGTCGGAGGTGCTGCCGAGCGGGTTGGCGGCGTACACCCACAGGCACTTGACCGGGTGCTCGGTGTCCGCCAGGCCCTCGGCGAGCCGGGTCATGGTCAGGGTGCGCACCGGGCCGGCGGGCAGGAGATCCGGCCGGTCGTCCGCCCGGATCGGCACGTGACCGCTGGTGGAGTAGGACAGGCCGCCGCCCCGGTGGCGCCAGTCGCCGGTGACGACCGGGACGCAGCCGATGGTGCGCACCGCGGTGCCGCCGCCGCGGTGCCGCTGCACGCCCATGGTGGTACGGATGGCGGCCGGCCGGGTGTGCGCCAGCCGCCGGCCGAGGGCGCGGATCTCCGGCTCCGGGATACCGGTGATCTCCGCCGCGACCGCCGGGGGATATTTCCGGATCTCGCGTTCGAAGTCCGGCCAGCCTTCGGTGTACCGCTCCAGATAGTCCCGGTCCTCGGCACCCTCGTCCAGCACCACGTGCATCAGCGCCAGCGCCAGCGCCGCGTCCGTCCCCGGCCGGATCGCCAGATACTCGTCGGCCTGGTCGGCGGTGCGCGTCCGGATCGGGTCGATCGCCACGATGTGCGCACCGGCGGCCCGGGCCTCCTGGACGAACTTCCACACATGATGACCGCTGGTCAGCGGGTTGGTGCCCCACAGCAGGATCAGCCGGGAGTGCGCGAAGTCCTCGGTGTCCATCCCACCCGGCGAGCCGTAGGCACGGGTCAGCCCGACGTTCCCGGCCCGCGCGCAGATGTTCAGATCGTGCCGGGACGCGCCGAGCGCGTTCCACAACCGGCGGCCGGCGTCCCCGGACTCGCCCTGGATGTACCCCAGCGTCCCGGTGCCCTGATAAGGCCAGATCGCCTCACCGCCGAACTCGTCGATGATGGCGGTCAGCCGCTCGGCGATCTCATCCAGGGCCTCGTCCCAGGTGATGCGCTCGAATCGGCCGGAGCCCTTGGGGCCGACCCGCCGGAGCGGGTACATGATGCGATCGGCCGCGCCGGCGTGCTCCAGGTAACGATTCACCTTCACGCAGAGCGCGCCGCGCGTGTAGGGGTGGTCGCGGTTGCCGCGCAGGTCCACCGCCCGGCCGTCGCGCACGGTGACCACCCAGGAGCAGCCGTCCGGGCAGTCCAGCGGGCAGGCGCCCAGAACCTTCAGCTCACCTGTCATGGCACCACGTTACCTGGGCACGGTATACCGGCCCAGCGGCCGGGACACCCGGCGGAACCAAGGTCATCCCTTCGGCCGAGGCCGGTGGACCGCAGGCGCCGTAGAGTGTCAGCGAATGGCCGAGGTGTGCCGGTTCGCCGGGGACCCCGCGCTGCGGGTGCCGCGCACGGGGAACGCGAACGTGACGGCGGCCCGCCATGATGGTGATCAGGGTGAGCGAGGCTCGCATGACCCGAAAGGCACGCGGGACAGCGGTAGTGACCGATACGAGGGAGCTCGGCGAGGGCGGCCGGGCGGCGGGGACGGACGACCCCGCCGCCGCTTCCGGCGTGCCCGCGGGCGGCCCGGCCACGGACGAGGTGACCGGGCCGGCCCAGAACACCGCGGACCCGACGGGTGACGGTAAGGGCGAGCGCGCCGTGCTGGTGGCCGAGCCGTTGCTGCCCCAGCGCCTGCGCCGCCCGTCCGATGCGCTGCGATTCCTGGCCGCCATCCTGGCGCTGGCCGCGGTGGTGCTGCTGGCCCTGGTGGCGCAGAAGACGCTGAACGGCCTGGAGGCCGACGTCACCGACGGCACCAGCCGGGCCCCCGTCCTGCTGATCTGGGTGGCGAGCTTCATCGCGGGCACCGCCGTCCTCGCGGTACCGGCCGCGTTCGCCGTCGAACGCGTCTTCCACCGCGACGGCCTGCGGGTCGCCGAGGGCCTGATCGCCGCCATCGCCGGCATGCTCGTCTCCTTCGTTCTCGGCGAGTGGCTGACCGCCGCCGGGCCGGAGGACCTGCGCCTGCTGCTGACCGGCGGCCGGGACGTGGAACCGCTCAACACGCTCCTCACCTCGGTGGTGGCCTACATCACCGCGGTACGCCTGTCCCGCCGACCGACCTGGCGGGCCGTGATGTGGGCGGCCATCGCCCTGGACGTCTTCGCGCTGTTCACCGGAGCCGAGGCGACCGCGCTCGGCGTCATCGTCACCTACCTCGTCGGCCTCGCCATCGGCTACGCCACCCTGTACGCCGTCGGCAGCCCCAACACCCGGCCGCCGGGCGGCACCGTCGTCGCGGCCCTGCGCCGCCTCGGCCCGGTGCCGGCCAAGGCGGCTCGCATCGCCGACGACGCCCAGGGCAGCCGCCGCTACGCGGTGACCACCACCGACGGCCGGCGGCTGGACGTCACGGTCCTCGATCGCGACCGGCAGGTCTCCGGGGTCGTCTACCGCCTGTGGCGCCGCCTGCGGCTCAACTCCGAGACCCGGCGCCGGGCCATCCGCTCGCTGCGCGCCGAACTGGAGCGCGAGGCCCTGATGGCCTACGCCGCCCAGGCCGCCGGAGTCAACACCCCCCGCCTGTTCGGCACCAGCGAGATCGGCACCGACGCCGCGCTGCTCGTCTACGAGCACCTGGAGACCCGGCCGCTCGACGACGTGCTGGACGAGGAGCTCGACGACGACCTGCTCGTCAGGATCTGGGAACAGATCGACCTGCTCCAGGCGCAACGGCTGGCCCACCGCCGCCTCACCGGGGACAGCATCCACCTCGGACTCAACGGCGAGGTCGTGCTGACCGACGCCCGCAGCGGCGAGATCGCGGCCGGCGACCTGCTGTTGCGCCTGGACATCGTCCAGCTCCTCACCTACCTGGCGCTGCGCGTCGGCCCGGAACGTTCGGTCAGGTCCGCCGCCCGGGTCGTGCCCGAGCGGTCGCTGGCCGGCGCGCTGCCGCTGCTCCAGCGGATCGCGCTGACCCGCGGCACCCGGGCCGAGGTGAACAAGAACAAGGAGCTGCTGCCGGCGATCCGCGAACAGATCCTTGCCCTTACCCCGCAGGTCGAGGTCGAGGAGGTCCGGCTGGAGCGCTTCCAGCCGCGTACGCTCGTCACCATCATCGCCGGCGCGTTCGCCGCCTACTTCCTGCTCTCCCAGCTCAGCCGGGTGAACCTGCTGGAGGTCGTCACCTCCGCCCGCTGGGAGTGGGGTGGCATCGGCCTGGCCGCGGCACTGGTCAGCTACCTCGCCGCCGCGCTCATGCTGCGCGGGTTCGTCCCCGAGCGCCTCCCGCTGGGCAGCACGGTGCTCGCCCAGTTCGCCGGCTCGTTCGTCAAGCTCGTGGCGCCGGCCGCGGTCAGCGGCGTGGCGATCAACTCTCGCTACCTGCAGAAACGTGGCATCGCCCCGGGGCTTGCGGTGGCCAGCGTCGGCGCCTCCCAGCTCGTCGGCCTCGGCGCGCACATCCTGCTGCTGCTGCTCTTCGGCTACATCACCGGCACGAACGCCGCCCCGTCGGTCAGCCCGTCCCGCGGCGTGGTCATCGGGCTGCTGTCCGGCGCGGTGCTGGTGCTGATCGTGCTCGCCGTGCCGCAGCTGCGCCGGCTGGCGGTCGATCGCATCCGGTCACTGTTCGCCGGCGTGGTGCCCCGGCTGCTGGACGTCCTGCAGTCGCCGCGCAAGATCATCGAAGGGTTGAGCGGCACGATGCTGCTCACGCTGGCGTTCGTGGTCTGCCTGGACGCCTGCGTCCGCGCGTTCGGCGGCTCGCTCAGCTTCACCGCGGTGGCCCTGGTCTTCCTGGCCGGCAACGCGATCGGCTCCGCCGCGCCCACCCCCGGCGGGTTGGGCGCGGTGGAGGCGTCACTGTACCTGGGCCTGACCCTCGCCGGCCTGCCCGGCCCGGTGGCCACCTCGGCGGTGCTGCTCTTCCGGCTGCTGACCTTCTGGCTGCCCGTGCTTCCCGGCTGGGCCTCGTTCACCTGGCTCCAGCGCCACAACGCGCTGTGACCGGCCCGCCGGCGCGGCGGGTCAGCCGCGGGTGATCTCCTTCTCGATCGCGGCCAGTTCGTCGTCGGCGAACACCAGGTGGTCCACCGCGGCGACGTTGTCCTCCAGTTGCCGGACGCCGCTCGCGCCGACCAGTACCGAGGTGACCCGGGCGTCGCGCAGCGCCCAGGCCAGCGCCATCTGCGCCAGTGACTGGCCGCGGCCGGCCGCGATCTCGTTCAGCGCCCGCACCCGGTCCAGCAGGTCCGGCGACAGGTCGGCGGTCCGCAGGAACCTCTCCTTGGCCGCCCGCGAGTCGTCCGGGACGCCACCGAGATACCGGTCGGTCAGCAGCCCCTGGGCCAGCGGCGAGAACACGATGCAGCCGACGCCCTCCTCCTCCAGGGTGTCGAGCAGCTCGTTCTCGATCCACCGGTCGAGCATCGAATACCGCGGCTGGTGGATCAGCAGCGGGGTGCCCATCTCGCGCAGGATGCGCGCCGCCTGGCGGGTCTGCTCGGGGGAGTAGTTCGAGACGCCGGCGTAGAGCGCGCGGCCGGACCGCACCGCGGTGTCCAGCGCCCCCATCGTCTCCTCCAGCGGGGTGTCCGGGTCGGGCCGGTGGCTGTAGAAGACGTCGACGTAGTCCAGCCCCATGCGCTTCAACGACTGGTCGAGGCTGGCCAGCAGGTACTTGCGCGAGCCCCACTCCCCGTACGGCCCCGGCCACATGTCGTACCCGGCCTTGGTCGAAATGATCATCTCGTCCCGGTACGGCCGGAGGTCCTGGGCGAAAAGCCGCCCGAAGTTCGCCTCCGCCGAGCCGTACGGCGGCCCGTAGTTGTTGGCCAGGTCGAAGTGGGTCACCCCGAGGTCGAACGCCCGGCGCAGCGTCGCCCGCTGGACGTCCAGCGGCTTGTCGTCGCCGAAGTTGTGCCACAGGCCGAGCGAGACCGCGGGCAGCCTGAGCCCGCTGCGCCCAGAGCGGTGGTACGGCTGCCGCTCGTACCGGTCCGCCGCCGCCGAGTACGTCATACTTTGCCCCCCTGCGTGGCGGCCTCGCCGGCGGCCCGGTCCAGGATCCAGGACAGGGTGAACGCCTCTTCACGCCAGGCGTCGTACCGGCCGCTGCGACCACCGTGCCCGGCGCCCATCTCCGTCTTGAGCAGGAACGGCCCGCCCTTGGCGACCGCACGCAGCCGGGCGATCCACTTGGCGGGTTCGTGGTAGAGCACCCGGGTGTCGTTCAGGCTGGTGATGGCGAGAATCGGGGGATACGCCCGGTCGTCGATGTTCTCGTACGGGGTGTACGACTTCATGTACGCGTACACGTCCGGATTGTGCAGTGGATCGCCCCATTCATCCCATTCGATCACCGTCAACGGCAGGGACGGGTCGAGGATCGTGTTGAGCGCGTCCACGAACGGCACCTCGGCGACCACGCCGGCGAACTCCTCCGGCGCCAGGTTGACCGCCGCCCCCATCAGCAGGCCACCCGCCGAGCCGCCCCGGGCCACCACCTCGCCCGACCAGCCCGCCGCCTTCATATGCCGGGCCGCGGCCACGAAGTCGGTGAACGTATTCTTCTTGCTGGTCAGCTTGCCGTCCTCGTACCAGTGCCGGCCCATCTCGCCGCCGCCCCGCACGTGCGCGATCGCGAACACGAAACCGCGGTCCAGCAGGCTCAGCCGCGGCACCGAGAACGAGGGGTCGATGGACGTCTCGTAGCTGCCGTAGCCGTAGAGCACGGTCGGCGCCGGCCGCCGGGCGCCCTTCCTCATGACGATCGAGATGGGGACCCGGGTGCCGTCCTCGGCCACCGCCCACTCGCGAAACTGCTGGTAGTCGCCGGGATCGTACCCGCCGAGCACCGTCCGCTGCTTGAGCAGGATCAGCTCGCGCGCGGCCAGGTCGTAGTCGTACACCGAAGGCGGTGTGACCATCGAGGTGTACGCCAGCCGCAGCCGGCCGGTGTGGAACTCCGGGTTGCCGGCCGGGCCGGCGGTGTGGATGGGCTCCGGGAACGAGATCTCGTGCGGCTCGCCGTCATCGGCCAGCACTCGGATGCCGGTGAGGCCGTCCCGCCGGAAGTGCACGACCACATGGTCGGAGAAGGCGTCCACGTCGAGCAGTCGGGTGTCCTCCCGGTGCTCGATCAGCGGAGTCCAGGTACCCGGGTCGTCGACGGGTGCGGTGGCCAGCGCGAAGTTCCGCGCGTCCTCGTTGTGCAGGACCAGGAAGCGGTCGCCGGCATGGTCGACCGAGTACTCGATCCCGGTGCGGCGCGGCCGGACGACCTGGAACTCCCCGGTCGGGAACTCGGCGTCCAGCACCCGTACCTCGCTGGTCACCTTGCTGCCCGCGCTGAGCACCAGGTAGCGCTCGCTGCGGGTCAGGCCGACACCGACCCAGAACCGCTCGTCGGTCTCCTCGTAGACCAGCACGTCCTCGTCGGCCGGCGTGCCGATCAGGTGGCGGTGCACCCGGTACGGGCGCCACGCCTCGTCGATCGTCATGTAGAAGAAAGCCGAACCGTCCGCCGACCAGGCGCCGCCGTAGAAGACCCCGGAGATCTCGTCCGCCAGGAGTTCATCGCTCTCCAAATCACGGAATCGCAAGGTGAAGCGCTCATCGCCGCTGAAGTCGGTCGAATAGGCCAGCCGTCGCCCGTCCGGGCTCACCGAGGAGGTGCCGACCGCGAGGAAAGGGCTGTCGCCGGCGAGTTCGTTCCCGTCGAGCAGCACCTGCTCACCGGCCAGCGGGACACCGGGCGTGAGCTCCGGCGGGGTGTCACCGGTGGCGGCCACCCGGCACTGGATGCCGTACTGCTTGCCCTCCTCGGTGCGCGAGTAGTACCACCAGCCGCCCTTGCGGGTGGGAACGGAGAGGTCGGTCTCCTGCGTGCGCCCCTTGATCTCCTGGAACACCGTCTCCTGCAGGTCCGCCAGATGCCTGGTGTGCGCCTGGGTAAAGGTGTTCTCGGCCTCCAGGTAGGTGACCGTGTCCGGGTCTTCCTTGTCGGCCAGCCACGCGTATTCGTCGATCACGGTGTCGCCGTGATGGGTGCGTTCGGCCTGGACCTTCTTCGCCACGGGAGGCTTGTCGCTGCTCACCTCGACGAGTCTAGGCCGCGGATCCGGCCCGGCACGGGCCATGGCGCCCGCCCGTTCCGCGGAACCGTGCACAGGCACCCGGGAGCGGATGCTAATCTTTTGTTGTCGGCATCGCCCGGCACAACCCCACTCCAAGGCCTCGGCCTCTCGGTGTGGGCGGGTGCAGGTGATGATCGATACCCCGTCAACGTGCATGAAGATGACCTGGGCTTGCCCAAGTCGATTCGATCGGGTAAGTTGGCA
>NZ_BOOU01000034.1 GCF_016863395.1 Sphaerisporangium rufum | reverse complement strand
TCCGCCCTGCAGACCGTCCCCGGCAGCATCGGTGACCCCGGTACCGGGCCGTCGCCCTCCCCGTCCCCCTCCACGCCGCCGGCGGGCGCGGGTGCCATCAAGGGGGTGGGGTCGGGCCGGTGCCTGGACGTCTCGGGCGCTTCGCAGTCCAACGGGGCGCAGTTGCAGATCTGGGACTGCAACGGGCAGGCCAACCAGCAGTGGTCCGCGACCGCGGCGAGCGAGCTGCGGGTGTACGGCGGCAAGTGCCTGGACGTCAACGGCGGCGGCACCGCCGACGGCAGCGGCGTGATCATCTGGGACTGCAACGGCCAGAACAACCAGAAGTGGCGCTTCAACGCCGACGGCACGATCACCGCGGTCGGCGCGAACAAGTGCCTGGACGTGGCCAACTACGGCACCGCCAACGGCAGCAGGCTGCACATCTGGTCCTGCCACGGCGGCACCAACCAGCAGTGGACCCGCGCCTGAGGTCCACCCGCGAGTTCCTCCGCCGGGGCGGCAGAGCCGGCCGCCCCGGCGGAGGCGCCGGCCGATCGCCCTCGCGGCCCCGGTGCGAACCCGGCCGTCCCCACCCGAGCAGGTAGGAGTGAGATGCGCAAGATATTCAAATGGACGATGGCGGCGGCGCTGGCCGCCGGGTCCCTGACGGCGGTGGGCGGTGCGACATCACCGGTGGCCGCGCTGGACAACGGCCTGGCCCGCACCCCGCAGATGGGCTGGAACGACTGGAACAGCTTCGGCTGCAACGTCAACGACGGCCTGGTCCGGCAGACCGCCGACATCATGGTGTCCTCCGGGATGAAGGACGCCGGCTACACCTACGTCAACATCGACGACTGCTGGTCGACCAAGAGCCGCAACGCCGCCGGCGACCTGGTGCCCGACCCGCAGAAGTTCCCCAACGGCATCAAGGCGGTGGCCGACTACGTCCACTCCAAGGGGCTGAAGCTCGGCATCTACTCCTCGGCGGGCACCACCACCTGCGCCGGCTACCCGGCGAGCCTGAACTACGAGCGGCGGGACGCGGCCCTGTGGGCGTCCTGGGGCATCGACTACCTCAAGTACGACAACTGCGGTGACCACCAGGGCAAGAACGGGCAGCAGCGGTACACCGCCATGCGGGACGCGCTCGCCGCCACCGGTCGGCAGATCCTGTACAGCCTGTGCAACTGGGGCCAGGAGTCGGTGTGGACCTGGGGCATGGCGACCGGCAACTCCTGGCGGACGACCGGCGACATCCAGGCCAACTGGGGCTCGATCACCAGCCTGCTGGACCAGCAGGTCGGGCTGGAGAACTACTCCGGGCCGGGCGGCTGGAACGACCCGGACATGCTGGAGGTCGGCGTCGGCTCGCTCAACGGCACCGAGGGCCGCGCGCACTTCAGCCTCTGGGCACTGCTGAACGCGCCGCTGATCGCGGGCAACGACCTGCGTACGATGAGTGCCGACACCCGGACGATCCTCACCAACACCGAGGTCATCGCGGTGAACCAGGACTGGGGCGGCAAGCAGGGGCACAAGATCAGCGACAACGGGAACCTGGAGGTCTGGCGTAAGCCGATGTCCAACGGCTCGGTCGCGGTCGTGCTGCTCAACCGGGGCACCTCCACCGCGACGGTGTCCACCACCGCCACCGCGCTGGGGCTCGGCTCAGGCGGGTCCTACTCGGTGCGCGACCTGTGGGCGCACTCGACCGCCGCCTCCTCCGGCACCATCAGCGCGTCGGTGCCCGGGCACGGCGCCGCGATGTACATCGTGAGCGGCGGCGGCCCTGCCCCGTCGCCGTCCCCGACGCCCACCCTGCCGGGGAACGGCGCGATCAAGGCGGTCGCCTCGGGCCGGTGCCTGGATGCGGGATCGTCGGCCAACGGGACGCAGGCCCAGATCTGGGACTGCAACGGCGGCACCGGCCAGCAGTGGACGCAGACCGCGTCCGGGGAGCTGCGGGTGTACGGCAACAAGTGCCTGGACGTGAACAACCGCGGCACCGCCGACGGAACGAACGTCATCATCTGGGACTGCAACGGGCAGAACAACCAGCAGTGGCGGTTCAACGCCGACGGCAGCATCACCGCGGTCGGCGCCAACAAGTGCCTGGACGTGCCGAACAACGCCACCGCCAACGGCACCAAGCTGGTCATCTGGTCCTGCAACGGCGGCACCAACCAGCGCTGGACCCGCACCTGACGCGCCGGTCCACCACGAGCACCGCCGCCGGGCCGGGTGAGCCGAGCGGCCCGGCGGCGGCCACCACCTGACGGGCGCGCGACCCGCGCGCCCGTCATGGGCCGGAGGTCCGGTCCCGCCTCACGCCATTGATATGCGGAAAACGATGGGAAGAAATTCGGTAAGTACGCACGACCGATCGCTTAACGTTCCGGCGCCGACCGGCCGGCCGGAGCGCGGCGATGAACCGTTCACCGAAATCGGCCGATCACCGTAACCGGGATAAGCGACGTCAGCTGCTCCGATGCGGGCGAAAGACCAGACGGTCGGCTGAAATTGTCCGAGCCGTGCCTTGACAACTTTTATCGCGATTTTCACACTGGACCGGCAGGATGCCTCCGGCGCCGCGATCGTGCGGACGCGGCCGATCGCCACGATCGGTGCGGCGCGGCGGCTCCGCGTACCCGGCTGGTCGGCGGTCCGGCGATAGGGCGCACTTGTTAACGCTCACACTATTTCGGGAGAGCAGATGACGTCCATGCCGTTCAGTCGCCGGCAGCTGTTCCAGGCCGCGGGCGCCGCCGCCGTCGCCTCCGCCGCCGGCCCGGTCCTCGGCGCCACCGCGGCCGAGGCCGCCGTTCCGCCGGCGCGTGCGGACATCGGGGTGTCGGCGTACGCGTTCGACGCGGGTCAGGTGCGGCTCACCGCGGGCCGCTGGATGGACAACCAGAACCGCACGCTGTCCTACCTCCGGTTCGTCGACGTGAACCGGATGCTCTACAACTTCCGGGCCAACCACCGGCTGTCCACCAACGGCGCGGCGAGCAACGGCGGATGGGACGCGCCGTCCTTCCCGTTCCGCACCCACATGCAAGGGCACTTCCTCACCGCCTGGGCGCAGGCCTACGCGGTCCTCGGTGACACCACCTGCGGGGACAAGGCCACCTACATGGTGGCCGAGCTGGCCAAGTGCCAGGCGAACAACGGTGCCGCGGGCTTCGGCGCGGGCTACCTGTCCGGCTTCCCGGAGTCGGACTTCACCGCCCTGGAGGCGCGCACGCTGAGCAACGGCAACGTGCCGTACTACTGCATCCACAAGACCATGGCCGGCCTGCTGGACGTCTGGCGGCTGATGGGCAACAACCAGGCGCGCGACGTACTGCTGGCCCTGGCCGGCTGGGTGGACGGGCGGACCGGCCGGCTGAGCTCGAGCCAGATGCAGTCCATGCTGGGCACCGAGTTCGGCGGCATGAACGCGGTGCTGACCGACGTGTACCAGCAGACCGGGGACGCGCGCTGGCTGGCGGTGGCACAGCGGTTCGACCACGCGGCGGTGTTCAACCCGCTGGCGGCGAACCAGGACCAGCTCAACGGGCTGCACGCCAACACCCAGGTGCCCAAGTGGATCGGCGCCGCCCGCGAGTACAAGGCCACCGGCACCACCCGCTACCGCGACATCGCCACCAACGCCTGGAACATCACCGTCGGCGCGCACACCTACGCGATCGGCGGCAACAGCCAGGCCGAGCACTTCCGGCCGCCCAACGCCATCGCCGGGTACCTGAGCAACGACACCTGCGAGCACTGCAACACCTACAACATGCTCAAGCTCACCCGCGAGCTGTGGCTGCTCAACCCCGACCAGGTCGCCTACGCGGACTTCTACGAGCAGGCCCTGTTCAACCACATCCTCGGCGCGCAGAACCCCGCCGACGCCCACGGGCACGTCACCTACTTCACCCCGCTCAAGCCCGGTGGCCGCCGTGGCGTGGGCCCGGCGTGGGGCGGGGGCACCTGGAGCACCGACTACAACTCCTTCTGGTGCTGCCAGGGCACCGGCATCGAGGTCAACACCGCGCTGGCGGACTCCATCTACTTCTACAACGGCACCACACTGACGGTGAACCTGTTCACACCGTCGGTGCTGAACTGGTCGCAGCGCGGCATCACGGTCACCCAGACCACCACCTATCCGGTGAGCGACACCACCACGCTGCAGGTCACCGGGAACGCCGCCGGATCGTGGACGATGCGCGTCCGCATTCCCGCCTGGGCCACCGGCGCCACCGTCAGCGTCAACGGCGCCCAGCAGGACGTCGCCGCCAACCCCGGCAGCTACGCGGTGCTCAACCGCACCTGGGCCGACGGCGACACCGTCACGGTCCGGCTGCCCATGCGGGTGATCATGAAGGCGGCCAACGACAACCAGAACGTCGCGGCGGTCACCTACGGCCCGGTCGTGCTGTCGGGGAACTACGGGAACACCGCGCTGTCGGCCCTGCCGGCCCTGACCACCTCCTCGATCACCCGGACCGGCTCCACCGCCCTCACCTTCACCGCCACCGCGAACGGCTCCTCGGTCAACCTGATCCCGTTCTACGACGCACACGGGCACAACTACACCGTCTACTGGAGCACCACCGGCGGCGGCACCCCGCCGACCGGTTACGTGCGGATCGCCAACGGCACCACCGGGCTGGTGCTGGACAGCGGCGGCAACGTGGCCTCGGGGTCCAACCTCAAGCAGTGGAACTGGGACGGCAACAACAACCTGCAGTGGCAGCTGGTGGACCTGGGCGGCGGCTGGTATCGCATCGTGAACCGGACCAACGGCATGGTGCTCGACAGCTGGGGCAACACCGCCAACGGCGCGGTGTGCCGGCAGTCGGGGTGGAACGGCGGCAACAACCAGCAGTGGCGGCTGAACGACGTGGGCAACGGCCGTAGGCAGATCATCAACCGGGGGACCGGCACCGCGCTGGACGGCATGGGCAACGGCACCGCCGGCTCCACCGTCGGCATGTGGACGCCCAACTCCAGCAGCAACAACCAGTGGACCATCACCAACGTCTGACGTCGCGGGGCCGAACTCGGGGGACGACCTCACGGGACGGTACGGCCCACCGGCCGGCCGGTGGCGGGCGAGCCGCCCGCCACCGGCGCGCGGCCGTCCGTCGCCGGCGGGCGGCTGCGCGCCCGGCTCCGGCGGATGCGTTCCGGCGGGGCGGCAGGTGGATTCCGGCCGGCGGGAGGGACCAAGATTTACGTATGTCACTGACGGAGCAGGCCATCGTCCGCATCCGGGAACTCATCAAGTCCGGAACCCTGCCGCCGGGCGCCCGGTTGCCCCCCGAACAGGAGTTGGCGGCCGAACTCGGCCTGTCGCGCAACCTGCTCCGGGAGGCGGTCCGCTCGCTGGTCACCACCAGGGTGCTGGAGGTGCGCCGGGGTGACGGCACCTACGTGACGAGTCTCGCTCCGGAGTTGCTGCTCGAAGGGGTGGGCGTGGCGGTCGAGCTGATGCGCGGCGACGACCTGCTGGAGATCACCGAGTTGCGGCGGCTGTTCGAGCCGGTGGCGACCGGGCTGGCGGCCACGCGCATCACCGCCGAGCAGCTGGCCGAGGTGCACCGCTGCCTGACCGCGATGATCGAGGCGCAGGACGACGTGGAGGCGCTGAACCAGCACGACGACGCCTTCCACCGCGCGGTGCTGGCCGCGACGCAGAACAAGTCGCTGAGCGCCCTGCTCGGCGGGATCTCCGGCCGCACGCTGCGCACCCGGGTGTGGCGCGGCATGGTCGAGGACGACGTGGCCGCCCGGACCGTCGCCGAGCACGTGGCGATCTACGAGGCGCTGGCCGCCCGGGACGCCCCGCTGGCCCAGGCGGCGGCGCTCATGCACGTGAGCGCCACCGAGACCTGGGTACGGGACAACATCCGCCGGGCCTCGCCCGGCGCCGGCCCGCGCCGGACCGGCCGGCCGGGGGCCTGACGGTCCGCGCCGGGCGCGGGCGTCCGGGGCCAGGCAGATCAGGGAAGGTCGCGGCGCAGCGAGCGCGCGCACATGGTGAGGCCGTCGGCCAGGGCCCCGCGCGTCGCGTCGTCCACCTTGGCGAGCATGACCGCCTCGATGTCGTCCAGCGACCCGTCGCAGCGGCCCAGCACCGCCAGGCCCTCGGGGGTGAGCCGGGCCGACAGCACCCGGCCGCCCGCCGGGTGCGGGTCGCGGCGGATCAGGCCGCGCCGCTCCAGATCGCGGATCACCAGGTTCATGGCCTGCGGGGTGACGAAGGCGATACGGGCCAGCTCCGCCGACGACAGCCCGTCGCGGGCGCGCAGCTCGCTGAGCGCCATGTACGCCGTGGTGGTGACACCGTGCCGGGCGAGCGCGTCGTCCAGGCGGGCGCGGATGCGGCGCTCGAGCCGGAACACCAGGTAGCTCAGGCGCGGCGCGGGCCCGGCCGGCGGGGCGGGCGGGCGGGAGCGGCGGGCGGTCACCGGACGACGATACCGCGCCGCCGCCCAATGTAAGTTTCGCGGTCTAATATCAAGTCACTTGATAACAAGTTGCTTGATATGCAGCGGAAACATGTTCCGGCCGGGGGCCGCCCGTCCGGCGCCGCCCGGCGGCGCCTTGACCGGCGGACGGCGTCCTCCTATACCGGCTGACGTCAGGTTCTCGCCATACCGGCGGCGCTCCCGCCCGGTACGCCGGACAACGGCGGCCGCCGCGATAAGAGCAGAGGAGGAGCGGATGAAGCGATTCATCTCATTGCTCTCCGGCGCCTGCGCCGCGGTGCTGTGCGCCGCGGCCCTGGTGATCGCACCACCGGCCACGGCGGCCACCCTTACCGAGGTGACCGGCTTCGGTGACAATCCCGGCAACCTGCGCATGCACCTGTACGTGCCGAACAACGTGCAGGCGAGCCCGGGGATCGTGCTGGCCATGCACCCCTGCGGCGGCTCGGGGCCGGGCTTCTACTCGTCCAGCCAGTTCGCCTCGCTGGCCGACCAGTACGGCTTCATCGTGATCTACCCATCGGCCTCCAAGAAGGCCAACTGCTTCGACAACTGGTCGGAGGCCTCCAAGGTGCGCGGCGGGCGGACCGACCCGGTGTCGCTGATGTCCATGATCACCTATGTCGAGGAGCGCTACCACGGCGACGCCAACCGGGTGTTCGCCACCGGCAGCTCGTCGGGCGCCATGATGACCAACGCCATGCTGGCGCTGTATCCCGAGGTGTTCAAGGCGGGCGCGGCGTTCATGGGCGTGCCGTTCACCTGCTTCCCCAACGAGGCGGCCTACCAGCCGGGCGGCAACGCGGCGCCGTGCGTCGGCAAGACCGCGCAGCAGTGGGGCGACGTCGTGCGCAACGCCAACCCGTCCTACCGGGGGCCGTGGCCGCGCATGCAGCTGTGGCACGGCACCAACGACAACGTGGTCGCCTTCTCCGAGCTGGAGGAGGAGGTCAAGCAGTGGACCAACGTGCACGGCCTGAGCCAGACGCCGACCGGCACCGACACCCCGCAGTCCGGCTGGAGCCGGCGCCGCTACGCCGACTCCACCGGCACCGTGCGCGTCGAGGCCTACACCATCCAGGGCGCGGGCCACTCCCTGCCGGCCGGCGGCATGGCCGCCGTCGCCGTCCAGTTCTTCGGCCTGAACGGCAGCGGACCGTCCCCGACCCCCACCCCCACCGTCACCCCCACCGCGACCCCGACCCCGACCCCGACCCCGACGCCCACCGTCACCCCGTCGCCGACCCCGACCCCGTCCACCCCGCCCGGCGCCTGCCGGGTCGGCTACCGGGCCGACTCCTGGGGTAACGGGTTCACCGCGAACGTGACGGTCACCAACACCGGCGCCGCGGCGGTCAACGGCTGGACGGTCACCTGGACCTGGCCGGGTGACCAGCGGGTCACCAACGCCTGGAACGCCACGGTGACCCAGTCCGGCGCGCAGGCCACCGCGCGCAACGTCTCCTACAATGCCGCGATCCCCGCCGGAGGCGCCACCTCCTTCGGCTTCCAGGGGACCTACAGCGGAAGCAACACCGCGCCGTCCGCCTTCACCCTGAACGGCGCGCCCTGCACCATCGGGTGACGGCGGGACCATGACAGGGTGGCGCGCGCCCGCCGCGGGGCGCGCGCCACCCTCGGGTGGCCGGGCGCGGCGGGGCCCGGCGACGAGCGGCCCCGGTGCCCCGCCCTCCGGTGCGGGACGCCGGGGCCGGTCACGCGGCCGGCGCCCGGCGGATCCCGGCCGGGCGCCGGCCGCGGGTCAGCGGGCCCAGGCCGAGCCGTCGGGGTAGCGGTAGGCGGCGATCGAGTCGGCGTGCATCCGGGCGCCGTAGCCGGGCCGCTCGGGCAGCAGGTAGCGGCCATCGCGGATCCGTACCGGATCGGTGAAATGCTCGTGAAGGTGGTCGACGTACTCCAGTACCCGGCCCTCGAGCTTGCCGCTGACGCAGACGTAGTCCACGATCGACATGTGCTGGACGAGCTCGCACAGCCCGACGCCGCCGGCGTGCGGGCACACCGGCACGCCGAACTTGGCGGCCATCAGCAGCACTGGGACGATCTCGTTCACCGAGGCCAGCCGGCAGGAGTCGATCTGGCAGTAGTCGATCGCCCCGGCCTGCAGCAACTGCTTGAACATGACCCGGTTGTGACAGTGCTCGCCGGTCGCCACCCCGACCGGCGCGACCGCCTTGCGGATCGCCGCGTGGCCGAGCACGTCGTCCGGGCTCGTCGGCTCCTCGATCCACAGCGGCTGGAAGGGCGCCAGCCGGTTCACCCACTCGATGGCCCGCGGCACGTCCCACACCTGGTTCGCGTCGATCATCAGCGCCCGGTCGCCGATCTCCTCGCGGGCGATCGCCAGCCGGCGCAGGTCGTCGTCCAGGTTCGCACCGACCTTCAGCTTGACGTGCGTCCAGCCTTCGGCGACGGCCTCTCGGCACAGCCGGCGCAGCTTGTCGTCGGGGTAGCCCAGCCACCCGGCGGAGGTGGTGTAGGCGGGATAGCCGGACTCGGCGAGCACGGCGATCCGCGCCTGGCGGGTCGGGGCGAGCCGGGCGAGCATCTCGACCGCGTCGAGCGGGGTGAGCACATCGGACAGGTAGCTGAAATCGCAGGCGGCCACCAGCTCCTCCGGGCTCATGTCCGCGATCAACCGCCACAGCGGCTTGCCGGCCCGCCGTGCGGCCAGGTCCCAGGCGGCGTTGAGCACCGCCGCGGCGGACAGGTGCACCACGCCCTTCTCCGGGCCCAGCCAGCGCAGCTGGCTGTCGGACATGATCTCCCGGTACAGCCCGCCCAGGTCGCCCGCCACCTCGTCCACGTCCCGGCCGGCCAGCCGGGCCCCGATCTGCCGGGCCGCCGCCACGCACAGGTCGTTCCCGCGGCCGATGGTGAAGGTGAGCCCGTGACCGCTCAGATCTCCGTCCAGGTCGCCGTCGGTGTGTCCGTCCGTGCCGAGCACCACGTAGGCGGCCGAGTAGTCGCCGTCGGGGTTCATCGCGTCCGAGCCGTCCAGGGTGGCCGAGGTGGGGAACCGGACGTCGATCACGTCCACGGAGGTGATGGTCGGCATGCGGTCTCCAAAATGGTCCGATGAATATGGCCGGACAGTACGGCTTTGACCAGTTAAGGTCAATAGAAAGGCTGGTAATTTCTTGCTTTGACCCGATGTCTGTGGCAGTCTCGACACCCTGGCATGTCTGGTACTCGAGTGAACCCCGGAAGAGGAGACCGTGAAACTGGTGAGAGTGGGGCCGCGCGGCGCGGAGCGGCCCGGCGTGGTGGCCCCGGACGGCCGGGTGCTGGACCTGTCCTCGGTGACGGCGGACATCGACGGGGCGTTCCTCGCCGGCGACGGCCTCGCCCGGGCCCGGGCCGCCCTGGACGCCGGGGAGCTGCCCCCCGCCGTACCGCACGAGCGGATCGGCGCACCGATCGCCCGGCCCGGGAAGATCGTCTGCATCGGGCTGAACTACTCCGACCACGCCGAGGAGACCGGGGCCACCCCGCCCGCCGAGCCGGTCGTCTTCCTCAAGGCCTCCGACACGATGATCGGCCCGGACGACGAGGTGCTGGTGCCGCGCCGCAGCGTCAAGACCGACTACGAGGTGGAGCTGGCCGTCGTGATCGGCCGCACCGCCCGCTACCTGGCCGGCCCCGAGGACGCCGCCGGCGTGATCGCCGGCTACGCGATCGCCAACGACGTCTCCGAGCGCGAGTTCCAGATCGAGCGTGGCGGCCAGTGGGACAAGGGCAAGTCCTGCGAGACCTTCAACCCGCTCGGCCCCTGGCTGGTCACCGCGGACGAGATCGCCGACCCGCAGGCCCTCGGCATGCGGCTGTGGGTCAACGGCGAGCTCCGCCAGGACGGCGACACCAAGAACCAGATCTTCGGCGTGCACCACGTGATCTGGTACCTGAGCCAGTTCATGGTGCTGGAGCCGGGTGACGTGGTGAACACCGGAACCCCGGCCGGGGTGGCCATGGGCCGCGGCCCGGACGCCTACCTGCGCGCCGGCGACGTGGTCGAGCTGGAGATCGACGGCCTGGGCCGCCAGCGCCAGACGGTGGGGCAGGCGTGACCGCGTCCGGGCCGGCCGGCGAGTTCGCCGGGCTGGTCGCCGTCGTCACCGGCGGTGCCTCCGGCATCGGCCAGGCGGTCGCCCGCGAGCTCGCCGCCCGCGGCGCCACCGTCGCGGTGCTGGACGTCAAGGACACCGAGTTCGCCTGCGACGTCACCGACGACACCACCGTGCGGGCCGCCGTCGCCGCGGTCGCCGAGCGGTACGGCCGGATCGACGTGCTGGTCAACAACGCCGGCATCGGCGCCCAGGGCGCCGTGGACGGCAACACCGACGAGGAGTGGCTGCGGGTGCTGGACGTCAACGTCGTCGGCATCGCCCGCGTCACCCGGGCCGCGCTGCCGCACCTGCGCCGCTCCCCGCACGCCGCGATCGTCAACACCTGCTCCATCGCGGCCACCGCCGGGCTGCCGCAGCGCGCGGTGTACTCGGCGTCCAAGGGCGCGGTGCTCGCGCTGACCCGCGCGATGGCCGCCGACCACATCCGCGAGGGCATCCGCGTCAACTGCGTCAACCCCGGCACCGTGGACACCCCGTGGATCGGCCGGTTGCTGGACGCCGCCGCCGACCCGGCCGCCGAGCGGGCCGCGCTTTCGGCGCGCCAGCCGCACGGCCGGCTGGTCACCCCCGAGGAGGTCGCCGCCGCGGTGGCCTACCTGGCCGGCCCCGCCTCCGGCTCCACCGTCGGCGCCGAGCTGGCGGTCGACGGCGGCATGGCCGCGCTGCGGCTGCGCCCGGAGCCGTCGTGACCCCGGGCCCGGTGTCCGGCCCGCACCGGCCGGCGCCGCCCGGCCGCGGCGCCGCCCTGGCCCTCGGCCCGTTCGGCCTGGGCACCGCGCCGCTCGCCGGGCTGTACACCCCGGTCGGCGAGGAGGAGGCCGGCCGGACGCTGGCCGCCGCCTGGGCGGCCGGCATCCGCTACTTCGACACCGCGCCGCACTACGGCGCCGGGCTGGCCGAGCAGCGCCTCGGGCGGTTCCTGCGCGGCCTGCCCTCCGGCGGGGACCGGCCGATCGTGTCCACCAAGGTCGGCCGGGTGCTGGTGCCCGGCGAGGGCGACGGCGAGGGCTTCGCCACCCGCACCGGCCTGGTCCGGGTGCGCGACTACAGCCGGGACGGGGTGCGCCGCTCGCTGGACGACAGCCTGGCCCGCACCGGCCTGGACCGGTTCGACCTGGTGCTCATCCACGACCCCGACGACCACTGGGAACAGGCCGCCGGCGAGGCCTACCCGGCGCTGGCCGAACTGCGCGACCAGGGGGTCATCGGCGCGATCGGCGCCGGAATGAACCAGGCGGAGATGCTCGCCCGCTTCGTCCGGGAGACCGACCTGGACGCGGTGCTGGTCGCCGGCCGCTACACCCTGCTCGACCGGACCGCCGCCGCCGAGCTGCTGCCCGAATGCGAGCGGCGCGGCGTCGCGGTCATCGCCGGCGGCGTGCTCAACAGCGGCGTGCTGGCCGGCGGCACCACCTACGACTACGCCGACGCCCCGCCCGAGGTGCTCGCCCGGGCCCGCCGGCTCGCCGGCGCGTGCGCCGCGCGCGGCGTACCGCTGCCGGTCGCCGCCATGCGGTTCCCGCTGCGGCACCCGGCGGTCACCACCGTGCTGATCGGGGCGCGCAGCGCCGAGGAGGTGGCCGAGGACCTCGCTCCGGCCGACATCCCCGACGAGCTGTGGGAGGAGCTGGAGCATGCGGGTTGACCTGGCCTACGGCAGCGGCGGGCTCGCCGTCGACCTGCCGGAGGACCGGACCACCGTGATCACCCCGGTGGCCCGGCCGGCCGCCGCCGACGAGGCCGCCGAGCTGCGGCGGGCGCTGCGCCACCCGGTGGCCGGGCCGCCGCTGCGCGAGCGGGTGCGCCGCGGGCAGACGGTCGCCATCTCCGCCTGCGACGGCACCCGCCCCCAGCCCCGGCACCTGATGATCCCGGCCGTGCTGGCCGAGCTGGACGGCATCGTCGACCTCGCCGACGTGGTGGTGCTGGTCGCCACCGGCACCCACCGCGGCAACAGCCCCGCCGAGCTGCGCGCCATGTTCGGCGACCAGGTCATGGACTCCGTCCGCGTCGTCAACCACGACGCGCGCGACGCCGGATCGCTGCGCTGGATGGGCCGGCACGGCAAGGACGTCCCGGTCTGGCTCAACCGCGAGTGGGCCGACGCCGACGTGCGGATCACCACCGGCTTCGTCGAGCCGCACTTCTTCGCCGGGTTCTCCGGCGGGCCCAAACTGGTCGCCCCCGGCCTGGCCGCGCTGGAGACCGTCCTCACCCTGCACGACGCCGCCCGGATCGGCGACCCCCGGGCCACCTGGGGCGTCATCGAGGGCAACCCGGTGCACGACGACGTGCGGGCCATCGCCGCCGCCACCGGGGTCACCTTCGCCCTGGACGTGGTGCTGAACCGCGAGCAGCGGATCGTCCAGGCGTTCGGCGGCGACCTGGCCGCCATGCACGCCGCCGCCACCGCCGCCGCCCGCGCCGCCGCGATGCGCCCGGTGCCCGCGCCCTTCGACGTGGTGATCACCACCAACGCGGGCTTCCCGCTGGACCAGAACCTCTACCAGTCGGTCAAGGGCATGAGCGCCGCCGCCCAGGTCGTCCGGCCCGGCGGCACCATCATCTGCGCCGCCGAGTGCCGCGACGGGTTCCCCGACCACGGCTCCTACCGCGAGGTGCTCACCTCCGCGCCGTCCCCGGCGGCACTGTTCGACGAGATCTCCCGGCGCGAGCACACGGTGCCCGACCAGTGGCAGGTGCAGATCCAGGCCCGCATCCAGCGCGCCGCCCGCGTCGTCATGCACACCTCGCACCTGGGCGACGCCGAGCTGGCCGCCGCCCACCTGGAGCAGACCGCCGACATCGCCGCCACCGCCCGCGGGCTGCCCGGCCGGATCTGCGTGCTGCCCGAGGGCCCGATGACGATCCCGTACCTCGCCGAGGAGGCCGCGTGCTCCGCCACCGCCTGACCCACCCGCCGCTGCTGGCCGCGCTGGCCGGCACCGGGCACGGCTCGCGCGTGCTGCTCGCCGACGGCAACTACGCCTGCGACGTCAACGTCCGCCCCGGCGCCCCGGTCGTCCACCTGAACCTGCGCGCCGGCCTGGTCCGGGTGGACGACGTGCTGGAGCTGCTGGCGGAGGCGGTGCCGCTGGAGGCGGTGCACTCGATGCGCCCCGACCAGGGCGGCGAGCCGGAGGTGCTCGCCCGCTACCGCGAGCTGCTCGGCGGCGGGCCGCCCATCCAGGCGCTCGACCGCCACGAGTTCTACCGGCAGGCCCGCGGCGCCGACGTCGCCCTCGCGGTCGCCACCGGCGACGAGCGGCTGTACGCCAACCTGCTGCTGACCGTCGGCCACATCGTCCCGTGACCCGTTCATGATCCTCTACCTGAACCCGGGCACCGGCCTGGCCGGGGACATGCTGCTGGCCGCGCTGCTGGACGCGGGCGCGTCGCCGGACGCGGTGCGCCGCGCGGTCGCCGCCACCGGCCTGACCGGCTGGCGGCTGACGGCCGAGCGGGTGGACGCCGGCGGGCTGGCCGCCACCCGGGTGCGGGTCGAGGTGGACGACGACGCCACCGAGCGCCCCGCGGCCGAGCTGGCCGCGATGGCCGCCCGCGCCGGGCTGCCGCTGGCCGACGCCGCGCTGGCCGCCATCGCCGAGGCCGAAGGCGCGATCCACGGGCGGCCCGCCGCCGAGGTGCACCTGCACGAGCTCGGCGGCCACGACACCCTGGTCGACGTGGTCGGCTGCGCCGCCGCGCTGCGCGACCTGCGGGTGAGCGAGGTGTACTCGGCGCCGCTGCCGCTCGGCGGCGGGACGGTGCGCACCCGGCACGGCGTGCTGCCGGTCCCCGCCCCGGCCACCCTCGCCCTGCTGGCCGGCGCCCGGGTGCGCGGCGGCGGGACCGGCGAGACGGTCACCCCCACCGGCGCCGCGCTGCTGCGCGCGGCGGGCACCGGCTACGGCCCGCCGCCGGAGATGACCCTGGCGGCCACCGGGTACGGCGCCGGGTCGCGCGTCCTGCCGGACCGGCCGAACGTGGTGGTGGCGATGCTCGGCGAGCCGGTCGCGCAGGCCTCCCGGCAGGTCGTCCTGTCGGTCAACCTGGACGACGTGACCGGAGAGGTGCTCGGATACGTCATCGAGCGCGCGCTGGGCGCCGGCGCCGCCGACGCCTGGGTCACCCCGGCGGTGATGAAGAAGGGCCGGCCGGCGCACGTGTTGCACGTGCTGGCCGACCCGGAGCGGGCCGACCGGCTGCAGGAACTGGTGCTGGCCGAGACCGGCGGCCTCGGGCTGCGCCGCGCCTTCGTCGACAAGGTGGCGCTGCCGCGCCACACCGAGACCGTGGAGATCCACGGCCGGCCGGTCCGCGTCAAGCACGGCCCGGCCGGCGCCAAGCCCGAGTACGACGACCTGGTCCAGGTGGCCGCCGCGTCCGGCCGGCCGCTGCGCCAGCTGGCACGAGAGGCACTGGACGCGCTGTGAGCACCGCACATCCCCCCGCCCCCGGGCGGATCGACGCCCACCACCACCTGTGGGAGCTGGCCCGGCGGCCGCAGGAGTGGCTGGACCCCGAGCACATGGCCCCGGTCCGCCGCGACTTCACCACCGCCGACCACGCCGCCGCGGCCGCCGCGGCGGGCGTCACCGCCTCGGTGCTGGTCCAGGTGCTGCCGGACGCCGCCGAGACCCGGGAGTTCCTCGCCACCGCCGCCGAGTCCGAGATCATCGGCGCGGTGGTGGGCTGGGCCGACCTGACCCGGCCCGACCTTCCCGCCGAGCTCGCCGCACTGGCCGCCGCGCCCGGCGGCGGCCTGCTGCGCGGCATCCGCCACCTGGTACAGGGGGAGGCCGACCCGCGCTGGCTGGCCCGCGACGACGTGCGCCGCGGCCTGGGCGCGGTGGCGGACGCCGGGCTGGTGTACGACCTGCTGGTGGTGCCGCACCAGCTGCCCGCCGCGATCGAGACGGTCCGCGCGCTTCCCGGGCTCTCCTTCGTGCTGGATCATCTGGCCAAGCCGCCGGTCGCGACCGGCGAGCTGGAGCCGTGGGCCGGGCTGCTGCGCGAGCTGGCCGCCGAGCCGAACGTCACCGCCAAGCTGTCCGGCCTGATCACCGAGGCGCGGTGGGACCGGTGGGACGCCGCGACGCTGCGCCCGTACGCCGAGGTCGCGCTGGAGGCCTTCGGGCCGGACCGGCTGATGTTCGGCTCGGACTGGCCGGTCTGCCTGCTGGCCGGCACGCTGCCGGACTGGACCGCCACCGCCGAGGGCCTGCTGGACGACCTCGGCCTGCCGGCCGCCGAGCGGGCCGCGGTGTTCGCCGGCACCGCCGCCCGCGTCTACCGCCTGCCCCTCGACGCCGCGTCCTGACCGGGCGCGCGGCGCGGGGGCGGCCGGTGCGTCGCGCACCCGGGCCCGCCCCCGCGCCGGACGCCCCCGGCGCCGCCGCTATCGCAGGTAGGCCGCCAGGCCAAGCCGCTGGTCACGGACCGCTCCGGCGACCAGTCCGGCGATCTGCCGGGCGCCGGCCGCCTCGAAGTGGGTGTGGTCGTCGGCGAAGAACGCGCCGACCGGGCCGGAGGTGTAGTCGCCGTTGAACGGGCAGAAGCGCAGCGTGTTGTAGAGCGTGTAGCTCAGCTTGTGCAGGTCGATGACCGGCGTGCCGGTGGCGGTGCCGACGGCGAAGGTATCGGTGAGGAAGCCGCGGTTGCCGGTGGCGGTGCTCCCGCTGCAGGTCAGCGCGGCGGTGGAGGTGACCAGCACCGGGTTGGCGCCGCGCTGCCGGGCCGCCTGCACCATGGTGGTGAGCAGCTCGCGGAACCGGGTGGCGCCGACATGGCGCGGGCAGGCCGAGTCCCCGTCGTTGATGCCGAACTGGATGAACAGGTGGTCGCCGGCCTTCATCCCGGTCGAGGCGTCGAGCATGGCCTGCCAGCGGGCGGCGTAGGCGTTCGAGCTGAGCACGCACTCGCCGGCGGAGTTCTTCTGGCCGGTGACGGCCGACTCGTACAGCCAGGTCTGCACGCTGCGGCCGCCCACGGCGCTGTTGACCACCGTGGCGTTCGAGGTGAGGTACTGGCCGAACTCCCGGCCCCAGCCCACGATGTTGCCCGAGCCGTTGGCGACGGTGGAGTCGCCGGCCAGCCACACGGTGACGCGGCCCGGCGCCGGCGTGGGCGTCGGGCTGGGCGTCGGCGTCACCGTCGGGGTGGCGGTCGGGCTGGGGGACGGGCTGGGAGACGGCGACGGGGTGGCCGGCCCGTTGCAGGCGGTGCCGTTGAGCGCGTAATAGGTGGGCACCGGGTTGGCGCCGGTCCAGGAGCCGTTGAACCCGAAGGTCACCGAGCCGCCGGCGGGGATGGTGGCGTTGTAACCGGCGTCCTTGGCGGTGACGCCGCTCCCGCTCTGGGCGACCGTCGCGTTCCACGCCTGGGTGACCCGCTGGCCGGCGGTGAACGTCCAGGCGAAAGTCCAGCCGCTGATCGCGTCACCGAGATTGGTCACCGTGACGTCCGCGCCGAACCCGCCGGACCACTGGCTGGTGATCTGGTACCGGACGGCGCAGCCGGCCGCGGCGCCGGCGGGCGGCGCCCCCGCCATCCATACCAGCGCACCGGCCAGGGCCGCCACGATCGGCGCGATCAGGGCGGTGGCCCGTCGTCGGAACGTCTTCATCTGAGCTCGCTTTCTGGGGGGTCGGCCCGAACCGGCCGCCATGGCGGCGGCCGGCGGGTGGAGCCGGTGGATCAGGGACGGAGCGGGACCTCAAGGACGTCGGAGGACGCCTAGCGACGCCGGGGGACGCCGCCGGACGCGTTCAGGCGGACCGGCAGCCGGCGCCGTTGAGGGTGAAGGAGGCGGGCACGCTGTTGGCGCCGGTCCAGCTCGCGCTGAAGCCCACCGTCGCCACCGCGCCGGGGGCCAGGGCCGGGCTCCAGTCCGGGCCGGTGACGGCGACGGTGGCACCGGTCTGGGCGAAGGCGCCGTTCCAGCCCTGGCCGATCCGCTGGCCGTCGGCGAAGGTCCAGCGCAGCGTCCACGGGTTCAGGGTCGTGCCACCGGTGTTGGTCACCTGTACCTCACCCTGGAAGCCGCCCGGCCACTGGTTGACCACCGTGTACCGCGCGGTGCATCCGGCGTCCGGGCCGCTCGGTGTCGGTGTCGGTGTCGGTGTCGGGGTGGGCGCCGGGCTGGGTGTCGCCGAGGGCGTCGGCGTCCAGGTGGGCGTCACAGCGGGGGTGGGGGTGGGGGTGGGGCGCGGGGCGAGGTGCGCGGCGACGATCGGCGCCAGCCGGGCGGCGATCGCCCGGTGGCCGGCGTCGTTGGGGTGCACGCTGTCGGACAGGCCGTCCGGCGGCACCCATCCGTCGGTGTCGACGAAGAAGGCGTTGCGGTCGCCGGCGTTGTTGACGGTCTGCACCGCGGCCTGGGTCTGCGGGACGAACCGCCCGCGGAAGGTGCGCAGCGCCAGGATCGCGGCCGCCGGATACCTGCTCCGGACGGTGCGCAGCAGCTCGACGTAGGAGTTCTGGAACTGCGTCGTCGACACGCCGTGCCCGGCGTCGTTGGTGCCGAGATTGATCACGACGACGTCCGCCTGGTAGCGGGAGAAGTCGTGGTCGGCGGCGCCGTCGACGGCGCTGACCTTCACGAAGCGGCGGTCCAGGCCGACGCAGCCGTCCGCGGTGCTGACCAGGCAGGCGCCGCCCTGGGCGACCTGCGTGTGATCCAGGCCGAGCTGCTCGCCGACCAGCCATCCGTAGGCGGTGAGGGCGTTCTTGGAGGTGGTGGTGCCGACGGTGATGGAGTCGCCGACGAACTCCACCGTGCCGCCGACCGGCCGGGCGGGCAGCGTGCGCGCGCCCTGGTCCAGCACCAGTCCCTGGAACACCGCGTCACCGTGGTAGGACCCGGCCACCACGCGATAGGACACCCGCAGGGTGTGCTCGCCGGCCGGCAACCGGGCGGGGGTCAGGTCGACCGTGCCGCGCACGTTCTGCAGGTACACGTCCGGGCCGCCGTCGATGCTGTAGTAGAGGTCGATGGCGTCGCGCTGCTTCAGCTTGACGGTGGTGCCGGTGAAGCCGACCCTGAGGTAGGCGCCGGCCCAGCCCGGGACGTAGGCGGTGCTGTCGCGGGTGTCCCACCGGCCGGTGAAGCCGATGTTCGGGTCGGCCGGCGTCCCGTCTCCGGCGGCGGCCCTGGCGCCGAGCGGCATCGCGAGCATGGTGGCGAGCATGGTCGCAAGGACGGCGGCGAGGGCCGCGGCCGGCCCGGCCAGGCGGCTGAGTCTCATGGCGGTCCGTTCTCCGATGACGGGTTCACCGGCGGGTGTGGTCTGGAGCTAACCGGGGATGAAACGTTTTAACCAAGCTGGTGGCCGATACCGTCATGGCGCCGCCCGCGACCGCCGCGGTGGTCCGGTCGCGGCCGTGGCCGGCTGCCGGGATTCGCGCGGCCGGACATCGCATCGGTGGCCGCCGCGTCGCCGCCGCGGGCGGTTCAGACCGTAAGAACCATGGACGGGTCCGTCAACCGGCCGGCGGCCGCCGGCCGGGGCACCGCCCGGCCGGCGGGCCGATGGCGCAGCTCGACGATACGGTGATCTTCGCGGCCGGCCGGGACGGGCCTGAAACTTTCGGCCCGTGCTCAGCCGCCGAGTCGGTCCTGCCGCACGCCGCACACCGGGCAGGCCGCGACGGCGGTGTCGGCGCGCAGCGGCGTCGCGCATCCCGCGCACCGCCCCTCGAACGCCAGGTGTCCTTGCCTGCGGTCGTCCAGGCGTGGCAGCGCGATGGCCACCGCCCGGTGGCGCCACCCCTGCTTCTTCCTGGGGGCGGGCCCGGTCACCGCCAGGAACAGCCGGGCCTCGCGGGACGGGGAATGATCGTAGGGCGCCCGTTCGGCCAGGGTCGCGCACAACACGTCCCGCAGCGCGTCGTCGGGCAGGGCGAGCAGGTGCGGCAGCAGCCGTTCGGCGGTGATCCGCGCCGCCGTGTCGCGCAGTTCGTCGTCGGTCAGCGCGCGTAGCGTGTCCGCCGGATCCGGCCGGGTCTCATCGGTCATGTCAGGTATCCCGGTTCATCGCAGATCGGGCAGATCACGTGCTTGTGGCTGCCGGCCAGCCGCGCCTGGCACCGCCGGCAGGCACCGGACTGGACCAGTGATCCATCGCCGTCGAGCGGGTCGTCGTAGTGCCGGGGGTCCGGACGGGCCACGGCCAGGTGGTCGACCTGCCCGCTCCACCGTCCGCTGCCCGGATCGCGGTCCCGGGAGGAGACGCCCGCGAAATAGCGCCCGCCGGATCGGTCGTCCTCGCCACCGGGCGGTCGCCGCTGCTCGAAGACCTGCCACAGCAGGTGCATCAGCCATTCGTCGGGCAGCGACCGCAACTGTCTGACCAATGCGTACCGGGACGGCGTATCGGACATGACATCGATGATCGCAGCACCGGCCGTGGGTTCGCAGCCCCGAATCTCCGGTGGGGCGTACGCCCCGCCGGCGCCCCGGTGACGGCGACGGGGCGATCATCCGGCGTGGGCTCAGCCGCGGTCGCCGCGCAGGGCGCGCAGGAAGCGCCACAACGCCGAGCGCGCCGGAGGCGCGGCAGGCGCCGGCTCCGGCGGGGTGCCGGACGCGGCCGGCCGGGGCGCGGGGCGGGCGGCCGGCTCGAACCGCACGGGCAGCGAGCGCAACGCCCGGACGAACGGCGAGGGCCGCCAGGGCAGCTGGTCGGCGGGCAGCGCCAGGCGAAGCCCGGCGAACCGGTCGAACAGCCGGTCCACCGCGATCGTGGTCATGGTCGTGGCGAGCTGGCGGCCCAGGCAGCGGTGCGGGCCCACCCCCCAGGCGAGATGGCCCCGGGTACTGCGCATCAGGCCGGGGTCGATCGCCGCGCCGAACAGCGGGTCGGCGTGCGCCCCGGCGATGGACACCATGACCGGGTCGCCGGCCGCGATGGTGAAGGCACCGAGCTTCACGTCCGTCCGCGGGAAGCGGAAGGTGAGGTTCGCCATCACCGGGTTGGCCAGCGCCACCCGGTTGACGATCTCTTGCACGCCCTCGGCCCGGCTCGCCCGCACCGCCGGATCGACCAGCACCTCCACGATCGTGTTGCTGATGAGGCTGGCGGTGACGTCACCGGCCAGCACCGGCAGCATGATGAGCTCGCGGGCCAGCTCGTCGACGCCGAACTCCGGCCGCGCCGCCAGCAGATAGGACGGGACGTCGTCGCCGGGCCGGGACCGTTTGGCCGCGGCCAGCCCGGCCATGGACGCCATCAGCCGGCCGGCGGCCTGGGCGGCCTCCGGGCCGGCGTCCAGCATCCGCCAGATGTCCATGAAGACCTCGTCGCCCTGCGCGGTGGGGAAGCCCAGCAGGCGGTTGATCACCATCAGCGGGAGCGGCCGGGCGTACTGCGCGCACAGGTCGGCGTAGCCGGCGCCGCCCTCCGACAGCACCGTGATGAGATCGTCGGCGTACCGGTGCACGGCGCGCTCCAGGTCGCGGCCCAGCGGGTGCGAGCGGTCCTGGAAGGGGGCCAGGGCGGCGGTCCAGGCATCGCGTACCTGCCGCAGGGCGGAGCCGTCCTGGAAGGCCGAGGAGTTGACCGCGAACGCCGGGGCCAGCGGCCAGTTCGCGGGCACCCTGCCCTCGGTCAGGTCCCGCCAGGAGTCCAGGCGCTTGCTCCACACGCCGCTGTCGTCGCGCAGCACCTCGCGCACCTCGTCGAAGCCCAGCACCATCCACACCGGGACCCCGAGCAGCCCGACCGGCGCCACCGGGCCGTACGCCGCCCGCAGGCGCTCGTGCACCGCACCGGGGTCGGCGTCGTAGTCGCGGGTCAGCAGGGGTTCGGCCGCCAGCGATGCGAGCGTCTGGTCCGCCGGTCGCGGCCACGCGTCGGATGTCATGGTGGGGATCGCCTCTCTGGATGCCGGAGCCCGGGCGCCCGGCGCCCGGCGGATCCGCCCGCGGGGGCCGCCGGAGCCCCGTGGTGACCGGATGCGGAGCATACCGATCGGACGCGGCGGCTGGGAAGGCGTGGCGGCGGTTGCCGGTGGTGGTCTGGATGCGGGACGCTGGACCCGCCCGCCCGGCGGGCCCGGCGGCAGCCGCCCCGTCGCCACCTGACCTGCAGGGGCGGGCCCTCCCGAATGGCCACACCGTGACGACCGTCTCCCTGATCGTGCCCTGCTACAACGCGGCCAGGACGCTGCGCCTGTGCCTGGAATCCGCGCTCGCGCAGACCCGCCCGCCCGACGAGATCGTCGTGGTGGACGACGCGAGCACCGACGGCTCGGCGGAGATCGCCGAAGGGCTCGGCTGCCGGGTGGTGCGCCTGCCCGAGAACCGCGGCGTGTCGGCCGCGCGCAACGCGGGGGTGGACGCCACCACCGGAGAGATCGTCTTCTTCCTCGACGCGGACGTGGCGCTGCGGCCGGACGCGGTGGCCGCCGCGCTGGACGTCCTGGCGGGCGACCCCGGCTGCGGCTGCGTGCACGGCGTCTACGACACCGAGCCGCTCATCGACGACGGCCCGGTGGAGTGGTACCGCATCCTGCACGCCGCGCACTGGCGCGGCCGCCATCTCGGCGAGGTGAACAGCGTGGTGTTCGCGCTGGCCGCCATCCGCCGCGGCGTGCTCGCCGACACCGGCCGGCTGGACGAGACCCTGCGCGACTGCGAGGACGTCGAGTACAGCAGCCGCCTCGCGGTCCGCACCCGGATCGTGCTCACCGACCGGATGGTCGGCCGGCACGACGACGGCAGCCGCCTGCTGCCCATCCTGGCCGAGCAGTGGCGGCGCGCCCTGCCGCTGGTCCCGCTGGTGCTGACCACCAACCGGCGCGGCGCGGCCAAGCCGGAGCACGCCAACCGCCCGGCCGGCATCCTCGCCTGCGCGCTGGCCATGGCGACGGTGCCGCTCGGCCTGTTCTCTCCCGCCCTGCTGGCGGTGCCGGCCGCGCTGGTCGCCGCGTTCGTCCTCGCCGATCCCGAGCTGGTGCGGTTCGTGTACCGGCGGCGCGGCCCGGCCTTCACGGCGTACTTCATGGCCGTCCACCTGGTGGTGCACACGGTGCTGGTCGCCGGGCTCGCCGCCGGGGCGGTCCGGGTGCTCCCCGGCCTCAGGAGGCGGGCGGCCGAGCCGGCCTGAGCCCGCCGCCGGGGCGGGCCGCGGGGCCCGCTCCGCCGGTGAGCGCGGCCCGGTAGACCGCGATCGTCCCCTCCGCCGCCCGGGGCCAGCTCAGCGTCTCCCGGACCAGGTGCGCCCCCCGCTCGCCCAGCTCCCGGCGCAGCACCGGATCGGTCATGACCTCGACCACCACCCGGGCGATGTCGTCCGGATCGGCCGCGCGCACGTACCTCGCCGCCGGCCGGTCCGGATCGCCGAGGAAGATCCGCGAGAAGCCGTCGCCGAGGATCGTGGGCCGGCCGAGGGCCATGGACTCCGTCGCCACCAGCCCGAACGGCTCGAACAGCGAGGGGAAGACGCAGGCGTCGGCCATGGCGTAGTAGTCCGGCAGCCGGCGCCCGTCGACGAAGTCGCCGGAACACAGCACGCGCCCGTGCAGGCCGTGTTCGGCCACGATCCGCGCCACTCCCGCCTCGTCACCGGCTCCGACGATCACCAGGCGCAGCGCGGGGACATCGGCGGCGATCCGTCGCATCGCCGCCAGCAGCTGGTAGACGCCTTTCTGCCGTTCGATCCGGCCGACGAACAGCAGTACCGGGTCGGTGGCGCCGATGCCGAGGCGCTCGCGCAGCGCGGCGGCCCGTCCGCGCAGCGCCCCCGGGTCGAACCCCGGGCCGGCGAGCAGGGTCTCGTAGGTGCCGCCCAGCCGGACGACGTCGATGGGCGTCCGGTCCCAGCCCGCCGCGAGCAGCTGCTCGCGCACCTCGGGGGTGGCGGCCACGACGCGCCGGGAGATCCGCGCCAGCCACCGCTCCACGGTCGCGAAGCCGCCCAGCGGATCGGTGACGGTGCGCTGCGGCGCCACGCCGTACTCGGTCGTGTGGACGTGCAGCACGACGGGCAGCCGCAGCACGTAGTGGCACAGCAGCGCGCACAGGAAGTTCGTCGTGTCGTGCACCGCGACCAGGTCCGGGCGCCCGGCCCGCCCGGCCCGGCACAGCCGCAGGAAGTATCGCCAGTTGCTCGCCACGACCGTCGCCACCAGCAGGGCGAACTCCGCGCCCCGGGTGCGGTTGAGCCGCCGGCGGCGGGCGATCGCGCCGAGCAGCCGGCCGAGCGGCCGGTACACCGTGACGCCGCCGGCGCGCTCGTGCACCGGCAGTTCCCCGTCGTTGAGCGTGAAGACCGCCATCCGGTGCTCGCCCGCCAGGAAGGGGGTGATCAGCTCGACATAGCGGCCCAGCCCGGCGGTGATGTACGGCGGGTACTGGTTGATGACACAGGCGATCTTCAGCGGTCTTCCCATCGCGGTCAGGCTCCGTGTTCGTTCTGCGCGCTTCGCGCGCGGGCTCGGGTGCTCTCGCCGCGAACCGGGCCGCGGGGTGCGCCTGGCTCGGGACCGCCCGGCCGGGTCGCGGGGTGGGCGGTGGGTGTCCGGTAGGCGCGGGCGGTGGCGGTGGCGACGATGGCCACCAGCAGGACGTTGGTCAGGGCGAAGCCGGCCAGGCCGCCGGTCAGCCCGCCCCAGGCGATGCACGCCGCCTGGCAGGCGAGCGCCACCGGGGTGCCGGCCGCCAGGCAGGCGATCAGCAGCCGGGCCCCCGGCACGCCGTCCATCGACAGCGCGACGGAGTACAGGTTGAAGACGGTGTGCGCGCCGATGCCGGCCGCCGACAGCGCCATCAGCCCCAGCGAGTACGGATACTCCCCGCCCATCAGCAGGAAGAAGACGGTGCTCGCCGCGAAGGAGAACACCGCCGTGCCCGCCGCGACCGCCGGGACCAGCCGGGCGATGCGCCGCATCACCCGCGGCTTGGCGGCGGTGGCGAGCATGGGCAGCAGCACCAGCCCGATCCCGTCGGTGAAGACCACCCCGAGCAGCCGCTTGGGGAAGCCGTTGTAGAGGGAGTACACGCCGACGTCGGCCCGGCCGGCCCAGTGGTTGAGGAACAGCACGTCCACCCCGAACAGCACCCCGGTGAACGCGGCGATCACGGTCACGTACCCGCCGTGCCGGTACAGCGACCGCGCCAGGGCCGGCGACCAGGCGCGCGGCCGCACCTGCAGGCCGGCCACGGCGATGGCCGCGAAGACCAGGTTGGTCACGATCAGCGCGACCAGGTAGGTCTCGGCGTCCCGGACGCCGAGGACGAGCAGGCAGTAACCGGCGGACGCCAGGTAGCCGGCGGCGACGGCCAGCTTCAGCCAGGCCACCCGGCGGAACCGCTTCAGCCCGCGCAGGAAGCTCTCGGCCAGCTGGTTCAGCGTCATCGACAGCGCCAGCGCCAGCGCGAACACCAGGGTGCGGGCGTCGACGCCGAGCGCGGGCCCGATCAGCGGCGCGGCCGCGGCACCGGCGGCCAGCACGCCGGTGCCGAGCACCAGGGTGCACAGCAGGGCCGTCGTCACCAGCGCCGGCCGGTCGGCCGGCGCCGACCGGGGCAGTTCCTGGAACATCACGTAGTTCAGGCTCGTCAGCATCCCGACGGTGACGATCAGCGCGATCGACAGCACCAGCGTGAAGTGGCCGAACGCCGCGGCGCCGGCCCCGCGGGCGATGACGAGCGTGGTGGCCGCCGCCGTCCCGCTGGCCAGGGTGCTCACCAGGGTGGGACCGGCCGCCCAGCGATGACCGGCGGCCAGCCGGGCCGCCCGGGCGCGCACGCCCGGGCGGCCGGCGGTCAGCCCGGGCACCGCAGGAACGCCTGCCGCGCGAACTCCAGGTCCTCGGGGGTGTTGATCCCGCGCGCCTCCTGCGGGTCGGTCACCGGCACCACCCGGAACGGCCAGTCCCGCACCCGCGACAGGTAGGACAGGAACGGCAGGAAGTTGACCTCCCCGGTGACCGCTCCGGGCGCGGCGCCGGCCAGGTAGAGGCGCCAGGCGGCACGCAGGCCCGCGGTGGCCAGGCAGAACACCCCGACGTCGCTGAGGCCGCCGGGCCGGCACGGGTCGCCCTCGCGGGACATCCGGACCCGGACCAGCCGGGTCTCGCCGTCCCCGGTCCCGCCGGGCGACCGGTCCGGTCCGGCCGCCGGACCGGCGCGGTCCAGCTCGTACTCGACGTACGGGTCGGGCATCGCCACCAGGGGAACGGTGAGGCCGGGACTCCGGTGGGCGGCGGCCACCCGGCCGACCGTCTCCGGCGACAGGTTCGCCTGGTCGCCCCAGACCACCAGGATCGCGTCGTAGGCCGCCCAGAACCGGGCCGCGCCGAACACGGCGTCGCCCATGCCCTCCGGCCGGTGCTGCACGCTCACCGACACCTCTCCGGCGGCGATCCGGGCCGCCGCCAGCTCGCGGAACGGCGCCTCGCCGTCGGGGGAGACGACGACGTGCACGTGCGCGACGTGCGGGCGCAGCCTGCGGTACAGCAGATCCCAGACGGTGACCCCGCCGGCCACCTCCACCATGATCTTCGGAGTGGCCGATCCGAGCCGGGTGCCCCGCCCGGCGGCCGGGATGACCGCGCAGGTCCGCGGCTCAGCCATGCCCCATCACCTCCCGGTCCAGCAGGCCGATGATCCGGGTCAGGTCCCCGGCGGCGACCGCCCCCGGCGCCGGCCGGTCGGCGTGGACCTGCAGCGTCAGCAGGCCGGCGCCCACCGCGGAGGCGACCCCGTGCGCGGAGTCCTCCACCGCGACCGCGGCGGCCGGGTCGACGCCGAAACGCCGGCAGGCCTCGGCGTAGAAGCGCGGGTCGGGCTTGCTGACCGGGACGTCGTCCCCGGTCAGCACGTGTCCGAAGTGGCCGGCCAGCGAGCAGTGCGCGAGCACCCGTCGCACCGAGCCGCGGCTGCCGCTGGTGACCAGGTGCACCGCGTGCCCGCCGCGCGCGAGGTGGTCCAGCAGCCGGCGGGCGCCGGGGAACACCGTCACCCGGCCGGCGGCCACCAGCTCGCGGTACAGCCGCCGCTTGCGCTCGGCCAGCCGGTCGGCGACCTGGCCGGGGCCGGCCAGCCGCGCGGCCACCGCGCCGGTGGTGGCGCCGGCGTGGTCGGCATAGCGGAAGGAGGCCAGCAGGGCGGGCGCCACCTCGGCGATCGCCTGCCGGAACGCGGCCTCGTGCGCCGGTCCGGAGTCGACCAGCGTGCCGTCCAGGTCGAACAGCCAGGTGCGGCGGGCGGCGGCCGGCCCGGCGGGCGGCCTCACTCGGCCACCGCCGGTGCCGCGCCCGCCGGGATGCCGGCCCCCACGCCGGCCAGCGCCTCGACGGTGCGCCGCCCGCAATGGACGCCGGGCGTGCCCGGGTCCTCCAGATCGGCGATCAGCCAGCGCGCCCCCGACCATTCGCCGTGGTCGAGCACGATCCGCGGCACCTCGGGCATCCGGGTGCCCGAGGCGGCGGGCACGGCGGGGCGGTGGCACAGCACGTGGGTCACCGTGCGCCGCTCGTTGCCCGGGTCGCCCAGGTGGTGCAGGGTGCGGCCCACCAGGGCGGGCGCGCTCAGCCCCTGGGCGTCGTGGTCGTCGCGGACGTTCACGACGAAGACCTTGGCCGCCGCCCGGCTGGCGGCGATCGCCTCGGCTATCCCGGGGGTGAGGTAGCTGGGCAGCAGCGAGGAGTGCGGCGTGCCGGGCCCGTACACGATGAGGTCGGCGTCCAGCAGCGCCCGCAGCGCCCGCGGATTGGGGGTGATCTCGGCGCGCAGGCCGTCCAGCGCCGCCCGCACCCGGCCGGCCGGCCGGCCGGACAGCGCGGCCAGCGTCGCCGGGCCGAGCCGCTCGCCGAGCAGGTAAAGGTCGCTGATCGGCACCGCGTCCTGCGGCGCGACGATGCTCGCCTCGTCCGCCAGGATCCGGCCGTCCCGCTTGACCGCCACCAGGTGGGCGTCCTCGCCACCGGTCACGTTGAGCAGGTGCACCGGCGAGCCGAAGGTGCGGGCACAGGATCCGATCGCGGCGTTGAAGTCCTCGCCGAGCCGCAGGTACGCGCCGGCGATCAGCAGGTTGCCCAGCGCGCAGTCGGCCAGGTCCAGCCCACCGGGGGCGGCGGCCAGCCGGCGGGCGAACACCCGCAGTTCCCGGCCGATCGCCTCGCGGGCCCGCGCGTCCAGCCCGGCGAACGCCGCCGGGCGGGCGTCCCCCGGGCCGCCGTCGATGGCCTCGATGAGCCCGCGCAGCCCGGCGCGGCCGGTCCCGGCGGGCAGCCGGTGGTCGAGCACGGCCGCCAGCGCCGCCTGCCGCGGGTCGCCGGGGTCCAGGTGCAGCCGCAGGTTCTTGCGGAAGTCGGACGGGCCCAGCATGCCGGGAAGGTAGCGGCGCAGCGCGCCGGTGGACATCCCGTCGTCGTACCCGTTGATCAGCAGCGTGAGGTCGACGCCGGGCGTGCGCAGCAGCCGGCGGGCGATGCTCGCCGCGCCGCGCCCGCCGCCGAACATGGCGACCGCGGCCGTCCCGGCCGCGATCACCGGGCCTCCTCCGGGGCCCGCAGCACGCCGCGGCGCAGCAGCCAGTTGCGATAGCCGAGGTAGCCGACGAACAGGGCCCGGTCCCGCGCGCCGCGCCAGAACCGCCAGCCGCGGGCGCCGCCGGCGCGCTCCCGGTGCTCGATCGGCACCTCCACCCAGGTGTGACCGAACTCGGCCACCCGGGCGGTGATCTCGGTGGAGCAGTTCATGCCGGACGACTCCAGCGGCAGCGACCGGAACAGCGGCCCGTGCACCAGCTTGAAGATCGAATTGAAGTCGCGGTACCGGGTGCGGTGCAGGGCGTTGCTGACCGCGCCGCTGGCCGCCGACCCCAGCCGGTAGCGCAGGCCGTCGGCCTTGCGGATCCGGGCGCCGGAGAAGGCGATCCCGTCGCCGGCCCGGACCCGCTCGACGAACCGGTCGAGGTTGGCGATCGGGAACTGGCCGTCGGAGTCCAGCAGCACCACCCAGTCCAGGCGGGTGCGGGCGATGGCGGCGGCGATGGCGGCGCCCGCGCCCCGGTTGCGGTCGAACGTGACGACGGCCAGCCGCGGGCACTCGGCCCGCAGGGCGGCGAGGATCTCGCCGGTGGCGTCGGTGCTGCCGTCGTCGCACACCACGATCTCCCACTCGCCGATCGCCGGGCTGCGTTCCAGGTAGTCACGCCATTCGGCCACCACGGCGGCGATGTTCGCGGCCTCGTTGTACGCCGGGGCCGCCACCGACACGTCGAGCGGGCGCGTCCGGGCATCCTTACCGGGCACTGTCACCTCCTGGGGAGGGTTCTGATGGTCTGAGACGGCCGCCGCCCGGCGGCCGGGGACCGCTAACGGACCTGGGCGGGGTCCGCGGTGCCGAGCAGGCGGCCGATCCAGCGGTCCAGGGGGAGGAGGTTGACGCCGAGCAGGATGGGGACGTGGGCCAGCGCGAAGACGATCGTCGCGCCGAAGGAGATGGGACCGCCGGTGATGATGTTGATGTGCGGCGCGTCGATGAGCGGCGGGATCGGCACCGGGTTGGCGACCTGCCACATGATGTCGAGGAACCCGGAGAACACGATCAGCACTCCGGTGACCATGATCTTCAGGCAGCGGGCGGGGCTGCCGCCGCCGATCCGGTAGGCGGCGGCCACGGTGAGCACGATCCCCGGATAGAGCAGCAGGTAGAGGTGGGTGTAGAACGAATCACCCTGGGCGCGGGCGCCGTCGCCGTAGTAGAACCAGCTGATCCGGGGGATCAGGTAGCCGGTGAAGAAGACGAACGGCACGTAGAGCAGCCAGTACAGGCGCGGCGACACCCAGGGGAAGAACGCGATCGCGCAGCACAGGCAGGCGAAGGCGAGCAGCTTGGCCACCAGCTGCCAGGGGGTCTCGATCTCCCGGGCGTGCGGGGTGGCCAGCCAGACGAAGGCGAAGCCGGCCGCCCCGACGGCCAGTGCGATCCACCACAGATGCACCGCCCAGCGGCGCGGTACGGCGGGGCCGCCAGGTGGGCGCGGGCCGGCGACCGGGCCGGGCAGGGGAGGCGGGCGATCTTTGCCGCGTGCCGTCATGAGGTCTCGGCACCTTCCTTCCAACATGCCTGAGCGCACGGTGCGGTGGCGTCAGGCGATCATCCCCGTGAGTGATGGATGTCCGGGTGGGAGCGCTCCCACGGCGGCGGCGTCCCCCGCGGCCGCCCAGGACGGGATCCTTGCCCGGAAGTATGGCACTCCACTGCCGGATAACCCCGGGCGTATCAAATAGTGAACATCACAAATTGATACATTCGCCGAACCGATCGGCCTTCAGGGTAAAAGCCCTATTTCCCGATAATGCGCTCCGGCGGCCTCGGCGAGCTCACCGCGGTGAATGCCGGATCACCCGGTCAGCGGGCCGGTGATCCTTCCCGCACCGGCACCTGTGCCGGCCGGGTGTGGCCGGCGCGCAGCCGGACGGTGCTCATCCGCGCGGTCACATCCGCCGCGGCGGGTCCGGCGTCCAGCCCGGCGAAGATCGCCCGAGCCCGCCGCAGGGCCGCCAGGGAGTCTTCGTAACGTTCCATTTCGTGGTCGAACTCGGCGAGCCCGCGCAGCATCACCGCCTCGCCGAGCCGGTTGCCGGCGTTCCGGCAGGCCGCCAGCGCGACGCGGTGGGACCGGGCCACCTCGTCCCAGCCGCCGGCCGCCGCCGCGTTGAGCAGCGTGGCGGCCAGCTCCCAGGCCAGCTCGTCGTGCCCGTGCGCCGCCGCCTGGCCGACCGCGGCGACCAGGCCGGGCCGCTCGGCGTCGAACCAGGCCGGCGGGTCCGCCAGCAGCTTGTCCTGCACCGCGGGCGGCGGGGGCCAGCGCGGCGCCCGCCCGCGCACCGGGGCGTGCCGCCGGACGCAGGCCAGGTGCGCGTCGGCCTCCTGCGCCAGCGCGAGCAGCGCGGCCAGCGCCCGGGTGACCACGACGCGCGGCGTCGTGTCGTTCTCCTCGGCGGCGGCCCGTTCCCGGGCGTACAGCCGGGCCAGCCGGTGGAACCGGTAGCGCGTCTGGCCGGTGGGGTCGGTCCCGCAGGCCTCCAGCAACCGGGCGTCCACCAGCGCGTCCAGCAGCTCCTCGGCCGGCTCCGGTGCGATCTCCAGCACGGTGGCCGCGGTCCAGGCCGCGAAGCACGGGGCGTCCAGCAGGCCGAGCAGCCGGAACGCCCGCCGGGCCGGCTCGGCCACCCGCAGATATCCGGCCGCCAGGCCGGCCCGCACGTCCAGGTCGCCGAGGACCAGCTCGTCCAGCCCGCCGGCGGCCAGCCGCGCGGCGAACCGGGCCAGCGTCCAGTGCGGCCGGGCGGCCAGCCGGCCGGCCGCGACCCGCAGGGCCAGCGGCAGCCGGCCGCACGCCTCGACCAGCTCCTCGGCGGCTCGCGGTTCGGCGCGGACCCGCTCGGCGCCGACGGCGGCGGTGAGCAGGTCCCGGGCGTCCCGCGGGGTCATCACCCCGAGGTCGACGGCCCGGGCGCCCGGCCAGCCGGACAGCCGCGAGCGGCTGGTCACCAGCACCGAGCAGCTGGGCGAGCCGGGGAGCAGCGCCCGCACGTGCGCCGGGCCGTCCGCGTCGTCCAGCACGACCAGGATGCGGCGCCCGGCGACCTGGGTGCGATACAGGTCGATCCGCTCCTCCAGGTCGTCGGGGACGGCCGCGCCGTGCACGCCGAGCGCGCGCAGGAACCGGGTGAGCACCCGGGCCGGGTCGGCGGGCCGCGGGCCGGAGCCGCCCAGGTCGGCGTACAGCTGGCCGTCGGGGTAGGCGTCGCTCAGCCGGTGCGCCACGTGCACGGCCGCCGCGGTCTTGCCGGCCCCGGCCGGCCCGGTGATCAGGGCCACGCGCACCGGGCCGGGCAGCCCGGGCGCCAGCGTGCCGCACAGCCGGTCCACCGTCGCGGCGTGCCCGGTGAAGTCGGCGATGTCCGGCGGCAGCAGCGACGGCCGGACGGCCGGCGCGGCGGCCGGCGCCGCGCCGGCCGCGGTGGGCGACGTCTCCTGGCGCAGCACCTTCAGGTGCGCCGCCCGCAGCTGCGGGCCCGGGTCGATGCCGAGCTCGTCGGCCAGCCGGGCGCGCACGGCCTCGTACTCGGCCAGCGCGTCGGCCTGCGCGCCGGAGCCGGCCAGCGCGAGCAGCAGCCAGGAGTGCACCGCCTCGTTGAGCGGCTCGGCGGCGGCGACCGCGCGCAGCTGCGGCAGCACCTCGCCGGCCAGGCCCAGCTCCAGCGCGGTGCGCGCGGCGTCCAGCAGCACGTTGATGCGCTCCTGGTCGACCGCGCGCACCCAGGGGTGACCCTTCAGCACGTGGTCCAGGTCGGCCAGGCAGGTGCCCTGCCACAGCTCCAGCGCGCGCAGCATCAGGCCGAGGGATTCGCGCGGCGCGGCGGCCCGGCGGGCCTCGGCGGCGGCAGAGCGGAACCGCAGCACGTCGGCGTCGCACCGGTCCAGCCGCAGGGCGTAGGCCGAGCCTAGCCCGGCCAGCCAGGAGGAGGCGGAGCGGGCCACGTGGTCGGGGTCGATCCGGCGGCGCAACCGTCCCACGTAGGTCTGCACCAGGTTCACCACCGAGACGGGGGCGCGCTCGCCCCACACCGCATCGATGATCTCCTGTCGGCGGACCGGCGCCCCGGCCTTCAGCAGCAGCAGGGCCAGCACGGCGCGCTGCTTGTCCGATCCCAGCTCGACCTCGGTGTCCCCCCGCCATACCCGTAACGGACCAAGCAGTTGAAACCGGATCGGTGCCATGACTCTCCCGGGAGGTATGGAGGGACGCCGGTGACGCCGGTGACGTCGGAAATCTGGAGAATCATATGTTTTGCCCATCTGGTAGGCGAGGTCGCGCGCTGTCCTATCGCGGCCATTCCGAGACCTTCCCGTAATGACCCGGCCGGCCCGGACACCCCGCGAACGCCCCCGCGCGCGGGGTACCGCCGCGCACTGGAGGCCCGCTGGCATCCGGCGCGCGTCCGGCGCCGGCCGGCCCGGCCGGCGTCCAGTCCGCCGGCGGCGCCGCTCCAGTGCCGCCGGTCATCGTTGGCGCAAGCCCTCGACGAGCGGGAGGAGGTACGAGATGAAGAAGATCACGATCCGCAAGGTGGGTCCGGTCCGGCTGACCGCCGCCGCGTGCTCCATCTACAAGAACGTGAACTAGTCCGGTTCACGGTGGAAGCGCCGGGCACGGCACGCCCGCGCCCGGCGCTTCCTTCGCCCGAAGCCGCCCAGCGACCCCGCACCAGCCGCACGGAGGGCCGTCCGCTTGAACGACGCCGACACCGGGCAGCAGGCCCCGGCGACCCGCCACGACCCCGACCGGCCGCTCCCGCTGCACCCGCTGGTCTACCTGGCCGACGGCGAGGAGGTCACGGTGGGCCGGCCGGACATCGACTCCTACGGCATCTTCCCCCCGGACGGCGCCGAACTGGTGCGCCGGCTGGAGCGGGGCGACACCCCGCGCGAGGCGGCGGCCTGGTACGCCGGCCGCTACCAGGAGAGCGTCGACATCGACGACGTGATCGAGGCGCTCGGCGAGCTGGACTTCCTGCGCGAGGAGACCGAGCCGGCGCCCCCGCCGGCCGCTCCGGTGCGCTGGCGGCGGCTCGGCGCGGCGGTGTTCTCCACCCCGGCCTTCGTGCTGTACGCGGCGCTGGCGGGCTGGGCGCTGGTCGCGATGGCCCGCCACCCCGACCTGGTGCCGAGCTACCGCAACGTGTTCTTCACCGAGTACTACACCATCGTGCAGGCGGCGCTGTTCGTCGCCGCCGTGCCCCAGCTGCTGCTGCACGAGGCGTTTCACGCCCTGGCCGGCCGGCGGCTCGGGCTGCGCTCGCGGCTGAGCGTCGGCCGCCGGCTGTACTTCATCGTGCTGGAGACCTCGCTGCCCGGCCTGGTCGCGGTGCCCCGCCGCCGCAGGTACCTGCCGATCCTCGCCGGGATGCTCGCCGACGTGCTGGTCATCGCGGCGCTCACCGTGGCCGCCGACCTCGGCCGCGGCCCGGACGGCACCTTCCCGCTGTGGGCCAGGTTCTGCCTGGCCTTCGCGTTCGCCGTGCTGCTGCGCATCGCCTGGCAGTTCTCCCTGTACCTGCGCACCGACCTGTACGTGCTGGTGACCACGGCCCTCGGCTGCGTGGACCTGCACGCCACGGCCAAGGGCATGCTCGCCAACCGGGTCAACCGGCTGCTCGGCCGCCCCGGCCGGCTGGTGGACGAGTCGGCCTGGCATCCGGTGGACCGGCGGGTGGCCCGCTGGTACTCCTGGCTGATCGTGGCCGGTTACGCGGTGAGCCTGACCACCTTCGTCCTGGCGGTGGTGCCGATCGTGTACCGGATGGCGGCCGGCGTGCTGGGCCGCTTCACCGGTGGCGGCGCGAGCGTCCCGGAACTGCTGGACTCGGCGGTCTTCACCGGGTTCGTCGCCGCGCAGCTCGCCGTGCTCGGCTGGCTGGCGATCCGCGACCGCCACCGCCGCCGGCCGGCACCCCGCCACGTCATCGCCTGAGTCCGACCGACGCCCGCCCGGCCGGCCGGGACGGGGTGACATATCTCGAAAGGGACGCACCATGGGTGACCACCACTGGATCCGGGGGGACCGGCGCCACGACCGCGACGCGCTGCGCGACCGGCTCGGCCTGCCGCCGGCCCTCGCGGTGCTCGACGCGCACCGGCGGCTGCGCGGGCCGTACACCGCGGTGGGCGCCCTGATGCGCGCCCTGGCCCCCGACGCGCTGGACCGCCGGCCGGACCTCGGTCCCCGGCACAACATCGAGATCCTCACCACCACGCCCGAGCTGCGGGACGCGGTGCCGCCGGCCTGGACGACGCTGGAGTGGACCGCGGGCAAGGGGGAGCGGACCCGCTTCTACTCCCGGCTGCACACGCTGAACATCGCCAACGGGCTGGCCGAGTTCCTGCGCGACCACCTGGCCGAGGCGGGCGGCGGGCCGCGCACCCTGGTGGTGGAGAACCTGCACGAGGCCGACCCGACCGACCAGGAGTTCGTCGCGGTGCTGCTGCGCCGCACCGACCTCGGCGCGCTGACCGTGGTGGCCGGCACCGGTACCGGCCCGATCGCCGACCCGCCCGGCGAGATCGCCATCTCGCTGGCCCCGATGCTGGAGGCGCACGCCGTCCGGCACGACGCCCCGGCGACGGCGCCGCCCCCCCTTCCGGCCGACCCGGCCGCGGCGTACGTCGCCGGGGACTGCACCTCCGACGACCCCCGGCTGCGCGAGGCCTACGAGCGGCTGCCGCGCGCCGAGCGCGCCCGCCTGCACGACGCCCGGGCCGCCGGGCTGGCCGCCGCGGGCGAGTTCTCGCTCACCCTCGGCGCCGTCCCCTACCACGCCGAACACGGCTCGGACCCGGCCGGCGCCGGGCTGAGGGCGCTGCGCGCCGCGATGGACCACTGCCGCGGCATCGGTCTCTACCAGGCCGCGGCCGACCTCGGGCTGCGCGGCCGGGCGATCGTCGAGCGGTCCGCCGACGAGGAGCTGTGGTGGCACTTCACCAACGCCACCAGCACCACCCTGGCCTCCCTGGGCCGGGCCGGCGAGGCGATGGACATCTACGACGAGGCCCGGGCCGCCACCGCCGACCCGATCGCGCACATGGAGCTCGCCTACGGCACCGCGATGCTCTACGCCCGGCACTATCCCGAGCCGCAGCGCGACTACCAGCGCGCCCGTGCCTGGATGAACATGTCCATCGCGATCGCCTCGCTGGTCGAGGACCCCAAGCGGCGCGCGTTCCACACCGTCTTCGGGCACAACGGGCTGGCCCTGGTGGAGACCCGGCAGAAGGGCGCGGCCGAGGCGCTGCGGCTGCTGGAGGAGGGCATGGCCCGGCTGGACCGGGAGCTCGCGCCCGGCGAACACCTGCTGCACCGCGCCGTGCTGCGCTACAACCGGGCGCAGGTGCTCGGCATGATGGGCCGGCTGGAGGAGTCGCTCGCCGACTACACCGCCGTGGTCGAGCTCGACCCCGACTTCCCCGAGCACCACTTCAACGTCGGCAACATCCTGCGGCGCCTGGGCCGCGAGGAGGAGGCGATCGCCGCCTACCGTCGGGCGCTGTCGCTGTCGCCGCCGTTCCCCGAGGCGTACTACAACCTCGGCGACGCCCGGCTGGAACTCGGCGACGTGGAGGGGGCGCTGGCCGACTTCGGCTACGCCATCGAGCTGGACCCCGGCCACGTGGACGCCCGGGTCAACCGGGCCGGCCTGCTGTGCGACCTGGGCGACGTCACCGGCGCGCTCGCCGAGGTCGAGACCGGCCTGGCGCTGGCCCCGGGCAACGCCCACCTGCTGTGCCTGCACGGCCGGCTGCTCGCCGAGCGCGGCGAGGCCGCCGCGGCCCGCGACGCGCTGTCGGCGGCGCTGGAGCGGGACGCGCGGCTGCCGGAGGCGTGGGCGCTGCGCGGGCAGCTGGCCTACGAGGCCGGCGACCTGCCGGGCGCGGTGCGCGACCTGGACCAGGCGGTGGAGCTGAGCGACGCGCCGCCGATCCTGTTCAACCGGGGCGTGGTCTACCAGGCGGCCGGCCGGTACGCCGACGCGGCGGCCGACTTCGAGAAGGTGCTGGCCGCCGGCGATGACGAGGAGGCCGCCGCGCGGCTGGACGCCTGCCGGCGGGGCGCGGCGGTCCCCTCCACCTGACCGAGGGCGGCCGGAGATGAGGCGGGACGGCCCGGGAAGCCGGGGAGCGGAGGAGGGGTGTGATGGCGGATCTGTTCGAGCCCGTGCGGGTGGGGGCGCTGCTGCTCCCCAACCGGCTGGTCATGTCGCCGATGACCCGCAGCCGGGCCGACCGGCGTGGCGTGCCCGCCGCCGAGGCGGCCGTCTACTACGCGCAGCGCGCCTCGGCGGGCCTGATCATCACCGAGGGCACCCAGCCGAGCCTGGCCGGCCAGGGCTATCCCGGCACCCCGGGCCTGCACACCGCCGAGCAGGCCGCCGCCTGGCGCGCGGTCACCGAGGCGGTGCACGCGGCCGGCGGCCGGATCGTGGTCCAGCTCATGCACGCCGGCCGGATCGGCCACCGGAGCCTGCACGGGCTGACCCCGGTGGCCCCGTCGCCGGTCCGGGCGGCCGGCACCGTCTACACCGAGGCCGGGCGGCTCCCGCTGCCCGAGCCCCGGGAACTGCCGGCCGCCGAGATCCGCGCCACGATCGGCGACTTCGCCCGGGCGGCCCGGCTGGCGGTCGCCGCCGGCTTCGACGGCGTCGAGCTGCACGGCGGCAGCGGCTACCTGATCCACCAGTTCCTTTCCTCCGCCACCAACCGCCGCACCGACGGCTACGGCGCCGACCGCATCCGCTTCGCGGTGGAGCTGGCCGCCGCGGTCGCCGAGGCCGCCGGTCCGGGCCGGGTGGGGATGCGGATCACGCCGGGGGACCGGCTGAACGACATGGCCGAGCACGACGCGGCCGAGATCTACCCGGCGCTGGCGGCCGCGCTGGCGCCGCTGGACCTGCTCTACCTCCACCTGGCCGGGGTGGACTGCGACGACCCGCTGGCCGCCGCGATCCGGGCCCGCTGGCCGGGGACGCTGGTGGCCGCGCCCGGCACCGGCGGCGACCCGCCCTCCGACGGCGGCCGGGCCGCCGGCGAGCGCTGGCTGGCCCGCGGCGCCGACCTGGTGGCGTTCGGCCGCGCCTTCCTGGCCAACCCCGACCTCGTCGAGCGGCTGCGCACCGGCGCGCCGCTGAACCGCCCCGACCCGGCGACCTACTACGGCGGCGGCCGGCACGGCTACACCGACTACGCCCTCACCTCACCGGCCCCGCTGCGCTGAGCGCGTACCGCCGCGCGGCGCCGCGGCGAGGTCCCGTTCCGTGCCGGACGTCCGCCGGGCCCCGGACGTCCGCCGGGCCGCGGGTGCCCGCGGACACCGGGCCACCGGGAGGTCGCCCAGGAGACCCGCGGGTTCCGGGCTCGCCGGAGGGCGTCCCGGGCGCCCGCCGGGCCACGGGTGCCCGCCGGTCCCGCACCGGCGAGGCCTGCCCGGATATCCGCCGCCTGGATATCCGCGTGCCCGGTGCCCGCCGGGCCCAGGTCAGCCGCCGGCCAGCCGCGGCTCGCCCGCCCAGGGCGGGTCGGCGCCGGGGACGGCACAGGTGAGGGCGGCGACCCGCGCCGCGAAGGCCAGCGCCTCGCTGATGACGCCCGGCTCAAGCGCGGGCAGCCGGCCGCCCAGCGCGCCACCCGCCCCGAGGCGGTGCAGCAGGCCGGCGGAGAACGCGTCGCCGGCGCCGATCGTGTCGGCCACCGCCACCCGCGGCGCAGGCACCGAGAAGTGCCGGCCGCGCAGCGACACCGTGGCCCCCCGCCCGCCCCGGGTGAGCACGACCAGCGCCGCCCCGTAACCGTGCCAGCGCGCGAAGACCTGTCCCACGGGCAGGCCCGGCGCCAGGATCTCCAGATCCTCCTCGCTCACCTTGACGATGTCGGCCAGCCCGCACCACCGGGCGATCCGCTCCCGGTAGCGGGCCGGATCCACCAGCGAGGGCCGCACGTTGGGATCCAGGCAGACGGTCACCCGTTCGCGCACCCGCGCCAGGAAGTCCTCGATCCGCGGTCCGCCCGGCTCGCGGACCAGCGCCAGCGACCCGGTGTGCAGGCAGACGGCGCCGCCGAGCCGCGCCGGGTCGAGCTCCTCGCGCGTCCAGCCGAAGTCGGCGGTGCCCTCGGCGTGGAAGGTGTAACTCGCCCCGCCCCGCGCGTCGAGCGTGGCGACCGCGAGCGTGCTCGGCTCGGCGGCGGCCACCGCCGCCGACAGGTCCACGCCCGAGGCGGCCAGCCGGGTGCGGGCCAGCGCGCCGAACCGGTCGCCGGACAGCCGGCCGAGGAAGCGGACCGGGGTGCCGAGCCGGGCCAGCGCGGTCGCGGTATTGGCCGGCCCGCCGCCGGGCAGCACGCGGAGCGCCAGCTCGGGCGGGTCGTCGGTCGCGGAGGTGACGACCGCGTCGGCGACGCACTCGCCGAGCACGGCGATCGGGCTGGCGGACATCGGCACTCCTCAAGGACCGGCGGCCCGGCAGCGCCGCCGCGGGTGGCACGCCGGCGGCCGCGCGGCCTCCGGCGGGAGGGGATCGCGGACCGTGCCCGCCAACCCGCCCCGGCCGTCATCGTGGCAGAACACCGGCCCGGCCCGCCCGCCGGCCCGGACCTGGACGGTCCGCCGGCGGCGACCGGCCGCCGAGCGGCCGGGCCCCGGGCCGGCCGGCGGGGCGCACCGCAGGGAACCTCTAGCGGCAGGGTGGCACCGCCGGACCGGACATCGCGCCACGCGAGACACGGGGGAGGGGCGGTGTTGATCGTCTGCTGACCTTCCGGCTCCTAGCGTTGCGGTAGCCGGCGGCGAGCCGGACATGCGAGCGCGGGGGGAGCGTGCCGGCCCGATGGCCTGCAGGGACGAGAAGATGGGCCGCACCAGGCCGGCGGCGGGCGCCGGGCGGCGAGGGCGTGAGACGGCCGCGACCGCCCGGACCACCCCGGCCGCCGGGGACACCGGACCCGCCGGACCGGCGAAGGCCGCCGGGACCTCCACGGCGGGGATCACCGGGAGCGCCCGGGCCGCCGGGGCGGCGATCACCGGGACGGCCGGGGCAGGGACCACCGGGACGGGGAGGGCGGGGCTGGTCCGCGGGCCGGGCGGGCGCCGTGGGGCGGCGGTGCGCGGGGCGCTGGCCGGGCTGGCGCTGCTGGCGGTGCTGCCGGCCGGCGGGTGCGCCGATGGCGGGTCCGCCACCGGCGGTGCACCGGCCCGCACCCCCGCCGCCGCGCCCTCGAGTACGCCGGCCACGGCGCCGGCGCCGGCCGCCACCCCCGCCGGGCCGCCGGGGCCGCCGCGGGCCGGCGGGGCCCAGCGGGCCGGGGTGGCGGACGTGTACGCCTTCGACCGGCCCGGGATGCTCAGCCCGGCCGTGGCCGGCTTCCCGTCCCTGGTCTACGTGCCGAACAGCGAGAGCGGCACGGTCAGCGTCATCGACCCGCGCACCTACCGCGTCGTCAGGACGTTCCGGGTGGGCGCCCGGCCCCAGCACGTGGTGCCCTCCTGGGACCTGAAGACGCTGTGGGTCAACAACAACGCGGGTAACACCCTCACGCCGATCGACCCGGCGACCGGCCGCCCGGGCCGGCCCGTCCCAGTGGAGGACCCCTACAACCTCTACTTCACCCCGGACGGCTCGGCGGCGCTGGTGATGGCCGAACGGCTGGACCGGCTGGACTTCCGCGACCCGCGCACCTTCGCGCCGCGCGGCTCGCTGCCGATGCCCTGCCGGGGCGTCAACCACGCCGACTTCACCGCCGACGGCAGGGTAATGCTGGCGAGCTGCGAGTTCTCCGGCCATCTGGTGGTGGTGGACCTCGCCGCCCGCCGGGTCACCGCCGTGGTGCGGCTGCCCCGGCACCACAGCATGCCGCAGGACGTGAAACTGTCCCCGGACGGGCGGACGTTCTACGTCGCCGACATGGCCGCCGGCGGGGTGTGGCGGGTGAACGCCGCCTCGTTCCGCGTCCTCGGCCTGGTCCGCACCGGGGCCGGCGCGCACGGCCTGTACGTCAGCCGGGACTCCCGCAAGTTGTACGTCTCCAACCGGGGCGCCGGCTCGGTCTCGGTGATCTCCTTCGCCGCCCGCCGGCCGGTCGCCACCTGGCGGATCCCGGGTGGCGGCTCGCCGGACATGGGCGGGGTGTCGGCCGACGGCCGCCGGTTGTGGCTGGCCGGGCGCTACCACCGCGAGGTCTACGTCTTCGACACCCGCGACGGGCACCTGGTGCGCCGGATCCCGGTCGGCGCCGGCCCGCACGGGCTGGCCGTCTACCCACAGCCCGGCCGGTACTCCCTGGGGCACACCGGGGTCTTCCGCTGACCGCCCCGGCCGGCGGGCCGGTCAGCCGCCCCGCGCGGACCCGGCGTACTCCTGGCCGCGCGGGCCGGCCGCGCCCGGGGCCGGCCCGGACCGGCGGCCGGCCAGCTCGTCCAGCCGCAGGACCAGGCCGGTGACCGCGACGCTCGCCACGATGGCGCCGGCCACGTCCGACAGGTAGTGGACGCCGAGGTAGAGGCGCGACATCCCCTGCAGGACCACCAGCACCACGCCGGCGGCGGCCACCGGGACCAGCCGCCCGGTCCGGCGGGCCAGGAAGGCCGCGGCGACGGCCAGCGACATGGCCAGCGCGACGTGCCCGCTCGGGAAGCTGTCGTTGCCCAGCTCGGCGGCGAGCTGGTGGGCGAGCGGCGGCCGGGGCCGGGCGACGAGCGCTTTGACCAGCGAGGCCGAGCCCCACCCGGCGGCCAGCAGCAGGAAGGTGACCAGCGCGGTACGCGGGCGCCGGGCCAGCAGCAGGCCGGCGCTGACCGCCACGATGAGCACCGCGCCCGCGTGCGGCTCGAACGCGGTGTCCAGCGCGTGCGCCAGCGTGGTGAGCGGGCCGGTTCGCAGGCCCCGCATCGCGTCGTCCAGGCGCAGTTCGGCGCTCGTCCAGGCCGGCGTGCGGGCGGCCAGGCCCAGGGCGACCGCCAGCGCCAGCAGCGGCGGGAAGGGCACCAGCGCGGCGATCGCGGCCGGCCCGGCCCGCCTGACCGGCGCGGCCCGTCCGACCCGTCCGGCTCGGCCCTGTCCGGCTCGGCCCTGTCCGGCCCGCGGTGCGGCACCCGCCGTCGCGGCCGCGGTTCGGTCCCGCCGGGCCGGGTCCCCGGCCAGGCGAGCGGCGCGGGTCACGTCGGTCACGTCGGTCACGTCGGTCACGCCGGCCACGCCGGTCATGCCGGTCTCGTCGGTCGCGTCGCCCGTGCCGGTCGTGCCGGTCGTGTCGGTCGTGTCGTCCATGCCGGACGTGTCGTGCATGACGTCCACCTTCCTGGCGGGAGGAGGCCGTTCACCGCCACCGTAAGGGCACGCCGGTCAGCCGGGGGCCAACCCCGGGTCAGTTCTCCCCGGCGGCCGGCATCCGGCCACCGGGGAACCCGGCAAAGGTAAATGTTCCGCCGGAATCCCGGAAATCGGACCGTGCGCCGGCCGCCGGCCACAGGATGGTGCCCATGCGACAACGCTCCAACGGCGGCCCGCGCACCGCCGTCCCGGCCCCGGCGGTCGTCCTCGCGGCCGCCACGGCCACCGTCCTGGCAGCCGGCTGCGGCGCCGCGCCGGAAGCGGCCGGCCGGCCGGTGCCGCCCGCCACGTCCCTGGCGCCGCCGGCGACCGCCCTGGTCACCCCGGAACCCGGCCCGGCGGACACCTCGCCGGCGCCGGCCGGGAACCGCGCCGAGGACGGCGGCGACGGCGGCGACGCCGACGGCGCGGGGGTGACCGTGGTGGCCACCGGCGACATCTCCCCCCGGTGCTCGGCCGGGCCGGGCTGCGCCGCGCGGGCGACCTCCGACCTGGCGCTGCGGCTGGCCCCGGACGCGGTGCTCGCCCTGGGCGACCTGCAGTACCCCGCCGGGGCGCTGCGCGACTTCCGGGCCTACTACGACCGGACCTGGGGCCGGCTGAAGGACATCACCCGCCCGGTGCCCGGAAACCACGAGTACATCACCGCCGGCGCCGCCGGATACTTCCGCTACTTCGGCGACCGGGCCCGCCCGCAGGGCCGCAGCTACTACGGCTTCGACCTCGGCGGCTGGCATCTGGTGGCCCTGGACTCCAGCATCCCGCACGGGCCGGGGTCGCCGCAGCTGGAGTGGCTCACCGCCGACCTGGCCGCCAATCCCCGGCCGTGCACCCTGGCCTACTGGCACCATCCCCGGTTCTCCTCCGGAAGCGTGCACGGCAACGACCCCGACGTCGGCCCGTTCTGGCGCGAGCTGGCCGCCGCGGGGGCCGACGTGGTGCTCGGCGGGCACGACCACGTCTACGAGCGGTTCGCGCCGCTGCGCCCGGACGGCACCCGGGCCGCCGACGGCATCCGCTCGTTCGTGGCCGGCGGCGGCGGGGCGAGCCGCTACGCCTTCGGCCCGCCGGTGCGCGGCAGCGCCTTCCGCGACGACGGCCATCACGGCGTGCTCCGGCTGGTGCTGAAGCCGGGCGGCTACAGCTGGGGGTTCGCCACCACCGAGGGCACGGTCCTGGACACCGGCTCGGCGCGCTGCCACTGAGCCGCCGCCAGACCGCCGCCCGGCCGCCGCCAGACCGCCGCCCGGCCGCCGCCAGACCGCCGCCGGGCCGGCCGGGTGAGGTCGGCACGCCTTCCGGAGAGCAGGTTCCTACCTTTCGGCGACATCTCCATAGATGTCCCCGGCGTCTTGTATCAGGGTGCGGGAACGAGAGGCTCACTTTCCGGGGGTCGCATGACTTCATCAACGTACGGAACCGGCAGCGATCGTGTCCTGCACCTGGCCGGCGATCCGGACGCGGTGGCCCGGGCCCGGCGGCTGGTGTCGTCCGCGCTCGGCGCCGGGCACCCGCTGCACGACGACTGCGTGCTGCTGACCAGCGAGATCGCCACCAACGCGGTGGTGCACTCCGATTCGGGCGACGGCGGCACGTTCACCCTCAGCGTGTCCTACGCCGCCGACTGGGTGCGCATCGCTGTGCAGGACGCCGGTTCGGCGCACCCCCCGTTCGGCTGGCGGCCCTCCTCCCCGCTGGACACCGGCGGCCGGGGCCTGCTCCTGCTGGAGGCGCTCGCGCACCGCTGGGGCTTCATCCGGGAGGCGGGCACCAACAACGTCTGGTTCGAGATGCACGCCGATCTGCTCGATCCCGAACCGGTGCTGCCGGCCGGCACGCTGCGCGGCGCCCGCTGAACCCGGCGCTCAGGGCAGGTCCAGCCGGCAGAGCCCCTCGGCCAGCACCTTGGTGGTCAGCCGGGTGCGGCTGTCGCAGCCCAGCTTGGCGAAGATGTGCTCCAGGTGCGTGGTCACCGTGCGCACGCTGAGCACCAGCGCCGCGGCGATCTGCGGGTTGGAGTCGCCGGCGGCCACCCGGGTGAGCACCTCGACCTCCCGGGCGGTCAGGTCGTAGGGCAGCGCGCACGGCCGCTCGGCGATCAGCGCGCCCTGGACGGCCCCGTGCGGGCCGACGCCCGCCCGGTGCACCCGCACCTCGCGCCACCGCCCGCCCGCCTCCGGCCACAGCCCGCGCCGGGACAGCTCCCGGGAGTCCAGGAAGTCCCGGGCCAGCCGGGCCATCGCCGGCTCGGCCGCGATCGCCGCCGACGCCGGCCAGCCCGCCACCGGCCGGTGCCGCCCGCCGCGCTCGAAGGCCAGCGCGTGGAAGCCGGGCGGCAGCCCCAGCGGGTCGATCACGCAGCGGGTCAGGTCGGTGACGTGCGCCAGGGTGCCGGCCACCGCGGCGAGCACCGTGCCCGCCTCCGGTGGCAGCGCCCGCCGGGCGTTGACGTGCAGCAGCCCGGTGTAGCGCTCCCCGCCGACGAACAGCGGCGCGGTCAGCCCGGCGCGCCAGCCGTACGGCTCCAGGTGCCGGCGGTAGTAGCGCTCGGTGCCCGGCGCCCCCATCGCCAGCGGCACCCGGGCGGCCATCGCCCGGCGGTAGGGGTCCAGCCGGGCGTACTCCTCGGCGGCGTCCTCGTCCACCCGCGCGTACCCGGAGGAGACCAGGCTGCGGTGCCGGCCGGTCGCCGGGTCGTAGGCGACGAACTCGTAGGCCTCCACCGGGATGACCTTGCGCAGCGCCGTCATGGCGCCGTGCGCCCCCGACCCGCCCGCGACCTCGAAGCCCACCTCGGTGAAGGCGTGGAGGTGCCGCGCGTCCAGGGTGATGCGATCCATCGGTCCTCCCCGCTGAGCCTGCCGGACACGATCATCGCAGCGGAATACGTAAACCTTCCGATGCACCGGTCTCCCTGGCTATTTAGCCTCTCCGGCATCACGCCGGAGCGACGGAGAGGCAGAGGAACAGTGACGGTCCACAACAGGGCGCGAGGTGCCGCCGTCCTCCTGGCGGCGGCGCTCGCGGTCAGCGCCTGCGGCGGGTCGGGCGGATCCTCCGGCGGCACCGGGGGCGGGACGGGCGGGACGGGCGGCGGCGCCTTCTCGGTCGCGCTCAACGAACCCGACCACCTGACGCCCGGCAACACCTCCAGCAGCTACTCCATCACCGTGCTGCAGGCGCTGTTCGACACCCTGGTCGTGGTGGACGCCCAGGGGAAGACGCAGATGCGCGCCGCCGAGTCCGTCAGCAGCGACGACCAGCAGACCTGGACCATCAAGATCCGGCAGGGGCAGAAGTTCCACAACGGCGAGGCGGTGACCGCCGAGAGCTTCGCCGACGCGTGGAACGCCGCCGCCTACGGCCCGAACGCCTGGACCAACAACTACTACTTCGCCAACATCGAGGGTTACGACAAGCTCAACCCCGAACAGGAGGGCGCCAAGCCGTCGGCCGACAAGCTGAGCGGCCTGAAGGTCGTGGACGCCGCCACCCTCCAGGTGCGCCTCACCGCGCCGTTCAGCCAGTTCCCGATCACGCTCGCCTACACCGGGTTCGCGCCGATGCCCAAGGCCGCGTTCACCGACCTGAAGTCCTACGACCTCAAGCCGATCGGCAACGGGCCGTTCATGCTGGACGGGGCGGGCTGGGAGCGCAACCAGCGCATCACCACCAAGAAGTTCGACGGGTACGCCGGGCCGCGGCCGGCGAAGTCGGCCGGCGTGCAGTTCAAGATCTACGCCAGCCGGGACACCGCGTACACCGACCTGCGCGCGAACAAGGTGGACCTGCTGCAGACCATCCCGCCGGCCAGCGCCGCCGAGGCCAAGCGGCTGTTCGGCGACCGCTTCGTGCCCACCGCCAGCGGCACCATGGACTACCTCGGATTCCCGGTGTTCGACAAGCGGTTCGCCAGCCCCGACCTGCGCAAGGCGTTCTCCATGGCCATCGACCGGCAGGCGATCGTGGACGCGGTGTACGACGGCACCTTCAAGCCGATGCGCTCGCTGGTGGCGCCGCTGGTGCCCGGCTACCGCGAGGACGCCTGCGGCGAGCCGTGCTCCTACGACCCGGCCAAGGCCAAGGCGCTGTTCGACAAGGCGGGCGGCCTGTCGGGCACCGTGAACCTCTACTTCTCCAACGCCGACCCGAGCTACGAGCAGTGGATGACGGCGGTGGCCAACCAGCTCAAGCAGAACCTCGGCATCGCCGACATCAAGTTCCGCAAGATCCCGGCGGCCGACTACCTGGCCACGCTGCGGGCCAAGAAGGAGGACGGCCCGTACCGCAACAACTGGATCATGGACTACCCGAGCCCGCAGAACTACCTGGAGAGCATGTGGGGCGCGGGGAACCGGATGGGCTGGGAGAACGAGAAGTTCACCGACCTGATCGCCAAGGCCAACGCCGCGCCGAGCATGGAGGCGAGCATCCCGCTCTACCAGCAGGCCGAGGACCTCGCCATCGCCGAGATGCCGATGATCCCGCTGTGGAACTGGCAGGATCAGGCCGGGTACTCCAACAAGATCACCGGAGTGGCGATCGACGCCTACAGCCCGAACCTCGACACGATCTCGGTCAAGTAAGGCATGTGAGGATGCACGCGATGGGGCCTTGGCGCGCGGACCCGGGGTCCCCCCGCGGCCGGGGGCGGTCGTGAGGTACACCGTCCAGCGCCTGCTGCAGGCGGTGCCGGTCTTCGTGGCCACCACCTTCCTGATCTACGTGATGGTGTGGGCGCTGCCCGGCGACCCGATCCTCGCGCTCGCCGGGGACAAGCCGCTGCCGGACAACGTGCTGGCCGAGCTGCGCCGGCACTACCACCTGGACGAGCCGCTGCTGGTGCAGTACGGCCTGTACATGGCCGGGGTGTTCCTGCGCGGCGACCTCGGCGAGACCTTCACCGGGCAGCCGGTCGGCGAGCTGCTGGCCGATCGGTGGGCGGTCACCGCCCAGCTCGGCGCCACCGCCTGGGTGTTCGAGCTGGTGGTCGGGATCGGCTTCGGCGTGCTGGCCGGCCTGCGCCGCGGCCGGCTCGCCGACACCCTGGTGCTGGCCGGCACCACGTTCGTCATCGCCGTCCCGGTGTTCGTCGTCGGGTACACCGCGCAGATCGTGCTCGGACTGAACCTCGGGCTGTTCCCGACGGCCGGCACCGACGAGGGCTGGCCCGGCAGCTACCTGCTGCCGGGCATGGTGCTCGGGTCGTTCGGCCTGGCCTACGTGGCCCGGCTGACCCGCACCAGCGTGGTGGAGAACCTGCGCGCCGACTACGTGCGCACCGCGACGGCCAAGGGGCTGCGGCGAACCCGGGTGGTGGGCCGGCACGCGCTGCGCAACTCGCTGATCCCGGTGGTGACCTACCTCGGCGTCGACTTCGGCAACCTGATGGCCGGCGCGGTCGTCACCGAGGGCATCTTCAACCTCCCGGGCGTCGGCCAGCAGGTCTTCCAGTCCATCCAGCTGCAGGAGGGGCCGGTCGTGGTCGGCGTCACCACCCTGCTCGTAATGATCTTCATCGTGGCCAACCTGCTCGTCGACCTGCTGTACGGCGTGCTCGACCCGAGGATCCGCCGTGGTTGACCTCAAGGCCTCGGTGGAGGCCGCCGCTCCGGGCCCGCGGCCGCCGCGGGACCGCCGCGGCTCGCTGTGGCACGACGCCTGGCTGGACCTGCGACGCCGGGTGATCTTCTGGATCTCGGTGGCCATCCTGGCGGTCGCCTGCGCGATGGCCGCCGTCCCGTCGTTGTTCGCCGGATTCGGGCCGAACGAGGGATGCGTCCTGCGGATGTCCAAGAAGGGACCCGGCCCGGGCGCCGTCTTCGGCTACGACCTGCAGGGCTGCGACTACTGGTCGCAGATCGTGCACGGCACCCGCCCCTCGGTGCTCATCGGCGTGGCGGTGACGGTCTTCGCGCTGCTCATCGCGATCGTGCTCGGCCTGCTCGGCGGCTACTACGGCGGCGTGCTGGACGCGCTGATCTCCCGGCTGACCGACGTGTTCTTCGGCATCCCGTTCGTGCTCGGGGCCACCGTGGTGCTGGTCGCCTTCCCCGGGCACGGCATCTGGGCGATGACCGCGGTGCTGGTGCTGCTGGGCTGGACGACGATGACCCGGCTGATGCGCGGCCAGGTGATCGCGGTGCGCGACACCGACTACGTGCAGGCGGCCCGGGCGCTCGGCGCGAGCGACCTGCGGATCATGGTCAAGCACATCCTGCCGAACGCGATCGCGCCGGTCTTCGTGGTCGCGATGCTGAACGTCGGCAACGTCATCTCCGGCGAGGCCACCCTGGACTACCTGGGGGTCGGCCTGCAGTATCCGGACGTCTCCTGGGGGCTGCAGCTCAACGTGGCGCAGTCGTTCTTCGCCGAGCATCCGCACCTGCTGGTCTTCCCGGCGATGTTCCTCACCGCGACGGTGCTCAGCTTCCTGATGCTCGGGGACGTGGTGCGCGACGCGCTGGACCCCCGGCTGCGCTGACCCGCGGGGCCGCCGGGCGGGGGCGGCCGCGCGGCGTCAGGCCACGAGGTTCACGTAGTAGGTGGAGTAGCCGTTCATGTCGACCAGGCGGGTGCCGACCCGCCGGGCCGCGGTGCTGCCGATGTTCAGGCAGGAGTCGAAGGCGTTCTGGTAGACGTACATCGGCCCGTAGGGGCCGGACCAGACGGCCCCGTTGGCCGCCTCGGCGTAGTAGGCGGCGTAGCGGTTGCTCGTGTTGAGCACGAAGGCCTCGCCGCCGGGGTCGATGGCCCACCAGCCGCGGGTGCCCCACTGGCCGTAGTCGCGGCAGGTGTCCGGGCTGTAGAACATGATCGCGACCCACACCCTGGAGGTGTAGCGGTTACGGAAGTGCAACTCCATGGCGGGTCAGTCCTCCTCCGGCTCGGTGAAGCGCTGGGCGAGCGGCCTGGCGTCGGGGGAGCGATCGGCCATCGGGGGCAGGTATTCGCCCTCTCCCGCGACCACGACGGCCTGGTCCACCGTGCCGGGCCGGTCGTCGGACTCGCCGGTGTCGGCCGTTCGCACCCCGGCGAACGCCACCCGGGGATCGGGCAGTCGTTCGGTGCCGTTGTCGGGCATGTGACTCACCTCCACTTAACGTGACTGGCTGACAACCTACGGTCACCGGCAAGCGGGTGTAAAGGCCGCGGTCGCCGACGTTCGCGGCCACATCCGGCCAGGTGGGACCGGGGGCGCCCGCCCCGGCGGGCCGGGCGGGCGGCCGGCGGTCGCGGGTCTAGATTGAAGGGGTGGCCGGTGAGAAGGTGGAGTTCACCCGGGAGAAGGAGACCCTTCTCGCCACCCTGTACGGCCGGGCCGCGCACAGCCGGGCCGGTGGGACGGTGCTGCGCGACCCGCTGGCCGAGCGGGCGGTCGAGCGCATCGACTACGACTTCCACCGGCTGCGGATGCGCCCGGTCGACGCGCTGGCGGTGGCCATCCGCGCCCGGGCCTTCGACGTCCTCACCGCCGAGCGGCTCGCCGCGCTGCCCGGCGCGACCGTGGTCCATCTCGCCTGCGGGCTGGACACCCGGGTCCACCGGCTGGACCCGCCGCCGGGCGTGCGGTGGTTCGACGTCGACTATCCCGACGTGATCGAGCTGCGCCGTCGGCTGTTCCCGCCGCGCGCCGGCTACACGATGATCGGCCTGCCCGCCACCGACCCGGGCTGGGCGGCCCTGGTGCCCGGCGACCGGCCGCTGCTGGCCGTCGCCGAAGGGCTGATGATGTACCTGACCGCGGCGCAGGTGCGGGAGGTGCTCGGGGTGATCGCCGGCCGGTCCGGCTCCGGGGAGTTCGTGTTCGACGCGATCAGCCGGGCGGCGGTGAAGCTCTCCCGGCTGCAGCCGCAGATCCGGGTCACCGGGGCCACCATGCGGTGGGGCCTGACCGACCCGGCCGAGATCACCGCCGCCGACCCGCGGTTCCGCCTGGTCCGGCAGATCTTCTATTCCGAGCTGCCGGACGTCGCGCGGTTCCCGGCCGGCTACCGCGCCGCGCTGGCGGTGGTGAATCGCGTCTACTTCCTGCGCCGGGTCGGGCGGATCCTGGACTACCGGTTCTGACGCCGGTCCCGGCGGCCGCTCTCCAGCCGATAATCGATATTAGTGATGCTTTGTCGCTTACGTCCTTCCATATGGGGATATGTCCGGTGTGCTCCGCGATAATGAGAGGGTCGCCGCACAACCGCAAAAGGGGATAAGGATGAATCATCGTCTTCTCGCCCTGCCGATCGCCGCGGCCCTGTCGTTCGCGGTCGCCTATCAAGCCGGGGCCGGCGCGACCGACGGCACCGGCGCCGCGGTGCCCGCCGCGGCCCGCACCGAATCGCCCACTCCCATGCCCGCCTCCTCCCCGGTCGGCCCCGGCTGCGCCTCGCTGCCGCAGTCCGGGCCGGGCAGCCCCGCCCAGCTGGCGAACGAGCCGCTGACCGCCGCCGTCTCGCACATCCCCGACCTGTCCACGCTGGGCGAGGCCATCAAGAAGGCCGGCCTGGGCGACAAGATCGACGCCGCCAAGGACATCACCCTGTTCGCGCCGAACAACCAGGCGTTCGCCAAGGTGCCCAAGGACCAGCTCGACAAGCTCCTGCAGAACAAGGGCGACCTCACCCGGGTGCTCGCCTACCACGTCGTGCAGGGCCGCAAGGCCCCGGCCGACCTGGAGAAGGGCGACCTGACCACCCTGGAGGGCGGCAAGCTCACCGTCACCAAGTCCGACGACACCTACCAGGTCAAGGACGCCAAGGTGGTGTGCGGGAACATCCAGACCCGCGACGCCACCGTGTACATCATCGACGGCGTCCTCAAGCCCGGGCAGTGACGGGCGGCGGGCGCGCGCCGGCGGGCCTGGCCCGCCGGCGCCGTCACGCCGAGACCGGCGCGGCCGGGGCCGCCGGGGCGGCGAGCAGCCGGTCCAGCACCCGCACGCCGAACTCCAGGCCGGCCACCGGCACCCGCTCGTCCACGCCGTGGAACATGCCGAAATAGTCGAGGCCGGGATTCAGCATAAGCGGCGCGAAGCCGTACCCGCGGATGCCGATCCGGGCGAACGCCTTGGCGTCGGTGCCGCCGGTCATCACGTACGGCACCGGGCGCCCGGCCGGGTCCTCGGCGCGCAGCGCGTCGCACAGCTCGCCGAACAGCCCGCCGGCCGGAGCGGCGATGGCGTCGTCGAAGCTGACGAACTCCCGGGTGATCTTCGGGCCGAGGAGCCGGTCCACCGTCTGGAGGAACTCCTCGCGCAGCCCCGGCAGGAAGCGCCCGTCCACGTGCGCCTCCGCGGTGCCGGGGATCACGTTGACCTTGTAGCCCGCCGACAGCATCGTCGGATTGGCCGAGTTGCGGATCACCCCCTTGAACAGCGCGCCGGCCCGCCCCAGGCGCACCGCCTCCTCGTCCAGCCGGTCCAGGTCGATCGACGTGCCGAGCGCCCGGCCCAGCCCGTCGATCAGCGCGGCCACCCCCGGGGTGAGACGCACCGGCCAGCGGTGGCCGGCCAGCCGGGCCAGCGCCCGGCACAGCTCGGCCACCGGGTTGTCCACCGGCGGCTTGGAGCCGTGCCCGGGCACGCCGCGCGCGGTGACCTTCATCCACGCGGTGCCGCGCTCGCCCACCGCCACCGGGTAGACGCGCAGCTCGCCGCCCTCCGGCGCCGGGGCCGGCACGCTGAAGCCGCCCGACTCGCTGATGGCCTCGGTGCACCCCTCGAACAGCTCGCGGTGCCGGGTGACGGCGTACCCCGCGCCGTACTCGCCGGTGGCCTCCTCGTCGGCGAGGAACGCCAGCACCAGGTCACGCCGGGGACGCACCCCACGCCGCGCCCAGTCGCGCACCAGCGCCAGCGTCATCGCCAGCGAGCCCTTCATGTCCACCGCGCCGCGGCCGTGCACGCAGCCGTCCTCGACCTCCCCGGAGAACGGGTGCGTCCGCCATTCCGCCGGGTCGGCGGGCACCACGTCCAGGTGGCCGTGCACCAGCAGCGCCTCGGGGGAGTCCCCGGGGATCCGGGCCACCACGCTGGTGCGGCGCGGCGCCGACTCGAAGACCACCGGCTCCACGCCCGCCTCCGCCAGCAGCCCGGCGACGTGCTCGGCGGCCACCCGCTCGCCCGAGCCGCCGGGCGTCCCGTCGTTGGTCGTGTCGATCCTGAGCAGGTCCGAGCAGATGCCGGCGACCTCGGTCACGTAAGTCCTTTCCCAGTTCCGTTCAGCGTCAGCGCCGGCACCTCCGGGGTGGCGAACCCGAAGATCAGCCCGTAGAACGCGAGCTCGGCCTCCAGCGCCGCGACCATCGTCTCCTGCCTGCGCCACCCGTGCTGTTCCCCGGGAAAGGTCAAATACGCCCACGGCCTGCCGGCGCGGTCCAGCGCGGCGACGAACCGCTCGGCCTGCCCGGGGTCGACGATGACGTCCTCCAGGCCGTGCATTAGCAGCGCCGGCCCCGAGGCCCGGGCCGCGTGCAGGGTGGGGGAGCGGTCCAGGTAACGCCGCCGCGTCTCGGGCAGCGGCCCGATCAGGCCGTCCAGGTAGCGGGACTCGAAGTCGTGGGTCTCCCGGGCCCAGCCCTCCGGGTCGGTGATCGCGTAGTGCGCCACCGCGCCGCGGAAGGCGTCGCCGTGCACCAGGGCGGCCAGCGCGGTCCAGCCGCCGGCGCTGCCGCCGCGGATCGCGATCCGCGCCGGATCGGCCAGCCCGGCGGCGGCCAGGCCCCGGGCGACCGTCTCGCTGTCGCGCACGTCGACCACGCCCCACTCGTGGCGCAGCCGCTCGCGGTAGGCCCGGCCGTATCCGGTGGACCCGCCGTAATTGACCTCGGCCACCCCGATCCCGCGGCTGGTGAAGTAGGCGATCTCCAGGTCGAACACCATCGGGCTGGACCCGGTGGGACCGCCGTGCACGAACATGACGTACGGCGCGGGAACCCCCGGCGCGGCGCCGGCCGGCGGGTACACGTGCGCGTGCACCCCGTCGAAGACCATCGCCTCGGGCACCGGCAGCACCGCGGGGTCGGGCAGCGGCCGGGCGGGGGACAGCACCTCCTGCCGCCCGGAGGCCAGGTCGACGCGGACCACCTCGAACGGCCGCAGCGGTGACCCGCCGATCGCGGCCACGCTCCCGCCGTCCGGCGCGGCGCAGATGGTGGGCGCCCAGTAGGTGTAGGCGCCGCCCACGTCGGCCAGCGCACCGGTGGCCACGTCCAGCACGCCGAGCCGCTTGCCGCCGGCGGTGCCGTGCGGGGCGACCAGCCGGTCCCCGGCCACCGCGAACCAGGTCAGACCCGGTTTCCACGCCGCGCCGCCGAACTCCTGCGGCATCGGCGCCAGGTTGCGCGCCGGGCCGCCGTCCAGCGGGACCAGGTGCAGGTTCCACCAGCCGTCTGGGTCGGTCACCGCGTACAGGGCGTCCTCGTCGCGCCACTCGGCCTGGACCACCGCCTCCTGCGGCCCGCCCGCCACCACCCGGTACGGCCCGGCGGTGCCGTCGGCGCCGAGCGGGGCCACGCACAGCACCGTGCCGTCCCACGGCATGGCCGGGTGGTCCCAGCCGATCCAGGCGACCTGCCGGCCGCCGGGCGAGACGCGGGGGTTCATGACGAAGTGCTGGGCCCGGACGGCCACCCGCGCCGGGCCGCCGCCGAGCGGCACCGCGACCAGCTCGCGCACCTCGCCGGTCTCGCGCACGCACCACACCTGCTCGCCGTGCACGACCAGGTCGGCGTACCGGGCGGCCCCCGGCGGGGTGAGCGGCCGCGGCACCTCGTCGCCGGGGTCCACCCGGTAGAGCCGCTGGTCGGCCCACTCGGTGAACACCAGGCCGCCGCCGGGCAGCGGCCGCCAGGAGCGGCCCCCGTACTCCACGACCCGGTTGCGGGCGTTCCAGCCCGGCGGCAGCACGTCGGCCATGCTGCCGTCCGGGCGGCGCCGCACCACGCAGCGCCGGCCGCCCTCGGCCGGGCGCGGCTCGTCCCACCACACCTCGTCCCCGCCGGGGGTGGGCACGATCTCGACCCACAGCGGGCGGTCGTCCACCCGCGCGACATCGGCGGCAGTGATAGGAGAAGAGATCACCAGTTGCCCTCTGAAGGTGGTAGCGGAATGTCATGTGGGTGGATGACCTGGACGATTCCCCCGCTGCCCGTGCCGCGCAACCACACGTTCTCGAACGGGCGCCGCGGATACACCCTCTTGACCGTGCCGTCGGACGGTGCCGCCGGATCGTTGGCGATGACGTCGCCGCCGGCGGTGAACCCGATGAGCACCATCAGGTGCCCCCGGGTGGAGTACCCGGCCCCGGGCAGCTCGGGCTCGCGGAAGGACTGCGAGGTGATGACCGGCACCCCGGCCCGCACCAGGCGCTCGGCCTCGGCGAGCGAGCGCAGCCGGGTCACGAAGCCGGTGGTGCCGTACCGGCCGGCGTAGGCAACGGCGAACGGCCAGTTGCCGGTGCCCTGGTAGCTGTGGTCGTACATGTCGCGCGCCGCGTGGTCCACGGCCGGGCACGGGTCGGCCGGGTCGACGAACGACAGCTCGGCCGGTCCGGGCCCGCGCCCCCAGTACCGCAGCACCATCGCCACCGACGCCGGGCTGCACCAGGACTCGCCGCCGCCGTCCCACTCGGGGTGGTGGCCGGCGTGCACCTTCTGGGAGTAGGCCGGCACGTCCAGCTCGACCGCCCCCTTCCCAGGCGGGCCGGGCGGCACCACGGCCCCGGGGGGGATCGCCGACGCCATCACCCCGGCCGTGCGGACCCACGCCCCCTGCCCGTACAGCGTGATCCGCAGCCGGTAGGCGGTGACCGGGAGCGCCGCCACGAAGGTGTCCACCGCGACGTCGCCGTCCTGGTCGCCCTGGCCGGGCAGCGAGGTGCGGTGGATGTCCTCGCCGCCCTCGGCCCAGCGGCCCATGTCGTACCACTTGGTCAGCGCGCCGGTGACGGTCCGCGCCCGCAGCTCCACCCGCAGCCAGGTGCCCTTGGGGGCGGCCGCCGTCCAGGACGGCACCAGTTCGGTGGCCGGGAAGCCGATCTCGCGCTCCTCGGAGGTCCACCGGGTGTAGGGCCAGTCCGAGGCCCGGCCGCCGAACGGGTCGAGGTAGCCGGTGGTCCCGGTCTCGGTGGGGACGACGCGGGTCCACCGGTGGAACGCCACGCGGGCGGCGGGAGCGGCCCGGTTCGGGCCGGCGGGCGACGGGGTGACCACCCTGCCGATTCTGGGCAGGGCCGCCGGGCGGCGCATCGGATGGTTTACGTATCCGTGATCCTCCGGCCACCGGACCGGGCCGCCGGAGGATCACCGCACGTCAGCGCACCTTTGACATCACAGGTACAGGCCGGGGGCCCGCTCGGCCGGCGCCGGGACGGCCCGCCCGGCGCGCAGCGCGTACAGCTCGGCCAGCGTGGCGCCGGCCGCGCCGACCCCGTCGGCCGAGCCGAGCCAGGCGGCCGCCTCGGCCGGGGTGAGCGGGCCCGCCTCCACCTGGGCCAGGCAGCGGCCCGGGCGCACGACCGCCGGGTGCAGCCGGCCGAGCGACTCGTTGGTGGTGACCGCGACCAGCACGTCCCGGCCCTGGCCGAGCAGCCCGTCGGTGAGGTTCAGCAGCCGGGACAGGCCCTGGCCGGTGGCCTCCTTGGCCTCCGCGCGGATCAGCTCGTCGCAGTCCTCCAGCACCAGCAGCCGCCAGCGGGCGTCGTCCTGGTCGCCGTCGTGGCCGACGGCGACCTCCATCAGGTAGCCCGGTCCGGCGAACAGCCGCTCGGGGTCGAGCACGCAGTCGACCTGGCACCAGGACGACCACTCCTTGGCCAGCGCCCGCAGCGCGGTGGTCTTGCCGGTGCCCGGCGGCCCGTGCAGCAGGATCAGCCGCCCGGCGACCTCGGGCGGGGTCAGCGCCATCAGCCGCTCCAGCGGGCCGCGGGCGGCACCGGAGTAGTTGTCCCGGATGTCGGGCCAGCGCGGCGCGGTGATCGGACGCTCGGTGCGCCGCGGGCCGTGCTCGCCCATCCACCAGAAGCCCATGTCGACGTGCCCGGCGTCGGCGGGCGGCGGCTCGACGGCGTCCCGGGTGGCCTCCTCCAGCACCCGCCGGGCCAGCTCGTCGCTGGTGGCGGTGACGGTGAGCAGGGCGGTGCGGTTGCGGAACCGGACCGCGCGCAGCGTCCAGCCGTCCCCGCGGGACAGGCGGGACTCGCGGCCGTCGTCCTCGACGGCGGATCGGGCCAGGCAGGCGGCGGCGGGCATCAGCGGGGCGTCGGGGCGCACCCTCTCCAGGTTGGCCGAGCGGGCCCACGGCTGGCTCCCGGTGGCGAACGGGGACAGCGCGAGCGCGTCGATGACGTCGACCGGCGAGTCGCCGTCGTCGAGCCACACCTTCATCGGCAGGGCTTCGGCGGCAGGGAAACGAACCTCCTCCACAACGGACATATATTCATGATTGACGCCCATTGCCAGCGGCGTCCAAGGTTTTTCCCACTTCGGCCGGGACTTTCACCGGTCAGCCGGGGTGAGCGGCGGCCGGTGACCGCTCCTGGCCACAAATCCGCCATCTGATGATGTGACAGTCGTTAGGGTCGTCCATGCGGATTCGCTCTACTCCGAAGGTTGATGATGCGGTTTGGGAACCGTAGTGGGGGACAGTGGTCCGCAGTCGGAATGTCCGTTCCCCGCAGGAGAAATCCGTGGCCATCGATCTGGTATCGCGTAAACAGTGGGGCGCCCGCGCCCCGCGCGGCTCCTATTCGGCGCTCGCCTCCACCAAGGGCGTCAAGGTCCACTACACCGGCGGCCGGGTCGACCCGGCGATCGTGCAGGACCACGCGAAATGCGTCGCCATGGTCAGGACCATCCAGGGCCATCACATGGACGGAAACGGCTGGCTGGACATCGGTTACAGCATGGTCGCCTGCCCGCACCGCAAGGTGTTCGTCGGGCGCGGCCCGCGCCACCTGCCGGCCGCCAACGGCCCGGGCCTCAACTCCGGCCACTACGCCGTCCTCGGCCTGGTCGGCAACTCCGGCCTGGTCAAGCCGCCGGACGGCATGCTGCACGGCATCCTGGACGCCATCGAGTACCTGCGGCGCGAGGGCGGCGCCGGCAAGGAGATCAAGGGACACCGGGACGGCTACGCCACCGACTGCCCGGGTGCCGCGCTTTACGCCTGGGTCAAGAAGGGCGCGCCCCGCCCCGGCGGCACGCCCCCGCCGCAGACCGAGCCGTCCGACCACCCCGAGTTCCCCGGCCGGCTGCTGAAGTACCCGCCGGTCATGCACGGCGACGACGTGCGCACCTGGCAGGCCCAGATGGACAAGCGCGGCTTCACCATCGACGTGGACGGCGCCTACGGGCCGGCGTCGCGGGACGTGTGCGTGCGGTTCCAGCGCCAGCAGCACCTGGACGACGACGGCATCGTGGGCCGGCGGACCTGGGACGCCGCCTTCGAGGCGCCGATCCCCTGATGAGGGCCGCCGGGTCGCCTGATCGGGCGGACCCGGTGCCCGGTGGCCCCCGGCCACCGCCCTACCGGGTCCCCGCCGTCCGGCGGCGCGCGGGCCGCCACCCCCGGCGTGCCCTCGGCCGGGCGCAGCGCCTACGATCCGGGACATGACCGTGCAGCCCAAGGAGCAGCCAGAGCAGCCCGCGGACCTGCGGACGGCCGGCGACTTCCCGCCGGGCACCCGGGAGGAATGGCGGCGGCTGGCCGCCGCCGTGCTGCGCCGCTCCGGCGCCCCGGCGGCCGCCGCGGACGCCCCGCCCGAGGAGGCGCTGGCCGTCACCACCTACGACGGCGTGCGCGTCGCCCCGCTCTACGACGCCGGCGACCTGCCGGGCGACCCGGGCCTGCCGGGCTTCGCGCCCTACCTGCGCGGCACCCGGCCGGCCGGTGGCGTCCCCACCGGCTGGGACGTGCGCCAGCGCCACGCCCACCCCGACCCGGCGGCGGCCGGCGAGGCCGTGCTCGCCGACCTCACCGGGGGCGCCACCTCGCTGTGGCTGGTGCTCGGCGACGGCGGCCTGGACCCGGCCGCGCTGCCCCGCGCGCTCGGCGAGGTGCACCTGGACCTGGCCCCGGTCATCCTCGACGCCGGCGCGCGCACCGAGGAGGCGGCCCGCGGCTACCTGCGGCTGCTCGCCGAGCGCGGCACCGCCCCGGCCGCCGGCGGCAATCTGGGCGCCGACCCGCTGGGCCTGCGGGCGCGCACCGGCGCCGCCCCGCCGCCCGCCGAGATGGCCGCCGAGGTGGCCGGCCAGGTGGGCGCCGCCGCCCGGCTCGCCGCCGAGGCCCCCGGCCTGCGCGCGGTCACCGTCGACGCGACCCCCTACCACGACGCGGGCGGCTCCGACGCCGAGGAGCTCGGCTGCTCGCTGGCCACCGGTGTCGCCTACCTGCGCGCGCTGGCCGACGCCGGCCTGCCGGCCGCCGAGGCGTTCGGGCAGCTGGAGTTCCGGTACGCCGCCACCGCCGACCAGTTCCTCACCATCGCCAAGCTCCGCGCGGCGCGCCTGCTGTGGGCCCGGGTCGCCGAGGCCTGCGGCGAACCGGCGCACGGCGCCCAGGTCCAGCACGCGGTGACCTCCTCGGCGATGATGACCGCCCGCGACCCGTGGGTGAACATGCTGCGCACCACGCTGGCCTGCTTCGGCGCCGGCGCCGGCGGCGCGGACGCCGTCACCGTGCAGCCGTTCGACGCCCGCCTGGGCCTGCCGGACGCCTTCGCCCGGCGCATCGCCCGCAACACCCACGCCCTGCTCGTCGACGAGGCCGGGCTGGCCCGGGTCGTCGACCCGGCGGGCGGCTCCTGGTACGCCGAGCGGCTGACCGCCGAGCTGGCCGGCCGGGCCTGGGACTGGTTCCAGGAGATCGAGCGGGCCGGCGGCATGGCCGCCGCGCTGGAGGCGCTGGTCCCCGAGCGGCTCGCCGCCACCTGGGGCCGCCGCCGGGCCGACATCGCCCGCCGCCGCGCCCCGATCACCGGCGTCAGCGAGTTCCCCGACCCGGCCGAGCGCCGCCCCGCCCGCCGGCCGGCGCCCGAGCCGCCCGGCGGCGGCCTGCCCCGGGTGCACTACGCGCAGGACTTCGAGGCGCTGCGCGACCGCGCCGACCGCGCCGCCGCGGCGGGGGAGCGCCCCCGGGTGTTCCTGGCCACCATCGGCCCGGCCGCCGCCTACACCGCGCGCGGCACGTTCGCCGCCAACCTCTTCCAGGCCGGCGGGATCGCCACGGTGACCGCCGGCCCGGGCACCGACCCGGCGGCGATCGCCGAGGCGTTCCGCGGCAGCGGCACGACGGTCGCCTGCCTGTGCTCCACCGACGAGCTCTACGCCGAGCACGCCGCCCCGGTCGCCGCCGCGCTGCGCGGGGCGGGCGCCCGGCGGATCTGGCTGGCCGGCCGGGGCGACCACCCGGGCGTGGACGCCGCACTGTACGCCGGCTGCGACGCGCCCGAGGTGCTGCGCGCCACGTTCGACGACCTGGAGGTGGGCCCGTGATCCCCGACTTCACGACGATCCCGCTGATCCCGCCGACCCCGCCGACCCCGCCGGACGCCGGCCGCCCGGCGGCCGGCCCCGGCCGCTGGGCCCGCGCGGTGCAGGAGCAGACCGGCCACACCCCGGACGAGCTGGTCTGGGACACCCCGGAGAACATCCCGGTCAAGCCGCTCTACACCGCCGACGACCTTTCCGGGCTGGACTTCCTGTCCGGCTACCCGGGCATGGCGCCGTTCGTGCGCGGCCCCTACCCGACGATGTACGCCACCCGGCCGTGGACGATCCGCCAGTACGCCGGCTTCTCCACCGCCGAGGAGTCCAACGCCTTCTACCGGCGCAACCTCGCCGCCGGGCAGAAGGGGCTGTCGGTCGCCTTCGACCTGGCCACCCACCGTGGCTACGACTCCGACCACCCGAGGGTGGCCGGCGACGTCGGCATGGCCGGGGTGGCGATCGACTCCATCGACGACATGCGCCGGCTGTTCGACGGCATCCCGCTGGACGAGATGAGCGTGTCGATGACGATGAACGGCGCGGTGCTGCCGGTGCTCGCCCTGTACATCGTGGCCGCCGAGGAGCAGGGCGTGCCGCCGGAGCGGCTCAGCGGGACCATCCAGAACGACATCCTCAAGGAGTTCATGGTCCGCAACACCTACATCTACCCGCCCGGGCCGTCGATGCGCATCATCTCCGACATCTTCGCCTACACCTCGCGGCACATGCCCCGGTTCAACTCCATCTCCATCTCCGGCTACCACATCCAGGAGGCCGGGGCCACCTGTGACCTGGAGCTGGCCTACACCCTGGCCGACGGCGTGGAGTACCTGCGGGCCGGTGTCGCGGCCGGCCTGGACGTCGACGCCTTCGCGCCGCGGCTGTCGTTCTTCTGGTGCGTCGGCATGAACTTCTTCATGGAGGTCGCCAAGCTGCGCGCCGCCCGGTTGCTGTGGGCCGGGCTGGTCAAGGGGTTCGGCGCGCGCGACCCGAAGTCGCTGTCGCTGCGCACCCACTGCCAGACCTCCGGCTGGTCGCTGACCGCCCAGGACGTCTACAACAACGTGGTGCGCACCTGCGTCGAGGCGATGGCCGCCACCCAGGGCCACACCCAGTCGCTGCACACCAACGCGCTGGACGAGGCGCTCGCCCTGCCCACCGACTTCTCCGCGCGCATCGCCCGCAACACCCAGCTGCTGCTGCAGCAGGAGTCCGGCACCTGCCGGGTCATCGACCCGTGGGGCGGCAGCGCCTACGTCGAGCGGCTGACCTACGAGCTGGCCCGGCGCGCCCAGGGGCACATCCAGGAGGTCGAGCGGGCCGGTGGCATGGCGCGGGCCATCGACGACGGCCTGCCCAAGCTGCGCATCGAGGAGGCCGCCGCCCGCACCCAGGCCCGCATCGACTCCGGCCGGCAGCCGGTGATCGGTGTCAACAAGTACCGCGTGGGGTCCGACGAGGACATCGAGGTGCTCAAGGTGGACAACTCCGCGGTGCGCGCCCAGCAGGTCGAGCGGCTGGCCCGGCTGCGCGCCGGCCGCGACCAGCACGCCTGCCGCGCCGCGCTCGCCGCGCTCACCCGCGGCGCCGCCTCCGGGGCCAACCTGCTGGAGCTGGCGGTGGACGCCGCCCGGGCCCGGGCCACCGTGGGAGAGATCTCCGACGCCCTGGAGGAGGTCTTCGGCCGGCACGCCGGCCGGGTCCGTACGATCACGGGGGTGTACCGAGACGAGGCGGGCGACTCCGCCGGCATCGAGCGGGTCCGGGCGGCCTGCGCCGCGTTCGAGCGCGCGGAGGGCCGCCGGCCGCGCATCCTGGTCGCCAAGGTCGGCCAGGACGGCCACGACCGCGGGCAGAAGGTGATCGCCACCGCCTTCGCCGACCTCGGCTTCGACGTGGACGTGGGCCCGCTGTTCCAGACCCCGGCCGAGGTGGCCCGGCAGGCGGTCGAGGCCGACGTGCACGTCGTCGGGGTGTCCTCGCTGGCCGCCGGGCACCTGGCGCTGGTGCCCGAGCTGCGCGACCGGCTGGCCGGGCTGGGCCGCGACGACATCATGATCGTGGTGGGCGGGGTGGTGCCGCCCGGCGACTTCGCCGCGCTGCGCGAGGCGGGCGCCGCCGCCATCTTCCCGCCCGGCACGGTGATCGCCGACGCCGCGCTGGACCTGCTGCGCGACCTGTCCGCCCGGCTGGGCCATGCCGGCGCTTGAGGAGTACGCCGAAGGCGTGCGGGCGGGCTCGCCGCGCTGGGTCGCGCGGGCGATCACGCTGGTGGAGTCGACCCGGCCCGACCACCAGGAGCTGGCGCAGCGGCTGCTGGTCGAGCTGACCCCGCTGGCCGGCAAGGCCCGGCGGGTCGGTGTCACCGGGGTGCCCGGGGTGGGCAAGTCGACGTTCATCGACGCGCTCGGGGTCCGGCTGACCGGCGAGGGCCACCGGGTCGCGGTGCTCGCCGTCGACCCCTCCTCCACCCGCACCGGCGGCAGCATCCTGGGGGACAAGACCCGGATGGCCCGGCTGTCGGCCGACCCGGCCGCCTACATCCGGCCCTCGCCCACCTCCGGCACCCTCGGCGGGGTGGCCAAGGCGACCCGCGAGGCCATGGTCGTGGTCGAGGCGGCCGGGTTCGATGTCGTGCTGGTGGAGACGGTCGGCGTCGGCCAGTCCGAGACCGCCGTCGCCGAGATGGTGGACACCTTCCTGCTGCTCAGCCTGGCCCGCACCGGCGACCAGCTGCAGGGGATGAAGAAGGGCGTGCTGGAGCTGGCCGACGTGATCGCGGTCAACAAGGCGGACGGCCCGCACGAGGCCGACGCCCGCAAGGCCGCCCGCGAGCTGGCCGGCGCGCTGCGGCTGCTCGGACCGGGCGCCGGCGGCTGGACCCCGCCGGTGGTCACCTGCAGCGGGCAGGAGGGCACCGGGCTGGCCGAGCTGTGGGGGCACGTGGTCCGCCACCACGACACGCTGGCCGCCACCGGGGAGCTCGCCGCGCGGCGCCGCCGCCAGCAGGTCGGCTGGACCCGCGCCCTGGTGCGCGACCGGCTGCTGGCCCGGCTCGCCGCCGACCCGCAGGTGGCCGAGGTCGCCGCCGCCGCCGAGCGCGAGGTGCTGGAGGGCACGCTGACCCCCGCGCTGGCCGCCGACCGCGTCCTGGCCGCCTTCGCCCGCGTGACCGCCGGGCCCAGCCGGGCGGCGGGGTCCTGACCCGGCCGATCCGCAAGGATCCGCAGGTCGCGGGCGGGGCGCCCGGGCCGGGTTGTCCCCGGGCGGAGACCGCTGCACCGGAGTGGAAGGAACCTCCGCCCGGCGTACCCGCCCCCGGCGGCCCCCCCGGCGCGCCGGTGTGACGATTGCCGCACACCGCGTGATGGGAGGTTCCATGGGCGATGACGACCCGATGCTGCCGGCGGCGGTCGCCGGCGCGCTCGAGCGGTACCGCGACGCGCTGGCGGCGCACGGCATGAGCTGGACGGAGCCGCCGAGCCCCTACGTCCGGCTGATGGGCGTGTCCCGCTTCGCCGGCGAGGAGGAGTTCTTCCGGGCCGCCTTCGCCCGGGTCCGTACCGGGGCGGGCCCGGGCGCCACCGGCGACGAGATCACCCGGGTGCTGGAACTGGACTTCGACGAGGTGCTGCGCGACGCGGTGGGGGCGGCCCCGCCGGACGGGCTCGCCGTGCTGCGGATCACCCCCGACGGGCACCGGGTGGACGGCCGGCCCCGCACCGTGCTGGACGGCCGGCCGGTACCGCTGGCCCTGCTGCTGGACAACGCCGGTCCCGACCCGGTCCGCGTCACCGTGGCCGGCCGGCCGCACCGGGTCGGGGCGGGCGGCGCCCGCCTGGTGGACCTCGACTCGGCGGCCGAGGTGGCGGTGGCCGGCCGGCCGGTGGACCTGTCCGGCCTGACCCGCCGCGCGCCCGCCGCGCGGTTGCGGCTGCGTGCCGGGCTGCCCTGCCGGTGGAGCGTCTACGGCGCCGACGGCCAGGGCTGGTACCCGGCCGGGGCGCCGCCGCGCCGCGACCACCACGGCACCCCCTACTTCCACGGGGACGACCTGGTGCTCGACGTGCCCGCCGAGCCGCTGACCGTCCGGGTCACCCGGGGCATGGAGTACGAGATCGCCGAGACCGCGGTCGTCCCGGCGGGCGAGACCACCGTGGAGCTGGCACCGGCCCGGATCATCGACGCCGCCGCCCGCGGCTGGTACGGCGCCGACCTGCACGTGCACCTCAACTACTCCGGGGACGTGGTGGCCACCCCGGCGATGGCGGCCGCCGCCCAGCACGGCGAGGACCTGCACGTGCTCAACCTGCTCGCCGCCAACGTCTCCGGCGGGCAGGTGTACGACCGGGAGGCCCTGGCGCACTGGGCGGGCCGGGACCTGCCGTGGTCGGACGGCACGCACGTGGCCCGGATGGGCGCCGAGTACCGCGACGACCTGCTCGGGCACCTGCACGCCTTTGGGATCGCCGCCCCGCCCGGCCGCTACCACGCCGGTCCGGCCGGGGACCCGGCCCGGCCGCCCACCGGCGAGGTCTGCGAGGAACTGCGGGCGCTCGGCGGCGTCGTCGGGTACGCCCACACCTTCAAGACGCCGGTCGGCGAGCCGCGGGACGCCGTCGGCACCGGGCGCGCCGACTGCACCGCCCGGGCGGTGGTGGTGGACGCCGCGCTCGGCCTGGTGGACGCCATGGAGATCCTGCACTACGCCTCGGCCGCCGGCTCGTCGGCGGTCTACCGCCGGCTGCTCGGCGCCGGGAACCGGCTGGCCGCGGTGGCCGGCACCGACGCCATGCTCTCTTTCGGCCACCAGCGGATGGAGACGGTGACCAACCCGCCCGGCTGGGAGCGCACCTACGCGCGGGTGGACGGGCCGCTCACCGCGGCGGCCTACGCCGAGGCGGTGCGGCGCGGGCGCACCTTCGCCACCACCGGCCCGTTCCTGGAGCTGGCGGTGGACGGGCACGGCCTGGGCGACACCCTGGTCCGGGAACCGGGGGACCGGGTGGAGATCACCGCGCGGGCCACCGGCCCGGAGGTCGAACGGCTGGAGATCCGCACCGCCGGCGGCGTGCTCGCCGCGGGTCCGCCGCCGGTGCTGACCGCCGAGCTGGTGGTGGACTCGCCCACCTACGTGGTGCTGGTGGCCGGCGGCGGGCCGCATCGGCGGTCGCACTTCGCCGAGGTCTTCGCGCACACCAGCCCGGTCTACCTGGACGTGCGCGGCCGGCGGGTCGCCCGCCCCGCCGACGTCCGCTGGTGCCTGGCGTGGCTGGAACTGCTGGAGGAACTGGTCGGCGCGCACGTCCGGCCGGGGGCCGGCCGGCTGCGCGAGCACCTTTCGATGATCGACGAGGCCCGGCGGGTCTACCAGGCGCGGCTGCCCCGCTGACCCGCCGGCGCGGCGGGCGCTTCGGCGGCGGCCCGGCGCGGCGGGCGGTGCCCGGCCACCGGACCCGATACGGGCCCGGGAGCAGGGGCGGCGCCGGGCCGGAAATCGTCTGAGGCCGGTGCTTCGGGCCGCACGCGGCGGCCATTGCTGTCACCATGGCGTCACACTGTGTAATGGGAGGTGTCATGAGCGGTGATCCAGCGCTCTTCGAGGCGGTCGCCGCCGCCGGGTCCGGCCCGGGGGCCGGTGGCCGTCCGCTGCTGTACAGCCGGGTGATGAGCCTGTGCCGCCTGGTGGGCGAGGAGCGTTTCTTCCGCGCCGCGTTCAGCCGGGTCCGGGCGCCGGCCGGGCCCGAGGCCGGCCCGTGTTCCGGCGCGGCCGGCGACACCTGGGTGCTGGAGCTGGACGTCGAGGAGGTGCTCCGCGACGCGTTCGGCGCCACGAGCCCCGCCCCGGCCCCCCGGGCCGCCGGGGCGGTCCCGCGCGCCGACGCCTGAACGCCGACGCCTGAACAGGGCGGGACGCGTGCCCGGCCGCTGCGTGGGCACGTACCAGGGCATGCGCAAGGCCACCTTCACCCGCCCCAGGATCAGAAAGGCGCTCGGCGCGCTGGACCGGCGGCTGTTCTCGTCGGTCGCCACGGCGCGGCTGCCCGGGTTCCACCACGTGCTTCCCCGGTTGTCCCGGGCGGCGGACAACTCGCTGCTGTGGGCCGGGGCCGCCGCCGTTCTGGCCGTCACCGGCCGCCGGCGGATGCGGCGGGCCGCCACGCGCGGCCTGCTGGCGATCAGCGTGGCCAGTCCGGTGGTGAACCTGCTCGGCAAGCAGGCGTTCGCCCGCGCCCGGCCCGCGGTCGCCGACCTCGTGGACTTCCCGGCGGTCCGGCTGGGGCGCGTCCCGAGCTCGCACTCCTTCCCCTCCGGGCACTCGGCCGCCGCGGCGGCCTTCGCCACGGCGGTCGCGATGGAGGCGCCGCGCGGGGTCGCCGTCCCGGTCGCCGTCACCGCCGGCGCGGTCTGCTTCTCCCGGGTCTACACCGGGGTGCACTATCCGGGGGACGTGCTGGCCGGCGCGGCCATCGGCGTGCTCGCCGCGGCGGCCTCCCGCCGGATATGGCCGGAGCCCGCGGTGCTCGGCGAGGTCCGGGTCGCCGCCACCGCCCCGACCCGCGACCTCGACCCGCGCGGCGCCGGGGTGGTCGCCGTGGTGAACAACGGCACCGGCCGCGACCCCGGTACCGCCGCCGCGCTGCGCCGGGCGTTGCCGGACGCCGAGGTCGTGGAGGTGGCACCGGGTGACGACCTGGCCAAGCACCTGCACGAGGCGGCCGGCCGGGCCCTGGTGCTGGCCGTCGCGGGCGGCGACGGCACCATGGCCTGCGGCGCGCAGGCGGCGCTGGAGCAGGGCGTCCCGCTGCTGCCGGTCCCGGCCGGGACGCTGGACCACTTCGCGCGCACCCTCGGCCTGCAGACGGTGGCCGACGCGGTCGCCGCCTACCAGGCCGGGCACGTGGTGGCGGTCGACGTCGCCGAGGCGGCCGGCCGGGTGTTCCTGAACACCGCCACGCTCGGCATCCATCCGCTGGTGGTGGACCGGCGCGAGCGCTGGGAGCGCACAGTGGGGAGGTGGCCGGCGCTGGTGATGGCGATGGCCGACGCGCTGCTGCACGACCGGCGCCCCGAACCGCTGGTGATCGACGGGGTGCCGCGCCGGGTGTGGCTGCTGTTCGCCGGCAACTGCGCCTACCGGTCGCGGGGTGTCGCGCCGACGGTGCGCGACCGGCTGGAGGACGGCCTGCTCGACGTCCGGGTGCTGGCCGCGGCCGGCCGGCTGCCCCGGCTGCGGGCCCTGGCCAGCACCGTCGCCGGCGGGGTCGGGCTGTCGCGCAACTACCTGCGCTGGCGTGCCGACACCGTACGGATCGACGCGCCGGACGCGCCGGACGGGCAGGTCCGGCTGGCCCGCGACGGGGAGACCTTCAGCGTCGCCGGGCCGGTCGTGCTGGCCAAGCGGCCGCGCTCGCTGCTGGTGTTCCGCCCGCCCGGCTGATCCGCGGCCGGCGGTCCACGGCCGCCATGACCGCCCGGCTTGACAGTGCGGCGGCTCTCCCGGAATATCGGCGAATGATCGCCCCCCGGTGGCTCCCCCTCGCGCTCGTCGCGACGTTCGCGGTGTCGGCGTGCAGTTCCGGCGACGAGCCGGCCGACCAGTCCTCGCGGTTCTCCCGGAGCGCCCCGCCCGCGGGCGGCTCCACGCCCGCCCGTGCCGCCGCGCTCTCACCCGAGCGGTACTCCGCCGAGCTGACCGCGCAGGCGGGGCCGGTGGCCAAGGCGCTGGCCGGCATCGGCAGGTCGCGCTCGCTGAAGGCGCTCGGCGAGCGTTTGGAACGTGCCCGCGTGGCCGCCGCCGAGGCGGCGGCCGGGCTCGGCGTGCTCGTGCCGCCGGCGGACGCCGCCGCCGAGCACGCCGACTACGTGGCGGCGCTGCGTGACCTGACCGACGACTTGGACGACCTGCGCGAGTCGGTGGAGGGGCGGCGGCTGTGCACCTCCGGCGCCGTGCTGGCCAGGCTCGGCCGGGCGGAGGGTTTCGAGGCGGTGCGGTCGGCGGGCGGCGACCTGGCCGCCAAGGGCGACTACCCGGCCGAGGTGGCCACGGTGAAGGTCCCCGCGGCGCGTGACCGGCGGCTGGCCAACGGGGCGTTCGTGCGCTCGGGCGCCCGCTCCGGGCGGGGCACCCTCACCGTCGACAACGGCACCGGCAAGGACGCGGTGCTGACGCTGGTGCGCGGCGGCACCAAGGCGGTGTCCTTCTACGTGCGCAAGAAGCGGAAGGCGAAGATCGGCGGCGTGCCGGACGGCACCTACCGCATCTACTTCACCGGCGGTGCCGACTGGGACGGCAAGGCACGGGCGTTCACCCGCGACTGCGGGTTCCAGCGGTTCGAGGAGCCGGTGAAGTTCACCACGGTGCGCACCGGCAACCTCATCCGGTTCAGCACCTGGACGCTGACGCTGCAGCCGGTGGCCGGCGGTAACGCCCGCACCGCCGAGGTCGACCCGGACGGCTTCCCGCGCTGAGGGGAACGGCGGGCCGCCGGGCCGGGACGCGCCCGGGCCCGGCGGACGCCGCCGTCAGCTGGAGAAGAGCATGCCCACCCAGCCGCGCTGGTGATGACCGTGGCGGCCGTGGTGGCCGTGGTGCGGCGCGCCCCAGGCCGGACCGCCCGGGGCCGGCGGCGGGCCGTACTGTTGCTGGGCCCACTGCGTCTCCACCCGGGACAGCGTCTCCAGCTCGCCGTAGTCGAGGAAGATGCCGCGGCAGTTCTCGCACTGCTCGATGTGAACGCCGTTGCGATCGTAGGTGCGCATGACGCCGGGGCACTTCGGGCACTTCATCGATAGATCTCCTTCGTTGATCCGCAAGGCGACCCTACTGCCGCCGGGCGGCGCGGGTGATCCTTCCGCAGGAGGAGACGAGCGCCTGCTCGGCCTCGTCCAGCGGACGTCCCTCCTCGCCGGCCGCCGCGACCGCCGTGGCCGCCAACTGGACCGTCAACGCCCGGGCGGGCCGGTCGAGTTCCGGCCACGGATCGCCCGCGTCCACCGCCGGACCACCTGCACTGACATATCCCGATAAAAGGCGGTGCCATAACTCCGGGTCGAGGAGTCCGGCGGCGTACCAGGCGGCGGGACGGGCCAGATCCCACACCGGATCGCCCAGCCCGAGGTCGTCCACGTCGATCAGCAGCCAGCGGTCCCGGTACCGGACGATCTGGCCGAGATGCCAGTCGCCGTGCGCCAGGCCGGTGCCCGTGCCGCCCCCGGCGGGCAGGGTGCGCGCGGCCCGCCGGACGGCCGCGGCCGCGGCGGCGGGCGCCCCCGGCGCGCCGGCCAGCCGGGCCAGCGCCCGGGCCACCCGGTCCGGGCCGCCGGCCGGGGGCAGCCCGAGGCCGCCGGCCGGCGTCGCGTGCAGCCGGGCGAGCAGGCCGGCCGCGGCCTCCCAGGGCGCGGCCGCCGGATCGCCGGCCGGGTCCACCGCCTCGCCGGCCGGCCAGACGGTGACCAGGCGCCCCGCCACCCGCAGGGCCCGGTCGGACGCCGGCGGCAGCAGCAGGTCCGGCAGGGCGGCGGCCGCGCGCAGCCGGGCGTTCAGCGCCGCCTCCGCCGTGCCCGGCTCGTGGGCCTTCACCACCAGCTCGCCGGCGCGCACCACCGTGACCCGGGTCCGCTTGAGCACCGTCGCCGCGCGTGGCGACACCCCCGCCACGCCGGCCAGGGCCTCCGGTAAGCCGCCTGCCACCCCGGTATCGTCCTCGACGGTCACCGGATCACTGTAGGACCGCGCCTTAGGGTGGGGGGCATGAAGATTGGATTCGGCGCGCCCATCTCCGGCTCGTGGGCCACCCCGCGCAACGCGCTGCGGATCGCCCGCGGCGCCGAGGAACTCGGCTACGCGACGCTGTGGACCTTCCAGCGGCTGCTCTATCCGGTGGGGCACGACATGGGGCCGGTCTACCGGTCGGTGCGCGACCCGATCGTCACGCTGTCCTACCTCGCCGGGGTGACCGAGCGCATCGGGCTCGGCCTGGCCGTGGTCAACCTGCCGTTCATGTCCCCGGTGCTGCTGGCCAAGCAACTGGCCACCCTGCAGGACGTCTCCGCGGGCCGGCTGTCGGCCGGGCTCGGGCTCGGCTGGGTCCCCGAGGAGTTCGCCGCCTCGGGCGTGCCGATGGCCGCCCGCGGGCGCCGCGCGGTGGAGTACCTCCAGGTGCTGCGGCTGCTGTGGGGCGAGGAGATCATCTCCCACCAGGGGGAGTTCTACCAGGTGCCGCCGGTCCACCAGGACCCCAAGCCGGTCACGCCGCCGCCGCTGCTGCTCGGTGGCACCGCCGAGGTGGCGCTGCGCCGGGCCGGGGAGATCGCCGACGGCTGGATCAGCTCCAGCCGCGCCGACCTCACCGCGATCCGTGATCAGATCTACATTGTAAAGGAGGCGGCCGCGGCCGCCGGCCGCGACCCGGAGGCGCTGAGCTTCGTGTGCCGCGGCGTCACCCGGCTGCGGCCGCCCGGATCGCCGGACCGGCGCCCGCTGACCGGCTCGCCGGACGAGATCCGGGCCGACGTCGCGGCGCTGGCCGCCGCCGGGGTGACCGAGGTCTTCCACGACCTCAATTTCGACCCCGAGATCGGCTCGCCGGACGCCGATCCGGCCGAGTCCATGCGCCGCGCCGAGGAGGCCCTGACGGCGCTGGCCCCGGAGGCGTAGGGGGCCGTCCGCCGGCCGGTCCCGGCATTTCGCCGCGGGGCCGGCGAGGTGGCATGCTGGGCCCGACGTACCGCGGCGAACCGGGGGAAGCGTGGACGAGCGCAAACCGATCGAATGCTGGCTGTCGGACATGGACGGTGTCCTGGTGCACGAGGGCCAGCCGGTGCCCGGCGCCGAGGAGTTCATCCGCCGTCTTCGCGAGTCCGGCCGCCGGTTCCTGGTGCTGACGAACAACTCCATCTACACGCCGCGCGACCTGTCGGTGCGGCTGCGCGGCGCGGGCCTTGAGGTGCCGCCGGAGTCGATCTGGACCTCGGCGCTGGCCACCGCGCAGTTCCTGCACGACCAGCGGCCCGGCGGTACGGCGTACGTGATCGGCGAGGCGGGGCTGACCACCGCGCTGCACGAGGTGGGATACATCCTGACCGACATCGCGCCGGACTACGTGGTGCTGGGCGAGACGCGCACCTACAGCTTCACCGCGATCACCCGGGCCATCCGGTTGATCGAGGCGGGCAGCCGGTTCATCGCCACCAACCCCGATGCCGTCGGCCCGTCCAACGAGGGGTCGCTGCCGGCCTGCGGCGCGGTGGCCGCGATGATCACCAAGGCGACCGGCGTGCAGCCCTACTTCGTCGGCAAGCCCAACCCGATGATGATGCGCAGCGCGCTGAACGCGATCGAGGGCCACAGCGAGAGCACCGCGATGATCGGCGACCGGATGGACACCGACATCGTGTCCGGCATGGAGGCCGGCCTGCACACCATCCTGGTGCTCACCGGGGTCACCGCCGAGGATCAGGTCGACCGCTACCCGTTCCGCCCGTCGCGGGTGGTGCGCTCGGTGGCGGATCTGATCGAACTCGTCGAGTGACCGCCGGTTCCTGTCAGGTATGCCGGGGAAGATGGGGCCCATGACCGACGTCTACCTCGAGATCGGCCCCAAGAAGAAGGTCTTCGCCTGCGCCCCCGACTGGCCCGGCTGGTGCCGGGCCGGCAAGACCGAGGAGGCGGCGCTCGCGGCCCTGGCCGACTACATCCCCCGTTACCGGAAGATCGCTCAGCGGGCCGGCCTGCCCTTCGAGCCGGACGCCCTCACCGTGGCCGAGCGGGTGACCGGCAACTCGACCACCGACTTCGGCGCCCCCGCCGCGGTGCCCGAACTGGACGCCCGCCCGGTGGACGCGGCGGTCGCCGAGCGTGACACGGCACTGCTGCGGGCCTGCTGGGCGGCCTTCGACGAGCTGGCCGCCGCCTCGCCGAGCGAGCTGCGCAAGGGCCCGCGCGGCGGCGGGCGCGATCGCGACAAGATGATCGCGCACGTGGTGGAGGCCGAACGCTCCTACGCCCGGCTGATCGGGGTGCGCCACCGGCCGTTCCCGCCGGCGGACGCCGCGGCCCGGGACGCGCTGCGCGATGAGATCGCCGCGGTGCTCGGCAAGCCCTCCGACGGCGTGCCGCTCGCGGCCAAGGGGTGGCCGGCGCGCTACGCCGCCCGGCGGATGGCCTGGCACGTCATCGACCATCTCTGGGAGATGGAGGACCGCCGGCCCTGACGGCCGGGGCGCCACCGGCGACCGGCGTGGTGATCGGTGCCGCGCCTTCGCCGGTGCCCCGCGGGTTCGGCCGCCGGGCTCAGAACCCGTCGGGGCGGCGCAGGCGCTTGACGTCCGAGCGGCGTTTCTTGGCCGCCAGCCGACGCTCGGCCGCGCCGCGCGACGGCTTGGTCGGGCGGCGGCGCTTGGGCGGGGGAGCGGTGGCCTCGGCGAGCAGGCCGGCCAGCCGGGCCTTGGCCGCCTCGCGGTTGCGCAGCTGCGAGCGGTACTCGGCCGCGGCGATGGTGAGCACGCCGTCCACCAGCCGGGGCGCCAGCCGCTCCAGCGCCCGGGCCTTGAGGACCGGCGGCAGCGTGGTGGTGCCCGCGAGGTCGAAGCTCAGCTCCACCCGGCTGTCGGTGGTGTTCACCCCCTGGCCGCCGGGCCCAGAGGACCGGGAGAAACGCCAGCAGAGCTCGGCGTCCGGGATGACGACCGAGCCGCGGACGGTGACCGGGCCGGACATTCCCCCAGAGTAGCCGGTGCCCCTGGTCGGCGATCAACCGGTTTCCCGGCGGCCGGGGCTGTCCGGTTCAGGACGATCTCGGCCGGATGCCGGGACGGTGGTTGTCGGGGTCGGCGGCGTGCGGGACAGTGGGCGTGTCCCCGGCCCCGGCGCGTGCGGGCCGGGCGCGTCGCACGGGGAGGGCCGCGGTGGCGGGGATCGTGGGGGTCCACGGGATCGGCAAGTACCACTACTTCGCCGAGGCCGGCTCGGCCGCGGGGGCCGCGGCGGTGATGCGCGCCAAGTGGGACCGGTACCTGCACGCCGGGCTGACCCGCGGCGCGCCCTACCGCGGCGAGGCCTACCTGTCGGAGGTCGCCTACTACGCCCACCTGCTGCGCGCCGAGGTGCCCGCCGCCGTGCGGCGGGAGCTGCGGGCGATGGATCCGCCGGCCAAGCTGGTGCTGGCCGGCTGGATGCGCCAGGCCGGCGCGGCCGGCGCGTTCGCGGGGGAGGGCCTCACCGGGCTGGTCCACCGGGCCGCCGAGTGGCTGCTGCCGCTGCTCGGCCCGCGGGCGGTGGACTTCGCCGAGGACTTCTGCCCGGAGGTCGCCGCCTACCTCGCCTCGGCCGACGCCGCCGCCCGGGTGCGCTCGCGCGAGGCGGTCGCCGAGGTGATCCGCCGCAACCGGCCGGACGTCGTCATCGCGCACTCGCTGGGCAGCGTGGTGGCCTACGAGGCGCTGTGCGCGCACCCGGACCTGTCGGTGGAGCTGCTGGTCACCCTGGGCAGCCCGCTCGGCATGCGCGGCGTGGTGTTCGAGCGGCTGCGGCCGCTGCCCAGCCAGGGGCGTGGCATCGGCCCGAAAGGGGTGCGCACCTGGATCAACATCGCCGACAAGGACGACATCGCCGCGATTCCCGGCGCGCTGAAGGCCTGCTTCGACGGGGTGACCCGCGACGAGCGGGTCAACATCGACTGGGCGGATTTCCACACCGTCCGCCACTACCTTGGGTGCGGGGCTGTCAACGCGTGCGTGCAGCCCTTCCTCAAGAACGCGGTTCGGTAATATCTCGATCATGAAATGGGTGCTGTTCGACTACGGGGAAGTGCTGTGCCACGCGCAGCCCGCGGCCGACCGGGAACGCCTGGTGGCCGCCTCGGGGATGGACCCGGACCACTTCTGGCGACACTACTGGGAGCACCGGCTGGAATTCGACCGGGGCACCCTGGCGCCGGACGCCTACTGGTCGGAGGTCCTGGACCGCTCGCTCGGCGACCTGGAGGTCGCCCGGCTGGTCGACCTGGACGTCGAAAGCTGGACGCACGCCAACGACGCGGCGGTCGCCGTGCTGAAGGAGATCCGGGCCGCCGGGCACCCGGTCGGGCTGCTGTCCAACGCGCCCGCGTGCGTGGCCGACGGCATCGAACGGTTGTCCTTCGTCCAGGAGATGGACGCCCGCTTCTACAGCGGCCACCTCGGACTGGTCAAGCCGGACGCGGAGATCTACCTCCGGGTCGCCGCCCGGCTGGGTGCCCGTCCGGGTGACTGCGTGTTCGTCGACGACCGGCTGGTGAACGTCAGCGGAGCGGAGTCGGCCGGGATGACGGCCGTCCACTTCCGGGACGCCGGCGCGCTGCGGGACGACCTGGCGGCGGCGCTGGCCGCACCGGGCCGCGCCTCCTGACCGGCCCGTCACCCGGCCGGGGCATTCCACTCCTGTGACCCGTACCGGCGCATCGCCGGACCTATCTGGGGGAATACGGGTCACAACCGGATAACGGAGGCGTGGAAATGACCATCGGCGGAATCATCAGCGCGATCATCATCGGTGCCATCATCGGCGTGCTCGCGCGGCTCATCATCCCGGGGCGGCAGCCCATTCCCTGGTGGCTCACCATCATCGTCGGCATCGTCGCGGCGCTGATCGGCACGGCCATCGCCCGCGGCCTCGGCGTCGCCACCACCAGCGGTATCGACTGGATCGAGCTGATCATACAGATCGTCCTCGCCATCATCGGCGTCCTGATCGCCGTCGCCCTGTGGACGAGACGCGGCCGGGTCACCTGACCCGCCGCCCTCGCCTCCCGCCGGCCCGGGCGTCCGGCGGCGCGGTCCCGCCGGCCGCGCCGCCGCGGCCCCGGGCGTGCGGCGGTTGTTCACGCCGCCGACACCGGGTCCTCGCCGGCCGGCCGGCCCGGCCCGCTGCACTGGGCGTGTGCAGCGGAAACCCTCACGCAGAGCGTTCCTCATCGGCGCGGCCGCCGGCGGCCTGGTGCCGCTCGCCTCCGCCCGGGCCGCCACCGGCGCCGCCCGGCCGGGCCGCGCGCTCCCCGACCCCTTCACGCTGGGGATCGCCTCCGGCGACCCGTCGGCCGACGGCTTCGTGCTGTGGACCCGGCTGGCCCCCGAGCCGCTCGCCCCGGACGGCCATGGCGGCATGCCGTCCCGTGACGTCGAGGTGGCCTGGCAGATCGCGGCCGACGAGCGCTTCCGCACCGTGGTGCGCTCGGGCACCGTCACCGCGCGCCGGGACGGCGGACCGCCAGCCCGTCCGGGGTCACCGCGACCGACGAGCCGAACAGGTCGCCGGGGCGGCCGGCCCGCCCGGCGAGCAGCGCGTGGTGCCGGGCGGTGAGCCCGCCGGTCCGGGTGCCCGCCAGCACCAGCACCCGGCCGGCGCCGGGCGCGCCGGCGGCGAGTTCGGCGTCCCCGTCCCCGTTGAGGTTGCCGGCCGCCAGCGCCGAACCGAGCCGGTCGGTGCTGCGGGCGCGCCCGCGCACGCCCCGGGCGTCCAGCGTCCAGAACTCGCCGCCCGACGCGCGCGGGCCGCGCGGGCCGCCGTACAGCACGTGCACCGCCCCGTCCCCGTACATGGGCCCGTCCTGGAAGCGGTCCAGCCCTTCGCCGGGCACGCCGACCGCCAGGTCGTCGCGGCCGTCGCCGTCGAAGTCGCCGGTGACGACCGCCGAGCCGAACGCGGCGCCCCGCCCCGGTTCGCCGGCGATCCCCGCCCGGCCCTGCGCGAGCGTGCCCGCCGGGCGGGCGTCGCGGAACAGGCTGACCGCGCCGGCCCTGTAGCGCCCGGCCACGGTGGCGTAGGGGGCGGTGACGGCCAGGCCGGGCACCCGGCACGCCGCCGCGGTGGTCTGGACGGTTCCGGTGGCCGGGACGGTTCCGGCGGTCCGGGCGCTTCCGGCGGTCCGGGCGGCCGCATCGGTCGTGGCGGCCCGGGCGGTCGCGTCGGCTCGGACGGTCCTGGCGTGCCGCGCGGCCCCGGCGTCCCGGACGGCGGACGCGGTGGACCCGGCGGCCGCCGCCGGCGGGAACGCCGGCGGCAGCAGCGCCAGAGCGGCGGTGAGCAGGCACGATGCCCGCATGATGGTCATGGCCGGATCATCCCCCGCGATCCGGACATCGGTCCCACCAGGTGGTGACGCGGGCACGTCGGCCCGCTGAACTCACCCCGCCGGCCGTCCGCCGTGCCCGGTCAGCGGTAACCGCCGCACGACGGGGCCGGGAGCGCGAACGCCACCGCCTTGCCGGCACCGCCGCCGACCGACATCGTCGTCGGGTAGGCGTAACAGTGGCCGTAGGAGAGCCGGTGGGCGAGCAGCAGGCCGCGCCCGTTCTCGGCGAACGGCGCCGGGTCGTGCTCGGGCCCGGTGTGCAGGCCGGCGAGGATGGCGAGGATCCCGTCCAGGCCATGGCCGCCGTCCACCATCTCGCACCACACCGGGATGCCGCTCAGGCAGTGCACACGCAGCTCGTACGGGCCGCACGCGTGCTTCTCGGCGTTGGCCGCCAGCTCGGCGACGATGATCTCGGCGTCGCTCACCCCGTCGGCGGCCACCCCGGCCCGCTCCAGGGCCTCGCGCAGCGCGGCGCGCGCACCACGCGAGGCCGACCCGGCGCGCAGCATGGTGACCAGGACGCGGAAGGCGTCATCGCCTCCACCGCCCGGGACGCCGGCGGGCGGGCGGTCCGCCGCCAGGACCCCGGTGCGTTGAAGAGCCTCCTTCGGGACGGGCTGCTGGGCGCGCATTGGCTGATCACTCCTTGCATCTTGACGGACTGTGACGCGGAGGAAGCGCGCGGTGATCCCCCCGAGGTGAGTCCGATGGTGCGGCAGCGCGTCACGGAGCGGTAAGCCGCGCCACCGATAGCCATCCCTGATCTGTCCGTGATCGGTCAAACCGATCTGCCCGGGCGATCGGTCCGACCGTTATCCCTGCGCGCGCCGCGCCGGGACGGCTTAATTGATGGAAGCGAACGGGCGTTTCCTCCGGCGGAAGGTCGACATGAATGTCACCCATGTCAGCGAGCAGGCGATCAGCTTCGCCATCTGGGAGCGGCCCGCCATGCGGCAGGCGCTGGCGTCCCGCGACATCGCGGGCGTCTACCAGCTGCTGCAGCGCGTGGGCGTCTCCCAGCGCCGGATCGCCGCGCTGACCGGGCAGTCCCAGTCGGAGATCTCCGAGATCCTCAACGGCCGCCAGGTCATGGCCTACGACGTCCTGGTGCGCATCGCCGACGGCCTCGGCGTGCCCCGCGGTTACATGGGGCTGGCCTACGACGGCGACTCCCAGCACCCGCTGCCCGCCGTCTACCAGGAGGACGGCGACGAGGACGAGCAGGTCCGCAAGCTGCTGGCGCACGCCGCGCAGGTGACCATCGGCGCCGCCCCCGCCTCGGTCGAGGAGTGGAGCCGCCCGCTGCCGCACCAGGAGACGCCGGTGCCGGACCGGATCGGCGAGGCGGAGGTCGAGACGGTGGAGAAGGTCACCGAGTCACTGCGCGCGCTCGACTACCGGTACGGCGGCGGCATCTGCCGGGACGCGGTGCTCGCCCAGCTCGGCTGGTCGAACCAGTTACTGAGGGCGAGCTGCACCGAGGAGGTGGGGCGCCGGCTGCACCGGGCGCTGGCCGACCAGCACAACCTGGCGGGCTGGACGGCCTTCGACGTCGGCCTGTACCCCGCGGCCCGCCGGCACCTGGCGCGCGCCCTGGAGCAGGCCAAGTACGCCGGCGATCCGTCGCTGGCGGCCAACATCCTGTACCGGATGGGCCGGGTCCACCTGCACCAGGAGCGGGTGAAGGACGCGCTGCGCTTCTTCCAGCTCGGCCAGATCAGCGCCCAGGACGCCAGCTGCGAGCTCACCGTCGCCATGCTGTGCGTGAACGAGGCCTGGGCCTACGCGCTGCTCGGCGACGAGAAGCTCGCCCTGAAGTCGGTGAGCCGGGCCCGCGACGAGTTCGCCCGCGCCGACCAGGACTCGGCGCCGGGCTGGGTGCGGTTCTTCGGCCAGGCCGACCTGGACGCGGCCAGCGGCGTGACGCTGTCCAACCTGGTCGCCAGCGACGCCCACCTGTCGGAGGCGGCCGAGCTGCTGGCCGCGAGCGTCGAGGGCCGGGCGCACGACATGGCGCGCAGCAAGGTGTTCGAACTCATCGCACTGGCCACCGTCCAGCTGCTCCTGGGCGAGGTGGAGGCCGGGCTGGACCACGGCCACCAGGCGGTCACCCTGGTCACCCAGCTCCGGTCGGTACGCACGATCGACCGGCTGGCGCCGCTGGAGAAGGCGGCGTTCAAACGCCGGGCCGCGGCGGGCGCCGACCACCTCCTGCAGCGCATCGCGGACGTGCGGATCAACCCGCAGCGGTGAGCACGCCCGGCCGTCCCGGGCCACGGTACGCGCCGGAGGTTGCCGGTTACTTAAAGTAATCAGTCAAATGCTTAGCGCTGCCTTGCGGTCGCTGTAGAGGATGTCGGCGCATCCGATTCCGTGGCCACGCCGGGCCCGCGCACCGCCCGCGCGACGGCGGCCGCGCCGTTCCCGCTCCGGCACCGTCGCGTGGCCGCCGTACCCGGCGACGCCCCCGCGACCCGGACGAGACCGGCGCTCCCGGGCCGGCGCGCGGGGGCGCCCAGTGCTCTCCCCGTACCAGACCGGCATCCCCGCACGACCCTTTCGAGCAAGACGACAAGGACGTACAAGAACCGATGACGATCTCCGCAGTACAGAACCCCTCCGGCGGGCTCACCCGCGACACCCTGGACGGCCTGCTCGCGGCGCTGTGCGCCGAGACGGGGCTCGACCCGGAGGGGGCCGAACTCATCAAGTTCACCAACAACGCGGTGTTCCGGCTCCGCGCCGACCCGGTGGTCGTCCGGATCGCCGGCTCCACCGCGGCCCGGGAACGGGCCGGCACCGTGGTGCGGGTGGCGCGCTGGCTGGCCGGATACGGCTTCCCGGCCGTGCGGCTGCTGCCGGGCTGGGAGCGGCCCATCCGGCTGCGCGGGCAGGTGATCACCTTGTGGGAGCGGGTGCCGGAGGGCGGGCCGCGGCCGGACGGCGCCGGGCTGGCCGAGCTGCTCAAGAGCCTGCACCACCTGCCCGATCCGCCCGGTGACCTGCCCCGCTGGCGGCCGATGGACGAGGTGCGCCAGCGGCTCGCCGAGCCGGAGGACCTATCCCCGGCCGACCAGGCCTTCCTGCGCCGGGAATGCGACGAGGTGGAGGAGCAGCTCGCCCGGGTGCGGTTCGAGCTGCCGGCGGGGGTCATCCACGGGGACGCGTTCCTCGGCAACCTCATCCCCGGGCCGGGCGGTCCGGTGCTGTGCGACTTCGACAGCACCAGCATCGGCCCTCGCGAGTGGGATCTGGTGCCGGTCGCGGTCGGCCGGCTGCGGCTGGACTATCCGACCGACGACCAGGCCATGCTCGCCGAGCACTACGGCCACGACATCACCGCCTGGGACGGCTTCCCGGTGCTGCGCCGGCTGCGCGAGCTCAAGCTGGTGACCAGCGTGCTGCCGATCCTGCGCAGCCAGCCGGCGATCCGCGCGCAGTGGGAGCACCGCATGCGCACGTACAAGGCGCGCGACCTGCACGCCAGGTGGCAGCCGTACCGCTGAGCGGCGGCGGCCGGACCCGGCCGCCGCGTGCCGCGGCGGCCCGGGCCGTGCCAGGATAGGGGCGTGGAAACGGCGGTGGAGACGGGCATCGACCTGGCGGACCTGGCGTTCTGGCGCCGGCCGCCGGCCGAGCGCGATCGCGACTTCGCCCGGCTGCGCGCCCTGGACCGGCCGGTGTTCTTCCCCGAGCGGCGGGTGCCGCTGCTGCGGTCCGGGCGCGGGTTCTACGCCCTGGTCCGGCACGCCGAGGTGGTCGAGGCCAGCCGCAATGCCCGGGTGTTCTCCAGCGAGCCCGCCGTCACCAACCCCGAGCCGCCCGGCTGGGTGAAGCACGTCTTCGGCGACTCGATGGTCAACCTCGACGATCCCCGGCACGCCCGGCTGCGCCGCATCGTGTCCAGGGCGTTCTCGCCTAAGCGGCTGGCCGCCCTGGACGGCCACATCGCCGCGGCGGCCGCCCGCATCGTCGACGACGTGGTGCGCGAGGGGCCGCGCGACTTCGTCCGGCAGGTCGCCGCCCGGCTCCCCATCCATGTCATCTGCGACATGATGGGCATCCCCGGCGACATCCGGGCCAAGGTGCACGAGCACGTGGACGTGTCCACCGCCTACACCGGGGTGCGCATGAGCCTGGCCCGCACCGCCGCCATGGCCGGGCGCAACATGGCGGCGCTGTTCGCGCTGCAGCGCCTGGTCATCCGGCTGGGCCGCGAGCGCGAGCGGGCGCCGGGCGACGACCTGGTGTCGGCGCTGGTCACCGCCAACGTCGACGGCGAGCGCCTCACCCCGCGCGAGCTGGGCTCGTTCTTCACCCTGCTGCTGGTGGCGGGGAACGAGACGGCCCGCAACACGATGGCGCACATGCTCCGGCTGCTCACCGAGCATCCCGGCCAGCGCGAGCTGCTGGCCGGTGACTTCGAGGGGCGCGTCGCCGGCGCGATCGAGGAGACGGTGCGCGTCGTCTCGCCGATCATGCAGTTCCGGCGCACCGTGACCGAGGAGTACGAGCTACGCGGCGTGCGGCTGGCACCGGGCGACAAGGTGGTGCTCTTCTACGGCTCGGCCAACCGCGACGCCGAGGTGTTCGCCGACCCCGACGGTTACGACATCACCCGCCGGCCGAACCCGCACGTCGGCTTCGGCGGCCCCGGCCCGCACTTCTGCCTCGGCGCCAACCTGGCCCGCCAGGAGATCAAGATCATGTACCGGGAGCTGTTCGACCGGCTGCCCGGCATCCGCACCACCGGCGAGCCGGAACTGCTGCTGTCCAACTTCGACAACAGCGTGCGCGCCCAGCCCTTCACCTTCTGAGGCCGTTCCCGGACCCGGACCGCAGGCCACGGGTGAACGGCCCTGGCCGGCCGCGGTCGGCCGCGGGCCCGGGCCGGTTCGCCCGGTTCGCCCTCCAGCACCCCGGCCGGCGAACCGGGGCGGGGCGCCGCTGCGATAGAGGAGTTGTGCCCGCTTTTCTCAACCGCCGCCGCCCCCCGCCTGAGGTGGACTCCGACAGCCCGGACGCCGATCTGCTCGCCGCCGTCGCGGCCGGCCGGGTGGAGGCGCTGCGCCTGCTGCACACCCGGCACGCGCCGTGGCTGCGCGCCAGGCTGGCCCGCCGCTGCGTCGACCCGGACGCGGTGGACGACGCGATCCAGGACACCTTCGTCGCCGTCTGGCGTGACGCCCACCGCTACCGGTCGTCGCGCGGCGAGGCCGGCGGCTGGCTGTGGACCATCGCCTCCCGCCGGCTGATCTCCGCGCTGCGCCGGCGGGGCGGCCGGTGGCTCGGCGGCGACCTGCCCGGCGAGGACGCCCGGACCGTGCAGTCGGCCGAGGACGTGGTGCTCCTCGGTGTCGAGCACGGCGACCTCGGCATCGCGATCTCCCGCCTGTCGCCCGAACTGCGCGCCGCCATCCAGGCCACCGTGCTGGACGGCCTGACCACCCGGGAGGCCGCCCGGCTGCTCGGCATCCCCGAAGGCACCGTCAAGACCCGCGTCATGCGGGCGAAGGCCCAGCTCAGGGAGTACCTCGTATGAACGACACCGGCGCCGCGCCGCGCCCGTCCGGCCCGGCGCCCTGGCACCTGCCCGCCGACCTGGCCGGACGGTACGCCGCCGGCCGCCTGGACCCGGCGCAGACCATGTCCGTGGAGGCGCACCTGGAGCGCTGCGCGCGCTGCCGGGCCGCGATCCCGGCCGACGCCGGCTGGCTGGCGGCGAGCTGGGAGCGCGTCGCCGACATCGTGGACCGGCCGCGCGCGGGGGTCGCCGAGCGGCTGCTGTGCCGGTGCGGCGTCCCCCAGCATCTGGCCCGGCTGCTCACCGCCACGCCGGCGCTGTCACGGGCCTGGCTGGGGTCGGTCGCCGCCGTGCTGGCGTTCGCCGTGCTCGCCGGGCTGGCCTCCACCTTCGCGGTGCCGGTGGGCCGGGCCGGGGTGCTGCTGGCGTTCCTGCTGCTGGCGCCGATCCTGCCGACGGCGGGGATCGCGGCGGCCTACGGCACCCGGGTCGACCCCGGCCACGAGTTGCAGGCCGCGACGCCGATGGCGGGCCCGCGGCTGCTGCTGCTCCGCGCGCTCGCCGTGCAGGTGACGGCGGTCACCCTGACCGGCCTGTGCGCCCCGTTCCTGCCCGGGCCGCCGGGGCTGGTCGCCGCCTGGGTGCTGCCGTCGCTCGGCCTGACCGCCGCCGTTCTCGCGCTCACCCGCCTCGTCCCGGTCCAGCCGGCCGCCGCGGGCATCTCCGCGTGCTGGGCGGCCGCCGTGCTGGTCTACGGCGGGTGGGCCGACGACCTGTTCGCCGCGTTCCGCCCGCCGGCCCAGGCCCTGTACGCGATCACCGCGCTGGTGCTGCTTCCCGTCCTGCTCACGCGGTACCGCCGCGCCGACCACTGGAGATACCGTTGAACCCCACCGATACCACCGTCGGCGTCCGCGCGCTGACCAAGCGATACGGCTCCCGTACCGCGCTGGCGGCGCTGGACCTGGCCGCCGGGCCGGGCGTCACCGGGCTGCTCGGGCCGAACGGCGCCGGCAAGACCACCCTGCTGCGCTGCCTGGCCACCACGCTCGCCCCGGACGGCGGCGAGATCCGCCTGCTCGGCCTGGACCCGGCCGACCGGGCGCAGCGCACCGAACTGCGCCGCCGGCTGGGCTACCTGCCGCAGGACCCCGGGTTCTACCCGCACTTCACCGCGTTCGAGCTGGTCGACTACATCGCCATCCTCAAGGAGATGAACGACCGGCGGGCCCGGCACGCCGAGGTGCGCCGGGTGCTCGCCGAGGTCGACCTCGCCGACCGGGCCGCCACCAAGGTGCGCAAGCTGTCCGGCGGGATGAAGCAGCGGCTGGCCTTCGCGCAGACCCTGCTCGGCGACCCGGAGCTGCTCATCCTGGACGAGCCCACCGTCGGCCTGGACCCCGAGCAGCGGATGCGCTTTCGCGCCCTGGTCTCCCGGCTCGGCGAGGGACGCACCGTGCTGCTGTCCACCCACCAGACCGAGGACGTCGCCGCGCTGTGCGAGCGGGTCGTCGTGGTCGGCGGCGGCCGGGCCGTCTTCACCGGCACGCCCGCCGGGTTGGCGGCCACCGCGGCCGGCCAGGTGTGGCTGTCGGAGCGCCCGCCGGCCGGCCGGCAGCTGTTCTGGCGCACCGCCGACGGCCGGTACCGGGCACTGGGGGAACGCCCCGAGGGCGCCGAGCCCGCGGTCCCCGGCGTGGAGGACGGTTACCTGCTGCTGCTCGGCGACACCGCGGCGGTGGCGGCGTGACCGCGCTCGTGGCGGCCCCGGCGCGGGCGCGGAGCGGAGCCGCGGGTGCCACCGGGCGGCAACTGGTGGTGTTCGAGCTGCGCCGGTTCGCCCGCAGCCCGGTGCTGTGGGCGGCGGTCGCGCTCACCGTCGCCTGGCGGCTGTACGACGCCTGGGGATGGCTGCCGGACATGACGGTCGAGACGATCGGCGCGGCGAACGCGTCGGCCATCGTCGCGGTCGCGGCGCTGGTCGTCGCGAACCTCGCCACCTCGCGCGACCGGCGGCAGGGCGCGCCGGCGACGCTGGCCGCGCTGCCGCGCCGGGCCGTCGACCGGACCCGGGCGGTCGCGCTGGCCGCGCCGGTGGCGGGGGCGGCGGCCGCCGCGATCGCGATCGCGGCCTGTCTGGCGGCGCGCTGGGCGTCCGGGCCGGTGGCCGGCCGGTTCGACGCCTACGAGGCGCTGTCGGGGGTGGCGGTCGCCGCGCTGGCCGCCGCCGCGGGCGTCGCGCTGGGCCGCTGGCTGCCGGCCCTGGTGGTGGCACCGCTGGCCGGGTTGCTGTGGCTGTTCGGCCTGCTGGCCAACTCCCGGGGCGAGTACGGCGGCTGGCTGCTGCCGGTCATCCCGTCCTACGAGCCGGACTGGGGACCGCGCTCGTCCGGATGGCACCTGGTCTACCTGTGCGCGCTGGTGGTCCTGGTGGCGGCGGTCGCCCTGTTCCGGCACGGTGTCCGGCCGCTCCGGGTGGCCGCCGCGCTCGCCGCGCTCGCCGTCGCGGTACCCGCCGTCTCGGCCGCCGGCCACGCGCCCGATCAGCAGATGCGGATCCTGAACCGGGTGTATGACGCGGTGGACGCGCGGCGGGCGGGCCTGTACGGGGATCGGTGCCGGCAGATCGACGGCATCTCCTACTGCGCGCTGCCCCGCTACGTTTCCTGGACCGCGGCATGGGCTGAGGCCGTCCACCCGGTCGTCGCAGCCCTGCCGCCCGGTGCGCGGACCGGCCTGCCCGCCGTACGGCAGACCAACGTCACCTTCTCCGCCCTCGTCGCGCCTGCCCTGCCGGTACTGCTGAACTGGTCCACCGATCCCGGACAGGGGCACCGCGCCTGGCTGGCGGGTGGGATGGCCGCGGCGGCGGTCCGGCTGGGCCCCGAATGCGACGCGCGCGGCCGGGCCGGCACCCTGGTCGCGCTGTGGCTGCTCGGCCAGGCCGGGCCGGTCCCGCCGCCCGGGCCGCTGATGGTCGAGGGCCTGCAGCCGGCGTCGGCGATCAACAGGTACTACGGCGCCGCCGAGGCGGGGTACGCGCGGCGGCTGCTGGCCCGGGCGGACACGCGGCAGCGGATCTGGGCGAGCTGGGACCGGCTGGCCGACCCTCGGACCACGCTCGACCAGGCGCTGCCCCTGCTCGGCCTGCGCCCGGAGCGCTTCCCTGCCGATCCGCCGGCCGACGTGGCCGCCGTCTGCCGGTTCGAGCCGGAGACGGGCGGCCGGGGGTGAGCCGCCGGCACGTCCCGCTGCTGGGGGTGCTGGTGCGCGCGGTGGACTGGACGCCGCTCGCCGCGGCGACCGCCATCGCGGTGGCGCTGGCCGCCCTGCTCAACGTGCAGGACCCGCACCTGGACCCCGGGTTCGCGGTGCTGGCACTGCGGATGGCGGGCGTCATGCTGGGCACCGCGGCCGGATTCACCCTGGTGGACGCGATGGCGGCCAGCACCGCCGCGGTCCCGGTGCCGCGCTGGGTGCGCCAGTGGCTGCGCACCGGGCTCGGCGCGGCGGCCGCGGCGACCGGCTGGGGCGCCGCCGCGGCCGTGACCGCGCTGCGCCTGCCACCCGGCGGATCGTTCCCGTTCGGCGGCCTGGCGCTGGAGGCCGCCGCCTGGGTGCTGGCCGGCCTGGCCGGCGCGGCGGTGGCGGTGCGGACGGTGCCGGGCCGGCCCGCCGCACTGGCCGGCACCGGCGCGCAGGCGGTGCTCGGCGCCGTCGCGGTCCTGCAGGCCGGCGGCGCCGCGAACGCCTGGCCTCTGCCCGCCGACCCGTCCTGGACGGCCGCGCAGCGGGGCTGGGCGTGGGCGCTGCTGCCCGCCTTCCTGGCGCTGCTCGCCGCCCACCGGGCCCCGCGTACCCGTCCCGGTGCGCTGATCGGCCGGCCACCGGCGCCCCGGAGCGGCGCGCCCTCTCGCCTGGACGGTGAGGTCCCGGCCCGGCGGTGAAGGCACCCGGCCGGCTGCCGCGGGGGCGGGGTGTGGCCGGTGCGGACCGGAAGGTCCGCTCCGGCGCGGCGCCGGACGACGCTGCTGGGACACCGGGCCGGCCGGGCGGAGCGTACCGCCATCATTGCTACGGTGGGCGGGTGGCGCGACTGCTGCTGATCGAGGACGACCCCGCCGTGCGGTCCGCCCTGATCCGTGCCCTGGGCGAGCGCGGCCACGCGGTGAGCTCGGCCGCCACCGGGATGACCGGGCTGCGCGCGGCGGTCGACGAGCGACCGCAGCTGGTGCTGCTCGACCTCGGCCTGCCCGATCTGGACGGCTACGAGGTCATCCGCATGCTGCGGGCGGTCAGCGAGGTGCCGGTGATCGTCGCCACCGCCCGGGACGACGAGAGCGAGATCGCCCGGGTGCTGGACGCGGGCGCCGACGACTATCTGGTCAAGCCGTTCCGCGCCGTGCAGCTGGACGCCCGGATCCGGGCGGTGCTGCGGCGGCAGGGCGGTGACGGCGCCGGCGCCGATCGTCCGCTGGTGGTCGGGGCGCTGCGCGTCGACCCGCGCGGACGCGAGGCGAGCCTGGACGGCCGGCCGCTGGACCTGCGGCCCCGGGAGTTCGACCTGCTGTGCTACCTGGCCGCCCGCCCCGGTGAGGTGGTCAGCAAGCGCGAGCTGCTCACCGAGGTCTGGCAGGTGCCCTACGGCGGCGCGGACAAGACCGTGGACGTCCACCTGTCCTGGCTGCGCAGCAAGCTCGGCGAGTCGGCGCAGCGGCCGCGCTATCTCCGGGCCGTGCGCGGCGTGGGCGTGAAGATCGTGGATCCGGGGCCGTGAGGCGCCGGCTGCTGCTGCTGGCCGCCACGACGGTGTCGCTCGCGCTGATCGCGTTCCTGGTCCCGCTGTCGCTGCTGGTGACGGTGCTGGCCGCCGACCGGGCCACCGCCGACGCGCTGGTGCGCGCCCAGTCGCTGGTCCCGGTGGTGGCGCAGGCGGACCGGGCCGGGCTGGAGCTGGCCGCCGAGCAGGCCGGCAGCGCGGGCGGCCTGCCGATCACGATCTTCCTGCCGGACGGGACGCCGCTGGGGGCGCCGGCCACGGTGTCGGACGCCGTGCGGCTCGGCTTCACCGGCCGGAGCCTGACCGCCGAGGCCGCGGGCGGGCGGGAGATCGTCGTCGCGGTCGGCGGCCGGCCGGGCGGCACGGCCGTGGTGCGCACCTTCGTCTCCCAGGCGCAGCTCCGGGCCGGGGTGACCCGGTCCTGGCTGATCCTCGCGCTGGTCGGCGGCGGCCTGCTCGCCATCGCCCTGGCGGTCGCCGACCGGCTGTCCCGGTCGCTGACCCGGCCGATCGCCGAGGTGGCGCGGGCGTCGCACCGGCTGGCGGCCGGCGAGCTGACCGCCCGCGCGGCGGCCGGAGGCCCGCCGGAGGTGGTCGAGGTCGCGACGGCGCTCAACCATCTGGCCGACCGGATCCGGGTGCTGCTCGCGCAGGAGCGCGAGGCGGTCGCCGACCTGTCCCACCGGCTGCGCACCCCGCTCACCGTGCTGCGGCTGGAGGCCGACGGGCTGCCGCCGGGCGGCCAGGCGGCCCGGGTGTCGGCCGCGGTGGAGGAGATGGAGCGGATGGTCACCCAGGTGATCAAGGAGGCCCGCCGGTCCCGGGAGGAGGCGGCCGGCAGCTGCGACGCGGCCACGGTCGTCGCCGGCCGGCTGGACCACTGGTCCATGCTGGCCCGCGACCAGGGCCGCGCGGTCGGCCGCGAGCTGGCCGGCTCGCCGCTGCCGGTCGCCCTGGCCGAGGAGACCCTCGCCACTTGCGTCGATGCCCTACTGGAGAACGTCTTCGCCCACACCCCCGACGGGGTGGCGTTCGACGTCCGGCTGGCTCGGCGGGACGGCGGCGGCGCCGAGCTGGTGATCACCGACCAGGGCCCCGGCTTCCCGCACACCGGCCTGCCGGCCCGCGGGGTCAGCGCCGGGCGGTCCACCGGTCTCGGCCTGGACATCGCCCGGCGGGCCGCCGAACGCTCCGGCGGGTCGCTCGACCTCGGCACCGGCCCGGACGGCGGCGCCCGCGTCCGGATGATGCTCGGCCCGCCGCGCCGCTGACCTCGCCGCCCACCCGTCGGCCGCCGCCCGGCCTCGTCCTGCTGGCCGCGCGCCGGCCCTCCGTCCGGCTTGCGTCCTGGTCACGGGCCATCCTGTCCGCCGCCCGCTCCCTGTCCGGCTGCCGCTCGTGCTGCCCGTTGCCGGCTGCCCCGTTGCCGGTTGGCCGCTGGCCGCGCCGGGAGCCGGCGTCGCGTTAACCGGACGTTAGGGATCCGGCAGCGCGGCGATATCCCGCTGCCGGACAACCTTGGGTCATCGACGAGTCAACCGACCGCTGGAGGTTCGGATGCGCAAGCCTATGATCATCGCTGGTATCGCCGTGACGGGTGCCCTGCTCGCCGGCGGCGGAGCCGCCTTCGCCGCGCAGCAGGACGCCACGCCCACCCCTGCTCCCGCCTCCTCGGCGCCGGCATCCGACGCGGGCCGCCAGGACGGCGGCCAGGGCACCACGACGCCCGCCCCCACGGTCTCCCGCGAGGACGCCGAGCGCACCGCGCTGGGGAAGGTGCCCGGCGGGAAGGTCACCGAGGCCGAGCTGGACGACGAGAACGGCGTCCAGGTCTGGGACGTCGAGGTCCAGGCCGGTGACGGCACCGAGCACGAGATCGAGGTGAACGCGGCGGACGGCAAGATCGTGACGGCCGAGGTCGACGATGACACCGACGACCAGAACGACACGGACGACCCGAACGACGCCGACGACCAGAACGAGCAGGACGACTGACCGGCCGGCCGGGTCGCCCGGGCCCCCGCGGCCGGGCGGCCCGGCTGACAGCGGCCCGGCCAGGACCACGGACTGCCCGGGCCGGTGGAGTGCCTGGGAAGGGCGGAGCGGCCGGACGGCGGGATATCGGGATGTGAGCCGTCCGGCCGGCGGGTGGCCGCCCGGACGGGAACGGATCGGCCGGACCGCGGATGGCGGGCCGCCCGGACCGTGGACCGGCTGGACCTCGGATGGCGGGTCAACTGGACCCGGACCTTGGACCGGCCGGACTTCGGGCGGCGGGCCGGCCGGACCTGGGGGGCGGGCCGGTCGGTCGGCGGGCCGGGAGCGCGGCGGGAGCTAGGCGCTCGCCGGGATCTCGCGGCGTCGCACGCCCTCGACGCCCGGTTCCAGACCCCAGGAGAACACGGTGCGCGGATGGATCCGGATGATCTCGCGGCTGAAGCCCGGCATCGGCGGCTCCTGGTCGCGCAGCGCCTCGGCGATGCCGCGGATCTCGATCCCGCGCACCTCCCATGGCTGGAATGACTTCACGTCGTCGACCACGAAGGCCACCTGGACGCCGCCGCGCTCGATGTTGCGGAACTTCTTGGTGGCGCCCATCCGGTATCCGCCGATGTCCACGGTGCCGCGCTCGGCGTCGTAGCGGAAGGCCACCGGATTGTTCTGCAGCGTGCCGTCGGGGGCGGCGGTGGCCAGCCGCCCGATGGCCTGGGCGTCCAGGAACTCGCCCTCGGCTTTGGAGAAAGACATGAGCCAATGCTGGAACCTCAACCGCGGTTGAGGTCAACCCGCCGCCCGGCTCGCCCGCCGGCACCGTTCCAGGGGCCGGCCCGGTGGCTGACATACCCTGAGAACGCCCGCGCGGCCGTCCACCAGCGCCGCCAGTGTCAAGGCAGGAGCCATGAAACGCCGATCGCTGCTCGCCGCTCTCGGCTTCGCGGCCGTCGCCGCGTTGACGACCCTCACCAGCACCTGGGCGATCTCCCTGCTGGGCGCGGGACTGTCGGAGAACGTGGTGGCGCCGATGAGCCGGGCGGAGGTGGCGCGGGCACTGGCCGCCGCCACCGGCACGCCCGCGCCCGCGCCGCCGGCCGGGGGCACCGCGCCCCGGGCCTTCCACGCCCCCGGCGGCTCGGTCACCGCGTCGTGCGCCGGCGACCGGGCGGTGCTCCGCTCGTGGAGCCCGGCCCTGGGGTACGGCGCGGAGGACGTCAGCGCCGGTCCGGCGCCGGCCGCGTCGGTGGAGTTCGAGTCCGAGACCGAGACGATCACCGTGCGGGTGACCTGCCCCGGCGGCGCGGCCAAGATGACCTACGTCATCGAGGCCGACCGCGACTGAGCGACATGCTCAAGCGACATGCTCAGCCGCCGGGGGAGACCAGTCCGGTCTCGTAGGCGAGCACGACGGCCTGCACCCGGTCGCGCAGCTCCAGTTTGCCGAGAATGCGGGCCACGTGCGTCTTCACCGTCGCGGTGCTCAGGTGGAGCCGGTCGGCGAGCTCGGCGTTGTTGAGCCCGGTGGCCAGCAGGCGGAGCACCTCCAGCTCGCGCGGCGTCAGTTCCGCCAGCGCGCGGTGGCCGCCGGCCACCGGGTCGTGGCGGCGGGCGAACCGCTCCACCAGGCGGCGGGTGATCACCGGGGCGAGCAGGGCGTCACCGGCGCGCACCAGGCGCACCGCGGCCACCAGGTGCTCGGGGGAGACGTCCTTCAGCAGGAAGCCGCTGGCGCCGGCGGTCAGCGCCGTGTACACGTAACTGTCGAGGTCGTAGGTCGTCAGGATCAGTACGCGGGTGCTCGCCGTGCCGTCGGCAACGATGCGCCGGGTGGCCTCCAGGCCGTCCATCCCGGGCATCCGCACGTCCATGAGCACCACGTCCGGCCGGGTGCGCCGGACCGCGCTCACCGCCTCCGCCCCGTCGGACGCCTCGGCGGCCACCTCGACGCCCCCGGCGGCCAGGATCATCCGGAAGCCGGTGCGCACCAGCGACTGGTCATCGGCGATCACCACCCGCAGCGGCGGGTCATCGGCCGCGATGGCCGCCGCCCGCTCCGGGACGCTCAACGGGATCGCCACGGCGCGACGCCCCGCACCCGGAACCCGCCGCCGGGCGCCGGCCCGGCGGCGGCCATCGGCGGAGAGGGCCGGTCGGGAGGGTCCGCACCCGGCCGCGGCGCGGTCACCGGGACCGCCAGGGAATGGTCGCCCGCACCCGGAACCCGCCGCCGGGCGCAGGCCCGGCGTCCAGGGTGCCGCCGTACACCGACAGGCGCTCCCGCAGGCCGATGAGCCCGCGACCGAGGCCCGCCACGCCCGGTCCCGCCGGTGAACCCCACCCCCGGGACACCCCCGAGGAGTGCGGGGCAAGGCCCGAGAGGGCCGGGCCAGCCGGGCGGCCCGGTACGCCCGGTGCCGCACCGGTGTCGGTCACCTCCACCTCCAGCCGGTCGCGGCGCCGGCCGACGGCGACGCTCGCCGTCGCGCCCGGCGCGTGCTTGATCGTGTTCGTCAGCGCCTCCTGCACGACCCGGTAGGCCGCCAGCTCCACGCCGGGCGGCGGCTCCGGCAGCCCCGGCGGCTCCGGCGGCTCCGGCGGCGACACCACCACCTGTACCGGCACCCCGGCCGCCCGGACCCGCTCGACCAGGGCGTCGATCTGCCCGAGCCCCGGTTGCGGTTCCAGGCCGGTGCCGTCGCCGGGCCGCTCGCTCTCCGGGCCGGCCAGCAGGCCCATCACGTTGCGCAGCTCTGCCATGGCGGCCCGGCCGCCGGCCTCCACCGCCAGCAGCGCCCGCCTGGACTCGGCCGGCGCCAGGTCGATCATCGCGCGGGCCGCGCCGGCCTGGATCACCATCACGCTCACATTGTGCGTCACCACGTCGTGCAGCTCGGCGGCGATGCGGGACCGTTCCTCCTCGACCGCCCGGCGCATGGCCTCCCGCTGGGTGCGCTGCAGCTCGGCGACCCGTTCCCGGCTGTCGCGCAGCCGCTGCCGCCAGAAGCGGACCACGCTGGAGAACACTCCGGCGGTCAGCAGCACGACGAAGGGCCCGAGCCAGCTCGGCAGGCTCGGGACGACGTCGCGAAAGGCCACCCCGGCCAGCACGGCGGCCAGCAGCAGCCCGGCCACCGCCACCACCCGGTCCCGGCTGTGCGCGACGGCGCTGTAGGCGGCGATCGCGCAGGTGAGCACGGTGATCCATGTCGCGCCCTGGTAGGCGGCCAGCGCCGCCAGCAGCACCGTCCAGAACGTGGTCAGCGGATAACGGCGCCGGGACGCCAGCGGCAGCGCGGTGAGCACCACCAGCAGGACCGGCGGCCCGTCGTCCACCGGACCCGGCGACCGGACCGGCGGCGGCTCGGCCGGCGGCCGTGGCCGCTGGGGCGCGGATCGCGGCCCGGCCACCGACGGCGGTCCGGTGGGAGCGCGATCGGCGGCCGGTTCTGCCAGGCTGAGGCTCTCGGCGAGCCGCGCGGACCGCGAGTCGGCCCCGTCCTGGACCGTCGCCACGGCGTACATCGCGGCGGCGGTCAGCATGACGGCGAGCACCATGTCGGCGACCAGTGCCCGCGCCGGGAGCCTGGGCGGCGCCTCCCGGCGCAGCGCGGCGCGCAGGACCCGCACGCCCCGCCGCCATGGCCCTTCCGTGGTCTCCACCCGCGTCATTGTGCCTGTCGCCCGATGCCGCTCGCATCGGCATCCGGATGTATCGGCCGTACATCGCAGGGATGATCAGCAGGCGGATGACTCCAGCGAGTGACTCGATATCGCCACCGCGGCCGACGCGCGGGACGCCGGGCCCGCCCTACCGTCGTTCCTCGTCGGACGGCCCGCCCTGATGACCTCTCGCGGGCTCTCCCCTCTACCAGGATGGACATGTCGTGCCTCAGCCGATGGACCCTAGTCGTGCTCCCAGCCGGCCGCTTCCCGTGCGCCGTGCGCTGAGCACCGGGCTGGCCACCACGGCCGCCCTGATCGCCCTCGCCGCACCGGCCACCGCCGGCGCCGCCTCGGGCACGCCGCCCCGGCCGGCGGCCGCGCCGGCCGGGGATGCCGCGATCCGGGTGACCGCCCCGCCCCGGCTGCCCGCACCGACCGGCCCCCGGCCGGTGGGCAGCACCTCGCTCCACCTCACCGACACCGCACGCCCCGATCCCTGGGTGGCGGCGGCCAGGACACGCGAGCTCATGGTGACCGTGTGGTATCCGGCCCGCATCACGCCGAAGGGCACCCGGGCGCCTTACATGACCCCGAAAGAGTCCGAGATCACCCTCAAGGGGGCCGACGTCGACGTGCGCGGCCTGCCGGTGGACATCCTGAGCAGAACGCGCACCCACTCCATCCGAGACGCCGCGCCGGCCGGCCGCAGGCACGGCCGGCCGCTGGTGGTGCTCTCCCCGGGGTACGGCCTGCCGCGCGGCTCGCTGACCGGGCTCGCCGAGGACCTGGCCTCCCACGGATACATGGTGGCCGGCATCGACCACACCTATGAGAGCGCCGCGACGGAGTTCCCCGGTGGCCGGCTCGCCACCTGCGTGACCTGCGAGCAGCCACACGGGCCGGACTTCTGGAAGAAGCTGACCGCAGTGCGGGCGGCCGACGTGTCCTTCGTGCTCGACGAGCTCACCGGAGCGAAGCCCGCCTGGCGGGGCGGCCCGCTCATCGATCCGGCGCGGGTCGCGGTGGTGGGCCACTCGGCCGGTGGCGCCGCCGCCCTGGCGGCCATGGTCGCCGACCCCCGGCTGCGGGCCGGCATCGACATGGACGGGACGACCATGGAGGTGATCCCGGCGACCGGCCTGGCGCGCCCGTTCCTCTTCCTCGGCCAGCCGGATCATGCGCCGGGCGGGCGGGACACCAGCTGGGATCGCGACTGGCGGCTGCTCACCGGCTGGAAGCGCTGGCTCGTCCTCGCCGGCGCGGCACACGCGTCCTTCCACGACTTCGCGGTCATCGGTGAGCAGCTCGGTATCGACGATGAGGCCGAACTGCCCGGGGCCCGCGCCATGACGGTCACCCGCCGCTACGTGCGCGCCTTCCTGGATCGGCACCTGCTGGGCCGGCCGCAACCGCTGCTGGACCGTCCCTCGGCGCGCTATCCGGAGATCCGGCTGTGCTCGGTCGCGGAGAAGACCTGCGCTTAGCCGGGCGTCACCGGGGCGACGGCCGGTCGCCTGCCGGGCCGGTCGGCGGGGGCACCGGTCCGCCGGTCGGCGGCGCGGCGGCGACGGTGGCATCGGCCGGGCCGGCGGCGGTGGCGGTATCGGAGGTGGGGCCGGTGCCGGTGGCCGGGGCGGCCAGCACGTTCGTGCGGATGGTGACGAAGGTCAGAGCCGCCGAGCAGGCCATCATCACCGCGCCGACGAGCATGGCGAGCCGGTAGCCCGCGGTGAAGCCGGCGGGCGAGGTGTAGGCGGCACCGGTCAGCCCGACCAGCGGCGGGATGGCCGCCACCGCCAGCAGGCTGCCGGTGCGGGCGACCGCGTTGTTCACCCCGCTGGCGATGCCCGCGTACCGCTCCTCGGCGGTGGCCAGCACGGTGGCGGTCAGCGGCGCCACCGCCGCCGACAGGCCGAGTCCGAACAGCGTCACCCCGGGGAGCACGTCGAGCAGATAGGAGGAGCCGGGGCCCACCCGGGTGAGCAGCAGCAGGCCCGCCGCGCACAGCAGGATGCCGCCCGTCATCGGCAGCCGCGGCCCGATCCGCCGGCCGAGGTCGCCGGCGCGCGGTGACAGCAGCAGCATCAGCAGCATGATCGGCAGCAGCGCCGAGCCGGCGGCGAGCGGAGAGAACCCGGCTGCCACCTGCAACTCCACCACCAGCAGGAAGGTGACCACGCCGAGCGCCGCGTACATGATCAGGGTCACCGCGTTGACCGCGGTGAACTCGCGGGAGGCGAACACCCGCACCGGCACCAGGGCCGACACCCGGGCGCCCTGGCGGGAGCGGCGGGACTCCAGCAGCACGAAGACCACGCCGAGCGCCACGCCGGCCGCCGCGGCGACCGGGGGCAGCGCCGAGCCGCGCTCGATCAGCCCGTAGGTGATCCCGGCCAGTGCCAGCGCGGCGAGGGCGGCGCCGAGCACGTCGAACCGGCCGCCGGCGGACTCGTCGCGGCTCTCCGGCACGTGCCGGGCCGCCACCGCGACGACGAGCGCGGCGATCGGCAGGTTGATCAGGAACACCCAGCGCCAGCCCGCCGCCGCGACCAGCCAGCCGCCGAGCAGCGGGCCGATCGCGCCGGCCACGCCGCCGAGCCCGGACCAGGCGCCGACGGCGCGCGGCCGGTCCTCGCGCACGTACGCCGACTGGATGATCGCCAGCGAGCCGGGCGTGAGCAGCGCGCCGCCGATGCCCTGCAGCGCGCGGGCCAGGACGAGGGTGGTGATGTCAGGCGCGATCCCGCACAGCGCCGAGGCCACCGCGAACCAGACGACGCCGACGACGAAGATCTTGCGCCGCCCGTACCGGTCGCCGAGCGAACCGCCGAGCAGGATGAGCCCGGCCAGGGTCAGGGTGTAGGCGTTGATGGTCCACTGCAGCCCGGCCATCGAGGCGCCGAGGTCGGTGCCAAGCACCGGGAGCGCCACGTTGACGACCGTCCCGTCCAGGAAGGCCATCCCCGAGCCGAGCACCGTGGTGAACAACACCCACCGGCCCCGCGGAGTGCCCATCCTGATGCCGCCGTCGCCGCCGTCGCCCATGCCGTTCCGTCCCGGTTCGCCGCTCGGCGGGCCTGCCCCCGCCTACCGGGGGTCAAGCGGGATGCGGGCCGGTTTGTTCCCGTCCGAACGGCTTTCCAGCGGGCCGCCGGATCGCCCGCGCCGGGCCACCGCCGCGCACGCCGCGGCCACCAGCGCCGCCGGGATCGGCAGCCAGCACATCCGGTGCAGCAGCCAGGCGGGAGAGCCGGGCGGGGCGAGCAGGCCCGGCGCGCCCGAGTCGACGGGCAGCACGGCGAGCATGACCGCGGTCAGCGCCGTCTGATGCCACAGGAACACCGTCATGGCCGAGACGTTGGCCGTGGCGACGCCGGCCCATAGGCGGGGCCGGCGCATGAGCGCCGACAGCGGTCCGTGCAGCAGCAGCGCCAGGCCCACCTGTGCGACGCCGAAGGACACCGCGGCCAGCGTGGGCGGGCTCAGGTTGGAGACCCGCGCGCCGGTGACGCCGATCATGGCGGCCGGGTACCCGAACGCGACCACCAGCACCACGGTGGCCGCGGCGCCCCCGGCCAGCAGGGCCCCCGCGGCCCGCCGTCCGGTCAGGGCGCCGCGTGCCCGGGCCAGGCCCAGCGCGTACGGAACCAGCCAGCCCGCGGCCACGTTCACCCAGCCCACCCAGGAGGGGCTGTCGAGCGCGAAGCGGGCAGCGTCGACGGCGAGCACCACGGCGACGGCGCCGAGGACGAGCACCGTCGGCCGCACCCGGACCAGCAGCGGTGTGGCCACGGTCAGCAGGCCGAACACCGCGAGAAACCAGAGCGGGCCGAGCGCGGGCACCACCAGCGCGCGCAGCGTCCCCATGGGGACGCCGCCGGCCGCCGCGGCGGCGAGCAGCGCCGCCCACATCGCGAGCAGCGGGCCCGCCGGGCGCAGCAGCCGGCCGGCCCGGCGGCGCAGCCAGGCCCGCGGGTCGCCGGCCCGGGCCAGGCCGCCGGCCGCGGTCCGGCCACCGACGAAGAAGAAGACCGCCAGGGTTTGCAGCACCCAGGACAGCGGTGCCAGGCCGGGCATGAACGCCAGGGGGCTGGTCACCCGGAGGTTCCCGGCGGCGTCGACCAGCCAGGCCGTCACCAGCCAGTGCCCGATGATGACACCGGCGATGGCCAGGGCGCGCAGCGCGTCGATGCCCCGGTCGCGGTCCGGTGGCGTCGCGGCCGCGAGCCGGGCGGCGTACCCGGTGCCCGCCCGCCGGGCCTGGACGTCCCCCGCCATGCCCGCCGCCGGCTCCACCGGCCGAGCGCCGTTCATCGGATGTCGCTGACCATTGCCCGGTCGCCGGCCCTGGATGTCGTGGCCGAGACTCCCCGTCTGCTCCACCGGCCGGGGTCCGGGCATCGGATGTCGCGGACCGCCCGTTCGCCGGGCCTGGGGGGCTTGGCCGGGTTCCGCCGGCTCTACCGGCCGGGGGCCGTTCACCAGGGGTCGCGGACCTTTGCCAGGCGGCCGCGCGTTCGTCGGGTGTCCCGGATCCCGGGGCAGCGGCCACGCGTTCATCGGGCCGCCCCGACCTCGGCGGCGCGGCCGAGGGTGATCAGCGCCAGGTTGCGCAGCGCGGTGCCGCCCGGGCGGAAATAGTCGCTGTGCCCGCCGTCGCCGGTGGCGAAGACACGCGCGCCGAAGGACGGGCGGGCCGGGTCGGCGCCGAACCCCAGCGCGCCGAGCCTCACCGAAGGGACGAACCGGACCCAGTCGTTCGCCGATCGGCCGGCCCAGAGCCGGGACCGGGATCCCAGAGCCGCCAGCTCGCCCGCGTGCCGGACGCCGAGACCCGGGCTGCCGACCACGACCGCGTCGGTCACCGGCAGGCCGGGCAGCGCCCTGGCGCACACCACCGAGCCGTAGGAATGGCAGAGCAGCACCACCGGGGCCGGGGTGGCGGCGCGGATCGCCGCCACCGTGCGGCGCAGTTCCCCGGCGCCTGCGGCGGCGGCGGTGGTGGTGGCCGCCGACAGGCTGACCGTGGGCGGGCTGTCGTACCCGAGCCAGGCCACCACGGCGGTCCGGGCGGCCGGGTCGATCGCCTTCATCTGGGCGGTCAGGGCCCGCGCCGCGCCACCCGGGGTGCTGTACCAGGCGCGGCGGCCACCGTCGAAGGTGGCACGGGTGACGTCCGCGCCGGGGACGATCACCGCCACCCGGTCGGCGGTGGCGAGGTCGCCGAAGACCTTGACGATCCGGGTGCCGGCCGGGGGAGGCGCCAGGGCGGGAGCGATGAGTGACCCGCCGGCGGCGCCGACGAGGGATGCCGCGAAGACGGCGGTCCGCATCATGGTTCGCACCTCCTGTGTCGAGCCGCGTCCGTCGCGGTTCAGGAGGAACCGTAGAAATCATGATCGGTAACCCGCGTCCCGCCGGATGCCGGTCTGCCGCCGTAGTCCCACGGGATGACGCCGGTGACCCGGGCCGCGAGATCAGGAACCCGGGCGGACCAGGCCGGACTCGTAGGCGAACACGATCGCCTGGGCGCGGTCCCGGACGCCGAGCTTGGCGAGGATCCGGCCGACGTGCGTCTTGACGGTCTGCTCGGAGACCACCAGCCGGGCGGCGATCTCCGCGTTGGACAGGCCCTGCGCGATGAGGGCCAGCACCTCGGTCTCCCGTTCGGTCAGGTCGCGCAGCCGCCGCACGGTGGGCGAGCGGGGCGCCCCCAGTCGGGCGAACTCGGCGATGAGCCGCCGGGTCACCGTCGGCGCGAGCAGCGCCTCGCCGCCGGCGACCACCCGGACCGCCTCGACGAGCTGCTGGGCCGAGGCGTCCTTGAGCAGGAACCCGCTGGCACCGGCCCGCAGCGCCTCGTACACGTAGTCGTCGAGGTCGAAGGTGGTGAGGATGAGGATCCGAGTAGGGACCTCGGCCAGGATGCGGCGGGTGGCGGCCAGGCCGTCCATCACCGGCATGCGCACGTCCATCAGCACCACGTCCGGCGCGAGCTCGGTGGCCAGCGCCACCGCCTCGGCGCCGTCGGCGGCCTCGCCGGTGACCTCGATGTCGGGCTGGGTGCCGAGGTACGCGGTGAACCCGGCCCGGACCATGCCCTGGTCGTCGGCGATCAGGACCCGGATCATCGGGTCGCCGTCCCCGGGCCGGGCCGGCCGGGGCCGGGACGGAGCCGCGCGGGGGCCACCGGGCGGCGCCGGGGGCCAGGGGAAAGGTTCATCTGGTCTTCCTGGCTTCCTTGAGGTCCTGGACGTCGTCGAAGGGGAGTTCGGCGGTCACCATGAAGCCGCCGTCGAGGGTGGGGCCGGCGGTGAGCGTGCCGCCGAGCAGGGCGGCCCGCTCCCGCATCCCGATGATCCCCCGCCCGCCGGCCGGTGGTGCGGTGGCGGCCCGGCCGGCGGAGACGGCCCGAAGCCGCCGGCCGGCCCGGGACGGGGCCGCCGCGGCAGGCCCGTCACCCGGCACCGGACCGGCGGCCGGCCCGGCGCCGTGGCCGGCGGCGCCCCGATCGCCGGGGGCGGACGCCGCGACGCCGAGGGTGTCCGGACGGCCGGGCGGGCCGTTGCGCACCCGGAGCCGGATCAGCGTCGCGGTGCCGGTCACCTCGACGGTGACCGCGCAGCCCGGCGCGTGCCGCATGGCGTTGCTGAGCGACTCCTGCAGGATGCGGTAGGCCGACAGCCCGACCGCGGTCGGCGGGTCCAGCCGTCCGCGCGCGGTCACGGTGACCTCCAGCCCGGCCGACCGGGCGTTGGCCACCAGCTCGTCCAGCCGGTCCAGGCCCGGCTGCGGCGCCGTCTCGCGCCGGCCGTCCTCGCCGCGCAGCGCCCCGAGCACCTGGCGCATCTCGGCGAGCGCTGCCAGCGACAGCCCGCGGATCTCGGCCAGCCCGGCCGCGAGCGCGTCGGGGTCGCCGGCCGCCCGCAGCGGGACGGCCTCCGCCTGGATGGCGATCACCGACATGTGGTGCGCCACCACGTCGTGCAGTTCGCGCGCGATCCGGGTGCGTTCCTCCAGCACCGCCCGGGCGGCCCGCTGCTCGGCCGCGCCGCGCCGTTCCTCGTGCATGCGGGCGGTGGCGGCCCGGCGGACCCGCACGTTGTACCCGAACAGCAGCACGCCGGCCACCAGCAGGCTGACCAGGACCATGGAGTTCGGGTGGGCGATCCACGCGCCCACCGTGGTGATCAGCCAGATCCCGATCGTCGTGCGCCGCCCAGCTCGCGTCGCCGCGGTGTAGGAGCACAGCAGGAAGGTGATCACCTGCGGGGCGATGTACGGCATCGCGTCCTGCGTGGGGATCTGCAGCAGTTGCGGGTAGCCCAGCGAGCCCGCCGCGGCGGCCAGCGTGGCCAGCCGCCAGGCGGCCAGCGGCCAGCGTTCGCGCAGCGCCAGCGGGATCGAGAAGCCGGCCGCGAGCGCCCACAGGGCCGGCTCTTGCGTCGGCGGGCTGATGGCGTCCGCCTTGGACATCAGGAAGGCCAGCCCGGTGGCGAACATGACCCAGGCGATGATCACGTCGGCCACGGCGACCAGGTGGACGGTCCGGAACGGCAGGCGCGGCGTCCGCGGGCGCAGCCACCGGGAGCGGGCCGGCGGCGGGCCGGCGTTGCCGGTGACCGCGGCCTCGATCCACGGGCGCGCCACCCAGTACGGCAGGGCGGCCATCCGGGAGATCATTCGCTCAGCCTAGAGGTGGGCGGCCGGGCCCGGCGTCCCGCGCCGAGGTGACGCCCGGCATCACCCGTGGGGGTGAGATTACACGATTACGATCGCCGTCAGCGAACACGCGCAAGCCTGGGAACATTCAGCGGCTCCCATTAATTGAGCGGATGTAACTCAACTTTGGAGGGCGCATGAGTGAGAGCCTGATCCTCCCGGTGCTGCCGCTGGACGACGAGGTCGTGCTGCCCGGCATGGTGGTCCCGCTCGACCTGTCGGACGGCGAGGTGCGCGCGGCGATCGACGCCGCCCGGGCCTCCTCGGCGCAGGCCAAGCCCCGGGTGCTGCTGGTGCCGCGCGTCGACGGCAGGTACGGCGCGGTCGGCGTCGCCGGGGTGGTCGAGCAGGTCGGCAGGCTGCCCGGTGGCGAGCCCGCCGCCGTGCTGCGCGGCGTGGAGCGGATGCGCGTGGGCTCGGGCACCACCGGCCCGGGTGCCGCGCTGTGGGTGGAGGCGACCCGGATCGAACCGGTGCCCGCCGGCCCGCGTGCCGAGGAGCCGGCCCGCGAGTACAAGGCGCTGGCCACCACGATCATGCAGAAGCGCGGCGCCTGGCAGATCGTCGACGCGATCAACCAGATCGAGGACGCCTCGGAACTGGCCGACAGCTCGGGGTACGCGCCGTGGCTGACCACCGCGCAGAAGGTCGAGCTGCTGGAGAACCCCGACCCGGCCGAGCGGCTGGCCCGCCTGGTCGAGTGGGCCCGCGAGCACCTGGCCGAGCTGGACGTCGCCGAGACGATCCGCAAGGACGTCCAGGAGGGCATGGAGAAGCAGCAGCGCGAGTTCCTGCTGCGCCAGCAGCTCGCCGCGGTCCGCAAGGAGCTGGCCGAGCTGAACGGCGACGCCGCCGCCGAGGAGGACGACCTGCGGGCCCGGGTGGAGGCCGCCGACCTGCCGGAGAAGGTCCGCGAGGCCGCGCTGAAGGAGGTCGGCAGGCTCGAGCGCACCTCCGACCAGTCGCCGGAGGCCGGCTGGATCCGCACCTGGCTGGACACGGTGCTCGACGTGCCGTGGAACACCCGCACCGAGGACTCCTACGACATCGCCGCCGCCCGCGCCGTGCTCGACGCCGACCACACCGGGCTGGACGACGTCAAGGACCGCATCATCGAGTACCTGGCGGTGCGCGGCCGGCGGGCCGAGCGCGGGCTCGGCGTGGTCGGCGGCCGCCGCAGCGGTGCCGTGCTGGCGCTGGCCGGTCCGCCCGGGGTCGGCAAGACCTCGCTCGGCGAGTCGGTCGCCCGCGCCATGGGCCGCACGTTCGTCCGGGTGGCGCTCGGCGGCGTCCGGGACGAGGCGGAGATCCGCGGCCACCGGCGCACCTACGTCGGCGCGCTGCCCGGCCGGATCGTGCGCGCCATCCGCGAGGCCGGCAGCATGAACCCCGTCGTGCTGCTGGACGAGGTGGACAAGGTCGGCGCCGACTACCGCGGCGACCCGACCGCGGCGCTGCTGGAGGTGCTGGACCCGGCGCAGAACCACACCTTCCGCGACCACTACCTGGAGGTGGAGCTCGACCTGTCGGACGTGCTCTTCCTGGCCACCGCGAACGTGCTGGAGGCGGTGCCCGGCCCGCTGCTGGACCGGATGGAGGTCGTGACGCTCGACGGGTACACCGAGGACGAGAAGGTGGCGATCGCCCGCGACCACCTGCTGCCCCGCCAGCTGGACAAGGCCGGCCTGACCGGCGGTGACGTCACCGTGGGCGACGACGCGCTGCGCCGGCTGGCCGGCGAGTACACCCGCGAGGCCGGGGTCCGCTCGCTGGAGCGGGCGGTCGCCCGGGTGCTGCGGAAGGTGACCGCGAAGTCGGCGCTCGGCGAGATCGGGTTCCCGGTGCACGTCGGGGCGGACGACCTGGTCGGCTACCTCGGCCGGCCGCGGCACGTGCCGGAGTCCTCGCTGCCGGAGGCGGCGCAGCGCACCGCGGTCGCGGGCGTGGCGACCGGCCTGGCGGTCACCGGCGCGGGCGGGGACGTCCTGTACGTCGAGGCGTCGCTGGCCGACCCGGAGACCGGCGCGACCGGGGTCACCCTGACCGGGCAGCTCGGCGACGTGATGAAGGAGTCGGCGCAGATCGCGCTGTCCTACCTCCGCTCGCGGGGGGCCGAGCTGGAGCTGCCGGTCGGCTCGCTGAAGGACCGGTCAGTGCACATCCACGTCCCGGCGGGCGCCATCCCCAAGGACGGCCCGTCGGCCGGCGTCACGATGACCACCGCCCTGGCCTCGCTGCTGTCCGGCCGGCCGGTGCGCTCGGACGTGGCGATGACCGGCGAGGTCTCGCTGACCGGGCGGGTGCTGCCCATCGGCGGGGTCAAGCAGAAGCTGCTCGCCGCGCACCGGGCGGGCATCACCACGGTGCTCATCCCGGCGCGCAACGAGCCGGACCTGGACGACGTGCCGGAGGAGGTGCGCGCCGAGCTGACCGTGCACCCGGTCGGCGATGTGCGGGAGGTGCTGGAGATCGCGCTGACTCCGGCCGTCGTGGCGGAGCCCGCGGCGGCCTGAGCCCGGCGAATACCGCCTAACTCACCTTTGTGGACGAATCATCCAGTCACTTGACTGGATGATTCGTCCATGCTGTCATGAGGGCATGATCTACGGAACGCCGGAGCTGGAGCCGGCCGACAAGGCGGTGCTGGTCGAGATCGAGGACATGCGCCGCGACCTGCGTCACCGGCTGGCCGAGCCGCACCGCTGGGACGGCCAGCTGCGCCGCCAGTTGCAGGCCCGGGCGATCCAGGGGTCCAACTCGATCGAGGGCTACCGGGCCAGCGTGGAGGACATCGAGTCCATCATGCTGGGGGAGGAGCCGCTGGAGACCTCGGCCGCGGTGACCCGCGAGATCGCCGGCTACCAGCAGGCGCTCACCTACATCCGCGGGCTGGCCGGCGCCCGGGCCTTCCGCTTCGACGCGGGCCTGCTGCACGCGCTGAATTTCATGATCATCGGCCATCACCACGACAAGAGCCCCGGCATCGTGCGCCCGGGCGGCATCTACGTGCGGAATTCCGCCACCGGCGAGGTGGTCTACGAGGGCCCGGACGCCGAGGAGGTGCCCGGTCTGATCGCCGAGCTGGTCGACTGGCTGAACGACGGTGATCTGGAGCACCCCGCCTACGTCCGGGCCGCGATGGCGCACTTCAACCTGGTGGCGATCCACCCGTGGCGGGACGGCAACGGCCGGATGTCCCGCGCGCTGCAGACCCTGGTGCTCGGCCGGGACGGCATCACCACCCCGGAGTTCTGCTCCATCGAAGAGTGGCTCGGCCTGGGGGAGAACACCGTCGACTACTACCGGGTACTGCGGACGGTCCAGCAGGGCAGCTGGTCGCCGCACGGGGAGACGCTGCCCTGGCTGCGGTTCTGCCTGCGGGCGCACCACCTGCAGGCCCAGCTGGTGCGGCGCCGGCTGGCCGAGGCGGGCCAGGTCTGGATGCTGCTGGAGGAGCAGGTGGACGCGGACGGCCTGCACACCCGGTGCGTGTCGGCGCTGTACCAGGTGTTCGTCAGCCGGCGGCTGCGCCGGGCCACCTACCAGGCCGACGAGGCGCTGAGCCAGGGCCAGGCCGCCCGCGACCTGCGCGAGCTCGCCGCGCGTGGCTGGCTGACCCCCTACGGGGAGACCAAGGGACGGTTCTACGCGCCCGGACCGCGGATGGAACGGGTCAAGGCCGACTTCGCCGGCCGCGCCGAGCCGCTGCGCGACCCCTACCGCGAGCTGCTGACCGCCTAGCCACGCCACTATCTTCAAGGGTGTCCTGCCGTCGCTGCCCTGGAGCCACGTTGTCCATCGCCCTCATCGCCCTCACGATCATGCTGGCCCTGACGCTGCTCGGCTCGGGGTACGCGAAGCTGACCCGGCACCAGGTGGTGGTCGACAGCCTCACCGGCGTCGGCGTGCCGCTCGGCATGTTCCCGTTCCTGGCCGCCTGCGAGATCGCCGGTGCCATCGGGCTGCTGGCCGGGCTCTGGCTGCCGCCGCTCGGCGTCGCGGCCGCGGCCGGCGTCGTCCTCTACTTCGTGGGAGCGGTCGGCACCCATCTGTACCGGCGCGACTTCCGCGGGATGCCGAACGCGCTGGTGATCCTGGTGGTGGCGGTCGCGGTCCTGTGGCTTCGCCTCGCCACCCTTTGATCCGCTCCGCGGCGCCGCCGGCGGGCACGCATACAGGGCGCGCACGGCGGCCACGTCGGCCGGGCTGAAGCCGACCCGCTGGCCGATGGGCACGCTGACCCGGGGGACCAGGGTGTCCTTGCCGTTGCGGCTGAAGAAGGCCCGCCCGTAGAGCATCACCGAGCCGTAGTCGAACGCGCCGAACAGCCGGTTCTGCGGCGGCCGCAGTTTCTGGAACTGGGCGGCGTAGCCGTCCAGCACGTTCTCCAGGTGCACGGTCACCGCCGTGTCGCGGTCGGACCGGGAGTGCTCGTGGTAGAAGCCGAGCGCGTGCATCAACTCGTGGATGACGATCCCCTTGCGTTCGCAGCCGGGGCCGACGGAGACGTCCTGCGGGCCGGTGCGGCGCCGCCCGACGTAGGAATAGCAGCCGCCGCCGGGAAAGATGTCGAGGAATCCGTCCTGGCCGGCCCGGGGCACGAAACGCACGCAGGTGCGTTCGGTGAAATCCCCGATCGCCGCGGTGACCGCCGCGCGGGCCTCGGGCGGCAGCGCGGGCGACAGGACATAGGGCACCACCCCGCCCGGCCACAGCGCGTCGCGGTCGGAGGTGGCGGCACTCGCGTCCGGCCGGCGGCAGCGCCCGCGGGGCCCGCCCGGGTGCCGGGGAGCCGGTGACGCGGCGCCGTCGGGCAGGACACCGGGCATCCGGAGCCGGCCGGAGGAGGCCTCGGCGGCGGTGCCGACCACGATGTCGCCCTCGATCACCGCCCGTCCGTCGATGTCCACGTAGGTCACCGTGCGCGGCCGGCCGGCCAGGTCCGGGACGGTGATCGAGCGGCCGGGCCGGTCCGACTGCTGCCGCCAGAGGGGCTCCAGCGGATCGTCCTGCGCGCCGGGCGCGATGCCGGCCGCCACGACGAAAAGCACACTGGCCGATATAAGCTCCGGTCTCATATGAATGCCCCCGAAAATATGTCGTATCCGCTTTATGGGGATAGCACGGAACGTACCCCGCCCGGCATCCCACGTCTCTCCGGAGAAAGTCCCAATTCTCCCATGTGTTAATTTCGTCGCACTATCTCGAAAAATACGTAGAAGCGCCGTGAAGAGTATTTAACCGACCATGAGGGATATGTCAGGACAGGCCGTGCGGGTCCGGGTGGCGCGGCGTCCCCAGGGCTGCACGCTCTACCTTCGGGCCGGGCCCGGCGTAACGTCACGGACCCGGCTGAAACGTTCAGGCGACCTTCAGGAAGGGCTTAGGGAGTTCTTATCGGCGCCTTGTCATCATTGATTCACCGGTCACCAACCGGCGGCCGCGAACGGCGGTCAGTGTGGAGACCCTGGGGGATGAGATGAGCACCGAAGACCCGCGCGAGCACACCGAGGAGAGCAGCACCCCGGCGACGCGGCCGGGACCGCGGGGATGGACCCAGTTCGGTCAGAACCCGCCCGAGGCGGGCGGCTACCGGCGCGCCTGGACCGGCGCGGCACGGCCCGCCGCGGACACGATGGTCCTGCCGACCAGAGGGCCGGCCGGGGCCGCCGCGTGGTGGACCACCGGACGCAAGGCGGTGGCCGGCCTGGCGCTGGCCGTCACCGCGGTGGCCGGCGGCGCCGCCGGCGCCTTCGTCACCGCCACCGTCGCCCAGCCGGAGCCGGCGGTGGCCATGCCGGTCACCCGGGCCGTCTCCGGCGACTCCGCCGCGACCGTCGCCGACGTGGCCCGGGCCGTGCAGCCCTCGGTGGTCTCGATCACCGTCAGCGCCGGCTCCGGCCAGGTGGAGGGGTCCGGCGTGGTGCTGTCCACCGACGGGCTGATCCTGACCAACAACCACGTCGTCGCCGAGGCCGGCCAGGGTGCGAGCGTGAAGGTCAGGTTCAGCGACGGCGACACCGCCACCGCCACGGTCGTCGGCACCGACCCGACCACCGACCTCGCCGTCATCCGGGCCCAGAACGTCTCCGGCCTGACCAAGGCCACCCTGGGCGACAGCGACCGGCTGCGGGTGGGCGACGCCGTGCTCGCCATCGGCAGCCCGCTCGGCCTGGAAGGATCGGTCACCGCCGGCATCATCAGCGCCCTGGACCGCACGCTCACCGTGGGCGGCGAGTCCCAGCGGCAGCGCCCGCAGCTGCCGCCCGGCTGGGGCCAGGACGGCTGGGGCCAGGAGCGGTCCGGTGACCAGCCCTCGGGCGGCTCCACCACGACGACGATCGGTGGGGCCATCCAGACCGACGCGGCGATCAACCCGGGCAACTCCGGCGGCGCGCTGGTCGACGCCGGCGGGCGGCTCGTCGGCATCAACACCGCCATCGCCACCAATGGCGGCGACGGCAGCATCGGCGTCGGGTTCGCCATCCCGATCAACACCGCCCGCCAGGTGGCCGACCAGATCATCAAGACCGGCAAGGCCTCGCACGCCTTCCTCGGCGTCAACGTCGCCGACGCCACCGGTGACGCCCAAGGGGCCGTCGTCGGCTCCGTGCAGGACGAGAGCCCGGCCCAGCAGGCCGGCCTGCGCGAGGGCGACCTGATCACCAAGATCGACGGGAAGCCGGTCGCGAGTGCCGACACCGTGGTGGGCGCCGTCCGCGGCTACGCCCCCGGAACCAAGGTCACCCTCACCTACGTGCGGGACGGCCGGACGGCCACCGTCACCGTCACGCTGCGGGAGCGGACGCTGGCCGGCTGACCGGCCCCCCCGCGAGGTCCGCCGCCGGTCACCCGGCGGCGGACCGCTTTTTTTCCGCCCTCCACCGGCGCCTGCGCGATCGCCTCGGCCCGGCGGGTTTACCGCCCGGGGCAGGGGTAGTCGAGATCGGGTGTGGCATCCGTTGGCGGTCCCGGCGCGCCGGGGCGGGCGAGAGGAGGCGGACATGATCACATGGCCCGGCTCGTGGGAATGACGGCCGCGGCTCACCTCGCGGTCAGGGCCTCCGCCTCCCACAGGTCGCGGTAGTAGCCCGGGACCGCGAGCAGGTCCTGGTGGGTGCCGCGCTGCGCCACCCGGCCGCCGGACAGCACGACGATCTCGTCGACCCGCTCCAGCCCGCGCAGCCGGTGGGTGACCAGCACGGTGGTCCTGCCGTGTGTGGCGTCGAGCAGGTCGGCCAGCAACGCGTCGGCCGTGGGCTCGTCCAGCGACTCGGCGGGCTCGTCCAGCAGCAGCACCTCGGGGTCGTACAGCAGCGCCCGGGCCAGCGCCAGGCGCTGCAACTGGCCGCCGGAGACGGTGCGCCCGTCCTCGCCCAGTGTCGCCTCCCAGCCGGTGGCCGCCACCCACGCCGACAGCCGGGCCCGCCGGACCGCCGCCGCCAGATCCTCCTCGCCGGCCTGCGGGCCGGCCAGCCGCAGGTTGTCGCGCAACGAGGCGCGGAAGACGTAGGGGTCCTGGGTGAGTCCGGTGATCCGCGCCCGCACCTCCTCCGGCGCGATGGCGGTGACGTCCACCCCGTTGACCAGGATGTGCCCGGATTCGATCTCCACGGTGCGCATCAGCGCAGCCAGCAGCGTGCTCTTGCCGGCCCCGCTCGGGCCGACCACGGCCACCCGGCGGCCCGGTGCCAGCCGCAGGGAGACCCCGTCCAGCGCGGGTGCCCGTCCCGGGGCGTGCCGCACCACCAGATCCCGCACCTCGATCGCCAGCGGCCCGCCGGGCATCGGCACCGGGCGGGCGGGCGCGGCGACGGCGGGCGGCGTGGCGCGGACCTCCCGCAGCCGGCGCAGCGCCGCGGTGACCCCGGCGAACCGCTCGCCGGCGGCGGCCAGCGGCAGCACCGGCTCGAAGGCCACCAGGGCGGTCAGCGCCAGCACCGCGGTGACCACCTGGCCCGCCCCGGCCGTCTGGGCGGCCAGCACGACCGCCGCCGCGGTGAGACCCTGCGCCAGCGTCCCGGCCGCCAGCGCGGTGGCACCGGCCCGTGACCGCCGGCGTTCCAGGGCGGCCAGCTGCCCGTCCGCCGCCGCCGCGGCCGCCAGCGCTTGCTCTCCGGCGCCGTAGGCGGCCAGGTCGGCGGAGCCGTGCACCAGGTCGGCGACCCGGGCCGCCAGGTCGGCCCGCGCCGGCGCCAGCCGGGCCGACCACCGCCGGGCGAGCCCGGCGGTGGTCGCCGGCAGCAGCACCCCGGCCACCAGCAGCCCGGCCAGCAGGACCAGGGCGGCGGCCGGCAGCAGGAAGGCGGCCAGCGTGACGGCGGCCACCGCGGTGACCGCGGCGGCGGTGGCCGGCAGCAGGCAGCGCACCAGCAGGTCCTGGACCGCGTCGGTGTCGTCGACCATCCGGCTGAGCAGATCGGCGCCCCGGTGGCCGTGCGGCGCGGCGGGCGCCAGGGCCCGGTACAGGTCCTCCCGGGTGCCGGCCTGCGCGCGTAGTGCGACGTCGTGGCCGGCCAGCCGCTCGCCGTACCGGAACACGCCGCGGGTGGTGGCGAACGCCCGCACCCCGACGATCGCCACGCTCAGCGCGGCCAGGGGCGGCTGCTCGGCGGCCCGGGTGATCAGCCAGGCCGCCGCGCCGATCAGGCCGAGGCCGGCCAGTTCGGCGGCGGCGCCGGCCGCGGCGGCGGCCAGCAGCCGGCGGCGCCCGCCGGGCCGGCCGGACGGCCGGCGTGCGGGCCCGCCGCCCGGCGCGGCGGGCGGTGCCGGGGTCTCGGCCGGGGTGGTCATCGGGTGCCTCCCGAGGTGATGGGGGCGGCCTGGCCGTCCCCGCCGTCCGGCGGGGCGGCGCCGGTGGCGGGCCGGTCGGCGACGATCCGCCCGGCGTGTACGCGGACCACCCGGTCGGCCAGCCCGATCATCGCGGGACGGTGCGCGACGATGAGGGCGGTGCGCCCGGCGGCCAGCGCGCCGGTGGCGGCGATGACCGCGGCCTCGCTGCGCCCGTCCAGCCGCGCGGTGGGCTCGTCCAGCAGCAGCAGGTCGGCCTCCGGCCGGCAGAAGGCGCGGGCCAGCGCCAGGCGCTGCCGCTGCCCGGCGGACAGGTCGGCGCCGCGCTCGCCGACCACGGTCCGGTACCCCTGTGGGAGCTCGGCCACGAACTCGGCGGCCCCGGCCGCCGCGGCCGCCGCCCGCACGCGTTCCTCGCCGGTGTCCGGCCCGAGGGCGATGTTGTCGGCCACCGTGGCGGTGAACAGGTGCGGCCGCTGCGGGACGAACGCCAGCCGGCGCCGCCATCGGTCCAGATCCAAAGTGGCCAGGTCGACCCCGCCGGCCAGCACGCGGCCGGACTCGGGGGTGACGAACCCGAGCAGCAGGTGCAGCAGGGTGCTCTTGCCGGCGCCGCTCTCACCGACCAGCGCGACCCGCTCTCCGGGCGCGATGACCAGCGAGACGCCGTCCAGCGCGGGCTCGGCCCGGCCGGGATATCGCACCGTCACGTCCTCCAGCCGGATCTCCGGCACCCCGGCCGGCACCCCCGGGCCGTCCGGGATCCCGGCCGGCCGGGGCGGCGCGGCGTCACGGTCCGCCTCCGCGTCGCCTTCCAGCACGGCGAACGCCTCGTCGGCCGCGGCCACGCCCTCCATGGCGGCGTGGAAGCGGGTGCCGACCGCGCGCAGCGGGATGTAGGCCTCCGGCGCCAGGAGCAGCACCAGCAGCGCGGTGCGCAGGTCCAGCGAGCCGGACAGCAGCCGCAGCCCGACCGGCACGGCGACCAGGGCCAGCGACAGCGAGGCGACCAGTTCCAGCACCAGCGAGGACAGGAAGGCGACGCGCAGCGTGCGCATGGTGGCTGACCGGTGGGCGTCGGCGACCTCGCGGATCACCGTGACCTGGTGGCCGGCCCGCCCGAACGCGCGCAGGGTGGGCAGGCCGCGCACCACGTCCAGGAAGTGGCCGCCCAGCCGGGACAGCGCGCGCCACTGGCCTTCGGTGACCTCCCGGGTGTGCCGGCCGACCAGCGCGCCGAACACCGGGATCAGCGGCAGGGTCACCAGCACGATCACCGCGGTGGCCAGGTCGGCCACCGCCAGCCGGACGAGCACGGCGACCGGCACCACCGCGGCCACCGCCACCGCGGGCAGGTAGCCGGTGATGTAGGCGTCCAGGGCGTCCAGCCCGCGCCCGGCGAGGGTGACCAGCTCGCCGGAGCGGCGGTCGGCCAGCCGGGCCGGACCGAGCCCGCCCAGCCGGGCGAGCAGCCGGTGCCGCAGCACCGACTTCAGCGCGGTGGCGGTGCGGCCGCCGGCGGCGCCCTGCAGCCGGGCGAGCAGTGCCCGGGCCGCGACCACGGCCGCCAGCGGGACCAGGGCGGTGATCGCGAGCGCCCCGGACAGCACCCCCGACAGCAGCTCGGCCTGCACCAGGACCGCGAGCCCGGCGAGCACGGCCGCCACCAGGCACGCCAGCAGGTGCCGGCGGACCGCCGGTTCGGTCCGCGCCAGCCGGACGAGTGCCTGGTGCATCGATCTCCTAGAAGAAGGACGGGACGCGGGCGGCGGCGCCCGTGGACCGCGCGGGGCGGAACGTGCGCCATACCCATACTTGCGCGGCCACGAGGATGGGTGTGACGGGTAGCGCGATGAAACCGAGCACATTCAGCGTGGCCGGTGACGCCGCGTGGCCGAGGACGTGGCCGGCGGTCACGGCCAGTGACGCGGCGGCGGGCAGCCCGGCGAGCACGCCGGTCAGCAGTAGGCGGGACGCGCCGCCGGCCGGCGGCAGCCGCCAGGCCGCGAAGGCGCGGCCGTGCAAGGTGAACACCGCGGCCACCACCGCGCCGCCGAGCAGGCCGGCCAGGTCGAAGGGCTGGGCCGGCAGGCCGCGGACCACGGCGGCCAGGATGGCGCCCCAGGTGAGGGCCAGACCCCACGAGCCCGCGCAGAGCACGGCGTCCCAGCAGGCCCGCCAGCCCGGGCCGTCGATCCGGCGGCGGAACCACAGGCCGGCGTCGCGCAGGATCCACGCGACCAGCAGGGCCACCACCAGCGGGTAGAGGCCGCCCAGCAGGGGGCCCTCGAGCGCGGGGAACGCCCCGACCAGGGTGCCGGCCAGCGCTACCAGCCAGACCTCGTTGGCCAGCACGAACGGGGCCATCCCCGCCACCAGCAGGTCGCGGTGGTCCTGCCGGGTGCCGGGCTCCCCGGCGCGCTCGCGGGCCCGGGCCAGCGCGGGCAGCATCATGCCGAGGCCGATGTCGAAGCCTTCCAGCGCGAAGTAGCCGACCAGCAGCACGGCCAGGACCGCGAGCCAGATGATCTCCATGGGGGACTCCTCAGAGGGTGCGGGGCCGGCGGTTCACAGCGACAGCGCCGGGGCGGCCGCCCGGCCGGGGCCGTCCGGGGCCGGAGCGCCGAGATCGGCCTGACCGGGCCCGCGGCGCACGGTCCGGGCGATCAGCAGGTAGTCGACCAGCGCGAGCAGGCCGAGCACGCCGGCGAAGGCGGCGAACGACAGGGTGACCATCCCCTTGGTGAGCCCCGGGGTCATCGCGTCGGCGACGCCGAGCCGGCCGTAGATCAGCCACGGCTGCCGGCCGACCTCCCGGGTCAGCCAGCCGAGGATGGCGGCCACGAACGGCAGCGGGGTCATCAGCATCAGGATCGGGTGCAGCCACCGGGCGCGGGCCAGCACGTCGCGGATCAGCAGCGGGAGCAGCACGAGCATCACGGCGAACTGGGTGAGCTGCCCGATCGTGATCATCAGGCCGAGGGCGAGGCCGGGCAGCACGCCTTCGAACTTGTGCGGCTGCAGGGCGCCGATGAAGCCGAACTGCGCGTAGCCGAAGCCGATGGTGAGGGTGGACCCGATGAAGGCCCACACCACGCCGGTGCGCAGCGAGCGCCGGAAGAACTCCTGCTCGGCGGTCCGCCGGAACAGGTGGTAGGCGCTGGCGCCGATGATCACGAAGCTGCCGGCGAACATGCCGGCGCCGAGCACGTGCGGCAGCGCCATGACGAAGGTCGGGTTGGTGAGCAGGGCGCCGAAGTCGGTCAGCACCAGTCGGCCGTCGCGCAGCACGCTGCCCACCGGGTTCTGCAGGAAGGAGTTCGCCGCCATGATCCAGAAGGCGCTGGCGTAGGCGGTCAGGGTGACCAGCCAGATGCACGCCAGGTGCAGTCCCTTCGGGAGCCGGTTCCAGCCGAAGATCCACAGACCCAGGAAGGTGGATTCCAGGAAGAACGCCACCAGGGTCTCGATGGCGAGCGGGGCGCCGAACACGTCACCGGCGTAGTGCGTCAACCCGCTCCAGCTCAGGCCGAACTGGAACTCCATCACCAGCCCGGTGAAGATCCCGAGTGCGTAGTTGATCACGTAGATCTGGCCCCAGAACCTGGTCATCCGCGCGAAGATCGGCCGGCCGGTGATGGCGTGCCGGGTCTGCATGATCGCGACGAGGGGGGCCAGGCCCAGCGTCAGCACGACGAACAGGAAGTGGAGGCTTCCGGTCACCGCGAACTGCAGCCGGGCGAGGTCGAGCACGTTCATTGCTGCCTTCCGGTTATCTGTGTTCTTCTACATATACGTGGCCTACATATAGACTCGCGGCGTGGTGTATCGGGAAAGGGTGTCTCCGTGAACATCGACGCGCTCCGCGGCCACATGAGCGCCCTCCTGCTGTCCGTCCTGGAGCAGGAGCCGCTGCACGGGTACGCGATCATCGAGGCGCTGCAGCGCCGCAGCGGGGGCGCGCTCAGCGTGCCCACCGGCACGGTCTATCCGGCGCTGCGCAGGCTGGAGCGGGTGGGGTACCTGGTCAGCGAGTGGGCGACCGTCGCCGGCCGGCGACGCCGCACCTACCTGCTGACCGCCGCCGGCCGCACGGCCCTGGCGGACGAACGTTCGGCCTGGCTGGCGTTCACCAGCGCCGTGGGCAGTGTGATCGAGCCGCGGCCGGTGCCCTGACGGCCGGGCGCTCGCTCACCAGGGCGCCTCCGCCCCGGCGCCGGCCCCAACGCAGGCCCCAACGCGGGCCCCGGCGCCCGGCGGGTCGGTCCGCCCGGCCGCCGGCCGGGCCGGGCCCGCGGCCGGGCGGGTCCCGGCGGCGGCCCGCCCGGCGCGCGTCCCGCGCCTCGGGTCGGGCCCGGTCCGTTCCGGCGTGCGCGTGGGAGGGGCCAGGGTGCTCAGGTGGCCGTCGATGACACCCGTGATCACCATGGTCCTTCCCCTCTGCCCCTCGCCGGACGGTTCGTCCCGGCCATTCTCACGCCGGGTGGTGCCGTACCGGAATCCGGGAGATCCCTGACAGACCCCTGGGGGCCGGGACGGGGACAGGTACCTGCGCATGATGCGCGGAAGCGTACGGGGGCGGCGGGTGCCCGACCGGCCGTGACGTGGCGTCGGGCCCGGCCGAGGCGTACAGGGTCATCGCGGCGGCGGCGCCCGCCAGCGCCAGCCAGCCGGCCGCCCGGCCCATCCGCAGCCCGTAGCCGCACAGCAGCCAGTGCAGCGACAGCGCGAACCAGGTCGTGCCGTGCCCGCTGGCCAGCCGGCGCATCTCCATGGCGCCGAAGGCGAAGTCGGCGGCGGTGCGGTCGTCGTCGACGGCCTGGCGCAGCCGTTCGTAGAGGCCCGCCAGCCGGCCGGGGTCCGGCGGCTCGCCCGCGCGCGGCGCCCAGCCGCGCCAGGACCGCTCGTCGGCCAGGACCCGCCGGCCGGTCCACCAGCGCACCGGCGGCCAGGCCGCCTGCAGCCGCACCCCGCGCGGGGTGGCGGCGAACGCGCATCCCGACAGCCGCAACGCCTCCGGGCGGCGCACCCCGGCCAGCGAGCAGGTGCTCAGGTCGGCCCGGTCCAGGGTGAGCGCGGCGGCGTCCAGCCGGTCCAGCGAGACGATCCGCAGCCCGCCACGCCCGGTGACCGTCGCCGGGCCGGCCAGCACGGCGTCGCGCAGGTCGAGATCGGCGTCGGCGAGCCGGAGGGTGAGCCGGCCGGCCACCCGCGCACCGCCGAGGTCGACCGGGCAGTGCGCGGTGTCGACGTCCAGGGCCGCGGCGTGCGCGCCGGCCAGCGACAGCCGGTCACCGGCCCGCAGCCGGGACAGGAAGCCGCCGCCGTGGAAGCGCGCCGCCTCGAAGCCCGCGGTCCCGCCGGTCGTGGCCCGGCGGAAGGACGCCGCCCGGCGGAACCGGGCACCGCGGAAGATCGCGTCTCCGCCCACGGTGAACCCGTCGAACACCGCGAACCCGGCGAACTCCGTGCCGCGGAAGGCGACGTCCTGCCCGAAGCGGGCGTCGCCGAACAGCGCGTCGCCCGCGGCGTGCGCGCGGTCGAACGTCCCGTGGCCGGCGACCCGGGCGCCGTGCATGGAGAACTCCCGGGCGAACCGGGCCTCCCGGAACGACACGTGGCGGGTGAAGCGCGCGTCGAAGAACGACGCCAGGCGCTCGAACCTGGCATGGTCGAACGTGGCGTCGCCGGCGAAGACGGTGCCGCCGAACCGGGCCGGCCCGGTGAAGACGGCGTGGTCGAAGCGGGCGCGGCCGAGCCGGCCGCCGGTGGCGGCCAGCAGCCGGGCGAGCAGGTCCTCGCCGATCCGGGTGCCGCGCAGGTCCACGGTGCCGCCCGGTCCGAGGTCGCCCAGCACCCGGGCGAGTTCGGCGGGGTCGAGGTGGGCCGCGCACCGCGGGTATGGCGGCCACGTCACGCCGGGGCAGTCCGGAGAGGCGTCGCAGGCCGGCCAGCCGGCGGCCAGCGCGGCGATCTTCAAGGCGGGCTTCAAGGCGGGCTTCATGGGCAAAGTCATACCCACGAACGCGCGCGATCTCGCCGGATGGTGATGGGCCGCTGACACAGTGTGGGCGGGTGGCGGGCCCGCCACGTCAGAGGGCGCCAAGCCTCCTGTCGTTAAATCGCCATTAAGTGCCAAGATTCGGTTTTTTCACCTTCTATCTGGTTCTACCGGCAGTTGAGGCGGTCTCGCCCCCCTACGCTGCCGCTCATGCGTCCTCTAACCCGGGCGGTCGCCGCCCTCGCGGCGGCCGGTACCGCCATGGCCGGCCTCGCCGTCATCCCCGCGTCCCCGGCCGCAGCCGCGCCGGGGACCGTCCAGACCGCCCGGCTCGGTGACCCGGGCCCCGCGCCGTCCGGCACGCCCGCCCCCACCCCGGCGGCCGGGCCGTGCGAGGTCCCGGCGACCGCCGAGATCGCCGAGGTGCAGGGCGCCGGCGAGACCTCCCCGCTGGCCGGACGCCAGGTGCGCGTGCAGGGCGTGGTGACCGGCGACTTCCAGGGGGCGAACGGTCTCGGCGGCTTCACCGTGCAGGATCCCGACCCCGACGGCGACCCGGCCACCTCCGACGCGGTCTTCGTCTACTCCTCCCGCCCGGTGGCGGCCGGCGACCTGGTCCGGGTCAGCGGCACGGTCACCGAGTACAACGGGCTCACCGAGCTGACCTCGGTCACCGCGGCCGACGTCTGCGGGACCGGTACCGTCGAGCCGGCCGCCGTCACGCTCCCGTGGGCCGAGGGCACCGGCCTGGAACGCCTGGAAGGCGTGCTGGTGCGGTTCGCCACGCTCACCGTCTCGGAGGTGTACGACCTGGCCCGCTACGGCGAGCTGACGCTGTCGGCGGGCGGCCGCCTGTACCAGCCCACCGACCGGGCGGGGGTCGACCCGGCGCGGGACGCCCGCCGGCGCGTGCTGCTGGACGACGCCTCCACCGTGCAGAACCCGCCGGCGCTGCCCTACCACACGACCGGCTCGTCCAGCGTGCGCGTCGGCGATACCACCCGCGGCCTGACCGGCGTGCTGACCTACGGCTTCGGTGCCTACCGGCTGCAGCCGACCCGGCCGGTGGTCATCGACCCGGCCAACCCCCGCCCGCCGCGGCCCCGCCGGGTCGGCGGCGACGTGCGGGTGGCGAGCCTCAACACGCTCAACTGGTTCACCACGCTCGGCTCGCGCGGCGCGACCACCGCCCAGGAGCGCGACCGGCAACTCGCCAAGCTCGTCGCGACGCTTAAGGGCCTGGACCCGGACGTCGCCGGGCTGATGGAGGTGGAGAACAACGGCACGGGCGCGCTGGACGCGCTGGTGGCCGCGCTCAACGCCGAGGCCGGCGCCGGCACCTACCGCGGCATCGTCTCGCCGAACCCTGGCACCGATGCCATCCAGGTCGCCCTCATCTACAAGCCGGCCGCCGTCACCCCGGCCGGCCCGGCCCGATCCTCGGCGGACCCGGTGTTCCGCCGCCCGCCGCTGATCCAGGAGTTCCGGCGCGCCCGCGGCGGCGCGGGCTCGGCGTTCACCATGATCGTCAATCACTTCAAGTCCAAGGGCTGTGACGGCGCCACCGGCGCCGACCTGGACCAGGGCGACGGCCAGGGCTGCTTCAACGACGAGCGGGTCCGCCAGGCGCGGGCGGTGCTCGACCTGATCGCGACCGCCCGGCCGCGCAATCCGCTGGTGCTCGGCGACCTGAACGCCTACGGCGAGGAGGACCCGGTGCACGCCCTGGAGAAGGGCGGCCTCACCAGCGTCAGTAAGGAGTTCGTCCGGGCCCGGGACCGCTACAGCTATGTCTTCGGCGGCCTGTCCGGCGAGCTCGACCACATGCTGGCCGCCCGTTCGCTGATGAAGCGGGTGACCGGTGCCACCATCTGGCATGTCAACGCCGACGAGGGCCGGTTCCTGGACTACAACACCGAGTTCAACCCGCCCGCCCTCTACGCCCCCGACCCCTTCCGCTCCTCCGACCACGACCCCCTCCTCCTCGGCCTCGATCTCCCCGGCCACTAACCCACTCACCCCATGGCGACAAGGGTCATCCCCGCCGCCCACCCGCCCCGCGGAGCAGCCGCTGACCCCGCCGCCGGCCCGCCCCGGCGTTC
>NZ_BOOU01000033.1 GCF_016863395.1 Sphaerisporangium rufum | reverse complement strand
CCGAACGCAGCGCGCGGAGCGCGCGCCAATAGACACAGCCCAGGAATGCGCGGCGTGGGAAGGTGGTTGTCTCGATCGACGAGACAAGCGACGAGACGAGGGGACCACCAGTGGCGACCATCGCGGTGACAGAGAGCAACTTCAACGAGATCGCCGACGAGGGGATCGTCCTGCTCGACTTCTGGGCCTCCTGGTGCGGGCCGTGCCGCACCTTCGCGCCGGTCTTCGAAAAGGCGTCCGAGAAGCACGAGGACATCAAGTTCGGCAAGATCGACACCGACGCCGAGCGCGGCCTGGCCGAGGGCTTCGAGATCAGCTCGATCCCGACCATCATGGCGATCCGGGACGGCATCGTGGTCTTCGCCCAGCCCGGCGCGCTGCCCCCGGCCGCGCTGGAGGACCTGATCGGCCAGGTGCGCGCGCTGGACATGGAGTCGATCCGCAAGGAGATCGCGGCCGACATCGACTCCGGCCGGGCCGAGGGCCCGGAGGACGGCCGGCGTCCCTGACGCCGTTGGCGGTGACCGGCGACGCGGGGGCCCCGCCTGAAGGGCCCGCGCCGCCGGCCCGGCCGGTCAGGCGGAGCGGTAGAGCTCGGCCACCCGGAAGGCCAGGTCCAGCGACTGGCCGCGGTTCAGCCGCGGGTCGCAGGCGGTCTCGTACCGCAGCGCCAGGTCCTCCTCGACGATCGGGTGCCCGCCGCCCACGCACTCGGTGACGTCGTCGCCGGTGAACTCGATGTGGATGCCGCCGGGGTGGGTGCCGAGGGCGCGGTGCACCTCGAAGAAGCCGGCCACCTCGTCCAGCACGTCGTCCAGCCGCCGGGTCTTGTGCCCGCTCGGCGCCTCGAAGGTGTTGCCGTGCATGGGGTCGCAGATCCAGGCCACCTGGGCGCCGCTGGCCCGGATCTTCTCCACCAGCGGAGGCAGCGCGTCACGCACCCGCGAGGCCCCCATCCGGGAGATGAAGGTGAGCCGGCCCGGCTCGTTGGCCGGGTTCAGCCGCTCGATCAGGGTGAGCGCCTCTTCGGGGCTGGTGGTCGGCCCGAGCTTGACCCCGATCGGGTTGCGGATGCGGCTGAAGAAGTCCACGTGGGCGCCGTCGAGCTGCCGGGTGCGCTCGCCGATCCACACCATGTGCGCCGACACGTCGTAGGGCAGCCCGGTACGCGAGTCGATCCGGGTCAGCGCCCGGTCGTAGTCCAGGATCAGCGCCTCGTGGGAGGAGTAGAACTCCACGGTGTGGAACTCGTCGGGGTCGGCCCCGCAGGCGTGCATGAACGCCAGCGCCTGGTCGATCTCGCGGGCCAGCTGCTCGTAGCGCCGGCCGGCCGGCGACTCGGCCACGAAGTCCTGGTTCCAGGCGTGCACCTGGTGCAGGTCGGCGTACCCGCCCTTGGTGAAGGCCCGGGTGAGGTTGAGGGTCACCGCCGAGGAGTGGTAGGCGCGCAGCAGCCGGGCCGGGTCGGGGCGGCGGGACTCGGGGGTGAAGTCGAAGCCGTTCACCATGTCGCCGCGGTAGGCGGGCAGCTCGACGCCGCCGCGGATCTCGGTCGGCTTGGACCGGGGCTTGGCGAACTGCCCGGCCAGCCGGCCGATCTTCACCACCGGCACCCGGCCCGCGTAGGTGAGCACGATGGCCATCTGCAGCAGGGTCTTCAGCTTGTTGCGGACGTTGTCCGCCGTGGCGCCCGCGAAGGTCTCGGCGCAGTCTCCGCCCTGCAGGACGAAGGCCTCGCCGCGGGCGACGGCCGCCATCCGGTCCTTCAGCTCGTCGCACTCGCCGGCGAAGACCAGCGGCGGCAGGCCCTGCAGCTCGGAGACGACGGCCTCGAGCGCGGAGCGGTCCGGCCAGTCCGGTTGCTGGGCGGCGGCAAGGTCCCGCCACGAATCGAGATCTATGGGTTCGGCGCTCACGGACCAAGGTTATTGCACCGATGCCGGTGCCACCGAGACCGTGTCCACAGGCTGAGAAAGCTTTCCCGGTGCGCGGTAGCCGCTTTCCGGTCCGATCCCGGTCCCGCCGGGGTTCCCGGGCGGGCCGCGATCAGCATCGCGGGGGAGTGCCGGCCTGCCGGGCCCGCGGTGAGCGGACGTGCTCGGGCTGGACGCCGAGGCCGATGAACCGGCGGATGAGGGCGCCGGCGACCGGGAGGCCGGCCAGGTCGCGCGGCAGCCGCGGCGGCCGGGCCGCGGCGTCCAGCGCCGGTCTGATCAGCCGGTCCTGCACCACCTGCTGGACGAACTGGGTGATCGCCGTCGGCGCGGCGCGGCGGCGTCGCACCGCCCGCAGCGCCGACTCGGGGACCCGGCCGGCCAGCAGCGGCCCGGCGAGCAGGTTGGCGGCGGCCACCGCGTCCTGCACGGCCAGGTTGATCCCGATGCCGAACACCGGGGACATCGCGTGGGCGGCGTCGCCGATCAGCAGCAGTCCCGGCCGGTGCCAGCGATGCACCCGGTTCAGCCGGACCCGCAGCATTCCCACCTCCTCGAACCCGGCCAGCGCGCCGGTGCGCCCGGCGAGGAAGGGAAGGAGCTCGCCCACCGACGCCCGCAGCGCCTGGACACCGCGGTCCCGCAGCGCGCCGAAGCCGCCCTTGGGGATGACGTAGGCGAGCTGCCAGTAGGATCCGCGGTCGATGGCGACCATCAACCGCCCCGCCGACAGCCGCAGGAAGGCCTCGTCGGGGTCGCTTTCCTCGCGGGGCAGCCGGAACCACACCACGTCCATCGGCGCGCCGAACTCCACCGGCGCGAGCCCGGCGGCCCGGCGCACCGCCGAGTGGCGCCCGTCGGCCCCCACCGTGAGCGCCGCCCGCAGCTCGTGCTCGCCGTCGCGGTCGCGGTAGCGCACGCCGCGCACCGCGCCGCCCTCGCGGATGAGGCCGGTGACCTCCGCCTCCATGATCAGCCGGAAGGTGGGATGGCGCCGGGCCGCCTCGGTGAGCATGGTCAAGAAGTCCCACTGTGGGACGAAGGCGATGTAGGGGTGGCGGGACCGCAGGCGGCGCAGCGAGGCCACCCGGACCACCCCGTCGTCCAGCCGGATCGACAGGGTCTCGACCCGGCGCGGCGCCAGCCGGTCGAACGCCGGGCCCAGCCCCAGCTCGTCCAGAATCTCCAGCGTCGAGGGGTGGATCGTGTCGCCGCGGAAGTCGCGCAGGAAGTCGGCGTGCTTCTCCAGCAGGGTGACCGGCACCCCGGCCCGGGCCAGCAGCAGCGCCAGCATCGCACCGGCCGGGCCGCCGCCGGCGATGACGCAGGTGGCCGGCCGGTCGCCGGCGGTAGGCGTGATCGGCATCGTCACCACCCGTCATGATCGGCGCCCCGGCTCGCGGGCGCGCCTGCTACGACCACCGTACGATCCGCGCGGCGGCGGGCGGGCGCGCGGACCCGGAATCCCGGCACCGGCGGCCCCGCGGAGGAATACCCCGCGCCGCCGGGGGCAGTCGGGTGTCGGGCCCCGCGGAGGGGCGTATGGAGGCGACCTGGGAGGTCACATGATCGTGCTGGGCCTGCTGTTGATCGTGCTCGCCGGCGCGGCGGTCGTGGCGGTGGCCAACGACGGCGCCGCCGGTGCCGTGTCGACGGTCACGGTACTGGACCGGACGCTGGAGCTGAGCCGGCTGGAGCTCTTCCTGGCCGGGGCGGCGACCGCGGCCGTCTTCCTGATCGGCCTCATGGCGCTGGCCGCGGGCATGCGCCGCTCGGGCGCCAAGCGCCGCAAGCTGCGCGAGGCCCGGATGGAGACCCGGGACCGCGTCGCGCGCCTGGAGGAGGAGAAGCGCCGCCTGGAGCAGCGGCTGGCCGACGAGCGGACCGAGAAGTCCGCGCCGGTCGCGACGGCTCCCGCCGGGCCGGCGCACGACCGGGACGGTGACGGTGTGGACGACCGTGCCGAGCGCCGCGACGTCCTGAGCCGGGACGCCGAGCGTCGCGATGCCGAGCCCGCCGGGACGAGCACGCAGCCGCACCCGGCGGTGCCGGGGCAGCGGGAGTCCGACCGGCTGGTGGCCGGCGGCCACAACCACCAGAACCGGGCCTGACGTGCGGGCCGCGACTCGCGCCGTCCGGGGACCCGGTCCCTGGGCGGCGCTCCCCGCGCGTCGCCGGCTGTCCCGGCCGCTCGGCCACCGCTGCGTGCGCGCGGGACGGCCGCGGCGGCCGGGGAGGGTTCAGCGCTGCCTGAGATACGCCAGGCTCTGCGTCAGGCCCTCGGTGGACAGGTCGCGGATCCGCCGGTAGGACTCCTCGGGGTACCCCCGCGGCGTCTCTTCGATGAGCATCAGCAGGTAGAGGTAGACGCGGTACATGGCCTCCCGCCGCCTGGCCTGCGGGGTGAACTCGAGCACGCCGCCCGCCTGCCGGTAGCCCGCGACGATCGGATCGTCCTCCCGCAGCTCGCCGAAGATCGTCGGAGTGACGAAGTCGGCCAGCGGATCCCCCCAGAAGGCGCGCTCCAGGTCGATGATCGCCTGGATGCGCGGCCGCCCGGCCGACGGCGGGGTGAGGAACACGTTGCCCGGCCAGACGTCGGCGTGCACCAGCACCGGGGCCGTCACCTCCTCCAGCAGGTGCGCGTCGCCGTGGACGGCCGCGGCGATGTCCAGCAGCGAGCAGGGCAGCGTGGTCTCGTACCGCACGGCGTCGTCCAGCAGGGCGCCGGTCATGACCAGGAACGCGTCGCGCCAGGTGGGCCCGGTGAGCCCGGCGTAGGGATAGCCGAAGACGCCCTCGCCCGGGATGGTGTGCAGGCGGGCCAGGTGGGCGCCCAGCTCGTGGCGCAGCGCGGCCTGGTCGGCGTCGGACAGGCCGGTGGCCTGGTTCCAGGGCACCCCGTCCAGCGCGGACAGCACCAGGAAGTCGCCGCCCAGCCGGGGGTGGTCGAACGCCGAGTGCAGCAGCCGGGCCAGCGGCACCCCGGCCGGGGTGGCCAGGTGGTACACCATGGCCTCGGTGCGCAGCAGCTCGCGCTCGTAGCGGAGCTGCGGCAGATCCGGCGGCGGGGCGGCCTTCAGCACGACCTGGCGGCCGTCGGCCAGGGCGATCCGCCACACCGCGTTGGCGAACCCGTCGGTGAGCTCTTCTGTCGAGGTCACCCCCGTGCCCGTCGCCTCGAGGATCAGCTCCTCCAGTTGCGCCGTGGTCAGCCGGCGCTTGGTCTTGCTCTCCATCGTTATGAAAGTCTTTCTGGGTGGGGGCGGGCCGGCGCGCCGGGCCGCGGCGCCATGGCTCAGCGGGCGGTGATGGTCCAGGCCGCCTCATGCTTGTCGCCGGGTGCGAGCACGATGACGTCGGTTCCGGAGTTGAAGGCGTCCGGTGGGCAGGTCATCGGCTCGACCGCCAGGCCCCGCTGGCCGAACCCGCTGCCCGTGCACACCTGGACCCACGGCAGGACCTGCGGATCCCAGGAGATCTCCACGCCGCCGGCCGGGCCGGTCACCGCCACCCGCGCCAGGCCGTCGGCGTCGGCGGCCAGACCGGTGAACGCCTCGTCCAGCGAGGTGTCGCCGAGCGGGCGGGGGGTGCGGAAGTCGTAGGTGGTACCGGCCACCGGCTCCAGGGTGGTGGGGATGAGGACCTCGTCGGTGCGCAGCACCCGCTCGGCGGGCAGGCCGAGCCGCCAGGTGGCCTCCTGGCCGGCGTCGGCGATCAGCCAGGGGTGCGGGCCGCAGCCGTAGGGAGCGGGCCCGTCACCGACGTTCTCGGCGGTGAGGGTGGTGGTCAGGCCGTCCGGCCCGACCGCGTAGCGGACCTGCAGCGCCAGCCGGAACGGGTAGCCGGGGGTCGGCTCGATGGTGTGCGCGAGCCGGACGAACGCGCGGTCGCCGTCGCCGGCCGGCACCTCCACGAGTTCCCACGGGGCGAAGGCCACCAGCCCGTGCAGGGCGTGACCGCGCTCGGGCTCGTTCACCGGCACCTCCAGCGGCTCGCCGGCGAAGGTGTACCGCCCACGGGCCACCCGGTTGGGCCAGGGAGCGAGCAGCGTGCCGCTGTAGTGGGGGACGGGCCCGCCCTCCGGCCAGTCGGCCACCAGATCGCGCGAACCGTGCCTCAGCACCCGCAGCGCGGCGCCTGCTTCGGTTATCTCGGCGTGGTACCCGCCACCACGGAGCACGAACTGAGGCACGGGGGCATCCTCTCGATCAACGGGGTGAATTCGGCGGATGCGGTGCTCACATCCGGCTGACGGCGCTCCATCATCCACCGTGACCGCCCGGTGATCAAAATTTGGCCGAGGCGTGAGCAGCAGGTGGGAGCGCTCCCATAGCGCCACAAGCTAGAGCCTGCCGGCCGGGCGCGTCAATCGGCGGGTCGGAAAGATCGGGTACGGACGCCTGGCTCCGGGGCGTCCCCGGCCCGAAACCGCACCTCGCCCGGCGGCCCGGACCCGGACCGCCGCGCGAAGGCACGACGGCCGCCCGGCGCGCGGCCGGCCGTCGTGGTGCGGGCCGGCCCCGGGCGCCGCGCCGGGTTGACGAGCGGGCATGCTTGCGCTAGCGCAAGCCGAGAAGCGCTCTCACCTGGGAAGATGCCTACGCGGCTCAGGTGGGAGCGCTTCCAGGCAGGGCACGCCGGTGCCGACGGCGAGCGGCCGCGGTGGCCCGGTCAGGACAGCGCGGTCAGGACAGCGCGGTCAGGACAGCGCGGTCAGGACAGCGCGGTCAGGACAGCGCGGTCAGGACAGGCGGCCGCTCGCGATCAGATCTCGGTACCACAGGGCGCTGGTCTTGGGGGTGCGCGTCTGGGTGGCGAAGTCGACGTGCACGATGCCGAATCGGGCCGAGTACCCCTCGGCCCACTCGAAGTTGTCCAGCAGCGACCACACGTGGTAGCCCTCCACCGGCACGCCCTCCGCCATCGCGTCCCGCACCGCGGCGATGTGGTCACGCAGGTAGGCGACGCGCTCGGGGTCGTCCACCCGGCCGTCCGGGCCGCGCTCGTCCGGCGCCGCCATGCCGTTCTCGGTGATGACCAGGGGCACCGGCGGGTAGTCGGCCGCCAGCCGGGTCAGCACGTCGTACAGGCCGCGGGGGTAGATCTCCAGCCAGTCGAGCTGCGCGGTCGGATGCAGGTGCACCCGTTCGCCCTTGGCGTCCACGAAGATCGGGTTGTAGTACTGCACGCCTATGAGGTCGATCGGCTCGGAGATGACGGCGAGGTCGCCGTCCCGGATGTGGCCGGGCATCGGGCTGCGCTCGGCGATCCAGGCCAGCGTGTCCTCGGGGTATGCGCCGGTGAGGATGGGATCGAGGTAGAGCCGGTTCTCCAGCCCGTCCCGCTGACGGGCGGCCTCGGCCGCCTCCGGGGTGTCCTCGGCCGGGTAGGTCGGGTGCAGGTTGAGCGCCGGGCCGATCCGGCGGCCGGGGTGGCGCTCGTGCAGCACCCGTGACGCCTGCCCGTGCGCGAGCAGCAGGTGGTGCAGCGCGACGAACGCCCGGGCGTCGTCGCGCACGCCGGGCGCGTGGATCCCCAGGCGGTACCCGCAGTCCACCACGGTCTTGGGCTCGTTGATCGTGAGCCAGTCGCGGATCTCCAGCGCGTCGAAGACGATCTCGGCGTAGTCGGCGAACCGCGCGGCGGTGTCCCGGTTCTCCCAGCCGCCCGCGTCCTGCAGCGCCTGGGGGAGGTCCCAGTGGAACAGGGTCGCCATCGGCCGGATGCCCCGCTCGGCCAGCCCGTCCACCAGGCGCCGGTAGAAGTCGAGCCCTCGCTGGTCCGGCCGGCCGCCGCCGTGCGGCTGCACGCGCGGCCAGGCGATGGAGAACCGGTAGCCGCGCAGCCCGAGGGAGGCCATCAGGTCCAGGTCCTCGGCCGCCCGGTGGTAGTGGTCGGCGGCGACGGCGCCGGTGTCACCGTCGCGGACGTTGCCGGGGACGGCGGCGAAGGTGTCCCAGACGGACGGCCTCCGCCCGTCCTCGTCGGCGGCGCCCTCGATCTGGTAGGCCGAGGTGGCCGCTCCCCACAGGAAATCGTCCGGGAAGGACTGGTCTGGCACGGTCTCCTCCTTGGAGGTGGGATGGGCCGGGCACGCGGCGACCCGGGTGCCCGCACGGGGCGCCCGGGTCGCCGGCCGGATCAGGCCGAGCCGCGCTCGACCAGATGGGTGTCCAATATGACGACCGGCTGCTGCAGCCGCTCGCCGTTGATCCGGGCCACCAGCAGCTGGACCATCTGGCGGCCCATGTCCTCGGTGGGCTGGTGCACGCTGGTCAGCGGCGGCACCGTCTGGGGGGCGATCGCCGAGTCCTCGAACCCGATCACCGCGATCTCGCCGGGGACGTTCTTGCCATGGTCCTTCAGCACTCGCAGCACGCCGCAGGCCATCGCGTCGGACGCGGCGAACACCGCGTCCAGGTCGGGATGGCCGGCCAGCAGCCGTTCCATCGCCTCCACCGCGCTGCCCTCGCTGAAGTCGCCGTACTCCACGATCTCGGGGAGCCCGGTGGCCAGCAGCGCGTCGCGGTACCCGGCCAGCCGGTCGACACCCACGCCCATGTCCTGCGGGCCGGCGATGGTGGCGATCCGCCGCCGGCCCTTGGCGAGCAGGTACTTCACGGCCTGCCGGGCACCGGCCCGGTTGTCGACGTCGACGTAGCTGTAGGGGGTGAAACCGACGGGCCGGCCACCGAGGACGGTGGGTACGCCCATGTCCTCCAGCCGGCCGGGCAGCGGATCGGCACCATGCAGGGAGATGAGCAGTACGCCGTCGACGTGCTGCCCGGTCAGGTAGTGCTCCAGACGGTCGTGCTCGGTGCGCGACTGGGCCATCGTCAGGATGAGCTGCAGCCCGGTCTCCGACAGCGACAGGCCGATGCCGCGGATGATGCCCGCGAAGAACGGCTCGTCGAAGATGCGCTGCTCCGACTCCGACACCACCAGCGCTATGGTGTCGGTGCGTTTGGTCACCAGGGTGCGCGCCGCCCGGTTCGGCACGTAGCCGAGCTCGTCGATCGCCTGCTGCACGGCCTCGCGGGCCTTGTCGCTCACCTTCGGCGAGCCGTTGATGACACGCGAGACGGTGCCCCGGCCGACCCCGGCGCGAGCGGCGACGGCCTCAAGGGTCGGTCGCGCTCCCGAACGGCGGTCCCCGATCATGTGGTGCCCCCTCCTGACGTCCGACCTTATTCTGCCGGACCGTTCAAGCCGCCCCGCCGGATCGTGTCGGCGTACCAGAAGGCACTGGCCTTGGGCGTCCGGCGCTGGGTCTGGTAGTCCACGTGGACCAGTCCGAACCTCTTGCCATAACCCCACGCCCACTCGAAGTTGTCCATAAGCGACCAGGCGAAATATCCCTTCAGCGGGATACCGGCCTCGATCGCGGCATGGCAGACCCGCAGGTGGGCCTCGATGAAGGCCAGGCGCTCCTGGTCGTCGACCGCGCCGTCGGCCACCACGTCCTCGAACGCGGCGCCGTTCTCGGAGATGACCAGCGGGATGCTCGGGTAGTCGCGCGCGACGCGCTCCAGCACCTCGTACAGGCCGCTGTCGTCGATCTCCCAGCCCATGGAGGTGACCGGCCGCCCGCCGTTCACGAACGAGATGTGCTCGCTGCCCGGCCACGGGGAACCGGCCCCGGTGGGCGCCGCGGCGGCGGAGGCGGCGCCACCCGGCTTACCCGAGACGGTGAAGCGGCTGTAGTAGTTGACCAGCAGGATGTCGAACGGGCTGGCGACCACGTCCATGTCGCCGTCCCGGATGAAGTCGAACGACGTGATCTGGCTCAGGTCGTCCAGCACGTCCTCCGGGTAGGCGCCCTTGAGCAGGGCGTCCAGGAAGAAGCGGTTCTGCAGGCCGTCGATGCGCCGGGCGGCCTCCAGGTCCGCCGGGTCCTCGGTCGCCGGGCTCACCGCGTACAGGTTGACCGAGCCGCCGATCCTGGTGGCCGCGTTCTGGGCGCGCAGCGCCCGGACCGCCAGGCCGTGCGCCAGGTTGAGGTGGTGGGCGGCGCGGACGGCGGCCGCCGGCTCCCGCCGGCCCGGGGCGTGCTCGCCGGAGGCGTACCCGAGGAAGGCCGCGCACCAGGGCTCGTTGACGGTGCTGAAGTTGGTCACCCGGTCGGCGAGCGCCTCGTGCACGGTGGCGGCGAAGTCGGCGAACCGGTGGGCGGTGTCCCGCTCGGGCCACCCGCCGGCCTCCTCCAGCGCCTGCGGCAGGTCCCAGTGGTACAGCGTGAGCCAGGGGTCGATGCCGTTCTCGAGCAGCTCGTCGACCAGCCGGCGGTAGAAGTCCAGGCCGGCCTGGTTGACCCGCCCGGCGCCGTCCGGCATGATCCGCGGCCAGGAGACCGAGAAGCGGTAGGCGGTCAGCCCGAGCCGCGCCATGACCGCCACGTCGTCCCGGTACCGGTTGTAGTGGTCGATCGCGACGTCGGCGTTCTCCCCGTTCAGCACCCGCCCGGGCTGCCGGACGAAGGTGTCCCAGATCGAGGTGCCGCGCCCGTCCACCCCGGTGGCGCCTTCGATCTGGTACGCCGAGGTGGCGGCGCCCCAGACGAACCCGCTGGGAAAGGGCAGGGTGGGGACTTGGGTCTCGGGTTGAGTCTGCTGCGTTGTCACGCTTTGACCGCACCTTCCATGAGTCCGCCGACGATCTGCCGGCCGAACGCGACGAAAACGACAATGAGCGGTAGTACCGAGAGAGCCGTGCCGGTGAAGATGAGCACGTAGTCGGTGGTGTGCGCCGCGGTGAGGAAGCTGATCGACACCTGCACCGTGGGGTTCTCCGGGGTCAGGACGATCAGCGGCCACATGAACTCGTTCCAGTTCAGCATGAACGTCTGCAGCGCCAGCACCGCCATGCCGGGCCGGACGGCCGGCAGGATCACGTTCCACCAGATGCGCAGCGTGGACGCGCCGTCCACCCGGGCGGCCTCCACCAGTTCCTCGGGCACCGCCTGGTCGGTGTACTGCGTCATCATGAAGACGCCGAACCCGTTGAGCAGGTACGGCAGGATGACGGCCTTCAGCGTGCCGACCCAGCCGAGGCTCACCATGAGCTGATAGAGCGGGACGATGCCCATCTGCTGCAGCGGCACCATCATGGTGATGAGGATGGAGCCGAGCAGCAGGTTGCGCCCGCGGAAGCGCAGCCGGGCGAAGGCGAACCCGGCGAAGGTCGAGATGATCACGACCGACAGCGTCACCGTGCTGGTGACGATCAGCGAGTTCACCAGACCGGCGAGGAAGTGCGCGTCCTCGGTGTTGAGCACCCGCTGGACGTTCTCGCCGAGGTTGCCGCCGGGAAGAAGCGGCGGCGGCACCTCGACCGCGTCGGTGTTGGTCCGCGACGCGATGATGATCATCCAGTACAGCGGGAAGATCGACGCGATCACCGTGATGATCAGCGCGGCCTTGGTCAGCGGGGTGGCCCGGAAGGGATCCCGCCTCCCCTTGCGGGCCGGCGCCCGGTGCTGCGCGTAGGTTGCGGCGCTCACTTGCTGCCCCCGATCCGGCGGACGAACGAATAGTTGATCGCGACACCGATCAGGATCAGGATGAACAGCAGCCATGCCGCCGCGGCGGCGTAGCCGTAGTCGAAGTCCCGGAAGCCTTGCTTGACGATGTACATGGCGATGGTCTGGAACTGGCCGGTGCTGCCGCCGTCCATCCGGCCGTTGCCGAACATGACCGGCTCGGCGAACAGCGTCAGGCCGCCGATGGTGGAGACGAACACGGTGAAGATGATCGTGGGCCGGATCATCGGCAGGGTGATGCTCCAGAACTGCTTGCGCGGGGTGGCGCCGTCGATCGAGGCGGCCTCGTACAGGTCGCGCGGGATCGTCTGCATGCCGGCCAGATAGATGATCGCGTTGTAGCCGGTCCAGCGCCAGTCGACCATGCTGGCGATGGCGACCCAGGACGACCACTTGGCGTTCTGCCAGTTGATGTTCTCGACGCCGAAGAAGCCGAGCACCCAGTTGATCAGACCGAAGTCGCGGCCGTAGAGCTGGGTGAAGACCACCGCGACCGCCACGACCGAGGTGACCAGCGGGAGCAGGACCCCCAGACGGAAGAACAGCCGGCCGCGCAGCCTCTTGTTGAGGGCGTTGGCCAGCATGAGGGCGATGACGAGCTGCGGAAGCGTCGCCAGGACGAACATCCCGACCGTGTTGATGACGGCGTTCCAGAAGTCACCGTCGGCCAGCAGGTTGGTGTAGTTCTCCAGCCCGGTGAACTTCGCGTCCCCGCCGGCGAGCTCGTAGTCGTGCATCGACACCCACAGGGTGAAGACGAGCGGGAAGAGGCCGAAGATCGCGAAGAGGATGAAGTAGGGCGAGATGAGGAAGTAAGGAGTGGCTTTCAGGTCGAGCTGGGACCAGTAGCGACGTGAGGATCCCGAATGGTGGCGCCCCGGCCGAGGCGGGGGAGGCGCGGGATCCGCACGGTGGGCGCGGACGTTGACGCTCATCGGAAGTCCGGGGCGGAGCCGGCGGCCGGGGGCCGCGGGCCGGGCGCCCCACTCTCCTTCTTTCGTTGGTTGCGCTGCGGGGTCGGTCCACCGGGCGGCTGCGGCGCCGCCGGGCATCGGCGCCGAGGCGTCGCCGGCGGCCGGTGGGCCGCCGGCCGGTGGTGGGAACCGCGAGCCTCCGGCCCTGCCGGAGCGGGGCGCCCCGGTCGTCTCCGCGGGGAGCGCGGGGAGAGGGTCAACGGTCTACCTTTCGGTATTCGGTCGTGAAGGCGGCAGCGCGTCGCTGCCGCCGATCACCGGTTGGGGTCACCGGCCCGCCGTGGGATCGCCTCGACGGGCCGGTGAGATCATGGGGACGGTCAGCCCGCCGCCTTCTGACCCGCCTCGACGAACTTGGTCCACGCCTCGCCGTAGGGGACGGCGCCCTGGTCCATGCCGATGACGACCTGCTCGACCGCGGCCTTCACCTGGGCGTGCTTCTCACCGAGGAAGATCGGCTGGAGCGCCTTGATGGAGGGGCCGAAGATCTCGCCGATCGGCGCGTCGTTGAAGTACTCGTTCTTCACGCTCAGCAGCTCGGGGTTCTCCTGCGCGGGCAGGGTGCTGGGCAGGTTGTTGCCCTCCTTGAACGCCATGAGCTGCGCCTCGGGGCTGGTCAGGAAGCTGGCCAGCTCCGCGGCCTCCTTCGGGTGCTTGCTCTGCTTGGGCACCGCGAGCCAGGAGCCGCCCCAGTTGCCGCCGCCGCCGGGCACGGTGGCGACGTCCCACTTGCCCTTGAACTTGTCACCGGCGGTGCCGGAGACGACACCGAGCATCCAGCCCGGGCAGCCCAGGGTGGCGAACTGCGACTTCACGAAGCCGGTGTTCCACGGGTCGGTGAAGTTCTGCAGCTTAGCCGTGAGGCCCTCCTTGCTCACCCGCTGGGCGAAGTCGAACGCGGTCTTGACGGCCGGGTTCTTGTCGACGATGAGCTGCTGCTCCTTGTCGAAGTAGGTCACGTTGCCGTTCTTGGCGGCCTCCTGCGCCAGCACCACGTTGTAGATGGTGTTGACGCTGTCGACGAACTTCGCGTCCTTGACCTTGCCCTGGAAGTCCTTGGCGGTCTTGATGAAGTCCTCCCAGCCGCCGCTGGCCCACAGCTTGGAGACTTCCTCGCGGTCGGTCGGCAGGCCGGCCTTCTTGAACAGGTCGGTGCGGTAGCAGATGCTCATGCCGCCGACGTCGGTGCCGAGCGCGAACAGCTTGCCGTCGCTGTTGATGCCGTTCTCCCACTTCCACTGCGGGAAGTCGGCCTTGCGGCTGTCGAGACCGTACTCGCCGAGGTCGGTGAAGAACTGCGGGCGGGCCTTGGCCAGGCCCATGCCGCCCTCGTCGATGCCGACGACGTCACCGGCGCCGGTGCCCGACTGCAGCCACTGCAGCATCTGCGGCCAGTACACGTTCTCGAAGCTGTCGGTCAGGTTGTTGTACTTGACCTGGATATTCGGGTGATCGGCGTTCCACTTCTCCACGGCCGACTTGTAGCCGAAGTTGGTGCCGCCGCCGAAGGTCTGCAGCGTAAGGGTGATCTTCTCCGCCGGCGCGGAGGACGAGCCGCCGGCGTTGTTCGCCGGCTCGTCGCTGCCGCACGCCGCGGAGACGCCGAGCGCGGCGGTCATCACCGATGCGACCGCGAGCATCCTGCCGCGGCGCATTTTGTTCATCATTCCGGACCCCTCTCAGGTGGTTGCCCGATCGTTGGGAGGTGCATCGAGGGCCGGCCCCGACAGTCGGGCCCCGCGATGTGCTGGATCCCGCATTCTGGATCCAGCGAGGGTAGAGCCTCGCGATCAGATTTGGGAGCGCTCCCACGAAGAGTCCCCGATCTGTGAGTGCTGCGTCAATACGCCGAAACCTAACTGTTACTCCTGGGGTGGTTAGAAGCAACGAATGGGACGTAACGCCCGAAAATCCAGCTACCTGGCCATTGGGAGCGCTCCCACAGCTTGGCCGCAGAGGGCGCAAATCATCTGAGCACGCATCACTGTGGGCGTCAGCACGGCGTAGCGGACCATCCGAAACCGGGTGATCAGTGGGCAAAGGGGTGCCGTACGGCCGGGGGTGTGGGGCCGGCCGTACGGCACGAATGGGTGGGGCGGCCGGCTGCCGGCCGGCCGCCGGCCGGGCGGTGAGCACCCGGCCGAAGCCCGTCAGGCGGCGTAGGCGGGGTAGCCGTAGCCGACGACCTTGGCGACCTCGCGCTCGCGGATCTCGACCCGGCCGTTGTCGGTGTTGCCCTCGACGGTCTGGATGGTGCCGTCGCCGTTGTCGCGCAGCACGAACCCGACGTGGTCGATGTCGTAGAAGCCCTTGCCGCCGTTCCAGCCGAAGAAGACCACCGCGCCGGGGCGGGCCGCGGTGCCCCAGCGGCCCTGCGCCGCGAACCACTTGGCGTGTTCGACCGTGTAGGCGTCGACGCCCACGGTGTCCTGCAGGCCGAGCTGGGTGCCGACCCAGGAGACGAACATGTCGCACCAGGCCGCGTTGGCGAACCCGGCGACCGAGCCGCCGTCCCTGGCCACCGTCTGGACGGCCCGGGGGTGGCTCATGTACCAGCTGTGGAACTTGGTGCCGCCGCCGGCGGCGTTCTCGGCGATGCCCACCTGGCTGCGCGCGAGCGCGAGCAGGGTGTTGGCCGACACCTTGCCCGCGGAGGTGTGGGAGCGGGCGAAGTCCTTGGCCTGGCTCGCCTCGGCGCCCGCGATCCTGGTCAGCGGGTCGTCGGCGGCGGTGTCGGCGCGGGCGGCCAGCGTGGTGCCCGCGACGATCTGGGCGACGAGCAGACCGCCGAAGGCGCAGGCCTTCAGATGCTTCTTCGGGGCGTCCAGAAGTCGATGAATGAACATTGACAAAGGGGACTCCTTCTTCCAATCCGCCTACCGGGTTAGCTGACGGGTTCGGGCCTGGAAGTCGCCCTACAGGGGCGCCCGTGGGAACGGCGCTCCTGATTCACCCCAGAGGAGTTGGGTCCCCGGCTTCGCGCGTGACGCGCGGACTCGGCGGTCGCACGGCTCGGCGGGAGAGGGACCCCTCCGCAGCGGACCGGCCGCGCGTGCTCCTGGTGCACGGGGGAGTCGGCAATGGGCGCGTCCCGTGCTGGGAGTCCAGTCAGAGTAATACATCGGACAAACGGATGCAAACACGACAAAACGCCTATAACGCCGGGGTTTTCGGACCGGAGGCCCGCCAGGGGTGCGGTTGCGTGTGCACCTGCGGGTTTACCCGCCTTGACCAGGGTAAGGGCCGAGCGTCGCCTTCCGGCTACCCGGATCCGTGCCCAGTTACGGACCACCTCTCAAGTGATTATTCGTGGCCAGTGTTACGGGTGTTGTCAAATGGCCACAAGTGCCGTTCCGGCCTGACCTCACCGGGTCGTGGGCCCGGCCCGGCCGGGCTTGTTGCGCCGGCCGGCCGGCGGCGGACGGGGGCCGGCCGGCGCCGATTTCCCCGCCGCGCCCGGACATTTCACCGGTCATATTCGATCTACCGCAGGACTCCTTTACATTGCCGGTTACCGGGCGCCGCCCGGCTGGTCATTCCGCCGCCGCACACGCCGGGCACCGCGGCCGATTCCGCCGCCGCCGATGGAAATCGCCGCCTTTAGTGCGGCGTCCGGCGCGGCAGGCGTCGTGCCTCCGCCCGCCGCCCGCCGCCCGCCGCCCGCCGCACGCGGCCGGGCCCCGGCCGGCCGCCCGCCCGGCGGCAGGCGTAGTGCCTCCGCCGCGCACACCTGGGCCCGCCCGGCGCCGTTCACCGGCCGGGCGGGTGGCGTCGCCGGGTGTTCACCGGCCGTTACCCGACGCGTCGGGTCCCGTCGCTACGGTGCTCGGGTCGTGGAAGTGTCGGTTGCCCGGGCAGCCCGAGCAGCGCGGAGAGGAACGGTCGAGGCCGGGTGCGGGAGCAAGGATCGGCCGTCGCCTGGGTGGAGTCGCCGCTCCAGCTGCTCTGCGCCGTCGAGGCGCGGCACGCCGGGCTGCTCGGCCCCGGCGTGCGGGTGCTGGCCCGCGCCGGGCTGCCCGCGCTGAACACCACCGGCGCCGAGCTGGCGGCGCTCGGCCTGCCCGCCGGCCTCACCATCGAGACCGCCGGCGCGCTGCGGCCGCCTCGCCGGGCGACCTGGGTGCTCGGCGACGCCTTCTCCGGCCGGGCGCAGCTCGCCGCGCTGGTGGCCGCGCCCGCCCGCACGGTGGTGGTCGACGACGGGCTCGCCACCGTCCGGCTGCTGGAACTGCTCACCTCGCGGCCCGGCACCCCGCTGGTGCGCGCCCGCGCCGTCCCGTCCCGGCCCCGGCGGATGCTCGGCGCCGCCGCCGGGCTGCGCCTGCGCGCCGCCGCCCGCGCCGGCCGGCTGACCTTCTTCACCGCGCTTCCCGTGCCCGCACCGCTCGCCGCCGCGGTCCGCGCGACCGGCGCCGAGCTGGTGCGGCACGACTTCCCCTGGCTGCGCGGGCGGCCGGCCGCCGGGCACCCGCGTCCCGCGGAGAGCACGGTGGTCCTCGGCACCTCGCTGGTCCGCGACGGGCTCATCCACCGCGACCGCTACCTGTCGTGGCTGTTCGCGCTGGGCGTCCCGCTCGCCTACTACCCGCACCGGCGCGAAGATCCTCGCGATCTGGAGAAGGTGCGCGCGCATCCGGGGGTCACCGTCTACGACGGCCGCGCGCCGGTCGAGATGACCCTGCGCGGTCTCGGCCCCGGGCAGCGCGTGCTCAGCCTGCCCTCCACCGCCGTCACCTCGCTGCGCGTGCTGCTGGCCGGGCGCGGGGTGCCCGTCCAGGCGGTGGAGGTGCCCGACGACTGGTGGACGGCGTCGGCGCCCGGCTCCCTCCGCTCGCATCTGCAGATATTCGCACTCGAAAGGCCCTCTCCTTGACCCGTGTCCTCGCGGTGGCGGACTCCGACTCCTACCTGAAATGGGCGGCCGGCCTCGTCGACCGGCTGCCCGCCGGCTGGACCGCCACCCTCGCGGTCGTGCGCACCCCGATCACTCCGTCGGCCGGCCAGATATCCGCCGCCGTCGCCGGGACCGGCGCCGCGGCCGGCGCGCCGCCGCCGGTGCTGCCGGTGCGCGAGCTGCGCCGGCTGGCCGCGCGCACCGCGCCGCGGGCGGTGCTGCTGGCCTGTACCGGGCCGGTGGTGGACGTGCTGGCGGCGGAGGTCTTCGGCCGGCTGCGGCCCCGGCCGGTCCTGCTGTCCGGCCTGCCCGGCATCTCGGTGCCGGCCACCGAGAAGGCGTGGCTGTACCGCAGCGGCTGCGACCTGCTGGTGGTGCACAGCGGGCGCGAGGTCGCCGAGTTCTCCCGGCTGGGCGCCGAGCTCGGGGTGACCGCGGCCACCGCGCTCGCCCGGCTGCCGTTCCTCGACCCGGCGCCCGCGCCGGCGGCGGGGGAGCGGCGCCGGGTGGTGTTCGCCACCCAGGCCAAGGTGCCGCGCCGGCGCGAGGAGCGCGAGGCGGTACTGCTCGCGCTGGCCCGGCTGGCCGGCGCCCGGCCCGACCTGGACGTCGTGGTCAAGGTCCGCGCCCTGGAACACGAGCGGCAGACCCACACCGAACGCCACCACTACGCGCGGCTGTGGCGCTCGCTGGCCGAGGCCGGCCTGGTGCGGCCGGACGCGGTCCGGTTCGCCGGCGGGGCGATGCGCGACCACCTGGCGCACGCCGCGGCGTTCGTCACCGTCAGCTCGACCGCCGCGCTGGAGGCCATCACCGCGGGGGTCCCGCTGCTGGTGCTCGCCGACTTCGGTGTCAGCGCGGAGATGATCAACCTGGTGTTCGAGGGCAGCGGCTGCCTGGGCACGCTGGAGGACCTGGCGCGCGGCGACTTCCGGCATCCGGTGCCCGAGTGGTGCGCGGCCAACTACTTCCACGACCCCGCCGGCAGCGACTGGGCCCGCCGGCTGGTCGCCCTGGTGGACGCGGCCGCCGCCGGCGAGCCCGCGGTGGCGCGGTCGCTGCTGGACGGGCCCGAGCACGCCGCCGCCCGCCGCCGCGCCCGGCTGCGGCTGGAGGTGCCGCCCTCGGTGCTGCGGGCCGGCCGGCGGGCCAGGCGCCGGGCCCGCCGCTACCTGGACCGGCTGCGCTGAGCGTTCAGCGGGCCAGCGTGCGGCGCAGCCGGCCGATGAGCCGCCCGGCCGGCCGGGGCTCGGCGGCCAGGCCGGCCGCGGCCAGGCGCCGGTTGCGGAAGTAGCGCGGGTCGGCGCCGGGCCCGGCCAGGTAGGCCGCGGCCGCCTCCTTCAGGTCCGGGTGCGCCTTGGGCTGCATGCAGTACGCCACCGCGGTGACCAGGGCCGCCAGATCCACCGGCGGCGGATCGGTGATCGAGCCGTCGGTGCCCAGCCGGGGCACGGTGGCCGCCACGATGGTCGCCGGGATCCGGTTGCCGTTCTCGTAGGGGGACAGCCGGTCGAGCACCGCCGGGCAGCCCATGGTGGCCACCGGGATCCCGTAGAAGCGGCGCGCGGTGGCGAGCGCCGTGGAGAAGCACCCGACGACCAGCGAGGGACGCAGCGCCTGGAAGCAGGCCTCCGCGGGCACCGTCTCCCCGGCGACGGCCAGCTGCACGCCGAGCCGGGCGGCGGCGGCCCGCAGCTCGCGGGCGTGCCGGCGGCCGGCGGCCGGATGCGGCTTGAACACCACGCGGGTGTGCCCGCGCGCGGCCAGGGCCTGGAGCATGTCCTCGTGCAGCCGCGCCTCCTCCTCGGCGGAGAGGATCTCCAGCGCGGACAGGTACTGGCCGAGGATCATGGCGTCACCGGCGTCACCGGCGTCACCGGCGTCACCGGCGTCACCGGCGGGCCTGAGGGCCGCTCCGGCCGGCGTCCGCGGCCCGCCGGGCACCGGAAGGGCGGCGGCCAGGCGGCGGAACGCCTCCCGCGGCACCACCTCGTGCGCGACCCCGGCCTCGCGCAGCAGCAGCGGCGCCAGCCCGGGCACCAGGTCCAGATGCAGCAACCGGGTGATCCGCCCGGCTATCTCCAGCGGAAGCGGATCTCGGGTGGGCCCGTAACTCATCAGCCCGTCGGAGTACACGGTGATCGGGCAGTCGCGGACCAGCGCGCCGATCGTCCGGGCCGGTGGCACCGCGACCGACTCCAGGACCAGCTCGGCCGGGTCCTCCTCCAGCGCCAGCCAGGTGCGCAGCAGCCGCGACAGCATCGGCACCTCGACGATGCGCGCCTTCCAGTCCGACGGATGCAGCGGCGCGACGAGGTCGTTCCACGACCGCACCTCGTCGAAGCGGTCGCGCAGCGCCGCGAAGCCGGGAGCCTCGTCCAGCGCGGGGGTGATCTCCGGGATGGCGGCGTTGTTCGACACCAGCAGGACGCGCCGGCCGGTCCGCGGCCCGAACGCGCCCGCGTCGATCGCGGCGGCCAGGGTCATCGCCCCGAACAGGGTCGAGCCGTAGAAGATCTGGGTCACCGGGCGGGCTCCGTAGGCGGGACGAGATGGCGGGGGAGCAGCGGGCGCAGCGCCGCCGCCCGCTCGGGGTCAAGGCCGGACTCGGCCACCAGGGCGGCCGGCAGCCCGGCGAGCATCGCCCGCCCGCGCGCGGCGAACCGATCCCGCAGCTCCGGCGCGAGACGGTCGCCGAGCTCCAGATGGTGGGCCAGCAGCGCGCAGAACGTGCGGACCGCCTTGGGCAGCAGGTCGCGCTCGTTGTCCAGCTGCGCGAAGACCAGGTCGAACGCGTCGAAGAAGTGCAGCTGCCGCTCGTCGCCGATCTGGGTCAGCGACGAGGGCACCAGCCGCCGGTAGAAGACGCCGGCCAGCGAGACGACGGCGAACGAGGCCGCCTCCCGGTGCAGCCGCCAGATCCACGGGCGGTCCTCGGCGGTGTGCAGGTGCCCGGGGAAGGCCAGCAGCTCGCCGAGCTCGCGCCGGTAGATGCCGGCCCAGGCGTAGGGATAGTCGACCATGGTGCGCGAGCCGGCGGGCAGGATGCCGTCCCGCGGCTTCAGCACCGCGCCGCGGCGGGCCTCCGGCGCGCGGTGCACGACCCGTTTGCGGCCCTCCACCTGCACGTGGTCCACCCGGACGAAGTCGACACCGAGCCCGTCGATCGCGGCCACCAGATCGTCCAGGTAGCCCGGGGCCAGCCAGTCGTCCCCGTCCAGGAACGTCACGTACCGCCCGGACGCCAGCGACAGCCCCAGGTTGCGGGCGTCGGCCAGCCCGGCCGGGGCGCCGTTGCGCAGCACGGTGAGCCCGGGCAGCAGGTCGCGGAAGTCCTCGATGACCTGCGGGGTGTCGTCCGCCGAGCCGTCGTCCACCACGACGAACTCGAAGTCCGGCCGGGCGTTGCGGCGCAGCGACGCCAGCGCGTCACCGATGTAGGGGCCGGCGTCGCGCACCGGCACGACGACCGACAGCGTGATCACTGTCACCTTTGCCGGCCGGTCAGACGGTGACCCGGCGCAGCCGGGCCTTGGGCGCCTCTTCGCCGGGGAACACCCGCTTGACGCCGTCGCCGAGGGCGGACTCGATGACGCGGATGTCCCGGACCAGGTGCGCGAGGCCGCTCGGCTCCAGCGACGCGGCGTGGTCGGACCCCCACATCGTGCGGTCCAGGGTGATGTGCCGCTCGACGGTGACCGCGCCGAGCGTGACGGCGGCCAGCGAGATCTGCAGGCCGCGCTCGTGACCGGAGTAGCCGACCGGGACGCCGTAGCGGTCCCGCAGGGTGGTGATCGTGCGGAGGTTGGCCTCCTCCGGCGGCAGCGGGTAGGTGGAGGTGGCGTGCATGATCACCAGGTTGCGGGTGCCGAGGACGTCCACCGCCTCGTCGATCTCCTCCAGGGTCGACATGCCGGTGGACAGGATGATCGGCTTGCCGGTGGCGGCCAGGCGGCGCAGCAGCTCGCGGTCGGTCACGCTCGCCGAGGCCACCTTGTGCGCCACGACGTCCATCTCCTCCAGGAAGTCCACCGACGGGACGTCCCACGGCGAGGCGAACCAGTCCAGGCCGCGCTCCGCGCAGTACTTGGCGATCTGCCGGTACTCGTCGGCGCCGAACTCCACCCGGTGCTTGTACTCCAGGTAGGTCATCTCGCCCCACGGCGTCTGCCGGATCTGGTCGCGCTGGTGGGCGGGCACCGCGATGTCCGGCGTGCGCTTCTGGAACTTCACCGCCTGGCAGCCGGCGTCGGCCGCCACGTCGATCAGCCGGCGGGCGATGTCCAGGTCGCCGTTGTGGTTGATGCCGATCTCGCCGATCACGTACACCGGCTCGCCGGGCCCGACCAGGTGCCGCCCGATCTCGACCGGGGCGTCCTTGACCCGCAGCGCGGTCCGCGGGCCGGCCACCGGCGGCTCGGCGCCGGCCGGGCGGGCGGCCAGCACCCGGTCGCACAGCTCGCGGACGGCGCCCGCGCCGCCCCGGTGGGAGAGCACCACCCGGGCGGCGGCCCGGACGCGCGGATGCGCGTCGGGAACGGCGACCGGCCAGCCGACCATCTCCATGCACCCGAGGTCGTTGAGGTCGTTGCCCACGTAGGCCACCCGGGCCGGGTCCAGCCCTTCGATGCCGAGCCAGTCGCGCAGCGCGGTCACCTTGGCCGACAGCCCCTGCAGCACCGGGACGCCGAGCTTGCGCGCCCGGGCGGCCACCACGGGGTTGCGCTCGGTGGACAGCACCAGGATCTTGATGCCGGACCGCCTCAGCATGGCGACGCCGAGCCCGTCCGACCGGCTCACCGCGACCATCTCGCGGCCGTCGGAGTCCACGTAGACAAGGTCGTCGGTGTGCACGCCGTCGAAGTCGGTGACCACGGCGTCCACGTCCAGCGGGCCGGGCCGGTCGGCGAACGGGGCCAGCGCCCGGGCGATCTCCAGGTCCTCGTGGGTGTCCACCTCGACGGCGTGCCGGGCGGGCACCGGCTGCACCGCGACCGTGCCGAAGAACCGGTGGCCGTGCTCGCGCAGCCCGGCGGTGCGCATGGCGTAGAAGGCGCCGGTCTCGCGGTACTCGGGGTCGCGGTCCTGCCGGCGCGGCCGGCCGGCCGGATCGTGGTTCACCCCGCGCACCCCCTCGCCGCCGGCGGCCCAGACGAACTCGTGAATGGGCAGGCCGGAGAACACCACGTCGGCGCCGCCGTCGAGCACCCGGGCGACCGCGGCGTCCAGATCGGCCGGGTCGATGAAGGCGCTGGTGCACTGCACCAGGACGACCACCTCGGGGTCGCCGCCGGCCTGCTCGAGCGCGTGCAGCACCGCCGACTCGCTGGAGGCGGCGCCGCCGCTCAGCTCGGCGGGGCGGTGGACGATCCGCGCGCCGGCCGCCGCGGCGGCCGCGGCGATGTCCGGGTGGTCGGTGCTCACCACCACCCGGTCCACCAGCCGGGCCGCCGCGCAGGAGGCGACCGCCCGCGCCACCAGGGGCGTGCCGCCCACCGTCGCGAGGTTCTTCAACGGGACGCCCACGGAACCACCGCGGGCGGGGACGACGGCCAGGACGCGCAAGACGGCTCCTTGATATGCGGCGGCGGGCCCGCGCGGCGGCGGGTCCGTGGATGCCAGGCACGCTAACCGCCGACCAGGACCGCCCAGGAGAGTGCGGGCTGAACGTCCGGCGTCGCCGCCATGAACATTCCCGACCGGCCCGCCCGTCCCGCCACGCACCGCCTCAGGGGCCGGCACCGGCCGCGGGCAGCACGAGGACGAACCGGGTGCCTTCCGGGGTGTCCTCGACGTGCAGCGTGCCGCCGTGCGCGATGGCGACGTCGCGGGCGATGGCCAGGCCCAGTCCGGTGCCGCCCCGGTCGCGGCTGCGGGACTCGTCCAGGCGGGTGAAGCGCTGGAAGACGCGCTCGCGGTCCCGCGCGGCGATGCGGTCGCCGTCGTTGGTGACGGCCAGCACGGCGGTGCTCCGGGCGCGGAACACCTCCACCCGGACCATCGTGGCGGCGTGCCGCTGCGCGTTGTCCAGCAGGTTGCCCGCCAGCCGCAGCAGGTGGGGGCGCACGCCGCGCACGGTCACCCCGTCGGCCAGCTCCGCCTTGACCGGGACCCGCCCCGGCCGGCGGGCGATCTCCTCGGCGGCCAGCCCGCCCAGGTCCACCGGCTCCTGCGCGGCGGGACCGCCCGACCCCAGCCGGGCCAGGAACAGCAGGTCGGTGACGATGGCCTCCACCCGGTCGGTGTCGCGCAGCGCGCCGTTCACCAGGGTCGGCAGGTCGGCCTGCTCGGGGTACATCCGCGCCTCCTCCAGGTGGGCGCGCAGCCCGGCGATCGGGGTGCGCAGCTCGTGGGAGGCGTCCGCGGCGAACCGGCGCTGCTGCTCGACCGAGTGTTCCAGCCGGGCCAGCGTGCGGTTGACCGTGCGGGCCAGCGTGGAGATCTCGTCCTCGCCCGGCGGCTCGCGGACCCGCCGGGACAGGTCGCCCACCATGATCCGGGCCAGCTGCGCCCGGACGTCGTCCACGGTCCGCAGCCCCCGGTCGGCGCCCTTCCAGGCCGCCCACCCGGCCAGCGCGGTCAGCGCGGCGACGTGCAGGCCGACCAGCGCGTCCAGCGCGCGCCCGCTGAGCGGCACCGGCATCCGGGCGGCGGCGTACACGACCGGACCGGCGGGCGGCGGGCCGATCTGCGCGGCGGTCGCGTGCAGGCAGGCGCCCGCCGGCGGCGGGCAGGCCACGAAGTCCAGGAAGCGGCCCGGCCGCGCCGGGCGGGCGGTGCCCAGCACGGGCAGCCGCTCGGCCGCCGTGGTGGCGGCCAGCAGATGGTCGCCCGGACCGACGATCTGGATCACGTCCACCCCGCCGGGACCGGGCGTGACCGGGTTGCGGAGCGTTCCCTCGTGGTAGGCGGCGGCGACCCGGGCGGCGGCCTCCCGGGTGTCCCGCAGCAGGGCGCCGGCGACCGCGTCCCGGACGACCAGGTCGACCGCCACGCCGAGCGGCGCCAGCAGGAGGGCGGCCAGCGCGAGCGCGAGGAGGGTGACCCGCCCCCGGATCGATCGGGGCCACGCCGCGGCCGATGTGCGGGGCATTGGCAAAGGCTATCGACGGGGCCACCGGTCAAGATCCGCTACGCGGGCAAGACCCGTCCAAGGGTCGGCAAAGGGCGCCCGGCGCGCCGGGCGACGGCGGCCCGGCGCGGCTTATCGTCCGGCGTGCCGGGATCGAACGGGACCCGGCCGCGTGCCCTCTCATCGGGCCTCCCGCCGGCGGACCGCGGGCACTACGGTGAGCGGCACCGATCTTTCCGATCCGGGGCAGTGGTGTGATGACGCCGAACCTCTGGCGACCCGGCCGGCTCTTACCGCCGGTCCTGGTACTGATGGCCGTCCCGGCCGCGGTACCGGCACTCCCACCGGGGGGCACCGCCTTACCGGTCGTGGCCGCGGCGCCGCTCGACCGGGCCGCGGCATCCGTCCGGTTGCCCGCGCCGGCCCGTACCGGGTCCGGCCGGGTCTTCTACCTTGACGCCCGCGAGGGCGACGACGACGCCCCGGGCACCTCGCCAGGCGCGGCCTGGCGCACCCTGGAGCGCGCCAACGCGGCCCGGCTGCGCCCGGGGGACACCGTGCTGCTGCGCCGCGGCGGCCGCTGGAAGGGCACGCTTCGGCTGCGCGCCGACGGCACGCGCGCCCGCCCGCTCACCGCGGGCGCCTACGGGCACGGGCCGCGGCCGACCGTCACCGGGCGGCGCGGCGACTGCGTGGTGGTGTCGGGCTCGCACTGGCGGGTGCGCGGCCTGCGCGCCAGCGACTGCGGGTGGAGCGGCTTTCGCGTCCAGGGCCGCCACAACGACCTGGCGGACGTGTACGCCGACCGCAACGTCGCGGGCGTGTGGGTGACGCCGCGCGGCCGCCACAACTCGGTCCGGGACAGCCGCATCGTCGGCAACGACCGGATGAGCGTGAACGACGGCCGGCCGGACAACGACTCCGGCGCGTTCGGCGTGCTGCTCAACGGGGACGACAACCGGGTGATCGGCAACCTGATCGCCGGCAGCTACGCGCCGAGCCGCGACTATGTCGCCGACGGCGCCGCGGTGGAGATCTACGGCGGGGACCGCAACGTCATCGCGCACAACATCGCGCGCGACAACGAGACCTTCACCGAGCTCGGGCACCGCCGCGGTGACACCGCCACCGGCAACCTGTTCGCCGGCAACGTGGTCACCTCCGGGCGGCGGCGCGGCTCGTTCCTGGTGACCCGGGGGCCCGGGCACCAGGTCGGGCCGGTGCTCGGCACGGTCGTGGTGAACAACTCGGTGTACCTGCCGGCCCGCCGCACCATCGGCGTGGCCTGCTCCGATGGCTGCTCGCGCCGGATCCTGGTGATGCGCAACAACGTCATCAAGGTCGGCGGGGTGGCGGCCTACGAGGACGGCCGGGGGATCGACGACGCGGGCGGCGTCTACGCGGGGCGGATCGGCCGGTTCCGGCTCGGCCACCGCTCGGTGCGCCGCGACCCCCGCTTCGTCGGGCCGCTGGACCTGCGGGTGCGCGCCGGCTCGCCGGCGATCGGCGGGGGGGTGCGGCTCGGCCCGGCGTGGTACGGCGGTCTCGGGCTCGCCTATGACCTCACCGGGCGGGCGATCCCGCGGTTCGGCCATCCGGATGCCGGTGCGTATCAGCACAGATAGGACTCATCGCCGACATCCTGCTGGAACGATCCGGAAATCTCGGTCGAGCAGGCTGGGCGGTGTGCCGGACCGGAACGGCCGGCCGGCGGGCGCGGGGGTGGTGACGATGGTGCTGAGAGTGCGGGTGTCCCTGCCGGACCGTCCGGGGGTGCTCGGGCAGGTGGCCCGCGCCTTCGGCGTCCTCGGCGCGGACATCCACCAGGTCACGGTGCTGGAACGCCAGGCCGGCCGGGCGGTGGACGACTTCACCCTCTCCTGGCCGGCCGGACTGGCGGCCGGGGAGCTGCGCGACCGGCTGTCGGTCGTGCCGGGGGTGCGGGTGGAGGGGGCGTGGCCCACCCGGGAGGTGCCCGGCAGCAGCCCCGACTACGACCTGCTCGGCCAGGTGGCCACCGACGGCGCCCGGGCGTTCCGCACCCTGGTGGACGCGGCGCCCGGCCTGGTGAGCGCCGAGTGGGCGCTGGCCGTCGACTCCCGCACCGGGGACGTGGTGCACGGGAGCTGGCAGGCGCCGGACATCGCGGAGATGCCCGATCTGACGCCGCTGCGGCCGTCGGCGTTCAGCGAGGGCGCGCTGCACCTGCTCAGCCTGCCGGTGGCGGCGGCCGGCCTGCACCTGGTGGTGGCCCGGACGGACGGCCCGGCCTTTCACCAGGTCGAGCTGGACCGGGCGGCGCGCCTGGTGGAGATCGTCTCGCTGCTGGCCGCGCCACCGGCCGGCCGCACGGTCGCCTGATGCCGGGCCGTCATGTCGATCATGGAGGGCGATCGGGTGGGATCCGGCCGTCTTCTCGGGCCGCGGCCGGCGTCAACGCCGCGGCGGGTCGATCCGGTTCCCTTCCATGGTGAACAGCATGATGCGGCTCAGGTCCACCCCGACCCGGCCATGATCCCCCGCCCGCCACACCGGCCGCGAGCCGAGCCGGACGACCAGGTCGGAGCGCCGGTGGTGCCCGCTGATGCCGGGCGCGGCGGCCTCCTCCACCGGGAGCGGCTCCTCCTCGGTGGCCCCGGGCATGAAGCGGCGCATCATCGCCCGCATCCGCCCGCCTACGCCGCCGTGCCCGTTGCCGTTGGCGTGGCCGTTGGCGTGACCGTTGAGGTTGGCGCGCGGGGCCGGCTCCGGGGCGCTGACCGCCGGGATGCCGACCTCCAGGTAGGCCAGCCACTCGTGGCCGTGGTACTCCAGCGTGCGGACCCGGCCGGCGAAGTGCGGCGCGTCGGCTCCGTCCGGCAGCGGGGCCAGGCCGTCCGGGCGGATGCCCACGATGATCTGGCTGCCGGTGTGCTGGGACAGCGCGTAGGCGCGCGGGTCGCTCCAGGGCATGATGATCTGGTGCAGGCCGAAGTCCAGCATGATGTACTGGTTCTGCGGGGTCCGCACCGCGGCCGACAGCAGGTTGATCTGCTGCGAGCTGAGGAACGCCGCGACGAACGCCGTCGCCGGGTCGTTGTAGATCTGCGAGGGCGTGCCCACGTCCTGCAGCACCCCGCGGTTGATGATGGCGATCCGGTCGGCCAGCGTGAGCGCCTCGACCTGGTCGTGCGTCACGTAGATCGTGGTGACGCCGAGCGCCCGCACCAGCGAGGAGATCTCCATGCGCAGCTCGGTGCGCATGCCCGCGTCCAGGTTGGACAGCGGCTCGTCCATCAGGAAGATGGACGGCTGGCGGACGATCGCCCGGCCCATCGCGACCCGCTGGCGCTGGCCGCCTGAGAGCGTTCCAGGCCGGCGGTCCAGCGTCTCGTCGATGTGCAGTGCCTTGGACAGCTCGACCACCCGCTCGCGGGTGAGGTTGGGGTCGGCCTTGGCGATCTCCAGGGGGAACGACAGGTTGCCGCGTACCGAGCGGTGCGGGTAGAGCGCGCCGCTCTGGAAGACCATGGCGACGTCCCGGTCGCGTGGGGCCAGGTCGTTGGCGAAGTGCCCGTTCAGGTACAAATCCCCCGAGGTGATCTCCTCCAGCCCCGCGATCATGCGGAGCAGGGTGGACTTGCCGCACCCGGACGGGCCGAGCAGGACCAGTAGCTCGCCCTCCTCCGCGCGCAGGCTCAATCGATCGACCGCGAGATGTCCCCCGGGGTACACCTTTGTCACGCTGTCGAGAACGACGGTACTCATCGTCACTCGTTCCTCCCGGGCATCATCGCCCGGATCCCAGCCGCCATTGTGAATCGCTGAGGTAGTACATCGCGTCGTCACCCGCTATGTCCATACATGACGTGAGAAATCGCTCAGCTGGTGGCCACTTGACCGACGACCTCCCGTCATGGTCAGGACACCTGCCAACCTCTGCCCCGAGCCGGCGCCCGCCGCTCCCTCCGGGCGGCGGCGGCGCCACCTGGCGGGCGGGCGGTCATGTCGACCGCATCACAATTTGCAGAAAGTTGCTGAAAGGTCTTTCATGTCCGTTCACGTGACTGTTACGTTCCGCCTACACCGGTGACGACCGCCCGCCCTCGGGGCCGCGGGCGCCGTCGCCGACTCGGGCAATGAAGCTGAGCAAGGAGAGCACAACATGCGGCGAGGCATCTCGGTCGCGGCTACCGCCGCGGCGCTCGCACTGGCGGTCTCCGCCTGTGGCGGCGGCGACACCCCTGACAACGCGGCGGCACCGGCCAAGAGCGCCGACCCCGCGTCCGTCGCCGGCACGGTGACCTGGTGGGACACCTCCGACGCCACCAACGAGGGGCCCGTCTTCCAGGAGCTGATCAAGGACTTCTCGGCGAAGTACCCCAAGATCAAGGTCAACTACGTGAACGTGCCGTTCGCCGACGCGCGCGACAAGTTCAAGACCGCCGCGCAGAGCGGCGCCGGCGCCCCCGACGTGCTGCGCACCGACGTCGGCTGGGTGGCGGAGTTCGCCTCCCTGGGCTACCTGGCCCCGCTGGACGGCACCACCGCCGTGGACAAGCCCGAGGACTTCCTGGCCTCGCCGGCCGCGAGCGGCAAGTTCAACGGCAAGACATACGGCGTGCCGCAGGTCACCGACACCCTCGGCCTGCTGTACAACAAGAAGCTGCTCAAGAAGGCCGGCTACGACGCCCCGCCGGCCACCATGGCCGACCTGAAGAAGGTGGCGTTGGACGTCAAGTCCAAGGCCGGCGCCGACGGGCTGGCGCTGAACGTCGACTCCTACTTCCTGCTGCCGTTCATCTACGGCGAGGGCGGCGACTTCGTCGACGTGCCCAACAAGAAGATCGCCATCGCCGCCCCGCAGGCCGTCGCGGGCGTGAAGATCGTCGAGGACCTGGTCAAGTCCGGCGCCACCATCAAGCCGGCCGTCCAGGACAGCTACACCAACGCCGAGACCGCCTTCAAGGAAGGCAAGGTCGCGATGATCTTCAACGGCCCCTGGTCGAACACCGACAACCTCGGCGGCAAGGTCTTCAAGGACGACCCGGACAACTTCGGGGTGGCCCCGGTGCCGGCCGGCTCGGCCAAGTCCGGCTCCCCGGTGGGCGGCCACGACTACACCGTCTACGCCGGCTCCAAGAACCTGGACGCCTCCTACCTGTTCATCAACTACATGGCCTCCACCGAGAGCCAGGCCAAGATCGCCGGCAAGCTGGGCCTGCTGCCCACCCGCACCTCCGCCTACAGCGCCGCCGAGGCGACGGCCAACCCCAAGATCGCCCAGTGGCAGAAGCCGATGGAGTCCGCCGTCGAGCGCCCGTGGATCCCCGAGGCCGCCTCGCTGTACGAGCCGCTGCTGCAGGGCTACCAGAAGCTGGTCACCGGCGGCACCACCACCGAGCCGATGCTGCAGGACGTGGCCAAGGCCTACCAGGGCATCCTCAAGGGCTGGAGCCTGTGACCGATGACGACCCAGGTCGTTGACGGTACGGCCGCGGGGACCGATCCCCGCGGCCGTGCCCGCCAGCCGCGGCGCCGGCAAGGCCGGGCCGGCCGGTTCCTCACCCGCCACTGGTACGCCTGGGCGATGTGCGCCCCGGTGGTCATCGTCGCGATCGTGCTGATCGGCTATCCGCTGGTCCGGGGCGTCTACCTGTCGCTCACCGACGCCACCGAGGCCAACATGGGCCGCACGATCGGGATGAACGTCATCCCCTCGACGTACGAGTTCGTGGGCCTGGGCAACTACGTCGACATCGTCACCTCCGCCGAGTTCCTGTCCCGGCTCGGCTGGACCGTCGTGTGGACCGTCGTCTGCGTCGCGCTGCACTACGGCCTCGGGCTCGGGCTGGCCATGCTGCTGAACCGGCCGCTGCGCTTCCGCTCGCTGTACCGCATGATGCTGGTGCTGCCCTGGGCGGTGCCCGCGTTCGTCTCGGCGTTCATCTGGCGCTACCTGCTCAACGGCGAGTTCGGCGTGATCAACGCGCTGCTGCGCACCGTCGGCCTGCCCGGTGTCGACTGGCTGGACCAGCCGCTGTGGGCCAAGGTCTCGGTCATCACGGTGAACGTGTGGCTCGGCGTGCCGTTCATGATGCTCGCGCTGCTCGGCGGCCTGCAGGCCATTCCCCGGGAGCTGTACGAGGCGGCCGAGGTGGACGGCGCGTCCCCCTGGCAGCGGTTCCGGCACATCACCGTGCCCGGGCTGCGCCCGGTCTCCAGCACCGTGGTGCTGCTCGGCACCATCTGGACCTTCAACCAGTTCCCGGTCATCTACCTGGTCACCAAGGGCGGGCCGGGCGGATCCAGCGAGATCCTCGTCACCTACGCCTACCGGCAGGCGTTCGAGGGCATCCGCAACTACTCGGGTTCGGCCGCGTGGGGAGTGCTCATCCTGGTGCTGCTCGTCGCGATGGCCGTCGTCTACCGCCGCGCGCTGAGCCGGCAGGGGGAGGCATGGTGAGCGCCGCGACCACCACCGGCCACGCCGCCGGTCGCCGGGCCGCGAAGCCGTCGAAGGGACGCTTCTCGCGCCGCCCGGCCGCCTCGCTGGCGCTGCACGTCACCCTGATCGTGGCCAGCCTGTGCGCGGTCTTCCCGGTCGCCTGGCTGGTGCTGACCTCCCTCAAGCCGCGCAACGCCTGGCAGTCCAGCACGGTGCAGCTGTTCGTCGAGCCCAGCCTGGCCAACTACGCCCAGGTGCTCGGCGACACCGCCTTCCCGCGCTGGCTGGCCAACTCGCTGCTGGTCGCCGCGCTGACGACCGTGCTCGGCGTCAGCATCGCCGCCTCCACCGGGTACGCCGTCAGCCGCTTCCGCTTCCCCGGCCACGGGTCGGTCATGTGGATGCTGCTGATCACCCAGATGTTCCCGGTCGCGATCCTGATCGTGCCCATCTACAACCTGATGGCGGGGCTCGGGCTGATCAACCAGTTCCCCGGCCTGGTCATCGCCTACCTCACCTCGGCGGTGCCGTTCTGCGCCTGGATGATGAAGGGCTACTTCGACACCGTCCCGAAGGAGATCGACGAGGCGGGCCGGGTGGACGGGCTCAGCCCGTTCGGCACGTTCTGGCGGCTCATCCTGCCGCTGTCCAAGCCGGGCCTGGCCGTGGCCGCGTTCTACTCCTTCATCACCGCCTGGGCCGAGGTCGCCTACGCGACCGCCTTCATGACCGGCGACGACAAGTACACCCTCGCCGTCGGCCTGGCCCAGTTCGTCGGCCAGCACAAGGCCGAGTGGGGCCTGCTCACCGCGTCCTCGGTGCTCATCGCGGTGCCGGCGGCGGTGGTCTTCCTGCTCGTCCAGCGCCATCTGGTCACCGGCCTCACCGCCGGCGCCACCAAGTCCTGAAACCGTCGCCACCCATCCGCAAGTTCCGAGGAATCGGGGGATCTCCATGACCGAAGTGGCCCGCGCCGCCCGGCCCGCGCCGGCGGCCACCCGCTGGTGGCGGGACGCGGTCATCTACCAGGTCTACGTGCGCAGCTTCGCCGACGGCGACGGCGACGGCGTCGGCGACCTGCTCGGGGTGCGCAGCCGGCTCGGCTACCTGGCCGGGCTGGGCGTGGACGCCGTCTGGCTCACGCCGTTCTATCCGTCGCCGATGGCCGACTTCGGATACGACGTCGCCGACTACCGCGACGTCGACCCGCTGTTCGGCTCGCTGGCCGACGCCCGGGCCCTCATCGAGGACGCCCACCGGCACGGCCTGAAGGTCATCACCGACGTGGTGCCCAACCACACCTCCGACCGGCACGCCTGGTTCACCGCCGCCGTGCAGGCGGGGCCGAACAGCCCGGAGCGGGCGCGCTACATCTTCCGCCCCGGCCGCGGGCCCGGCGGCGAGCTGCCGCCCAACGACTGGGAGTCGGTCTTCGGCGGCCCGGCCTGGACCCGGCTGCCCGACGGCGAGTGGTACCTGCACCTGTTCGCCCCGCAGCAGCCGGACCTCAACTGGGAGAACCCAGAGGTGTACGCCGAGTTCGAGGCGGTGCTGCGCTTCTGGCTGGACCTCGGCGTGGACGGCTTCCGGGTGGACGTCGCGCACGGCATGGTCAAGGCCGACGGCCTGCCCGACATCGGCGCCGCCGGCCAGGTGGAGATGCTCGGCACCGCCGTGCTGCCCTACTTCGACCAGGACGGCGTGCACGAGATCCACCGCGCCTGGCGCCGGGTGCTCGACTCCTACGGCGGCGAGCGCATCGGCGTCGCCGAGGCCTGGGCCCCCTCCCAGGAGCGGCTCGCCCAGTACGTCCGCCCGGACGAGATGCACCAGGCGTTCAACTTCCACTTCCTGAAGACCCCGTGGGACGCGGAGATGATGCGCCGCGTCATCGACGAGTCGCTGGCCACCGTCGCCCCGGTCGGCGCGCCGACGACCTGGGTGCTGTCCAACCACGACGTCAAGCGGCACGTCACCCGGTACGGCGACGGCGAGCTCGGCCTGTGCCGCGCCCGGGCGGCGGCGCTGCTGATGCTCGCGCTGCCCGGCTCCACCTACATCTACCAGGGCGAGGAGCTCGGCCTGCCCGAGGTGCTCGACCTGCCGCCGGAGGTCTGCCAGGACCCGCAGCGGCTGCGCGCCCCCGAGGACGGCCGGGACGGCTGCCGCGTCCCCATCCCGTGGGTGCACACCGAGGCGCCGTTCGGGTTCAGCCCGCCCGGCATCACCCAGACCTGGCTGCCGGTCCCCGCCCACTGGGGGCCGCTCAGCGTGGAGTCGCAGCTGGCCGACCCCGGCTCCACCCTGTCGCTGTACCGGGAGGCGCTGCGGCTGCGCCGCGAGCTGCCCGCCCTCGGCGACGGCGAGCTGGCCTGGCAGGACTCCCCGGCGGGCACCCTGGCCTTCACCAGGGACGGCGCGTTCGCCTGCACCGTCAACCTGACCGGCGAGCCGGCCGAGCTGCCCCGTCCCGGGCGGCTGCTGGTGGCCAGCGTTCCCCCCGAACCGGTGGACGGCCGGCCCGGCCACGTCCGGCTCGCGGCGGATTCCGCGGCGTGGTGGGCCCTCGGGGATGCGTAGAGTTACCCCCGTGAACGGAAACGCCCGGCTCGCCGACATCGCCGCCCAGGCCGGCGTGAGCGAGGCCACGGTCAGCCGCGTGCTGAACGGCAAGCCGGGCGTGTCGGCGGGCACCCGCCAGCTGGTGCTGACGGCGCTCGACCTGATGGGGTACGAGCGCCCGCAGCGGCTGCGCCAGCGCAGTCACGGGCTGGTCGGCCTGGTCACCCCGGAGCTGGACAACCCCATCTTCCCCGCGTTCGCCCAGGCCATCGAGAAGTCCCTCACCCAGCACGGCTACACGCCGGTGCTGTGCACGCAGAGCCCGGGCGGCGCCCCGGAGGACGAGTTCACCGAGCTGCTGCTGGAGCGGGACGTCAGCGGCATCATCTTCGTCTCCGGCCTGCACGCCGACACCACCGCGCGGATGGACCGCTACACCCGGCTCACCGACCGCGGCCTGCCCATCGTGCTGGTCGACGGCTACAGCGAGCACATCGCGGCCCCGTTCATCTCGCCGGACGACCGGCTGGCCGCCCGGCTCGCCGTCCAGCACCTGGTCGACCTCGGCCACGAGCGCATCGGCCTGGCCGTCGGGCAGCGGCGGTTCGTCCCGGTCATCCGGAAGATCGAGGGTTTCGCCCAGGCGATGCACCAGCTCCTCGGGGTCACCGATGCCGAGGAGCTGGTGCAGCAGTCGCTGTTCTCGGTGGAGGGCGGGCAGGCCGCGGCCGGCGCGCTCATCGAACGGGGCTGCACCGCCATCGTGTGCGCCAGCGACCTGATGGCCCTGGGCGCCATCCGGGCCGCCCGCGAGCGGGGTCTTTCGGTGCCGGGGGAGGTATCGGTGGTCGGCTTCGACGACTCGCCGCTGATCGCCTTCACCGACCCGCCGCTCACCACGGTGCGCAAGCCCATCGGCGCGATGGCCGTCGCCGCCGTGCAGACCCTGCTGGAGGAGATCGGCGGCACCCCGCCGAAGAACCTGGAACTCGTCTTCCAGTGCGAGCTGGTCGTCCGCGGCTCCACCGGCTCCGGCCCCCTGGTGAACCGCTGACCTCGGCCGGCTTCGTCAGCTGGACGGCCGGCCCGGTGGGCGCGCCCGCCGCGGGTTCGCCGGCGCCTCGGCGGGCGCGGCCGCCGGGGCGGCCCAGCGCCAGGCCAGGACGGCGATGAGTGCGGTGGCGGACGCCTCGACGACGCTGTAGGCGAGGTAGTAGCCGGTCGGCGGTGCCACGGTCAGCGACCAGATCTGCACCAGGGTCATCACCGATCCCGCCCCGATGTTGGTCCAGCGGTTCGGGCGGTACGGGGCCAGGAAGGAGACGAGGGTCGCGGTGATCGGGATCTCCATCAGGGCCGCCGCCGCCAGCAGGAAGCCCGGGGTGACCTCGAACGGGTTCGTCTGGGCGGGATCCATCAGGTCGAAGAGGTCGCAGTAGAGGTAGTTGAACATCACGAAGATCCATAAAGCGGACAGGGTGTTCTTCATGGGGCCGAAGCTAATTCCGGGTCCCCGGGCGGCGCTTCCCCCTCCGGAGCCGATCCGGACTCCCTCCACCGGGCCGATCGCGATTCACTCTCTTGGGCGAGGACAGCGGGGGCGGTCAGGGGCGACGATGGGCGGGTGACCTCCCTGCTGGACGTACGTGCCGTCCGGGTGCTGCTGTGGGCGCTCATCCGGGTGGCCACCGCGCCGGTCGTGCTGGTTTTGGTCGTGGTGAGGGCGCTGCGCCCGTTCATCGTGCTGATCCTGCTGCTCGTCACGCTGTTCCCCGGGACGTTCGGCGACCAGGACGCCGAGATCTCCTGGCTGGAAGGGCTGGTCTGTGTCGTCGTCCTGGCGCTGATGCTGCTGCCGCTGCGCCGCGTCCTGGCCTCGCTCGCCGGCTGGCATCTGCGGCTGGCCGGGCGCCTGCTGGGGCCCGGGCCGGGCGAGCTGGCGCTGGCCCGCGCGCAGGAGCAGCTCCGCATCGACCAGGAGTTGCACGACAGTATCGGCCACATGCTGTCGATGATCGTCGTTCAGGCCGGTGCCGGCGCGCACGTCTTCGACCACGACCCCGCCTTCGCCCGGCAGGCGCTCGCCACGATCGAGCAGCGCGGCCGGGCCGCCCTCGGCGAGCTGGACCGGATCATCTCCGGCATCCAGGGCCACGCGCCCCCGCCGGGCGGCGACGACCCGGCCGCGCTGACCGCGCTGATCGACGGCGCGCGCCAGGCCGGGATGGCGGTGACCGCGTCGATCGAGGCGACCGGCCTGCCGCCCGCGATCGGGCGCGGGGTGCACCGGATCGTCCAGGAGGCGCTGACCAACGCGGCCAAGCACGCCCCCGGCCGCCCGGTCACCGTGGAGGTCGGCACCGGGTCCGGCGCGGTGACGGTTCGGGTGGCGAACGCCTTCGACGCTCCCGCCTTCCCGGGGCACGGGCACGGACTGGCCTCGATCCGCGACCGGGTGAGCCTGCTGGGCGGCACGGTCGCCATCGGCCCCGCGGGCGGCCGGTTCACCGTGCGGGCCGTCCTGCCGCTGGAGTCCTGATGCGGATCGCGATCGTCGACGACGACCCGCTGGTGCGGATCGGCCTGCGCGCCGTGCTGTCCAGCGAGCCCGGCTGGCAGGTGAGCGCCGAGGCCGGCGACGGCCGGGCCGCGCTCGCCCTCGCCGGCGGCTCCCCGCCCCCCGACGTCGTCCTGATGGACATCCGCATGCCCGGCATGGACGGCCTGGAGGCCACCCGCCGCATCACCGTCGCGCAGGACGCCCCCCGCGTCCTGGTGCTGACCACGTTCGAGGTCGACGCCTACGTCTTCGACGCGCTTCGAGCGGGTGCCAGCGGTTTCGTGCTGAAAAGGGTGCCACCGAAGGAACTGATCGAAGCCGTCCGCGTCGTCGCCTCGGGCGAGTCATTGGTCTTTCCCGCCTCCACCCGCGGCGTCATCGAACGCTTCGCCGTCCGCACCGGGCGGCCGCTGCCGGAGCTGTCGGCACGCGAACGGGACGTCCTCCGGTCGCTGGCGCGCGGGCGGTCCAACGCCGAGATCGCCGGCGAGCTGTTCCTGTCGGTGCAGACGGTGAAGTCGCATGTGGCGTCGGTGCTGTTCAAGCTGGGCGTGCGGGATCGGACCCAGGCGGTGATCGCCGCCTACGAGACGGGGTTCGTGGTGGCGGGGACGGGCCGATGAGCCGCTCGAGCCCGGCGCGCCATGGGCGCGGCGCGGCGGCTCGGAAGACCCAGCGGTTCACCCGCGCGGCCGGACCCTGGGCCCGCGCCGCATCTCCGCCTCGGTGGACGGGTGCCCGCTCCGGCGGGAGCGGGTGAGTGCCAGCCCGCCGAGGACGGCACCGGCCAGCCCGAGCGCCAGCGCCGCGGCCCCGCCGGCCACCCCGTTGCCGGTGCCGAGACCACCGTCGGCGACGGCCAGGTTCACCGCGCCGTTGAGTCCGGCCGCCGCCGCCACCACCAGGGCCACGATGGCCGCCCGCCGGCCACCGCCGTCGAGGCGCCGGACGGAGCGCACGGCCAGCCATCCGAGGACCACGCCGGCCAGCCCCGCCAGCGCGGCGATGCTGGCCCAGACCCGCCGCGGGGTCCCGACGAAGGTGCCGACCCCCTGGCCCGCGCATTCCGCCTGCGTCGAGCAGACCGGCGAGGCCACGTCGGTGGCGAGCGTCAATAGGACGGACATGAGGTTCTCCTCTGCTTCCTGCGACTGGACAGCAGAACCATGTCCGATGAACCGCCGCCGGTCGTCCGGCCACCGGAGGTCTCTTCGCCTGCCGCCGCCGCGGCAGGAAAGGTGGATCTACCGCCGCCGCGGTAGCCGTCAGGTCTGTATGTCCGAGGGCTTGGCCGCCGCCGAGGAGAGTTCAACGCAGCATTCGCCCGGCCGGGGCGCGAGGACCGCCCGCACCCTGGTGGCGGCCAGGCCGGTGAGCATGCCGGACAGGAAGGCATGGTTGATGCCGCACACCAGGTCGGGGGCCTGGGCGGCGAGCGGATGGAACGGGCAGTTGCGCAGCCGCAGGCAGGTGGGGGACTCGCGGCCGGGCTCGAAGCCGTGCCGGGCCAGCAGGCTCTCGACCAGCGTGAGGGCGCGTTCGGCGCCCAGCCGGCCGGGCCGGGCCCGGGCGCGTTCCGCGGCGCCGAGCTCCGCGCCGCGCCGCCCGGCCACCTGGACCGCCGCCGCGCGAGCGTCGTCGCCTTCGCCGGCGGCCAGGACCGCGTCCACCAGGATGCCGGCCAGCACCTCGTGCCGCCGTTCCGGGATGGTGACCCGGATGTCGATGTCGGCCGGCTCGTAGACCTTCGGCGTGCGGCCCACCTTGCGGATGCCGCCCACCGCCTCGTAGCGGGCCCGCAGCAGCCCGGCGTCCACCAGCTTGTCCAGGTGGAACGCGGCGAGCTTGCGGGAGATGCCGACCGCGGCGGCGGCCTCGTCCCGGGTCACCGGGCGGCGTGCCCGGCGGATGTGGGCGTACATGCCCTGGCGCAGCGCGTCGTCCAGCGCGGCCACCGCGCTGATCGCGGGATCGGGCGTCACCGGGCCACGATAACACCCACATCGATGGTCGAAAGCCTACATCAGGTGATTTAGCCGGGTCTCTTGACCGCTCGAACGAATAACGCCAATACTCGTTGGCGTAACTCGGGATGCATTCGGAGGCGGCGATGGCCGGTGGAGTACTGCACGAGGCGAAACGACCGGTGGGCGGCGCGCTACGGGTGATCGACGAGTCGCGCGGTGGCGCGGACCTGGCCGCCGCCGAGCGGGCGGCCGGCGACTTCCTCAGGGCGCTGGGCGTGCCGACCGATTCGGCGGGCCTGCGGGAGACCCCGGCGCGGATGGCCCAGGCGTACGCCGAGCTGTTCGCGCCCCGCCCGTTCGACCTGACCACCTTTCCCAACGACGAGGGCTACGACGAGCTGGTGCTGGCCAGGGCGATCCCGGTCCGCTCGGTCTGCGAGCACCACCTGCTGCCCTTCACCGGCGTCGCCCATGTCGGCTACCTGCCCGGCGACCGCATCGTCGGGCTGTCCAAGCTGGCCCGGGTCGTCGAGCACTTCGCCGGCCGGCCGCAGGTGCAGGAACGGCTGACCAGGCAGGTGGCCGGCTGGCTCGCCGACCGGCTGCACCCGGCGGGCGTCGGCGTCGTGATCGAGGCCGAGCACACCTGCATGACCCTGCGGGGCGTACGGGCCGCAGGCTCGACCACCGTCACCTCGACCCTGCTGGGGGTGCTGCGGGCCGACGACCGGTCCCGCCAGGAGTTCCTCGCCGGCACCGGCACCCACCGCTGACCGAGGAGGTCATCACCGTGACACGACAGAGCTTCGTGATCGTCGGAGCCGGTCTGGCCGGCGCCAAGGCCGCCGAGGCGCTGCGCGAGCAGGGATTCGACGGGCGGATCACCCTGGTCGGCGCCGAGCCGCACCGCCCCTACGAGCGGCCCCCGCTGTCCAAGGGCTACCTGGCGGGCACCGCCGGCCGGGCCGGCGTCTTCGTCCACCCGGAGGACTGGTACGCCGGCCACGACGTCGAATTGCGGCTCGGCGTCGCCGCGACCGGCCTGGACCGTGGCGCGCGCCGCGTCGAGCTGGACGGCGGCGGCATGATCGGCTACGACCGGCTGCTGCTGGCCACCGGAGCCGTCCCCCGGCGGCCGCCGATCCCCGGCGCCGGCGCGCCGCACGTGCACTACCTGCGCCGGATCGAGGACTGCGAGTCGCTCCGGGACGTCCTGGCGAGCAAATCCCGGCTGGCGGTGATCGGCGCCGGCTGGATCGGGCTGGAGGTCGCCGCCGCCGCCCGGCAGGCCGGTCTCGCGGTCACCGTGCTGGAGGCGGCGCCGCTGCCGCTGCTGCGGGTGCTCGGGCCCGAGGCCGCCCGGGTCTTCGCCGGCCTGCACCGCGACCACGGCGTGGACCTGCGGCTCGGGATCACCGTCGGCGAGATCACCCCGGCCGGCGTCCGGCTGGGCGACGGCACCGAGATCGGCGCCGACGCCGTCCTGATCGGTGTCGGCGCCGAACCCGAGGTGCGGCTCGCCCGGCTCGCCGGGCTGCGGGTGGACGACGGGATCGTGGTCGACGCCGCGCTGCGCACCGAGGACCGGCACATCGTCGCCGCCGGGGACGTCGCCGCCGCCTACCACCCGCTGCTGGGCGAGCACGTGCGGGTCGAGCACTGGGCCAACGCCCTCGCCCAGCCCGCGGTCGCCGCGGCCACCATGCTGGGGCGGGACGCGCTCTACCAGGACCTGCCCTACTTCTACACCGACCAGTACGACCTCGGCATGGAGTACGTCGGCCACGTCGGGCCGGGCGGCTACGACCGGGTGGTCTTCCGGGGCGACGTCGCGGCGCGGGAGTTCATCGCCTTCTGGCTGCGCGGCGACCGCGTGCTGGCCGGCATGAACGTCAACGTCTGGGACGTCGTCGAGCCGATCAAGGCGTTGATCCGTTCCGGCGCCGCCGTCCGCGCCGAGGCGCTGGCCGATCCCGACCGGCCGCTGGAGGACCTCGCCGCCCGCTGAGGAGGCGCGTCCGTGCGGACGCGTGGGGATCGGCCAGCGGCCGGTCCGTGACCGGCCCTCCGGGTGGCAGGTGCGTCGCTAGCCCTCGGGGTAGAAGAGGAAGAGGGTGCAGCCTTCTGCCGTCTGCGGGACGTGCGAGGTGCCGGCGGCGGCGTGGATGAACGAGCCGGCCGGGTAGTCGCGGTCGCCGTCGTTGAACACGCCGGACACCACGAAGACCTCCTCGGGCCCGGGGTCGTGCACGTCCACCTTCGGCCAGCGGGTGCCCGGGTCCATCTCCAGCACGTAGGCCTTCGCCCCGTTGTCGCCGTGCCACAGCGGGCGCAGCCGGATCCCCGGGAAGACCTCGTGCACGGGGGCGTCCTGGACGGAGGACCACTCGTAGGCGGGGGCGGTGTTCGGTTCGGTCGTCATGGCACCAGCCTGTCGGCCGGCCGCCGCCCCACCCAGTGTCTGGAAAGACGTCTGGGAGTACTTTCCGGTCATGCATCAAGTCATGGCCCTCATCCGCCCACCGCAGTCGACGTTCGAACTCGGCTGCGCGGCCCAGGTGTTCGGCGTCGAGCGCGCCGGGCTGCCGACCCGGTACGCCTTCGGGGTGTGCACCGAGCACCCCGGCCCGGTCGCCACCTACGCCGGCTACGACATGCTGGTGACCGGCGGGCTGGACGCGCTGGACCGGGCGGACACCGTGATCGTGCCGGGGTGGCTGCCCGCCGCCGAGCCGCCGTCCCCCGGAGTCGTCCGCGCGCTGCGCCGCGCGCACTCCCGGAGCGCGCGGGTGGTGAGCATCTGCTCCGGCGCCTTCGCGCTGGCGCACGCCGGCCTGCTGGACGGGCGGCGGGCGGCCACGCACTGGGGGCTGGCCGGCGAACTCGCCGCCCGCTTCCCCCGCGTCGAGGTGGACCCGGACGTGCTGTACGTGGACCACGGCGACGTGGCGACCAGCGCCGGCGCCGGGGCGGGCTTCGACCTGTGCCTGCACCTGGTCCGCGCCGACCAGGGTGCCCGGTACGCCGCGCACGTCGCCCGGACCATGGTCATGCCGCCGCACCGCGAGGGCGGGCAGTCGCAGTACGCGGCGCCGCCGCACCCGGCGCAGATCGACGGCACCCTCGCGCCGCTGCTGGATTGGATCGACGAGCGGCTCGGCGAGCCGGTCACCGTGCAGGACATCGCCGCCCGCGCGGGTGTCTCCACCCGCACGCTGGCCCGCCGGTTCGCCGGGCAGCTCGGCACCAGCCCGGGTCGGTGGCTGCTCGGCCGGCGGATCGCGCTGGCCCGCGACCTGCTGGAGTCCACCGACCTTCCGCTGGACGCGGTGGCCCGGCGGGCGGGCCTGTCCTCGGCGACCAACCTGCGCCGGCGGTTCCTGGACGGCCTGGGCACGACACCGGGCGCCTACCGTCGCGCCTTCCGGGCGGCACCCCGCTGACCTGCCCGCCGAACCGGCGGCTGATGCACCTCGACCTGCGATGGCCTCGGGCGGTGCGGCGACGGCTTGAAAAAGCGGACTGTGGTCCGTATATTTCTTGAGGTAACCGGACCGTAGTCCGACTAGCTGAGAGGCCACGCCATGTCCAAGCTTCTGCACATCTCCGCCTCGCCCCGCGGCGAGGACTCCGAATCGCTGCGCATCGCCCGGACGTTCACCGAGACCTACGCCGAGTCCCACGCAGGCGACCAGATCGAGCACTGGGACCTGTGGGACGGGTCGCTGCCGGACTTCGCCGCCGGCGCGCGGGCCAAGATGACCGTCTTCGGCGGCGGCGAGCCGCGGGGCGCCGAGGCCGAGGCGTGGGCCGCCGCCCGGCGGGCCTTCGAGCGGTTCACCTCCGCCGGCCGGGTGCTGTTCTCGGTGCCGATGTGGAACGGCTCGGTGCCGTATGTGCTCAAGCAGTTCATCGACGTGGTCAGCCAGCCGGGCTGGATCTTCGGCGTCGACCCGGAGAAGGGCTACAGCCACCTGCTCGCGGGCCGGGGCACCCGGGTGGCCGTCGTCTACACCAGCGCGGTCTGGGGCCCCGGGCTTGGCCCGGAATTCGGCACCGACTTCCAGTCCACCTACTTCACCGACTGGCTGCGCTGGACCGGCCTGACCGACATCAGTGAGATCCGCTTCCACCCCACGCTCACCGGTGACTGGGACGACGCCCGCCGCCAGGCCGACGCCCGGGCCCGCGAGATCGCCAAAGGCTTCTGACTCGACGGTCCGGGCGGGCGCGTCAGGCCAGGCGGCCAATCGCCAGGCGGTGCAGCCCGGCGCGCAGGCGCGGCTCGCCGAGTTCGGGGAGCAGCGCGGCCACGTGCTCGGCGGCCAGCGCGGCGAGCACGGCGTGCGCGGCGTGCTCGGGGTCCGGCCCGCCGGCCAGCAGGATCGCCAGGTGCCGGTGCCAGAAGCGGTAGGCGCCGATCCGGTAGCGGGCGCCGGGCGTCGCGGTCTCCGACATCCGCACCAGGTCCAGATGCTCCAGCAGGTAGTCGAGGTAGGCGTCCATGAACGCGGCGAGCCGTTCGGCCGCCGGCGCCCCGGGGCCGAGCGGCGGCGGCCCGTGCAGGATGGACTCCTGCAGCACCCGCTCGCGCGCGTCCAGCAGCGCGGCGGCCAGGCCGGACTTGTCGCCGAACCGGCGGAACAGCGTGCCCTTGCCGACGCCGGCGGCCGCGGCGATCTGGTCCATCGAGACCGCCGCCACGCCGTGCTCGGCGAACAGCCGGGCGGCCGCCTCCAGCACGGCGGCCCGGTTGCGCGCGGCGTCGGCACGTTCCCTGGCCGGCCGGGCGCGCAGCAGCTCCAGCGGGACGGCCGACCCGGCCCGCCGCCCGTCATCCTCGTCCCCATGCACAGCCGGACTATAGTCCGATTACTCCGGCGAAGCGAGCCGGGCCCGTCCGTTCCCGTGCGGTGATGCCACGGCAGGAGGTCTCGGCGGTGCGGGGCCACCGGCCCCGGTCTCCGGGCCGGCCCGGCCGCCGCGGACACCTGCCCGCCCGGGTAGCGTCGGGGAGACGCGGCCGGCGGACGGCGCGGTAGCACAGGGAGACGGGGCACGGTGACGGAGTACGACGTGGTCGTGGTGGGCGGAGCGGGCGTGGACACCACGGTGTACGTGCCGGAGCTGCCGCTGCCGTACGCCGACACCCACGCCGTGCCGCCGGTGGTGGACCGGATCGGCAACACCGGCGCCGGAGTCGCGCTCGGCTGCCACACCCTCGGGCTGCGCGCCGTGCTGGTGGACCTGCTCGGCGAGGACCCGCAGGGCGCGCTGATCCGCGCGCACCTGGCCGGGCGCGGCGTGGAGCTCGCCTGGGCGCCGGTGCCGGAGGGCACCCGGCGCAGCGTGCTGCTGGTCGGCCCGGACGGGCGCCGCATGTCGCTGTACGACCCGCGCGCCGCCCCCGGGCAGCGGCTGCCCCGCGAGCTGTGGCTGCCGGCGGTGCGCGCGGCCCGGCACGTGCACCTGTCCATCACCGACTTCTCCCGGCACCTGCTGCCCGAGCTGCACGCGCTCGGCGTGCCGGTCTCCACCGACCTGCACGACTGGGACGGCGTGAATCCCTATCACCTGGACTTCGCCACCGGCGCCGACCTGGTCTTCCTGTCGGCGGCCAAGCTCGCCGACCCCGAGCCGGTGATGCGGGAGGTGCTTGCCCGCGGCCGGGCCTCGACCGTGGTCTGCACGGCCGGCGCCACCGGGTCCTACGTGCTGGACCAGGACGGCGACCGGCTCCGGCACGTCCCGGCGGTCGACCCGCCCGGTCCGGTGGTGGACGCCAACGGGGCCGGCGACGCGTTCGTCTCGGGGTTCCTGCAGGGCCGGCTGCGTGGCCTGCCGCCGGAGAAGTGCGCCCGGCTCGGCGCCATCGCCGGCGCGCACGCCTGTACCGCCGAGGGCACCCACGAGGATCCCATCGACGAGCCCACCCTGCTGGCCCGGTACGCGGCGGGCTGAGCACTCCGCGCCCCATGATCCATCGGCGTGGTCGCACAACCAACAGCACGCCGCTACCCCTGGTAAAAGCGGATTAACAGGCATATTTCCGGAGACTCACCACGGCTATGGGAGACGTGGTACGTAGTCTCATTCCCGCGCGGCTCGACCGGCTCAAGTGGTCCAGCTTCCACACCCGCCTGGTGGTCGCGCTCGGAGTGGCATGGGTGCTCGACGGGATGGAGATCACGATCGCCAGCGCGGTCGGAACCGTCCTGCAGGACAAGCAGACCCTCGGCCTTTCGGCCGTCGAGGTCGGGCTGACCGCGACCGTCTACCTCGCGGGCGAGGTGGTCGGCGCACTGGTGTTCGGACGCCTATCCGACAAGCTCGGCAGGCGAAAGCTCTTCATCCTCACCCTGGCGCTGTACCTGATCGCCAACGGGATCACCGCGTTCTCCCCGAACCTGGCCTTCCTGCTGGTCTTCCGGTTCTTCGCCGGCATGGGCATCGGCGGCGAGTACGCCGCGATCCACTCGGCGATCGACGAACTCATCCCCTCGCGCTACCGGGGACGGGTCGACCTGGCGGTCAGCGGCACCTACTGGCTGGGCGCCATCTTCGGCACCGCCAGCACCTACGTGCTGCTCAACCCGGACATCCTGCCGGTGGACCTGGGCTGGCGGATCGGCCTGATCATCGGCCCGCTGCTCGGCCTGCTCATCTGGGGCCTGCGCAAGCACCTGCCGGAGAGCCCGCGCTGGCTGCTCATGCACGGCCGCCAGGAGGAGGCGGAGGAGGCCGTCAAGGTGGTCGAGGCCGCCGCGACCCACGGCCACGGCGGCGAGCTGCCCCCGGTGGACGAGGACAAGGCCATCGAGGTCCGCCCGCACGGCGCGCCCACCTACCGGGAGATCCTGCGGGTGGTGTTCCGGGAGTATCCCAAGCGCACCATCCTCGGCGTGACGCTCATGGTGAGCCAGTCGTTCATGTACAACGCGATCTTCTTCACCTACGTTATGGTGCTGAACACCTTCTTCGACGTGTCCGCCTCCGACTCCTCGAAGTTCCTGCTGATCTTCGCGGTGGGCAACCTGGCCGGGCCGCTGCTGCTGGGCAAGCTGTTCGACACCATCGGCCGCAAACCCATGATCGCCGGCACCTACGCCATCGCCGGCGTGCTGCTCGCGGTGACCGCCTGGCTGTTCAAGCAGGGAGTGCTCACCGCCACCACCCAGACGTTGCTGTGGGGCGTGATCTTCTTCTTCGCCTCCGCCGCGGCGAGCTCGGGCTACCTGACGGTGAGCGAGCTGTTCCCGCTGGAGATCCGGGCGCTGGCCATCGCGCTGTTCTTCTCCATCGCCCAGGGCGTCGGCGCCCTCGGCCCGGTGATCTTCGGCGCGCTGATCGGCAGCGAGGACGACCCCGATCCGACCGGGCTCTTCTACGGCTACCTGGGGGCGTCGGCGCTGATGCTGGTCGCCGCGGTGGTCGCCATGGTCTTCGGCGTCAAGGCCGAGCGCCGCTCGCTGGAGGAACTCACCCCGGCCCTGTCCATGCGCGCCGCCGAGCGCACCTCCGCCTGATCCACCCGGCACCACCCCGAGGCCGGCGGGCCCTGCCCGCCGGCCTCCCTTCTGCCCGCCCGACGACTCCGGCCGAGGCCCCGGCGGCCCCGGGCCGCTCGGTGCTGGCCGGGCCGGCCGGCACGACATGCCCGGCACCTGGTCACCGAACGCCACCGGAGCCGGTCGTGATGGCTACGCTGGGTGATCGTGTCGAGGGTCGTCCGCAGCCTGGTGCCCGCGCGGCTGGACCGGCTGCCGTGGTCGCGGTTCCACACCCGCATGGTGGTGGCGCTCGGCGTCGCCTGGGTGCTGGACGGCATGGAGATCACCATCGCCGGCGCGGTCGGCTCGGTGCTGCGCGACCAGCGCACCCTCGGCCTGACCTCGTTCCAGGTCGGGCTCACCGCGACCGGCTACCTGCTCGGCGAGGTGGCCGGCGCCCTGGTGTTCGGCCGGCTGTCGGACCGCTTCGGCCGGCGCCGGCTGTTCGTCCTCACCCTCGGTCTTTACCTGGTGGCCAACGGGATCACCGCGTTCTCCCCGAACCTGGCGTTCCTGATGTTCTTCCGCTTCCTGGCCGGCGCGGGCATCGGCGGCGAGTACGCCGCCATCCACTCGGCCGTCGACGAGCTGGTGCCGGCCACCCACCGCGGCCGGGTCGACCTCGCGGTGAGCGGCACGTACTGGCTCGGCGCCATGCTCGGCACCGCGAGCACCTACGTGCTGCTCGACCCGCGCCTGCTGCCGGTGGATCTCGGCTGGCGGCTCGGGCTGCTCATCGGGCCGCTGATCGGCGCGCTCGTCTGGGGGTTGCGCCGGCGCCTGCCGGAGAGCCCCCGCTGGCTGCTCATGCACGGCCGGGCCGACGAGGCCGACGGCGAGGTCTCCGCGATCGAGGCGGCGGTGGAGCGCAGCGGCCGCCCGGTGCCGCCGGTGGACGCCGGCCAGGCCATCGAGCTGCGCCCGCACGGCACCCCCTCCTACCGGGAGGTCGCCCGGGTCCTGGTGCGCGAGCACCCGCGGCGCTCCGTCCTCGGCGGCACCCTGCTGGTCAGCCAGTCCTTCCTCTACAACGCGATCTTCTTCACCTACGTGCTGGTGCTGGACGCCTTCTACGGGGTCGCGCCGCGCGACGCCTCCAAATACCTGTTCCTGTTCGCGCTGGGCAACCTGGCCGGGCCGCTGCTGCTCGGGCCGCTGTTCGACGTGCTCGGCCGGCGGGTGATGATATCGAGCACCTACCTGGTATCCGGCGTCCTGCTCGGCGTGACCGGCGCGCTGTTCGCCGGCGGGGCGCTGACCGCGGTCACCCAGACCCTCCTCTGGTCGGTGATCTTCTTCTTCGCGTCCGCCGCGGCGTCGGCCGGGTACCTGACGGTGAGCGAGCTGTTCCCGCTGGAGATCCGGGCGCTGGCCATCGCGCTGTTCTTCGCGCTGGCCCAGACCGCCGGCGCGCTCGGCCCGTCGCTGTTCGGCGCGCTGATCGGCGACCGCGCCAACCCCGACCCGGCCGGACTGTTCCACGGATACCTGCTGGCCGCCGGGGTCATGGTGGTCGCCGGGCTGGTCGCGCTGGCCCTGGCCGTGCCCGCCGAGCGGCGGCCGCTCGAACACGTCACCCGCCCGCTGTCCGCCCGCGGCCTGCCCGGCCCGGACGGCCCCGCCGGCCGGTGAGCCAGGGTGGCGGGACGAGCATGCCGGACATCCGGCCATCGGGGTGACCGGACGGCGGCGGGCCGGGCTGGATCGGGCATGTGCCGGATGGCGGTTCGAGCACACCGGATCATCGCGTGCCTCGGACGACGACCGGCCACGTCGGCGGGCGGGCCGGGCCCGCCTCGGATGACCGGCGGGCCCGCGGGCGCCGGGTAGGGCGCCCGCGGGCCTGCACTCCCATGGCCGCCGCGCCGGTCGGGGCGGTTGCCAGGGCCGGTCGCCCGCGCCGAGGGAGGAGAAGACGCGGGGGACACTCTCAAGGTGGCCCGCCGGACCGGGCCGGTGGCCGGTCAGCCGCGCAGCGCGGCGGCCTCGGCGGCCAGCTTCTCGATGCGGGCGTGGTCGCCGGCCGCCACCGCGTCCGCCGGGGTCAGCCAGGTGCCGCCCACGCAGCCCACGTTGGGCAGCGCCAGGTAGGCGGGCGCGGTCTGCGGCCGGATGCCGCCGGTCGGGCAGAACCGCACCTGCGGCAGCGGCCCGCCCAGCGCCTTCAGGTAGGCCACGCCGCCGGCCGGCTCGGCCGGGAAGAACTTCAGCTCGGTCAGGCCGCGCTCGGCCAGGGCCATCACCTCCGAGGCGGTCGCCGCTCCGGGCAGGAACGGCACCCCGGACTCCAGCATCGCCGCGACCAGCGCGGGCGTGCTGCCCGGGCTGACCAGGAAGCCCGCGCCCGCCCGGACCGCGGCGGCCACGTCGGCGGGCGTGCGCACCGTGCCCGCGCCGACCACGGCGCCGGGGACCTCGGCCGCGATCCGGGTGATCGCCTCCAGCGCGCACGGGGTGCGCAGCGTCACCTCGATGGCGGGCAGCCCGCCCGCCACCAGCGCGCGGGCGATCGGCACCGCCGTCTCGACGTCGTCGATCACCACGACCGGCACGACCGGGGCCAGGTCCAGGATGCTCACGGTGCGGTACTCCTTGCTGCGGGGGACGCCGGCGCGGGCGCGCCGGCCGGTCCCGGGACGGGGGGCGGGTCGTACTCCAGGTCCGACACGCGCTGGGCGAGCCAGGCCGCCGCGCCGGTCAGCGCGGGCTGCGCGGCCACGATCACCGTGGTGGCGATGCCGGCCAGGTAACCCGGCAGGGCGAGGTCGGCCTCGAAGCGGCGCCGGAAGTCGCTCGCACGCGCGCGTTCCACGATCCGCGGCAGGATGCCGCCGCCGAGGTAGACGCCGCCGCGCGCCCCCAGTGTAAGCGCGACGTTCGCCGCGAACCCGCCGAGCAGCCCGCAGAAGACGTCCACGGTGCGCGCGCACAGCGAGTCGTCCAGCCGGGCGACGATCTCGCTCGCCGGCAGCGGTGCGATCCGGATGCCCTCCACCAGCGCCAGCCCGTGCCGCAGCCGGGCCAGCCCGGGGCCGGACAGCAGGTGCTCGGCGTCCACGAACGGCATGCCCTCGGCGCGCAGCGCCCGGACGATCTCCAGCTCCAGGTCGGTGACCACCGGCGCCGAGACGTGGCCGCCCTCGCCGGGCACCGGCACCCAGCCGCCGCGGACCGGGACCAGCCCGGCCACGCCCAGCCCGGTGCCCGGGCCGAGCACCGCCTTCACCATGCCGGGCGCCGGCGCCGGGCCGCCCAGGCCGGCCAGGCCGTCGGCGGGCAGGTGCGGCAGCGCCAGGGCCAGCGCCTCGAAGTCGTTCAGCAGCTCCACGTGCGGGATGCCGAGGTCGCCGGCCGAGCCGGCCCAGCCGGTGTTGGTCAGCAGGTACCGATCGCCGCGCACCGGCCCGGCGACCGCCAGGCAGGCCGCGGACGCGCGCGCCCCGCCGGCGTGGGCGTCCAGGTAGGCGGCGACCGCGTCCGGCAGCCCCGGGTAGCGGGCACCGGGCAGCACCGCGACCGACTCGGGCCGGCCGCCGGGCCGGGTGACCAGGCCGAACCGGGCGTTGGTGCCGCCGATGTCGGCCACCAGCCACGGCGCGTCCGGCGACGGCGCAGGGACGGCGGTCACGGTCGGCCCTCCGCACCGCTGATCGCGAAGACGCCGGCCCCCCGATCGGCCGGCGCGGCGGCCCGGCGGAAGGCGGCGAACAGCTCGCGGCCGGTGCCGACCCACTCCTGGTCGGTGGCCGGCCGGCCGTCCGGCTCGCGCCCGGCCAGCTCGCCCGCCGGGACCAGCAGCTCCAGGGTGCCGGTGGTCAGGTCGAGCAGGATCGGGTCCCCGTCGCGGACCAGTGCCAGCGGGCCGCCGTCCGCCGCCTCGGGCGAGAGGTGGATGGCCGCCGGGACCTTGCCCGACGCCCCCGACATCCGGCCGTCGGTGACCAGCGCGACGCGCTGCCCGCGGTCCTGCAGCACCGCCAGCGGCGGGGTCAGCTTGTGCAGCTCGGGCATCCCGTTGGCCGACGGCCCCTGGTAGCGGACGACGGCGATGAAGTCCCGCCCGTCCAGCTCGCCGGCCTCGAACGCGGCCAGCAGGCCGGCCTGGTCGTCGAACACCCGGGCCGGTGCCCGGACCACCCGGTGCTCGGGCCGGATCGCCGACACCTTGCCGACCGCGCGGCCGAGGTTGCCGCCGACCATCTGGATGCCGCCGTCCGGCGCGAACGGCTCGGCGGGCGGGCGCAGCACGTCCAGGTCGGCGCTGCCGGCGGCGCGCTCGGTCCACACCACCTCGCCCTCCTTCAGCTCGGGCGTGCTGCGGTACAGCGACAGGCCGCGGCCGGCGACCGTCAGCACGTCCTCGTGCAGCAGCCCGGCGGACAGCAGGTCGCCGATCAGCACCTGCATGCCGCCGGCCGCCTGGAAGTGGTTCACGTCCGCCTGCCCGTTGGGGTACATCCGGGTGAGGAGGGGGACCGCCCGCGACAGCTCGGCCAGGTCGTCCCAGCGCAGCTCGAACCCGGCGGCGGCCGCGATGGCGACCAGGTGCATGGTGTGGTTGGTGGACCCGCCGGTGGCCAGCAGGGCGACGGCCGCGTTGACCAGCGCCTTCTCGTCCACCACCTCGGCGACCGGGGTGTATTCGTCCCCGTGCGCGGTGATCTCCACCACCCGGCGGGCCGCCGCGCGGGTCAGCCCGTCGCGCAGCTCGGTGCCGGGGTTGACGAAGGTGGCGCCGGGCAGGTGCAGGCCCATGACCTCCATCAGCACCTGGTTGGAGTTCGCGGTGCCGTAGAAGGTGCAGGTGCCGGGGGAGTGGTAGGACTTCGCCTCCGCCTCCAGCATCGCGCCGCGGCCGATCTTCCCCTCGGCGAACAGCTGCCGGGTACGTGCCTTGACCTTGTTCGGCAGCCCGGACGGCATCGGCCCGGCCGGCACGAACAGCGCCGGCAGGTGCCCGAAGTGCAGCGCGCCGATCAGCAGCCCCGGGACGATCTTGTCGCACACGCCGAGCAGCAGCGAGCCGTCGAACATGTCGTGCGACAGCGCGATCGCGGTGGCCATCGCGATGACCTCGCGGCTGTACAGCGACAGCTCCATGCCGGGACGGCCCTGGGTGACGCCGTCGCACATCGCCGGCACCCCGCCGGCGAACTGCGCCACGCCGCCGGCCTCGCGTACCGCGTCCTTGAGGATCGCCGGGTAGGTCTCGTACGGCTGGTGCGCCGACAGCATGTCGTTGTACGCCGAGACGATCGCCACCCCGGGCCGCTCGGCGCCGCGCAGCGCGAGCTTGTCGGCCGGGGAGCAGGCGGCGAAGCCGTGGGCGAGGTTGGCGCAGCCGAGCGCGGTGCGGGCCGGGCCGCGCTCGCGCGCCTCGCGGGCCGCGGCGCCCACCCGGTCGAGGTAGGCGGCGCGGCTGCGCGCGCTGCGCGCGGCCACCCGCTCGGTGACCTCCTGGACGGTGCGGTGCACGGCTGGTTCTCCTCGTGCCAGGGCCCGGCGCGGCGGCCGGGCGGGGGGAGACGCGGGCCGGGCGGCCCGGCAGATCTCCCGAACAACGACAGATCGGACAGTAGCCCGAACTTAGGCAGCGAACAAGCACAGTTCTGTAATTTGAGATGAGGAACTTAGGTAGTTGGATTTACAAAAGAGCTGTGGTTCACTTGGCGGATGAGCCGACGATCAGGCTCCGCGCCGGCCACCACCGGCGAGGTGCTGCACCTCATCCGCACCGGCGAGGCGGCCACCCGGGCCGACATCGGGCGGCTGACCGGGCTGTCCCGCCCCGCCGTCGCGCTGCGGGTCGCCGACCTGATGGACCGCGGCCTGGTCGCCGAGGACACCGCCGGCCCGTCCACCGGCGGCCGACCGCCCGTCCGGCTCGCCTTCAACGCCGCCGGCGGCACCGTCCTGGTCGCCTCGCTCGGCGCCAGCCGCACCCAGATCGCCGTCTGCGATCTGTCCGGCGCCCAGCTCGCCCGCACCGACCTGGAGATCGACGTCGAGCGCGGCCCCGGCGTGGTCCTGCCGCTGATCATGGACGTCTGGGCGGACCTGCTCGGCGACCGGCCCGCCGCCGGCGTCCGCGGCGCCGGCCTGGGCGTGCCCGCCACCGTCGAGTTCGCCGCCGGCCGCACCGAGAGCGCCCGGGTCATGGCCAGCTGGACCGGCGTGGCGATCCCGCCGCTGGTCGCCGCCCGCTACCCGGTGCCGGTCTTCGTGGACAACGACGTCAACGTCATCGCCATGGGCGAGCATCGCGCCGCCTACGCCCGCGAGGTGCGCGACCTGCTCTTCGTCAAGGTCTCCACCCGGATCGGCGCCGGCGTGGTCGCCGGCGGCGAGGTGCTGCGCGGCGCGCTCGGCGCGGCCGGCGAGATCGGCCACATCCCGGTCCGCGACGGCGGCGGCGTGCTGTGCCGGTGCGGCAACGTCGACTGCGTCGACTCCGTCGCCAGCGGCACCGCCATCCTGCGCGACCTGCGCGCCGCCGGCCGCCAGGTCGCCACCCTCGCCGACGTGGTCACCCTGGTCCGGGCCGGCGACGCCGAGACGATGGCCGTGGTCCGCCGGGCCGGCCGGCTGCTCGGCGAGGTGGTCGCCAGCGCCGTCAACCTGCTCAACCCGGCGGTGGTCGTGCTCGGCGGCGACGTCGCCGAACGCTTCCAGCCGCTGGTGTCCGGGGTGCGCGAGGTCGTGCACCGGCGCTCCACCGCGCTGTCCACCCGCAGCCTGCGCATCGAGCGCAGCCGCCTAGGCGAGGACGCCGGCATCATCGGCTGCGCCCTGATGGTCACCGACCACATCCTCGCCCCCGACACCATCGACGCCACCCCCGCCCGCGAACCCGCCCACCACTGATCAGGAACCAAGGTGAGGCCGAACGCCACGCTGACGGCACTGGTCGTGGCCGTGCTCGCCGGACTGCCGGGGGCCTGCGGGGTGGCACGATCACGGACGGACGGCACGGGACCGGCCGGCCGGCCGGACCTGCCTGCCGCCACGCTCCTCGCCGGGCGGAGCGACCTGCCGGCCGCGGTGACGTCCACCGGGTACGCGGCGGTGCAGAACAAGGACGTCACCGTGCCGCCCGGACCGGACTTCTTCGGGGCCGACGACTTCGCCCTCCGCACCTGGGGACGCGTCCCGAAAGTGCCCGCCTTCGGGCAGATCGCGCTGAGATACTCCACGGTGGCGGCCGCCGCGCGCGAATACGATCTGGCGCCATACGGGCGGACCTATAGTGATCCGGACATGGGCCGGTTGACGCCCGAGCCGTACGCCGGGCCGCCCCTGCGGGCGGATGCCTTCAAGCTCGCCTGCCTCCGGTCGCCGCTCGAACTGCGCAGAGGATGTTCCGGCTGGACGTTCCGCGCCCGTTACGGTCGCTACCTCGTCGAAGCGAACTTCAGCCTGCAGACCGGCGGATCACCCGTCGAGCTGGACGCTCAGGCCTTCGACGCGATGGTGTCCTCGATCGACGCCCACGTCGGCGACGTTCTCCATCGCTGAGGAAGCACACCGGTGGTTGAATCATCGAGGAAAGAGAAACCGGCCATGAGTGACCTCGTGAGATTTCCGATCCCCGCTGACTTCATATCGTCGCGAGTCGCGCTCACCGCCGGAGAGCTGGTGTGCGGATATCGGGCGGGCTGGCTCTCGTCAGCGGATCTCGCCGAATTCGCCAGGGGCGTGCCATCGGAGTTGCTGCCCGGTCTGCCGACCGAGGAGGAGATGTCATATCTCCTGCCGAGTGAGGCCGAGGACAAGGTGCGGGCGGCCGTCCAGGCACGTGACGATCTGGACTGTGCCGAGCCGGAGACCGAACGGGTCTGGCGGTACCTGGCCCTCGCCTGGCTGTACGAGCGGCGAAACACGATCTCCGGTTTCTGGGACGTCATCGAGATGATGTGGTCTGACGCCGGCTACCCGGAGGAGATGGAGCCGTTCATCTACCATCTGCCTCCGCTGCCGGGTGAGGAGTCCGGCGAGACGGCCATGCTGCGGCGGCTGGCGTCCTACCTGTCAGAGCGGGCGGACCGGTACCGAACCCGTGGCAACTCGTC
>NZ_BOOU01000032.1 GCF_016863395.1 Sphaerisporangium rufum | reverse complement strand
ACTGACTTCACCCGCACTCTTCTGTTGACGGCCTGTGCGAGTCGTCCTGTGCCGGCGCAGGTCACTGATTCGAAGGCAGGAGGGTTCCGGGTGGACAAGTCCTATTGGTGGGAGTTCGAAGGATGGCGGCACGAGCTTGCGCCTTACGTGGTGCTGGTGAGTGCCTTCATCGAGCACAGGTTGACGGGAGCCGAATTCGAAGTGATGTTCTTGAAGCTGTACAAGACCGATCCGACCAAGTGGGAGGACGAGCTGTTCAGGGCGCTAGACGGTCTGTTCGCCGCGGTGGACGACTACTGCGCGGACCCGCGCATCCTCGAGGAGGTAGGCGGCCTCGACGAGGCAGGCATGCGAAGTAAAGGCGAGTCGACCCTACGGGAACTACGCGCAATCCCCGGCAGTCATCGACTATGAGCTTATGAAGCGCTAGGCGGTAATCCTGTCTGGGAGCGGGACCGAAAGCGCTCGCGTAGTCTGTTAGGCGAAATCCGAATTTCCGCCGGCATCACGCCGCCTGATCAAGAGTCGTTCTGCGACGGAGTATTCTATTGACCGGAAGCGTGCCTGGGTCTACCGGTCGCCGTGACTCGGGCGGGAAAAGTAGAACTTCGCTTTCCTGGTACGCTAGAGAGAAAGGATAAGTGACAATGGCCACCCTGGGTGCGGGGAAGAACTCGCAATATCAGTGGGAGCTCTCTGATCGGGAGTTGACGCTCATCGTCTCGAGCCTGATCGACTCGCTGACCCGGAATTCGCCCTAGGAGATCGAGTATTTTTTCGGGTGGGACGCCTCCGAAATCCAACGGTTCGTCGAAGACATCAACCAGCAGGCCGATGCGGTGAAGCGGGCGGACGCCTGACGGTGCCGGCCGGCCGTCCAGGCTGAACTCGCTTCTGGGCTTTGCTGCCAATGTGGCCGCGTCCATTGTTCTGAGTCGGCCCGAGGAAGGACGGGGGCACAAATATAATGAGATCACGCAGCTTCAACGCTGATGATTACCATGGGGTGGAGGGCAGTGTTGAACGAGGAATTGACGGCGGGGCTCATGGCGAGCTTTGGAATGAGATTCCTTCACCTCAGGTACGGGACGGGAATTCCTGCTTTTCTAGCGGGAATGGTCACGTCTTGCGGCCCCGAGGAAGGGCGACGCGACAGGATTGTCAAGCTCCCTGACCCTGATCGCGTCGTTAAGTTCAATGCCGACTGGTACGAAATTGCGACCGAATTCGGGCTTTTCGCAGCGGATCGAAGTTTCCTGGTAGCGCTGAGTCCGGCTATAGACCCGGTCTTCGATCAGGCGCGGGAGGAGGCTCATGACTGGGAAGACCCTGTATGGTGGCAATCCATGTGGGGATTGGTGGAACTAGCCGACGACTGGGATCTCGCAGGTCAAGGAGCCGCATCGGGTATTCTTGGCTCAGGATACGGTCATCCAGGATTTTCCATGTCGGCCGTGGACGGGTCGGTGTTCATCGTAGGAACAGTATGGCAGGACAGCATCGGAACGGTCGTTCTTCCCAAGCCTTATCGCTCGCCCACACTTCGTGGGTTGGCCCATCGGAATATGGGATCGCGGACGGCTGCCGAGGAGGAAGACCTGATCGCGTTCCTTAATCGAGAGCACTGCGGGTGATCAGTCGTTCAGAAGTGCGGCCACGACGATGACGTGCGGGAGGCGGGCAGACGAGCAGGGGCGTCAGGTGCGGGTGGTGGCCGGGGTGTGCAGGGAGAGGTGGCCGGATAGGGCGCGGAGGAAGTCGGGGGCGTCGAAGGCGGCACCGGCGGAGGCGACGCCGGTGGCCTTGGTGCGGCCGGTGAGGATGCGGTCGGCGGCCTCGACCGCGAGCGGCGCGGTGATGGCGTAGATGTCTTGGCCGGCGGCGGTCACCCGGCGTTCCTGGCCACCGGCGCGGACCAGGACGTCGATGATGAAGGTCTGCGCGGAGCGGCCGCGCTCGTCGACGGCGGCCGGCGGCGCGGGGTTCGGGGCGGACAGGTCGGCGGCGGCCTGGGCGGTCATGTAGGTGCGGACCTCGGGGATCGTCAGGTGGCTGGGAATGGTGACGACGTCGGCCATGGTGAACTCCGCGATCACCCGCTGCGGGCCGAGCGGAGCGGGGAAGGGCCACTCCAGGGTCGGCAACGCGTCATCGTGGTACGCCAGCCGCCCGCCGGTGAAGCGGACCCGGCGGCCGCCGCGCCGCCGCGCCGAGACCGTGCCCGCGGCGAGCGTTCCGGCGGTGGGGTGCCAGCTGCTCAGCCCGTAGGCGACGTGCGCCTCGTCGGCCACCGTCCAGTCGCCCATCGCCGTGGTGACCAGCAGGTCGCCCAGGCCGCCGAAGAAGGCCATCGCCGGGACGACCAGCACGTCCGCGGCGCGGGCGCGCTCCGCCAGATGGGTGAACGTGTCGAGGTTCGCCTCGATCTCGGCCGCCACGTCGACGTACGGGATGCCGGCGCGCAGCGCCGCTTCGGCCACCGGGAGGGCGGTCGAGGCGAACGGCCCGGCGCAGTTGATCACGATGTCCGTACCGGCCAGCGCGCGGACCAGTGCGGCCGGATCGTCGGCCGGCGCCTGGCGGCTCTCCAGCCCCGGGTGGAGCCCGGTCAGCGCCCGCAACTTCTCCGGATCTCGGCCGAGGAGCAGCGGAACGTATCCGCGGTCGCGCAGCTCCGCCACCACGAACCGCCCGGTGTGCCCGTAGGCGCCGTACACCGCCACGTTCCGCGCCTGCTTCATGTCCGCTCCCACCTGCCGAAGTGATGTGCTGCGGAAAGCCTGCCGGGCCGGCGGGTCAACGCCTAGTGTCCGGAACGCCGATACCCGTACAATTCCCGACATGACTTCGGGCCCTTACTCCGTCGCGGTCGCCGCCACCGACGGGATGCTGCACTTCGAGCTGGGCCTCGCCTACGAGGTCTTCGGCTCCGCTCCGGACGCCGTGCCGGGTCCCTGGTACGACGTCACGGTCTGCGGCGCGCGCCCGGCCCGGATCGGCCGGTTCCTGGTGGAGCCGGACGGCGGGCTCGACCGGCTGGCGCACGCGCACACCGTGATCGTCCCCGCGCTGGCGGACATCGACGGGGATCCGCCGGCCGACCTGGTCGAGGCGGTGCGCGCCGCCCACGACGCCGGGGCGCGCGTGGTCTCGCTGTGCACGGGCGTTTTCGTGCTCGCCGAGGCCGGCCTGCTGGACGGGCTGGGCGCGACCACGCACTGGGCGCACACCGAGGCGCTGGCCGCGCGCTACCCCCGGGTGCGGGTCGACCCGGACGTGCTGTACGTCGACAACGGCCAGGTGCTCACCTCGGCGGGCAAGGCCGCGGCGATGGACCTGTGCTTGCACCTGGTCCGCCGCGACCACGGTTCAGTAATCGCCAACGCGGTCGCCCGCCGCCTGGTGGTGCCGCCGCACCGGGCGGGTGGCCAGGCGCAGTTCGTCAGCACGCCGGTGCCCGAGCGGGACGGCCACCCGCTGGCCGAGCTGCTTCCCTGGGTGATGCGGCGGCTGGACCAGCCGCTCACCGTCGAAGATCTGGCCCGGCGGGCGAACATGAGCTCGCGCCACCTGGCCCGGCACTTCCGGTCGGTGACCGGCACCACGCCGCTGCAGTGGCTGCTCACCCAGCGGATCCGCCGCGCGCAGGAACTGCTGGAGGTCACCGACGACAGCGTCGACGCCATCGCCTCGGCGGCGGGCATGGGCACCGCGACGACGCTGCGCCGCCACTTCCACCGCATGCTCGGCGTCCCCCCGGACGCCTACCGCCGCACCTTCCGGGGGGTCCGGCCGGGGGGCTGACCAGGCACTAGCGAGCCGCGCCGTTCGCGCCGGTCAGCGCGTCCCCGGAGACGGCCGGGCGCGCGGGGAGCGCCTCGCGGAGAGCGGCGATCTCCGCGCGGAGCGCGGCCAGCTCGGCGGCGATCGCCGGCGCGGACTCGGTGACGGCCGGCTCGGGGTCGCGTTCGCGCCGGTGCTCGTCCTCCATCGCGCTCACCACGACCGCGATGAACAGGTTGAGCACCACGAACGTGCACACCAGGACGAACAGCACGAAGAACACCCAGGCCGAGGGATGGACCCGCATCACGTCTCGGTTGACGTCCGACCAGCCGTCCCCGGTCATCGTCTGGAACAGGGTGAACAGTGAGGTCGGCAGGTCGCCGAAGTACTCGGGTGACGCCGCGCCGTACAGCCGGGTGCCCATCACCGCCGCCACGTACAGGATGAGCGCCAGCAGCACGGCGATGGACGACATGCCGGGCACCGCGCCCAGCAGCGCCGACACCACCCGGCGCAGGCTCGGCACCACCGAGATCAGTCGCAGCGCCCGCAGCACGCGCAGGGCGCGCAGCACCGACAGCCCGCCGGCGGTCGGCAGGAACGACACCCCGATGATCAGGGCGTCGAACACGTTCCACGGGTCGCGGACGAAGCGCAGCCGGTAGACGTACAGCTTGGCCAGCAGCTCGGCGACGAAGACGTACAGCGCGGCATGATCCACGACGTGCAGCAGCATGCCGTACTCGGCGACCGCCCTCGGCGCGGTCTCCACGCCGAGGGTGGCCGCGTTGAGCACGATCACCCCGATGATCGCCCGCTGGAACCTCGCCGACTCCAGCACTCGCCGGACACGTTCTCGCATGAAGGGCGCACTCCTGACACCGACACCGGGCACGCCAAGATCTTAGGGAACGCGCGCCGCCCGCCGGTGCGCTTCACCCGGCTCCGCCCGCCGCACGGTGCCAGCGACGCCGGGTGGTGCGCTCACCCCTCGAACGCGTCGCCCCGTACCCCACTCAGGAACGCCGACCAGCCCTCGGACTGGACGATGACCACCGGTGCGGGGTTCTTGCTGTCCCGGAGTCCCACCGCATGCGGCAGGTTGCGTGCCACCTCCACGCAGTTCCCGCCCTCTGAACCAGACCGGCGGGACTTCTGCCATTTAACCTGCGACAGCCGTAGGTCCATCATCTGCTGCTCCATTTGTCGCGCGCTTCCTTGATCATTTCGACGGATCGGGCTAAGGGAAGTGCTTCGGCTCGTATCTTGTCATATGCACCCCATACGTGTGTGATCAGCTGCTGGTCTGTGCTGATTTCTCCTCGACCGGCCGATTCGATGGAAACGACAGCCGTTCCGTCCGGCAGCTGTGCAAGTGCGAAGCCGGAGGAAAGGCCGGCGGACGGCACCGTCTCTCCTGGTACGAGCTGGATGTGCACGTTATACCGGATGGATGTCTCCAGTAGGTGGTCCAGCTGCTGACACATGACCGCCGGTCCTCCAATGAGGCGGTTGAGCACCCAGGTATCGATGAGGGCCCAGATCGCTGGCGGTTTTTCTTGATCTAGGAGGGATTGGCGCTGAAGCCGGGCCCTCACCCTGGCTTCTGTTTCTTCGGGAGTGGCGTTGGCCGCTCCAGTGAAGATGAGGCGGGCGTAGGCCTCGGTTTGGAGGAGGCCTGGTACTAGGAGCGGGTCCCAACTTCGGAGCACGAGGGCCGCCGGTTCGATCTCTTCAGCCCAACGGAGGTACCAGTCCGGTCCGAGTGGATACTCCTTGCTGAGCTCGCATAGACGGACAAAGTATTTCTTCTCCGTTAATTGAAAAATTTCATCCAGGATTGTCGCTTGGCTGAGGTGTGGGGTTCGCTTACCGAGTTCGAGCCGCGAGATATGCGTCTGAGTTACCCGCAAACGGGCGGCGATAGAGCTTTGCGATAAACCGGCAGTTTCGCGCATTCTGCGAAGTTCCGCACCGAACCTTTGACGTGCCGAATCCGTTTCGCTTTCACGTTCCTCGCTCATCGCTCCTCGTCCATCTGCTCGCGAGTAGGGCGTCAAGCACGGAGTATGCCGCTCTTAGTCCGTGGCAGTCCGAGGAACACATTGTTTGGCCTCTGATGGACTTGGTTCATCGCTGCCAACCCCACGCTCGTGAGCCAATCTTAAGCGGACGCTAGCCCGAGGAGCCGTCTTTGTTTCCGGGTTAAACCCAAGCCAACCCCGTACAGGTGGGGCGGTATGGCGGTTGCCAGGTAATGCGGGCAAAGCGGTTCGGGCGGAAAGGTGGCGATAGTGAACGAGAATCTTGTTGGGTGCCGGTCCGGCGTGGACATGAAGCCCACCGGGGTGTGCGGGGAGGTGGAGTTGGCGGGGGAGTTGCGGTCGGTGCCGGTGGCGCGGGCCTGGGTGCGGGCGTTCCTCGCGTCGGCGGGCCGCTGCGACGTCGGGGACGTCGAGCTGCTGGTCGGCGAGCTGGTGGCGAACGCGGTACGGCACTCCGACTCCGGGCACCGGCCGGGCGGCGTGGTGTGGCTGCGCGTGCATGACGACGGGCGGGCCGTGCGGGCCGAGGTGACCGACGAAGGGTCGAGCGGCGGCGTCCCCTCGATCACCACGCCGGTGGACCCGATGAGCGAGGGCGGCCGAGGGCTGTGGCTGGTACGCGAGCTGTCCTCGGCCTGGGGATGGCATCCGACCGGCACCGGCCGCACGGTATGGACCGAAGTGGTGCCGGGACCCGAAGCTTCGGCCCCGGACGGAGCCGCGCGCGGCGTGGAGACGCGCTGACACTCAGACCTGTGGGTACTCGTACGGGCAGTGCTACGGACCCTGGCGAACGTGAGTGCCGCCGACCCGCTCGGTCGATCGGGCGGGGGTGGGCTATGGCTCGGCGCGGTCGGGGGGTGGGGCGGTGCTGGCTCGGACGACGAGCTCGCTGGGGAAGATGATCTGGTTGTGCGGCGGCGGGTCGCCCTTGGCCAGCTCCAGCGCGGTGCCGAGCGCCGCGGCGCCCATGTCGTGCAGAGGCTGGCGCACCGTGGTGAGGGCGGGGCCGAGCCAGCCGGCCATCGGCAGGTCGTCGAATCCGACGACGCTGAGATCGGCGGGGATGCGCAGGCCGATTTCGCGGGCGGCCTGGTAGACGCCCATCGCCTGGTGGTCGTTGGCGGCGAAGATGGCAGTGGGGCGGTCCGCCAGGGCCAGCAGCGCGCGGCCCTCGCGCAGCCCGCCGGAGACCAGGAAGTCGCCGTGCCGGATCAGCTCGGCATCGACCGGGACCTTCGCGGTGTCCAGCGCCGCGCGGTAGCCGTCCAGCCGGGCGCGGCTGCACATGATGTCCGGCGGGCCGGTGATCGTGGCGATCCGCCGGTGCCCGAGGCCGATCAGGTGCCGGGCCGCGGCCAGCCCGCCGTTCCAGTTCGAGGTGCTCACCCACGGGGTCTGGTCGGTCAGCTCGGCCGCCGGCTCGATCGCCACCAGCGGGACGCCGTTGACGGCGAGGCTGCGGCGCTGGTCCTCCGTCGGCACGGCGAAGGCGGAGATGACCGCCAGCGGCTGCCGGGCCACCACGTCGGTGATCCAGGAGTCCGACGGGGTGATCGCGCCGCCCAGCTCGGAGAGCACCATGGCGGCCCGGTGGGTGGCCGCCTCCCGGTAGACGCCCTTGATGATCTCGAGCACCCAGGCGGTCTCCATCTCATGAACGACGAACTCGACCAGCCGGGTGAAACGCGGGCTCTTGCTCGGCGGACGGTAGCCCTGGTCGATCAGGGCGGCCTGCACCTTGCGCCGGGTGTCGTGCGAGACGTCCGGCCGGCCGTTGGCGACCTTCCACGCGGTGGTGATCGACACCCCGGCCTGCGCCGCCACCTGCGCGATCGTGACCGCACGCCGCCGGGGTGAGGCTGGTTCGGCCGTACCGGCACCGGGGTCGGAGGCCGCGTTTTCCATGACGTAAAGCCTAGCCGAGGGCGGCGATCATCAGAGGGGGGAAACGATTTCCGGCCGCTGATCACCGAAATTCATGTGATCGCTAACAGAAACGGTTCCGGCCCCAGAGGCCAAGGACGTCGAGCGGACGGTTCTACGCGCAGGTGGCGAGGCTTTCGCAGCTAGACCGCGGAACGGAAGGGGTGGCGTCGCTGAAACCCATGCCCATCAGGAGAGGGTCGAGTGGAGGTCGAAAACTTTTCTGAAGGTTTCAGCGGGTGAACCGACGTGACCTGCGGCTATTCGATCGCGGCCATTGTGAACTTTCCCACCGGGGGTGCGAGGTCCGATGATGCACCGGCACGCCAGGTGACCGAAGGAGCCTTCATGGAACCGTCAGCCCGCTCATGTCCGTCCACCGCGATGACCGGCCGCCGCCGCGGCACTTCGGGCATCCGGGAGGCCAGGCGTCGCGCGCTCGCCACCGGCATCGCCTTGCTGACCGCGGGTCTCGCCGTCGCGGTTCCCGCCCCCCAGGCCCGGGCGGCGGCCGGGTGCGCGGTGACATACGCGACCAATGACTGGGATTCGGGCTTCACCGCGAGCGTCAGGATCCAGAACCTGGGGGACGCGCTCAGCGGGTGGACGCTGGCCTTCGCGTTTCCGAGTTCGAGCCAGAAGGTGGTCAGCGGCTGGTCGGCGACCTACTCGCAGAGCGGGCAGAACGTCACCGCGCGGAACGTGGACTACAACGGGTCCATTCCCAGTGGCGGGAGCGTCGACATCGGATTCACCGGAGCCTTTTCCGGGTCCAACCCCAAGCCCGTCGCGTTCACGCTGAACGGCGTCGCCTGCACCGGCGCCACCACCACGCCGAGCGCGACCCCTACCGCCAGTCCCACGCCCACCCGCACCCCCACCCCGACTCCGACCGGGGGCGGTCGCTGGTCGGACCAGGCCGACGGGTTCGCCTCGACCAGCGGCAGCGGCCTGAGCACCACCACCGGCGGCGCCGGCGGCCAGACCGTCACGGTCACCAACTACGCCGACCTGGTCAAGTACGCCGGCTCGTCCAGTCCGTACGTCATCAGGGTCAACGCCCCGATCACCGTGACCCCGTACGGCACCGAGATCAAGGTGGCGTCCAACAAGACGATCGTCGGCGTCGGCCGGAACGGCCAGATCGTCAACGGCGGGTTCAACCTCAACAACGTCGGCAACGTCATCATCCGCAACCTGACCATCCGCGACACCCGGATGACGCAGGACGATCCCGACGACAAGGACTACGACTACGACGGCATCCAGATGGACACCGCGCACCACGTCTGGATCGACCACAACACCATCGTGCGGATGAACGACGGCCTGATCGACAGCCGCAAGGACACCTCCTACCTGACCGTGTCCTACAACGTCATCGCCGAAGGGAACAAGGCGTTCGGCATCGGCTGGACCGACAACGTCACCGCGCGGATGACGATCCACCACAACTGGATCCACGACAACAACGTGCGCAACCCGAGCACCGACAACGTCGCCTACGCGCACCTCTACAACAACTACATGCAGAACATCAAGGGCTACGGAAACTACTCGCGCGGCCACACCAAGATGGTGATCGAGAACACCTACTACGAGAACGTCAAGGACCCCTACTACCGCGACGACACCGCTGAGCTGAAGCTGATCGGCAGCACCTGCGTGAGCTGCACCGGCCAGAAGGAGACCGGCGGCTCGGCCTTCACTCCCGGCTCCTTCTACTCCTACACCTTGGACCCGGCGTCCAGCGTCCCGTCCATCGTGAAGACCTACGCCGGTCCGCAGGCCGACATCGGCAACTGACCCCAATCGGGCTGATCCACCGCCGGGGTGCCGGACCGAGGGTGATCGAGGCGCTACCAACCGTTTCGATGCGTTCCCCGGGAATCTTCGGTGAACGTCCGAGGGCGCGGCCGCCGGCCGGGGTGTGCCGGGGCTGGTCGGCGCCGGGGCGTCCGGCGGGACGCACAGGGATCTCCCAGAAGTCGCCGGATTCCTCCAGCCGGGCAGGCCACGCTCGGGCGGCATGACGAAGACGAGTGACGGAGCGGCCCGGTGATCCGGGTGCGGGGCCTGACCAAGCGGTACGGGACGGTCCTGGCGGTGGACGACCTGACCTTCGACGTCCACCCAGGCGTGGTGACCGGTTTCCTCGGCCCGAACGGGGCCGGCAAGACGACCGCGATGCGCGCCATCCTCGGGCTGGACCGCCCGGACGCCGGCGAGGCGACCGTGCTCGGCGTGCCCTACCCGAGGCTGCCCGCGCCGATGCGCGCGACCGGCGCGCTGCTGGACGCCGGGGCGGTGCACCCCCGGCGCACGGCGCGCGACCACCTGCGCTGCCTGGCCCGCAGCAACGGCATCCCGGCCCGCCGGGTGGTGGAGGTGCTGGACCAGGTGGGGCTGGCGGCGGTGGCCGGCCGTCGGGCCGGGGGATTCTCCCTCGGCATGCGGCAGCGGCTCGGCATCGCCGCCGCGCTGCTCGGCGACCCGGCGGTGCTCATCCTGGACGAGCCGGTGAACGGCCTGGACCCCGAGGGCATCGTGTGGATCCGCACCCTGCTGCGCGGCCTTTCGGCCGAGGGCCGCACGGTGCTGGTCTCCAGCCACCTGATGGCCGAGATGGCGCTCACCGCCGACCACCTCGTCGTGGTGGGCCGGGGCCGGCTGATCGCCGAGGGCCCGGTGGACGGCTTCGCCGCGCCGCGCGAGGTGCTGGTCCGCACCCCGGACGCCGCCCGGCTCGCCCGCGCCCTCACCGCGGCCGGCGCCACCGTCCGCCCGCACGGCGCGGCCGGCCCGGACGGGGTGACCGCTGGGCGAGACGCCACCGGCGCGTCCGGCCTGCCCGGCATGGACGGCATGGCCCGCCCATCCGGCGGGCCCGGCCTGGACGCCGTCACCGGCGAGGCCGGCTCGGGCGAGACGGCCGGTGTATCCGGCGCGACCGGCATGGGTGAGATGGCCGGCGCGGGCGGCGAAGGGGTGATGGTCGTCATCGGGGTTACCGCCGCCGAGGTCGGCCGGCTGGCGGCGGACGCCGGGGCCGTGCTGCACGAGCTGACCCCGCGCCGCGCCTCGCTGGAGGAGGCGTTCATGGAACTGACCCGCGACAGCGTCGAGTACGGCGTGACGGAAGGACCGAACCGATGACCGGAACCAGCGACACCACGACCGGCGGCGCCGGAGGCCGCCCGGCGGCGAGTACGCGGCGGCCCGCCGGGACGGCGGATCATGGGACTGCGGGTCACGGGACGGCGGCCGGCCCGGAGTCCGGGCTGCCGGCCGCGCTGACCATGCGGGTCACCGATGGCGGGACGGCGGGCGGGCACCTGCAGCCGTCGTTCGCCGACGTGCTCGGCGCCGAGTGGTGGAAGCTGCGCACGCTGCGGTCCACCTGGTTCGCGCTGCTCGCCCTCCTGGTGGCGGGCGGGGTGTTCGCGGCGCTGTTCGCCGGGGCCGGCGTGCGCGGCTACCTGGAGGCGGCGCCGGCGGACCGCGCGGCCTTCGACCCGTTCGGCGCGGTCTTCCGGGCGAACATCTTCGTGCAGCTGTTCGCCGGGTACTTCGGCCTGCGCGCGGCGACCGTCGAGTTCGCCACCCGGACGATGATCGGCAGCCTGGCGGCGGTGCCGCGCCGCGGCCGGCTGCTGGCGGCCAAGGCCGCCGTCACGGCCGCGCTCGCGCTGCTCGCCGGCTGGGCCACCGCGGCCGTGGCCTATCTGGCCGGCGCCGCGGTGCTCGCCTCCCGCGACGTGCCGGGGTACGCGCTGGACCAGCCCGGCGTGCTGCGCGCGCTGGCCGGAATGGGGCTGATCACGGCGATGATGAGCCTGCTCGGCCTGGCGCTCGGGGTGCTGGCCCGGACGACGGCCGGGGCGCTCACCGCCGTCACGGTGATCGGGATCCTCGTCCCGTCCCTGGCGCCGGTGCTCCCGTCCTGGCTGGCCTCGTTCGTGGTGAAGTACTGGCCGACCACCGCCGGCGGCCGGCTGCTGGCCGTGACCGACGATCCGGCGCTGCTCGCGCCGGTACCCGGACTCCTGGTCTTCTGCGGTTACGTCGTGGTCGCACTGGCCATCGCCTTCGCCGTCTTCCGCCGCCGCGACGTCTCGTGAACGCGGCATCCGGGGCCGGCCGGCGGGGCCTGATACCGGATGGGATCGGCCGGGGCCTGCTCGCCGCCGGGGGCGCGCTCGCCGCCATGACCGCGACGGCCGCGCTGGGCCTGCACCTGGTGGGCGCCCCGGTCGGTGGGCTCACCGTGGGCGGGACGGCGGCCACGGTGCTCCTGGCGGTGGGCGGGTCGCTCACCCTGTCCGGTACCCCGGTGGCGAGCGGGCCGGTAGACGGCCTGCCGGGCCTGCTGCGGACGGGGATCGCCCTGACCGGCCGGCTCGATGTGGTCCCGCTCGGCGTGACCCTGGCCGGCCTGCTGGTGCTCGCCGCCGCGTTGCATCACCCGGGCAGGCGGGGCGCGGTGGCCGGGCCGGCCACCGCGCCGGTGCGGATCCGGCTGGCCCAGGGACTGGCCGCGGCGGCCGGGTTGCTGGCCGGGCTGGCCGGACTCGGGCTGGTCGCCCGCGGGGTGGTCACGTCGGTGGACCTGCCTGGCCTGCTGCCGTCCGGCGGCCTCGGCGGTCGCACCGCCGGCGTCCTCGGCAGCCCGCCGGCGATCGGGGCGGCCGGTGCGGGCGGGGCGCGGCCATTCCGGCTGGAGTTTCGGGCCTCGCCCGGCCTCGGGCCGATCCTCGCCCCGGCGGCCGTCGTGATGTCGTGCCTTGGCGCGGCCGTCCGGGCCGGGGCCTGGCCGGGGACGGCGCCGGCCTGGTGGCCGGAGGCCGCCCGCATCTGGCGGGCGGCGGCGGTGCCGGCCCGGCTGGTGGCGGTGGCGGCGCCGATCGTCACGGTCGTGGGACTGGGCGTAGCGATGGCGGCCGGTGGGCCAGGCCTCTCCGGTGCGGTGCTGCTCCTTGCTCCCAACGCGGGATTCGTCGTGCTTTCGGCCGGGTTGGGCGTGCCCTGGACGGGCCCGCCCGCCGCCGGTGCCGCCGGCCTGGCGGGCCCGTCGCCGGGATGGCCATGGCCCGCCGGGCCGCCCGGTGCCGGTATCGCGGCGCAACAGACGGCCGCCGCCTGGAGCGGCCCGCACTGGCCGGCGGTCGCGGTGGCGCTGGCGGCCCTGGTGGCCGGCGGGACGCTGATCGCCCATCGGACGCCGTCCCCGGGCCGCGCGGCATGGACGGCGGGCGCGTCCGCGGCCGGCTGGGCGGTACTTGCGCCGCCGCTGACCGCCCTGGCGGGCGGGTCGGTGGATCTCGGCCTGACCCTGCTCGGCCGTACGATGCAGCTGATGTCGCCGGCCGTCCGGGGCGACCTGCTGCTCGCCGCGCCCGCCGGCCTGGTGGCCGGTGCGATCGGCGGGCTGCTCGGCGTCGCCGCCTACCGGCTGGTCCGTGCCGTCCGGTCGAAGGCGCGCCCGGTCAGGGCCGGTCCCGGGCCCTGACCGCCTCGGACCCGGCGCGACCGGAATGGTGACGGCGGCGGGTGGCGGGCGGGTGGCGGGCGATCCCGCGAACGCGGCCGGCATCGGCCGGTGGCCGTGGAGAGCGGAGGGGTGATGGCGTCGGACGCGGGAGGGCCGGGGGCGGCCGGGACGGGTGAGCGGCTGCTGGTGGTGGACGACGAGCCCACCGTGCGCGAGCTGCTGGCCGCCACGCTGCGCTTCGCCGGGTTCGAGGTGACCGCCGCGGCCACCGGTGGCGAGGCGCTGCGGGCGGCCCGCGAGCAGCCGCCGGACCTGGTGCTGCTGGACGTCATGCTGCCCGACCTGGACGGCTTCGAGGTGGTCCGGTCGCTGCGCGCGCTCACCCGGCCGCCGGTGCCGGTGCTGTTCCTCACCGCGCGTGACTCGCCGCAGGACAAGGTCACCGGGCTGACCTTGGGCGGGGACGACTACGTGACCAAGCCGTTCGACCTGGCCGAGCTGATCGCCCGCATCCGGGCCGTGCTGCGGCGTACCGGGGCCGGCGGGATGGACGCCCTGGTCGTGGGGGACCTCGTGGTGGACGCCGAGGGGCACCAGGTCACCCGGGCGGGACGGGAGGTGCGGCTGTCGCCCACCGAGTTCCGCCTGCTGCACTACCTGGCGCTCAACGCCGGCCGGGTGGTGTCCAAGGCGCAGATCTTGGAGCAGGTGTGGCAGTACGACTTCGCGGGGGACTCCAGCATCGTGGACACCTACGTCAGCTACCTGCGACGCAAGCTGGAGGCGGCCGGCCCGCGGCTGGTCCACACCGTGCACGGCGTCGGCTACGTCCTGCGCCGGCCCCGGTGACCCGCCGGCGGCTGTCGTTGCGGGCGCGGCTGCTGCTGATCGTCAGCGCGCTGCTGGCGGCCGGGCTGGTGCTGAGCGGGTCCATCGTGGTCGGGCTGCTGCGCGCCGGGCTGGTCGACCGGGTCGACCGGCAACTGCGGGCGCTCGGCGGGCTGGCCGCGGTTCTCCCACCCGAGTGGACCGGTGCCGGGGTGCCGGCCGCGCGGGCGCTGGCCGGCGACCTGGACGTGGTGTCCGACGTGTACCTCGCCCACCTGGCGCCGGACGGCACGGTCCGGCGGGAGGCGCGGATCCCGGTCGTGCCGCCCGGCGGCCCGGCGGCGGGCGGCCCGGTACTGCCGCCGCTGGACGGACCGGGCGTGAGCGCGCTGGCCGGTACGCCCTTCGAGACCGCGGGGCGGGCCGGTGGCGGGCGCTGGCGGGTGCTGGTCCTTCCTCGGGCCCGCTCACCGCTGCGCATCGGTCCGGGCAGCGGCGCGGGGAGCACCGGAGGCACGGGACAAGGCGCTGACGGTGCTCAAGGCACGGGGAGTGGTGCAGGCGCGGCGGGCGGGAGCGGTGTTCACGGCGCCGGGAGCAGTGCGCGAGGTGAACAAGGTGGCGCGGGGAGTGCTCAGGGCGAGGAGATCGCGGGAGCCGGCGGTGGGGAGGGCGCGGTCGTGGTGGCCGCCTCGCTGGACGCGGTCGCCGCGACGGTGGGCCGGCTGCGGGCCGCGCACGCCGCGACCGGCGCCGGGCTGCTGGCGCTGCTCAGCCTCGCCGGCTGGTTCGCCATCGGCGCCGGGCTGCGGCCGCTGCGCCGGATCGAGGACACCGCGGCGGCCATCGCCGCCGGCGACCTGACCCGCCGGGTGCCGGACGCCGCCGGCCCGGGTACCGAGGTGGGGCGGCTGGCGGCGTCGCTGAACGGGATGCTCGGCCAGGTCGAGCGGGCCTTCGCCGCGCGGGCCGAGTCCGAGGCCCGGCTGCGCGCCCTGGTGGCCGACGTCGGCCACGAGCTGCGCACCCCGCTGTTCGGGATCAAGGGCTTCTCCGAGCTGTACCGGATGGGCGGGCTGACCGACGTGCCCGCCGCGATGGCCCGGATCGAGAGCGAGGCCGGCCGGCTGGCCCGGCTGGTGGAGGACCTGCTGCTGCTGGCCCGGCTGGACGAGGGCGGCGCCGCGCTGGCGCTGGAACCGGCGCCGATGGACCTGCGCACCCTGGCCGCCGACGCCCGGCTGGACCTGCGGGCGCTGGCCCCGGACCGCGACGTCGAGCTGACCGGCCCGGACGGCGGCCCGCCCGGCTCGGCCCCGGTGCTCGGCGACGAGGCGCGGCTGCGCCAGGTGGTGACCAACCTGGTGGGCAACGTGGTGGCGCACACCCCGGCCGGCTCGTCGGTCCGGATCGGGGTCGGTACGGCCGGCGGCGAGGCGGTGCTGGTCATCGCCGACCGCGGGCCGGGCCTGCCGGCGGAGCACGCGGCCCGGGTGTTCGACCGGTTCTACCGCGCCGACGACTCGCGCAGCCGGTCGCACGGCGGCGGGGCGGGCCTCGGTCTGGCCATCGCCCGGTCGCTGGTGGCCGCGCACGGCGGCCGCCTCGACCTGCGCACCGCCCCCGGCGACGGCGCCGCCTTCACCATCGCCCTCCCCGCCACCGTCCACCCGCCCGGCCCGCTCGAGCCGCCCGCGGCACCCGGCCGATCCAGATGACCGGGCGGCATCCCCGAGCAGGCGGCCGGGCGTCCCGCGCATGATCCGGTCCCACCGGGGGACGGCCCTGGCCGAGCGGATGGAACGCGCGAGACGCGAGCAAGGTGCCCCGGCGGCGGGCCTTGGTGGCGAACGCGGTGCCGGTCCCGGCGGAACGGTTCACCCGGCGGGTCAGCTCGGCGGGCCGTAGGGCTCGATGGTGGGGTCGGCGTACGGGCCGGCGGCCGGGGGGACCCGGCGGCCGGCCTCCTCGGTGACGCGCAGGGCGTACAGGCCGCGGGCCGGGTCGAGCGGCACCAGGCCGTAGCCGGTGTCCACCTCGTCCTCGGCCAGGCCGAGCGCGTGCGCCGCCTGTTCCAGGGTCGCGCCGGGCGGCAGCTCTACCGTGACCAGGACCATGCCCACCACGCTACGCGCCCGCCCCCGTCCCCCGAAGCCCCGCCCGGCTCATTCCCGGCTGCCGCTCACCTTCCGCAGCGCCTCGATCAGCGCGGCCGGGTCGGCGATGCCGTATCCGTAGTCGTAGTCGAAGCCCACGGTGCTGCGGTCGTCGGCGGTGCGGTGCAGCAGGGTGCGCAGCTGGGACGGGCTCAGCCGGGAGGCCGGCCAGCGGGTGCGGATCGCGGCGACCAGCCCGGCGGCCACCGGGCAGGCGGCCGAGGTGCCCGAGTCGGGCTCGGTGTCGCCGAACGCGCGGGACCCGGCGAAGTGCGTGTAGGCGGCGATGTCCGGCTTGCGGTCGCTGAGCCGCCCGGGGCCCTGCGAGGAGTAGCCGACCCGCTCGCCGTTGGTGTCCACTCCGGCGACCGACAGCACCTGGGGGTGGGAGTTGGCGCCGACGATCGGCCGGGCCGGGAACGCGCACCGGCGGTCCTTGCACTCGCTGCCGCAGTTGCCCGCGGCGAACAGGATGTCCGCGCCGGCCTGCTCCAGGCTGCCCACGATGATGTTGAACGGGTGCGCGGCGTTGTCGGAGTAGTTGCCCGGCTGGCCGGGCGCCAGGTCCCACAGCGGGGAGAACGAGCCCCAGCTGTTGCTGACCACCAGCGATCGGCTGCCGGCCGGCTGGGCGTCCAGCACGGTGCGCAGGTGGGCGAAGGCGGCCACCGCGTCCGACAGCAGGCCGTCCATCGCCGAGCCGCCCTGCCGGCGCGACAGCAGCACCGGGATGTCGATCAGGGTGGCGGCCGGCGCGGCGATCAGCGCGTCGAAGGCGCACATGGTGCCGTGGTCCACCGCGAAGCGGCCCGGCTCGCCGGACACGCCGCCGGGGTTCCAGCTGCGCTCGCCGTCCACGGTGCACGAGCGGCCCAGCCGCTGCCCGACGTGCGCGGCGTTGATGCCGGTGTCGCAGATGGCCAGCGGCACGCCGGCGCCGTCGTACCCCTCGGCGGCCAGCGCCGGGACGGCCAGCAGCCGGGCGACGTCCTCCCAGGTGCCGACCGGCGGGCTGCCGCCGCAGGTCAGCGAGGTCTCGATCACCGGGTCGGCGTACACCGCCACCACGTCGCTCTGCGCGGGCAGCAGCGCCGCCCGGGCGGCCCCCTCGTCGTCGGATATCTCGCCGCGGACCAGCACCGAGGCGTCCTCGGGGGCCAGCGAGAAGTCCAGCGGCTGGTGCATCGACAGCGGGTCGCCGCCGGCGGCGGGCCGCGGCCGGGGGAGCGCCACCGGGACGTAGGAGTGGTCGAGGGCCACCCCGGGCAGCCCGCCGGTGACGTCCGCGGTCGTCGTGGCCACGTCGGGGGCGGCGACCGCCGCGATGACGTCGGGGGAGGGCCGGAGCTGGATGAGGACCCGCATGAGGAAACACCACCTTGGGAGCGCGAGGAGCGAACGGCACCACATTCCTGTATTTCCGGTGACCCCGTCTACCAGCAGAAACAACCGCTTATCCGGCATTGCACCGACAAACCGGATGAATAATTCAGGGAAATTTTCCGTCATCGCCCGCCACGGCCAGGCACGACCGAACGCGTCCCGCCATGGAGCTTCCGTGCCGGGCCGGGCTTGGCTACCTTGAGACCCGTGATCGCCAAGGTGGACACCACATCGCGCCCCCCCGCCCCTCCCGCCGGCGAGCATTGGCTGCCGGTCCGCCCGCGGCTGGTGGTCGCCAGCGCGTTCATGCTCTTCCTGGAGCTGGCGCTGATCAGATGGACCGGCTCCAACATCGTCCACCTGAGCTATTTCACCAACTTCGTGCTGCTGGGTTCATTTCTCGGCATCGGCCTGGGATTCCTGCGGGTCGGCCGGGCCACCCGGCAGCCGTTCTACTCGCCGGTGGTGCTGGCGATCCTGGTGCTGGTCGTCATGTTCTTCCCGGTCACGGTGAACCGCGAGACCGAGGGCATCCTGTACTTCACCAGCCTGTCCACCAGCGGGCCGCCCGCCTGGGCGATCCTGCCGGTGGTCTTCGCCGCCGCCGCGCTGGTGCTGATGGGCCCGGCCGAGCTGGTCGGCGGCTGCTTCCCCGAGCTGCCCCGGCTGGAGGCCTACCGGTACGACCTGATCGGCAGCCTCACCGGCATCGCGGCGTTCTCCCTGATGTCCTACGCCGGCGCGCCGCCGGTGGCCTGGGGCCTGGTCACCGCGTGCGCCTACGGCGCGCTGCTGCAGCCCCGCTCGACGGTGCGGTACCTGGCCTTCGTCACGGTGCCCTCGCTGGTCGTGGTGGGCGCGCTGGCCATGGAGACGCTCACCCCCGGCACCCTGTGGTCGCCCTACTACAAGGTGAAGTACGAGCACGCCTCGTGGTACGGCACCCCGCTGCTGAACATCTCGGTGAACGGCATCCCGCACCAGCAGGCCACCCCGGCGGACTACCGGCTGAAGTACGAGCGCCAGTACGCCCTGCCGTATGAGCGCTCGGCGGCCGCCGGCCGGCTGGACGACGTGCTGATCGTCGGCGCGGGCAGCGGCACCGACGTCGCCATCGCGCTGGCCAAGGGCGCCAAGCACGTGGACGCCGCCGAGATCGACCCGCGGCTGCGCGAGCTGGGCGGCGCCTTCCACCCCGACCGGCCCTACGACGACCCGCGCGTCACCACGCACATCACCGACGGCCGCGCCTTCCTGGAGGCCACCGGCAAGAAGTACGACTTGATCCTGTTCGCGCTGCCCGACTCGCTCACCCTGGTGTCCGGCGCCAGCTCGCTGCGCCTGGAGAGCTATCTGTTCACCGAGGACGCGCTGCGCGCCGCCCGCGCGCACCTCAAACCCGGTGGCGCGTTCTCGATGTACAACTACTACCGCGAGCAGTGGCTGGTCGACCGGCTGGCCGCCACCGCGCAGGCCGCCTTCGGCCACAAGCCGTGCGTCGACCAGGTCGGCGCCGGGCAGCAGGCGGTCATCACCGCCGGGCTCACCACCGACGCGCAGCGCTGCGGCGCCGAGTGGCCCGGCCCGCGGGCCGGCACGCCGGCGCCGGCCACCGACGACCGGCCGTTCCTGTACCTGCACGGGCGCGACATCCCGTCCATCTACCTGATCGCGCTCGGGTTGATCCTGCTGGTCAGCGTGCTCGCCGTCCGGGTGGTGGCCGGTCCGTTCCGCCGGATGCGCCCGTATGCCGACCTGTGCCTGCTCGGGGTGTCGTTCCTGCTGCTGGAGACCAAGAGCGTCACCGGGTTCGCGCTGCTGTTCGGCACCACCTGGGTGGTGAACGCGATCGTGTTCGCCGGGGTGCTGGTGGCGGTGCTGGCCGCGGTGGAGGTGACCCGGCGGTTCCGCACGCCGCCGCTGCCGGTCATGTACGCGGTGCTGTTCGGCGGGCTGGTGCTGGCCGCCGTGGTGCCGAACTCCTGGCTGCTCGGGCTGCCGGTGCCGGCACGGGCGGTGCTCGCGGTCGCGGTGGCGTTCCTGCCGATCTTCGCGGCCAACGTGGTGTTCGCCAAGCGCTTCGCCGAGACGGCCGACCCGACGGTGTCGTTCGGGGCCAACCTGCTCGGCGCCATCGTGGGCGGCTGCCTGGAGTATCTCGCCCTGGTCATCGGCTACCAGGGGCTGCTGGCGGTGGCCGGGCTGATCTACCTCGGCGCGTTCGCCCTGCTGCCGCGGGCCGCGCGGGCCGCCTGAGCCGGGCGCCCGCCGCCCCGGCCCGGGGCGGCGGGCGCGAAGATCAGAAGCCGCAGGCCTGGGCGAGCGTCTTGGCGCCGCCCTTGTCCTTGCCCTGGTTCGGGGTCGGCGTGCCGTCCGCGCGCGGCGTGCGCGACGGGGTGGGCGAGGAGGCGCCCGGCGTGCCGGCGCCGGCGCCGGACGCGCCGGCGCCCGGGGTCGCGGTCACCCCGGCGGCCAGCGTGTTGCCGGAGCGTTCGGACTGCCGGATCGCCTGCGCGCTCATCCGGCGGATCTTCGCCCAGTCGGCGGCGCCCGGCCAGATGGTCGGCGGCACGAACTGCAGGGTGGTGGTCTTGCCGTCCTTCACCTTCAGCGCCAGCGGCACCAGGTGCTCCAGCAGGTCGCGCGGGATGTCGGTGCGGAACATGTGCCGGGTGGCGGTGGCGATCTTGCCGAAGTTGGCCAGCACGACCTGCGGCGTCGCCTGGTTGAGCAGCGCGCCCATGATGCAGCGCTGCCGGCCCATCCGGGTGAAGTCATCGCTGTTCACCCGAGAGCGGCCGTACCAGAGCACGTGCTCGCCGTCCAGGCGCTGGTAGCCGGCCTTGATGGTGCCGGCGGTGCCGAAGTGCCCGCCCCACGGGACGTCCTGCTCGACCCGGATCTTCAGGCCGCCGACCGCGTCGATCAGCGCGGCGAAGCCGTACATGTCGACGATCGCGTAGTAGTCGATCTTCAGGCCGAGCGTGTGGCCGATGGCGCGCTTGAGCTCGACCGGGCCCTTGCCCTTGCCGAGGTGGTCCTCGGCGTACTGCCACACCTCGTTGAGCAGGCCCTGCCCGGAGTCGCCGGTGAACCCGTTCGGGAACCGCGCGGCCAGCGGGTCGCCCTTGGGGAAGCGGACGAACTGCAGGTTGCGCGGGAGGCTGAGCATGACGGCGTTGCCGGAGCGCACGTCCACGCTGGCCACCGTCATGCTGTCGGTGCGCACGCCGGTGCGGTTGCCGGCCGCGTCCCCGCCGACCAGCAGGAAGTTGACCCGGGTACGGCCGTTCCAGGGGTCCTCCTGCTTGACCGGCGCGGCGGTCGGGCCGCCCGGGTCGGAGGGGAAGACCGCGTTCGCGGTCGCCCGGACGGTCATCATGCTGCCCGCGGTCACGGCGAACGGCGCCATCACCGCCACGCACAGCACGCCCACCACGATGCCGGACAGCACCTGGCCGCCCTGCGGCAGCCGGTCCGGGCCGAGGGCGATGTAGGAGGTGATGACGAGCGCGAACCAGGCGAGCGCGCCGACGGCCGCCACGACGATCAACGTGACGAGCGTGGTGTCGCTGACCACCAGCCCCAGGTTGGACCGGAAGACCAGGGCCATGATCAGCGCGATCGCCAGCAGGCCGCCGAAGGCGCCCAGCAGCGAGAAACCCGCGGTGCGCCGGCCGGCCCGCAGGTGGGCCGCCCCGGGCACCAGCGCGGACAGGCTCGTCCAGCCGATCACCGCGCCGGTGGTCAGGGACCTGGCGAATCTGGGCGGCCGCGGAGCGCGGCCTTCGGTCCCGGTTTCGTCCGGGCCGTCTCCGGCGGCCTCCCCCGGGGTGCCGCCAAGAGGCGTGGTCACAAGCTTCCCCTCACGACTGTCGGAGTCCCGCCACCGACCTGGAGAAACGCCAGGAAGCGGCCCCCGGGGCTACCCGGATTCCAGGATTCTAACCCCATACACCGACATCGCTAGTTCAAAGACAAAAATGCCGAATCGGTTGGTGACATCGTAGTGAATTCCTGCTACGCCGCGGACCGCGGCCGTGCCCGCGGAGCGGAGGCCGGACCGGCCGGCCCCCGCCCCGGGGCGTCAGGACGTGGTGGAGGAGGGCGCCAGCCAGGTGTTGCACTGGTAGGCCTTGTTGCGCTCGTATCCCTGCCGGAACCAGCGCCCGCTGTTGGCCGGCGAGCCGTGGTCGCGCGGCCGGCCCGGCCAGTCGCCGACGTTGCCGAAGAAGTAGTACAGCGACTGGCGCCGGGCCGCCGGGATCGGGTAGCTGCCCGCCACCGACCGCATCCACATGCCGCTGAAGCAGTTGGCCTGCAGCTCGTACCGGCGGCTGAGCGCCAGCCGGCCGCTGGAGGTCCGCGAGTCCAGCGTCCGGCTCCACCAGGAGTTGGCCAGCCCCGACAGCTGCTGGACGTGGTGGCCGTACTCGTGCGCCATCATGCCGGTGAACGCGCCGTGCCAGCTGACCAGCGACGCGTATCCCGGCGAATTGCCCCGGCCCCGGGAGAGGGCCGAGGTGGCGGCGTAGATCGTGTAGTTGCGCGGGCAGTAGTAGGGCACGATGCTGCCCCGCTGCGGGAAGTCGCCGCACGCGCCCCGCCCGCCGCGCGCGGTGATCGCGTACCCGGGGGGCGAGAAATCGATGCCCACGCGCCGCAGCGCCGGCGCCCAGGTGCGGCTCATGCACTTCCCGGTCCGCAGGATCAGCGCCTTGAGCTGCGCGTCGCTGTAGACGTTGACCGAGCCGCCCCGGCAGGCCAGCTGAGGCAGGGTGCCCACCCGGTAGACGGTGTTGCCCTTCAGCGAGGTGTTCAGCGTCGGCCGGCTCCGCGTGGTCTCCGAGGAACTCGTGCCGTCCGGCTCGGCCGCCGTGCTCGCGGCCGGCGACGCCTCCCCGGTCGGCAGGGTGGTCGTCGACGGATCCGGGCGCGGGGTGTAGGGGTCGTAGGTGGGCGGCGCGTAGGTGGGCACCGCCACCGGCGAGGTCGTGTCGGTGCCGCCGGCCTTGTCCAGCAGCGCGGCGCCGACCACCATCACCACGAACGTCGCGGCGATCACCCCGACGACCGCGCCGATCACCGCGCCGGCGGTGCTCTTGCGCCGCGGCGGCGTCCAGCCCGGCGCCAGGTGACCGGGCGGCGGATAGGGCGGGCCGCCCGGCTGGGCGTTCCAGCCGCGCGGGGCCGGTCCCTGGGCGCCGGGCGGCATCTGCGGGGCCGCGGGCCCATGGCCCGCGGGCGGCGGCTGCGGCGCTCCGGGTCCCTGGCCGCCGGGCGGCCCGTACGGCGCTCCCGGCGGCAGGCCGGGGCCGGGCGGCGGTGGCAGCTGGCCGGGGTGCGGAACCGGGCCGGGGTGCCCGGCGGGCGCGCCGTATCCGGCGCCGTACCCGGCGGGCGCGCCGGGACCGGGCGGTGCCGCCGTGCCCGCCGCGGCGGCCTGGGCTGGCGGGTTCCACTGCCGCCCCGGCGGCTCCTGGTACGGGCCGGCGTGCGGGTCGCCGGGCGGCGGATAGGCCGGCCGGCCGGGCTCCGGGGCCGGGTACCGCCCGTCCTGCGGCCCGGGAGCCGGATGTGGAGGGCCGGGCGGCGGATACTGCCCGTGGGGCGACCCGGAAGACGGGTACTGCCCGTACCGGCCCTCCTCGGGGCCGGGCGTGGGGTACTGCCCGGGCTGCGCGCCGCCGGGCGTGCCGTACCGGCTGTCCTGGGGGCCGGGGAACGGGTACTGCCCGGACTGCCCGCCGGGCGAGGGATGCCCGCCCTGCGGCGACCCGGGGGGCGGGTGCTGCGAGTGCTGCGGTCCGGGCGACGGGTACCGGCCCTCCCCGGGGCCGGGCGGCGGGTACTGCCCGCCGTCCGGACCGGCCGCCGCGGGCCGCCCGTGCCGCGGCCCGGGCGCGAGGTACCGTCCGCCCTGCGGCCCCGGCGGCGGGTACTGGCCGGCCGCCTGGCCGGCGGTCGAGTGCCGGCCGGCCGGCGGGCCGCCGGCCGGGTACGGTCCGGTCGGCGGGTACTGCGTGGCCGGATCATGCGGTTCGTGCCGCTCGTCGTGCGGTCCGGGGCCCCCGCCCCACTCCGCCCCCTGTCCCGGCGGGTACGGCTCGCCGCCTCCCGGCGGCGGGTACGGTCCCTGTCCGTTGGCCATATCCGTGAACGCCCCCTTAGCCGGCGCGCGGGTCGCGCCGTCCTCCCCAGTAACAAGATCCACATAGCGGACCATTTTGGGCAGAACTGTACTCATTTCTCAGCAGTCACGGATGTCGCTGTATATGGTTACATTCTGAAATCATCCGAGGTGATCTCTGCGATGTTCCGGAATCGCCGCACCTCTCTGCCCTAGCTTCTTTGGCATGAATCTGCAGCAGCTCCGTTATGTGGTCGCCACAGCGGAGCATCGCACCATGACAGATGCGGCCAAATCGCTTTACATCGCGCAGCCGGCTCTTTCGCGGGCCATTCGCGACCTGGAACGCGAACTCGGCATGACGCTGTTCGCCCGTTCCGGCCGCGGCGTCGTGGTCACCGCGCAGGGCCGCCGGGTGGTCAAGCTGGCCAAGGAGGCCCTCGACGCGGTGCACGAGATCGAGGCGCTGGCCACCCACACCCAGCCGGGCGTCGTCGAGCTGCGCATCGCCGCGCCGCCGAGCCTGGAGCCCGCGCTGGCCGGCCGGCTGTTACCCGCCTACACCTCCGACCATCCAGGGGTGCGCGTCCAGGTCGTCCGGTGCGACGGCCGCGACGGCGTGGTGAACGCCATCCGGGAGCAGCGCGCCGACCTCGGGCTCACCGACCTGCCGGTCCCGGCCGACCTGGTCAGCCACCCGCTGGACCGCCAGGAGATCGTGCTGGTCTCCCCGCCCGGCCTGGACCTGCCCGAATCGGTGCCGATGATCCGGCTCACCGGCATGCGGCTGGTGCTCCCCCCGGCGGGCAGCGCCCGGCGCAAGGAATTCGACCAGCTGTTCGCCACCTACGGCGTGCGCCCGGTCGTCGCGGCCGAGACCGACGAGCGCGGCGGCTGGCTGCCGGCGGTGCGCTCGGCCTCGGCGTCCCTGCTGGCCTACCGCGGCACCTCCGAGCAGGCGGCCCGGGCCGGGCTGGTGGTGCGCTCGCTGAATCCGCCGGTGCGGCGGGTCATCGCGCTGGTGCACACCCGCCGCCGGCTGCCGGCGATCGCGCAGGACTTCCTGGCCGTCGCCGAGGGCACGGCGGCGATCTGAGCCGTTTTGGAGCGTTCCCAACCGGTGAACGGCCTGGTGGCCCCGGGCAGGCGAGACGTGCCCTCCCCGGCGCGCCGCCATGGCAGGGTGCCCGGTCAGCCGTACAGCACCGACAGGAACCGGACCAGGATCGCCTCGCGGGTCACCGCCGGCAGCGCGTCGAGCACCGCGTTGACCACCGCCATCTCCGGCTGCCCGCCGCCGCCCAGATCGACGCCCACCGACGCGGCGAGCGCGGCGAACGTCGCGTCGTCCACGGCCGACAGGTCCATCGTGGCCAGCGCCTCGGCCAGCCCGTCCGGCACCGGCGCCGGCCCCCGCTCCCGGGCCGCCGCGGCGGCGGCGGCGATCGCGGCCAGCATCTCCTCGACCCCGGCCAGCGTCACCCCGGTCACCGTCACGTGCAGGTTCGCCGGGATGCCCGCGTACGACAGCTGCGGCTGCAGGAACCAGCCGCGCCGCCTGGCCTCGTCGGCCAGCACGAACACGTCCAGCCCGCCATCCCCGGCGAAGGCCACCAGCGAGGCGTCCGGCTCGCCCAGCACGCGCAGCCCGGGGATCCGCCCGATGCCGTCGACCAGCCGCCGGGTCGCGGCGAGCGTGTCACGGGCCAGTTCCCGGTAGCCGTCCCGGCCGAGCGCGCCGAGCGTCGCCCACGCGCCGCCGAGCGGCCCGGCCGACTTCGAGCTCTGCACGGTGGCGTTGATCACCGTGTATCCCGGCCAGGCCGCCGAGGCGAAGTAGGCGGCCCGGCGCATCGCCGGGTCGGCGAACAGCACCACCGAGGCGCCCTTGGGCGCGTAGCCGAACTTGTGCAGGTCGCACGAGATGGACGTCACGCCGGGCACCGACAGGTCGAACGGCGGCACCGCCGCGCCCGCCTCGGCCAGCCACGGCAGCAGCCAGCCGCCGACGCAGGCGTCGACGTGGCACGGGACGCCGCGCCCGGCCGCCATCGCCGCGATCTGCGGCACCGGGTCCACCACGCCCTGCGGATAGGACGGGGCGGACACGACGACCAGCACGGTGTCGGGGGTGACCGCCGCCGCCGCGGCCGCGGGGTCGGCGCGGAAGGTGACCGGGTCCACCGCCACCGGGTCCACCGCCAGGCCCAGGTAGTGCGCCGCCTTGTGGAACGCCGGGTGGGCCGTCACCGGCACCGCCATCCGCGGGCGGCCGCCGACCGGGCGCGCGTCCCGGGCCGCCTTCACCGCCAGCATGATCGACTCGGTGCCGCCGGCGGTGAAGATGCCCGGCGTGTCCGGGCCGCCGCCGAGCAGCCCGGCCACCGCGCCCACGACCTGCTTCTCCATCGCCACGACGCTGGGGAACGCCGTCGGGTCGAGGGTGTTCACCTCCAGCATCGCCAGGTAGGCGCGGGCCGCCGCCTCGTGCACCTCCGGGCGGCCGGTGTCGTACACGTAGGCGGTCACCGTGCCGCCGCGCACCGCCAGGTCGCCGCGTCGGAGCCGGTCGAGCTCGGCGAGCAGTTCGTCGACGGGGCGGCCGTGGTCCGCGAGCACCTGGTCCTCTTCCTGCCGGGGGGCGTACGGCGTGGCCGTACCGGGGCGGGCGAGGACGCTACCACGCCCGCGCCGCCAGCGGCAGGTGGACGGTCGCCCGCAGCCCCGGCGCGGCACCGGCCAGCTCCACCGTGCCGCCGTGGGCGCGCACCGTCTCCCGGACGATGGCCAGGCCCAGCCCGGCGCCGCCGTCGTCGCGGCTGCGCGCGCTGTCCAGCCGGGTGAAGCGGTGGAACACCCGCTCGCGGTCGGCCTCCGGGATGCCCGGCCCGTCGTCGGTCACCGTGACCGCCGCCAGCCCGCCGGTGGCGCCCACCTCGACCACGACCGTGGAGCGGGCGTGCCGCACCGCGTTGTCCAGCAGGTTCACCAGGACCTGCCGCAGCTCCAGCGCGTCGCCGCCCACCACGGCCGGGCCGGCGGCCGCCACCCGCACGACCACGCCGGGGTAGCGGTCGGCCGCCGCGGCGGCCAGCGCGCCGAGGTCCACCGGCTCCCACCGGGCCGGCCGGCGCCGCTCGTCCAGGCGGGCCAGGGTCAGCAGGCCCTCGGCCAGCCGGCTGAGCCGCATGGCGTCCTCCAGCACCCCCTCGGCCGTCTCCCGCCAGTCCTGCCCGTCCGGGTGGCCGAGGGCCACCTCCAGCTGCAGGCGGATGCTCGCCAGCGGGCTGCGCAGCTCGTGCGCGGCGTCCGCGACCAGCGCGCGCTGCGAGGCCTCGGCCGCCTCCAGCCGGGTCAGCATGTCGTTGAGCGTGGTCGCCAGCGCGTGCACCTCGTCGCGCGCCTCCGGCACCGGCAGCCGCCGGGCCCGCGCCGTCCCGCTGATCTCGGCGGCGCCGCGCCGCAGCTCGGTGATCGGCCGCAGCGTCCGGCCGACGACCACCCAGCTCGCCCCGCCGAGCAGCACCAGCAGCAGCGGCGTCCCCACCGCCAGCATGCGCACCGTGGTGGCCAGGCTGTCGGCGACCTCCTTGAACGACCGGGCCGCGATGACCGTCCGCCCCTGGTCGGCGCGCAGCACGACCACCCGCAGCGGGCCCGGCAGGCCGTACGGCTCGCCGTGCAGGAACCGGCCGCGGCCGTCCGGCGGCCAGGAGCGATCGGCCAGCGGCACCAGGCGGTCGGTGCCCGGCGTGACGTTGGTGATCCGGCCCCGCGCGTCCAGCACCTGGATCATCGTGCCGTCGGGCACCGCGACCGGGTCGGCGAGCCGGCCGTCGGCGGCCAGCGCCACCACGTCCCTGGCCCGCTGGTAGGCCACCTCGTCCACCGAGTCGATCAGCGCGCTGCCGAGCACGTGAACCAGCAGCCAGGCGGCGGCGGCGAGCGCCGCGGCCAGCGCGGCCGAGGCGGTCGCGGTGAGCCGGAAGCGCAGGCTCTGCCGGCGCCACCAGGCCAGCGGGTCAGCCGCCATCGCCGGTCAGCCGGTACCCGGCCCCGCGCACCGTCTGCAGCGACGCCCGGCCGAACGGGGCGTCGATCTTCCGGCGCAGGTACCCCACGTAGACCTCCACCACATTGGGGTCGGTGTCGTAGGTGTCCCACACGTGCTCCAGGATCTCCGCCTTGGACACCACCTCGCCGGGCCGGCGCATCAGGAACTCCAGCAGCCCGAACTCGCGCGGGGTCAGCTCGACGGCGGTGTCACCGCGGGTGACCAGGCGGGCCGCCGGGTCCAGCGTCAGGTCCCCCGACCGCAGCACCGCCGGCCGGCGCCGGCCGCCGCGCCGGATCAGCGCCCGCAGCCGGGCCACCAGCACCACGTAGGAGAACGGCTTGGTGAGATAGTCGTCCGCGCCGAGGTCCAGGCCGTCGGCCAGGTCGTACTCGCCGTCCTTGGCCGACAGCATCAGGATCGGCACCCAGTTCTCCTGGGCCCGCAGCCGCTTGCACACGTTGTAACCCGACAGCCGGGGCAGCATGATGTCGAGCACCACCACGTCGTAGTCCCCGGTGCCGGCCAGGTGCAGCCCCTCCTCGCCGTCGTGCGCCAGGTCGACCGCGAACCCCTCCGCGCTCAGGCCGCGCCGCAGCGCGGCGGCCATCCGCCGTTCGTCCTCGACGACGAGCACCCGCATCCGCGCCTCCTCCACCCTCCGGCGTCCCGCGCACGTCCCGGCGCGCCGTCCGCGCGGCGCCGCATCCGCCCGCGGCGGACACCTTCCATCCTCGCGCCCGCCCGCTGTGAACGCGCTGAGAGCCCCCCGGGCCGCCGCCGGCGCGGCGACCTGCGGGTACGCGCGGGCCCCCGGCGCGGCTGAGAGGCCTCTCAGCCGGTCTCAGCCAGGACACAGCAGCCGCGCGGCAACCTGCGGATGTCGGACAAGACGTACCGTTGAGGAGTGACATGCCAGGAACACGTGCCGTGAGATGGGGCGTGCCGATCGCCACGGTCGCCGTGGTGGGCGCCGCGGCGGGCGCCGGGCCGGTGCTCGCCGCCGTGCGGGGCGAGCCGGCGCTGCCCGCCCGCACCGCGCAGCAACTGCTCGCCGAGGCGGCCCGGGCCGCCGACCGGACCGAGCCGCCGGTGATGTCCGGCACGGTCGTGGAGACCGCCGCGCTCGGGCTGCCGTCATTGCCGCTGCCCTCCTCCGGGGGCGGCAGTTCGCCGCTGTCCCTGCTCTCGGGGTCCAACACCCTGAAGGTCTGGTACGGCGGGAACGGCAAGGCCCGGCTGGCGCTGCCCGGCCCGCTGAGCGAGACCGACCTGATCACCGACGGCAGCGGCGCCGCCTGGCTGTGGGAGAGCGACAAGAACACCGCCACCCGCATCACCATGCCGCGGGGCACCGGCCCCGGCGCCAGGCCGCAGGGCACCGCGCTGCCCGGGGCCACCACGCCCGACGCGCTGGCGGCCCAGGTGCTCAAGGCCGCCGAAGCCGGCACCACCGTCGGGGTGAGCGACAACGAGCGGATCGCCGGCCGGGCCGCCTACCAGCTGACCCTCACGCCGAAGGACACCGCGTCGCTGGTCGACCGGGTCACGGTGGCTCTCGACGGCCGCACCTATCTCCCGCTGCGCGTCCAGGTCTTCGCCCGGGGCGGCGCGGAGCCGGCGTTCGAGGTCGGCTTCACCCAGGTGACCTTCTCGCCGCCCGCCGCGGAGAACTTCGCCTTCACCCCGCCGGCCGGCGCCACGGTCACCGAGAAGAAGCTGGACGACGTCCGCCCGGGCACCCCGGAGAAGCTCGCCGACCACGCCGGACGGCTGCGCACCTTCGGCGAGGGCTGGAGCACCGTCGCCGAGATGCCCTTCTCCACCGCCGACCTCAGCGCCCTGGCCGGCGGGAAGGACGGCGGGAAGGACGGCGCGAAGGAAGAGGACGGGCCGGCCGGGGACCGCGCGGGCGGCCCGGCCGAACTGGCCGGCGCGCTGCTGTCGTCCGCCCAGCGGGTGTCCGGCCCGTGGGGCGGCGGCCGGCTGGTGACCACCAAGCTGGTCTCCGCGCTGCTCACCGACGACGGCCGGCTGCTGGTGGGCGCGGTCACCCCGCAGCGGCTGACCGAGGTGGCCGGCCGGGGGTGAACGCGACCCTGACGGGGGAGGGGGCGCACGAGGCGGCGCCCCCTCCGCTGGCCCCGGCGGCCTCCACCGGTGACTGCGCGATCGTGACCCGCGGGCTGACCAAGCGGTTCCGCGGCGGGCAGGTCGCCGTCGACGACCTGCATCTGGCCGTGCCGCGCGGCGCGGTGTACGGCTTCCTCGGGCCGAACGGCTCGGGCAAGACCACGACGATCCGCATGCTCCTCGGCCTGGTCGCGCCCACCGGCGGCGGCTGGGAGCTGCTTGGCCGGCCCATGCCGGCCGGGCTCGCGGCCGCGCTGCCGGGGGTGGGCGCGCTGGTCGAGGGGCCCGCCTTCTATCCGTACCTGTCCGGCGCGGCCAACCTGCTGCGCTACGACGCCGCCGACCCCACGGCCGACGGGCGCACCGCCCGCGCCCGGGTGGCCGCCGTGCTGGACCGGGTCGGGCTGTCGGCGGCGGCCGGCAAGCGGTACCGGGCGTACTCGCTCGGCATGCGGCAGCGGCTGGCCATCGCCGCCACCCTGCTCGGCCCGCGCGAGCTGCTGGTGCTGGACGAGCCGACCAACGGGCTGGACCCGCAGGGCACCCGAGAGGTGCGCGCGCTGGTCAAGCAGGTCGCCGCCGGCGGCACCACCGTGTTCGTGTCCTCCCACCTGCTGGCCGAGGTGGAGCAGATGTGCACCCACGTCGGGGTGATGCGCGGCGGCCGGCTGGCGGCCCAGGGCCCGATCGCCGAGCTGCGCGCCGGGCGGGCGCCGCTGGTACGGGTGCTGACCCCGGACGCCGCCCGGGCCGCGGCGGTGCTGGAACGCCTCGGCCTTTCCGGCGCGCGGGCGGCGGGCGAGGAGGCCGTCGCCGAGATCGGCGACCTGCCGCCGGAGCGCGCCTGCGCTGAGCTGGTCGACGCCGGAGTGGCCGTGCGCGGCTTCACCGTGGCGCGGCCCAGCCTGGAGGAGGTCTTCGTCGGCCTGACCGGGGAGGGATTCGATGTCGAGAACTGACGCCACGGCCCGGACCGGCGCCGCGCCGGAGGAACCGCCCGCGACCGGCCCGGCCGACGGCCCCGGCGTCGTGATCGACGGAGCCGATCGGCCCGCGATCCGCGTCGCCACGCCGGACGCCGCCACGCCGGACGCCGCCACGTCGGACGTCGCCACGCCAGACGCCGCCACGCCAGACGCCGCCACGTCGGACGTCGCCACGTCGGACGCGGCCGCGTCGGGCGGCGCGCCGGCCAGTACCCCGCCGGGCGGCGCCATGCCGGATGCCGGGGCTTCCGGCGCGCCGGCCCGCGCCCGGCCGGTCGCGGGCACCTGGCGGCTGTTGCGGTCCGAGCTCGGGCTGACCTTCCGCCGGCCGCGCAACCTGGTGCTGCTGGCGCTGCTGGCCGTGGTGCCGGTGGTGATCGGCGTGGTGCTGCGCGCGATGGGCGGCGGCGGCCCGTCGATCATCGCGCAGGCGGCCGGTAACGGGCTGATGCTGACCTTCGGCGCCATGTCGGTGGTGGCGCAGCTGCACCTGCCGCTGGCCGTCGCGGTGGTCGCCGGTGACGCCGTCGCCGGGGAGGCCGGCACCGGGACGCTGCGCTACCTGCTGACCGCGCCGGCCGGGCGCACCCGCCTGCTGCTGGTGAAGTTCGCCGACATCGCGGTGTACGCGGCCGCCGCGTGCGCGGTGGTGACGGCCGCCGCGCTGCTCACCGGACTGGCCCTGTTTCCGGCCGGCCCGGTCACCCTGCTGTCCGGCACCACGATCTCCTTCGCCGACGGGCTGCTGCGGGTGCTCGCCGTCACCGGGTACGCGGCGGTGGGCATGGCCGCGTTCGGCGCGGTCGGGCTGGCCGTCTCCACGCTGACCGAGGCGCCGATCGGCGCGGTCGCCGCGACGGTCGGCGCGGTGGTGTGCTCCAACATCTTCGGGCTGATCCCACAGCTGGAGCCGGTGCGCCCCTACCTGATCACCTCGTGGTGGGGCGAGTTCGACGGGGTGCTGCGCGATCCGGTGGCCGTCGACACGATGACCCAGGGCCTGCTGGTCTTCGCCGCCTACATCGCGGTGTTCGGCACGGTGGCCTGGGCCCGGTTCACCGGCCGCGACATCACCGGCTGACCGCCCTGGCCCGCCCGGCCCGGTGCGGGGCCGGGCGGGAGCGGGCCGTCAGGCCTGCGGGGTGCCGCGGCGGCGCAGCGCGACGGCGCCGGTGGCCACGCCCGCCAGGCCGACCAGCAGGCCGGCGCCGGCCAGCAGCCGGGCGGTGCCGTCCGACTCCGCGGCCGCCGAGCCGGCGGCGTGCTCGTCCCTGGCCGGCATCGCGACCGCCGGTGTCGCGGCGGCGGGGGAGGACGCGCCGTGCTCGTCGCTCCCGGCCGCCGGGGCGACCAGCTTGAGGGTCGGCACCGGGTGCTCGGCCTCGCTCCCGTCGGCCTTCGGCGCGTCGGCCCACTTGACCACCTCGTCGTTGGAGTACGTCTGGGTGGTGGGGAAGGTGAGCTGGTCGGTGTCCTCCGGCAGCGAGCCCATCGACACCTCGAACTCCTGGAACTGGTGCGGCTCGATCTTCCCGCCGGACCAGGTGATCTTGGTGACCGCCTCGGTGATCTCGCCGTACTTGGACTTGACCGGCGCGGGCAGCTTGCCCTCGGTCACCTCGACCTTCCACCCCGGCACCGGGCGCACCGAGACGAAGGGCAGCGGGTGGTCGGTGGGGAACTCGACCACGATCTTGGTGGTCGAGGCGTTGTCCCGCTCGTTCGGCACCCGGAAGGCGGCCTTGGTGAAGCCGCCCTTCTCCGCGGTGCCGGGGTTGATGGAGACGTGGGCCAGTGCGGGCAGCGCGAGGCCGGCGGTGAGGGCGACGGTGCCGGCGACGACCAGAGCCGCGCGGCGCGCGGCGGAACGCGAGAAGAACGACATCGGGGAAGACTCCACTTCGGCATAGATCAAGATCGGAAAGGCCCGGTGCCCGCGCCGGGGCTCGCGTGCCCGCCGGCGGGTCCCCGCGCATGAGGGCACGGCGGATCCGGCCGCGGCCGGGCAGGTTCGGGCGGGTCGGGTGGTCGCCGGGGCGGCGACCGGTCAGCGAAGGGCGGGAAGTGGTGGACCGCGCCTGCTGACGGCGTGCCGGAGCCGGGGCGCCATGACCGGCAGCAGGTGCCGGGGGGCGGGGGCGGCAGGGCGGACCGGGCCCGCCGGCCCGCGGGCGAGCAGGGCCAGCAGTGCGAGCAGCGGCCGCACCACCAGGGTGCCGAGCCGGCGGAGCACCGACCACAGCGCGTACTCGCCGCGGGCCAGCCACCATCCGGTGATCAGGGTCACCGTGAGGTGGGCGGTCAGCATGCCGATGTCGGTGCCGAGCCCGTCGCCGTGCCGCAGATGGAAGGCGGCGGAGATGCCGCTCTCGGAGGCGCCGAAGAGTTCGTGCAGCACGAACTGGGTGGCGACCAGGAAACCGTTGATCGTCTGGGCTGAGCGCTCCCGCCCGGTGAGCAGCGCGGTCACCGCGGTCACCGCGGCCGTGGCGGCGGCCACCGCCCACCCGGCCGGTCCGGCGCCGCCGGCCGCCCGGTGACCGGCCACGGCCAGCAGCACGCAGACGACCGCGAAGACGGCCGCCCGGAGCAGGCGGAGCGGGAGGCGGGCACGCATGACGCCCCACATGGTGCCACGGCCGGGGACGTCTGTCGCCCCTTGATCTCGCGGACCGGGACCGGGTGCCCGGAAGATCCGGCGAATCCGTACGAATCTCTCGGATCATGCGGTGCCGCCGGGTGAAACCGGCCGCGGGACCGGTGCCGGCGGGGCCGTTCGCCGGTGCGGGGCGGGCCGCGGCCACCGGGTGCGGCATTGATCGTTATTGCCGGTGCATCTGCCCCTTCGCGAGTTTTGTCGCTACTGTTGCCGCGAACCGCTGGTAGGCGTGAGGGCGAGGTGGTGGAGCGTGCGGCACTTCCTGGGGCTGCTGCTCGGCGTCGTGGTGACGGCGATCCTGCTGGCCGGCGCCGGCTGGGCCGCCCCGGACGCCGCCCGCGGCATGGTGAGCGCCGCCGCGGACGCCGCCAACGCCGTCGACCCGGCGCGCGACACCCGGGCGCTGGTCGGCCTCGGCGCGATGGCGGTCGCCGGACTGCTGCTCGGCCTGGTGCTGACCGCACGGATATCCCCGCTCGCGACGTTCATCCCGTCCATGGTCATGCTGTCGTGGACCGTCGTCTACGCGCTGGACGTCAACCGCGCGCTCGGACTGGCGCCCACCGACCCCTCCATGCACCCGCTGCTGGTCCAGGCGGGCAAGGGCATGCAGGACCTGCTGGCCAAGGGGATCTTCGCGATGCTGGGCATCGCGCTGTTCGTCCCGGTGCTCTTCCCCTCGCGGTGGACCGGCCGCCGCCGCGACGCCGATGACGGGTATGCCGAGGAGACCGTCGAGTCTCCGGGCGGCTACTACTGACCCGCCCGGGGCGGGTCAGTAGTAGCCACCGTCAGGACGGCGCGGCCCGGGTGTAGAGGCGGGTGACGACCTCCTCGATCGAGGTCTCGCCGGGCGCGGTGGCCATCAGATCCTCCACCGTCCCGTCGAAGGCCAGGGTGCCGTGGTCGATGAGCATCACCCGGCGGCACAGCCGCTCGATGTCGCCCAGGTCGTGGGTGGTCAGCAGCACCGTGGTGCCGCGCTCGGCGTTCAGGCCGCGCAGGAAGCCGCGCACCGCCGCCTTGCTCACCACGTCCAGCCCGATGGTGGGCTCGTCCAGCACCAGCACCGCCGGGTCGTGCAGCAGGGCGGCGGCGATGTCGCCGCGCATCCGCTGGCCGAGGCTGAGCTGACGCACCGGGGTGGCCAGGAAGGCGCCGAGCTCCAGCACCTCGCACAGCTCGTCGAGCCGCCGGTGGAACGCCTCACGATCTACTTTGTAAAGGTGCCGGATCAGTTGAAAGCTGTCCTTCAATGGCAGATCCCACCACAGCGTGGTCCGCTGCCCGAAGACCACGCCGATCCGCCGGGCGAGCGCGGTCCGGCGGCGGGAGGGGTCCAGCCCGGCCACCCGCACCCGGCCGACCGACGGGGTCAGGATGCCGGTCAGCATCTTGATCGTGGTCGACTTGCCGGCGCCGTTCGGCCCGAGATAGCCGACGAACTCCCCGGCGGCCACCGTGAACGACAGGTCGCGCACCGCGTGCACGACCCGCCGCTCCCGCCGCAGCACGCCGGTGCGGCGGCTCACGGTGAAGGTTCGGCCCACTTCGTCCAGCTCGATCATCGTCAGCTCCCGGTCGAACGGTAACGGCGCAGCCCGGCCCGCCAGGCGAGGGCGGCCAGGGCCGCCAGCGCCAGGGCCACCACCGGGCCGAGGAAGCGCAGCCAGTGCGGCAGGCCGATCGGGTCGGGCCGGCCGAGGACGAACAACCCCGGCTGCCAGTTGACGAAGGCCAGCGGCACGATGAACGTCACCGCGCGCACCAGGTCGGCCCCGTACACGCTGAGCGGGTACTGGGTGAGCTGGCCGCCGCCGTAGGTGAAGGCGTTGGCGACCTCCGGCGCGTCGGTGAGCAGGAACTGCACCGCGCCGGCGAAGGTCCACACCGCGGCGAAGATGACGACCCCGCACGCCACCATCACCGGGATCATCCAGGCGCGCTGCCAGGGCACGCTCACCCCGGCCAGCCCGATCCACAGCACGATCGCCGCCTGTGCCGTCCGCCCGATGCGCTGGAAGGAGAACCGCTCGACCGCGATCTGCACGAACGGGCTGGCCGGGCGGATCAGCATCGCGTCCAGCGAGCCGGCCCGCACGTGCCGGCCGAGCCGCTCCACGTTGCCGAACAGCAGGTCGGCGATCCCGAACGACAGGCCGGCGGTGCCGTAGAGGAACATCACCTCCGGCAGGGTGAAGCCGCCGAGCGAGCCGGTGTGCCGGAAGATGATGAAGATGGCCGCCACGTCCAGCCCGGTGGTCACCACCGAGCCGATCATGAGCAGCGCCGCCGACACGGGATACTGCGCGGCGGCGCGCACCCAGACCCAGGCCAGCAGCCCGTACAGGCGGACGATCCGCGGCATCGGCCTCACCCTCCCTGCACGACGACCTTGCGGCGCGCCGCCCGGGTGGCCAGCGCCCCGACCGCGAAGAGCACGGCGATCCACGCCGCCTGTCCGGCCAGCGCCGGCAGCACGTCGGCCTTGCCGAGGAAGACGTCGGCCGGCACCTGGATCATCGCCGCCCAGGGCAGCGCCCTGGCCAGCGTGCCGAGCAGGCCGGGGAACAGGTTCAGCGGCAGCAGCATGCCGCTGAAGAAGACGGTCAGCACCAGCGCGGTCGTCTGCGACCCGCGCTCGTCCATGATCCAGCAGGTGGACAGCGCGACCAGGTAGCGCAGGCAGAAGCTGACCAGCACGCCCAGCGTGAACGCGGCGGCGGCCGCCGCCCAGACGCGCGGCTGCGCGGGCAGGCGGATGCCGAACAGCAGGCCGCCGGCCACGGTGGGCGGGATGCTGCGCAGCAGGAACAGGAAGGCCGCCCGGCCGAGGTCGTCGGCCAGGTGCCACAGCTGCAGGGACGCGGGCCGGACCAGGTCCAGGGCGATGTCGCCGGTGCGTACCCGCTCGGCGATCTGCAGCCCGCCGCCGAAGACCATCATGGGACCGATGGCGGCCTGGGAGATGAAGCAGAAGGTGACCGCGTCGGTGACGTCGTATCCGGCGAGCCCGGGACGGGCCTGCCAGAGGGCGATCAGCACGTAGGCGCGCAGGATGCCGAAGACGGTGTTGGTGAACGCGCCGGCGATGGCGGCGCCCCAGTAGGTCGCGTGGCGGCGGAAACCGTACTTGAAGATCGTCAGGTAGAGGGGGAAGGTCGGGCACCTCCAGGGTCCGGCGGGGCGGTGAGCAGTGTAACGGCGGCTCCCGCCGGGCGTCGCTTCCTTTTCCGGCCGACTTGACCGACGGGAGCCGTCGGTGAGTCAAGAAACCGCCCAACGCTGGACAAACAACGTAACCAGCCTGTAAACCGGAGGTATATCGGCTGGTAGGGCAAGACGGAAATTTCATGGTTCCGCCCACGGAGGTACATATGCGGCTGGACCTGGACGTCGACGTCCACCCTTCGTATCCGTTCAGCTGGCAGGCCGGCCTGCTGAACGGGCTGTCGCACGGCACCGCCAAACCGATCTCGGCGCTGCTGCTCCGGCACGACATGGGAATGTCGCTCATGGCCCGGCTGGCCTCGCTGGGGGAGCGGCTGCCCCGCTCGGTACCCGGGCACGTGTCCGTGGTCCGGGAGACGCCCGGCCGCTGCGGCTCGGAATGGGTGCGCGCCGGTGAGGACCTGGACGAGACCAAGGTCCTGCTCTACCTGCACGGCGGCGCCTACTTCTTCTGCTCGCCGGCCACGCACCGCCCGATCACCTGGCGGCTGTCGGCCGCCGCCCGGCGCCCGGTGTACGCGCTGGACTACCGGCAGGGCCCGGTGCACTCGCTCGCCGAGTCGCTGGCCGACGCGCTGGACGCCTACCGCGGGCTGCTCGAGCAGGGGTACTCCGGCGACGACATCCTGCTGGCCGGCGACTCGGCCGGCGGTCACCTCACCCTGGCCACCCTGCTGTCGCTGCGCGACGCCGGGCTGCCGCTGCCGTCCGCCGCGGTATGCCTGTCACCGTGGACCGACCTGTCGGACGGCCGGCGCCGGGCGAACCGCTGGGCCGACCCGCTGCTGCCCGCCCGCCGGGTGGACTGGCTCGCCCGGCGGTGGACCACCGGCCTGGACCGGCGCGACCCGCTGGTCTCGCCGATCTTCGGCGACTACACCGGCCTGCCGCCGCTCATGGTGGTCACCGGGTCCACCGAGGTGCTGCGCGACGAGGGCCGCCAGGTGGCGCTGCGGGCCCGCGAGCACGGGGTCGCGGTCACCTACGAGGAGTGGCAGCGGATGCCGCACGTGTTCGCCATCCTGGCCGACGTGCTGCCCGAGGCCCGCCTGGTCTTCGGCCACATCGCCCGCTTCCTCGACGCGGCCGCGGCCGGCACCGCCGGCGACGCCGTCGATGGCGCCGTCGATGGCGCGGTCGATGGCGGCCCCGATCGCGCTGCCGCGACCCCCGCCTCCGCCGGCACCGCCCCCGGCGACGCCGCCGCCTGAACCGCCCCGCCGGGCCGGCGCGCGGGCCGGCGCGCGGGCCGGCCAGGGCGGCACCGCAGAGCCCCGGCACGGGCCCGCCGGTCATCGCGGACTCCAGCATCCTCTGTCACATCCGTCACAGCCGTTCCTTACCTGTGAGGATCATTCGCCTTACCGGCCATGCCACTTCGGGCCGGTGAGTACCGAACGCGCTTCGGGCGCGCCACAGTGTCTGTGGCCGTAGTCCCCGAAGAGAGGTCCCCTCTGGATGGCACGTGGCGGAGCGGGCGGCGCCGGCAGGCCGCCCCCGGGGGTCCGGCCGCTCACCGTGGGCGACCCGGTGATCATCGGACGTTACCTGCTGCTCGGCCGGCTCGGCGCCGGGGGAATGGGCGTGGTCTACCTGGCCGAGGCGCCCGGCGGCGGCCTGGTGGCGTTGAAGACCCCGCACGCCGTGCACCTGCGCGACCCGGAGCTGCGCGCCCGGTTCGCCGAGGAGGTCGCCTTCTCCCGCCGGGTGGTGCCGTTCTGCACCGCCGCGGTGCTGGAGGACGGCACCGACCGGGACCGGCCGTTCCTGGTCACCGAGCACATCCCCGGGCCGTCCCTGGCCCAGGTCGTCGCGGCGAGCGGTCCGCTCACCCCCGACCAGGCCTACGGCGTGGCCGTCGGCTCGATGGCCGCGCTGACCGCCATCCACCAGGCCGGTTTCGTGCACCGCGACCTGAAACCGGGCAACGTGCTGCTCTCCCCGCACGGCCCGCGCGTGATCGACTTCGGCATCGCCCGCGACCTTTCCGCCCCCGGCGGGCACACCCGGGCGGGCCACGTCATGGGCAGTCCCGGCTGGATGTCGCCCGAGCGGCTCACCGGCCAGGCCGCCATCCCGGCGTCCGACGTGTTCGCCTGGGGCTGCCTGATCGCCTACGCGGCGACCGGCCACCATCCCTTCGGCACCGGCGAGGACGACGTGCTCGCCCGCCGCGTCCTGCTGGAACAGCCGCGCCTGGCCTCGGTGCCCAAACTGCTGTGGGGGCCGGTGTCGGCGGCGCTCGCCAAGGAACCGGCCGAGCGGCCGGACGCCGCCGCCATGCTGACCTGGCTGCTGGCCGCCGGCGGGGTGGACGTCTCCTGGGACCGGCGCGAGGCCGTCGCCGCGGTGCTGGAGGAGATCTGGGAGCCGGTGCCGCACCCGCGCCCGGTGCCGCCCCGGCCCGGCGAGCCGACCGGCGCGGGCCCGGCCGCCGGCGCACCGGCCACCGTGTCGCGGGCCTCGCGGGCCGAGCGGCGGACCGCGGCCCGGCGCGCGCACGCCTCCAACGCCGGCTTCGCCGCCCTGGCCACCCTGTCGATCGCCGCGCTGACGGTGTACGCGGCAGGCGTCGGCGGGCGGGCCGCCGAGCCCGGGGCCGGGCGTCCGGTGCCGGTCCCGGTGGTCGTCCCGGCCGACGGCGCGCCGAGCCCGGTGGCCCGGTCCGCCACCCCCGCCCGGCGTCCGGTGCCCTACGCCCGCACCGGCGGGCCCGCCCGCCCGGCACCGGCCACGTCACGGCGTGCGGCCACCCCGCGCACCGCCGTTCCCCCTGGTGACGACGGGCGGCTCACCGCGAGCCCGCGGCGGCCGCCCGCGGAGCGGCCGAGCGCCACCCGCTCCGGGTCACGGCCGCCGCGCACCGAGCCGCCGGCGGAGCCGACCGGCTGCGTGAACCGGCGGGGCAGGGAGCGGCCCTGCCCGCCGTCCGGCACCGGTGCCCGCCCGACCCGCACCGCCAAGGACCGGCCGACCCGGACCCGGGCTCCCGGCCGCGACGACCCCGCGGCCCCCGCCGCGCCGCCGGGCGCGCCGTCCGGTGGCGCGGCCTGAGCGACGTCCGGCGATCACCCGAGGAGCTTGGTCAGATCGATCACCACCATCCGCCCGGGCAGCGGGTAGGCGAGCATGCGCATGTCACCGTCGTGGACATACGGCGTCCTGATGAAGCCGGCCTTGTTCGGCCGGAGGCCCAGGTCCGCGGCCAGCCCGGTCTGCAGATCACGCAGTGCGACACCCGCGAGGCGCCCGTTCTGGACCAGGAGAGTGGTGACGAATCGGTCGAGTGCGGGGGGGCGGTGCGCGGCGAGGCCCCCGTTGGGCGCCACGGCGGTCGGCGCCGGGTCGTCGCGGTCCCAGGTCACCAGACCGTCATCGGTCGCACCGGCGCACCGGATCATTCCGCACGACGCGGTACCGCGGACGGCTTTCGGGCGCTGGACGGCGTCCCGTCGCTCACCGGTCACCACGTTCGTCAGCCGCGCGAACCACGTCGTATCGGTCGTCTCGACATCTCCGGCGGATCCGGTCAACTCGTCCAGCGTGAACTCGGAGGGAAGTCCGTTCGCCTTGCTCCACCGGGCCTCATCGGGGTAAGCGGGGCTCCCCGCCCAGGGCCACTGGAACAGGTGCAGTTCGTCGGATCCCGGGATCTTGACCGGCTTCCCCGCCGGCAGCTTCGCCTGGAACACCCCGGCGCCGTCGGCCCGGGACCAGACGACCTTGCCGTCGACGATCGCCAGCCGGTCCACCCCGCCCGCCTCGGGGAGCCCGGGGAAGGACGTCACCCGCCGTGGCGTGCCACCGGTGAGCGGTACCGCCCAGATGTCCACGGTGAGTCCCGCGCCGTCCCCCTGCAAGGAATACCAGGCCACCTGCCCGTCGCCGACCGTGAAGCCGGACGGGAGGGCCGCCGACCCCGCCGGGACGCCGATCGTGGCGATCTCGGTGGTCTTCCTGCTCCACAGGTCGTACGACAGCAGGCGGGTGGCTTTCTCGGCGCCGGAACTGGTCGCGATCAGGAGCCGGGTCTCGTCGATGAACGTCATCGGCGTGTAGGTCCGGCCGTCGGAGAGCTTGGCGGGGAGGGTCCATACTCCGTCGTGCCAGACCTTCGCCAGCGGCGGAGGTATCGGAGTGTCCTTCGGCGTGACCTCCCGCCGGTCCTTCGCCGGGCCGGAGGTGGCGGAATGCCGTGCCGCGTCCAGGCGCGAGGCCAGCACATCGACGCCGAGGGTCGCGACGCCGGCCATGGTGATGACCGACGCCGCGGCGATGAGGACCGCGCCGCGCCGCCGGCGGGCGTGGCGGGTGGCGACCCGGTCGAGCAGGTCGGGTGACGCGGCGGGGGCGCGGCCGGCGGCCCGGGCCAGGGTGCGGGTGAGGGCGTCCTCGATGTCGGTCGTCATGCCTTTCCTCCGGCCGGTTCGGTGGTGGCCCGCGGGGTGGCGAGCGTGGTGCGCAGCTTGTCCAGCGCCCGGGACGCCTGGCTGCGGACGGTGCCATGGGAGACGCCGAGGATCTCGGCGATCTCGAGGTCGGTGCGTTCCTCGTAGTAGCGCAGCACCAGTACGGCGCGCTGGCGCCGGGGGAGCGACGCCAGCCGGCGCCACAGCTCGTCGTCCTGCTCCACCCGGGCGAACGGGTCTCCCGGGGCCGCCCGCTCGGGCGGGACCGCGGTCAGGTGCTCGCGGGAGCGCCGGCGCCAGGCGTTGATGTGCAGCCGGGTCATCGTGGTGCGGACGTACGACTCCGGGTCGTCCTTGCGCCGGACCTTGGCCCAGGAGCCGCGCAGCCGCACCAGCCCTTCCTGCACGAGGTCGGCCGCGTCGTGCGGGTCGCCGGTGAGCAGGTACGCGTACCGCAGCAGCGCGTCCGCCCGCTCACCGGCGAAGTCCTCGAATCGTGGTTCGTCCACAGGGGTCGGTGTCCTCTCTCCTCCGTCCCGCACAAGACGGCCACGCCCCCCGAACTGTTGCACGCGCTGCCTACCCGGCTCCCGGCGAGGCCTTTGCTCGTCATAATCGCCTGGTCCGGCCATCTCGCTGGACCGTGATTGGTGTCACCGGCGGAACGCTGCTGGTGATCGCGATATGTGTCACGACTGACGCGCTTACCGGCCCGGTGCTGAAGCGGGCAAAAGGGCGAAGCGTCACGCGGCCGGGACGCATCCTCTTATGCTGCTGGCGGGAAGGGGGGCCGATGGGGCCGCAGGAGAGTGAGATGGCCGCCGCCGCGGTGGAGGTCTCGGGGGTGACGGTCCGGGTGCCGGGCCGTGCCCTGCTGGACGAGGTGGACTGGCGGGTCGGGTTCGGCGAGCACTGGGTGGTGCTCGGGCCGAACGGCGCGGGCAAGACCACCCTGCTGTCGATCGCCGCCGCGGTCCGCCACCCGAGTTCGGGGACGGCCGCGGTGCTCGGCAACCGGCTGGGCCGGGTGGACCTGCGCGAGCTGCGCCGCCGCGTGGGCCTGGTGGCGGCCAGCCAGCGCCTGGTGGACGAGCAGCTCATGGAGGGGGAGGGCCTCACCGCGCACACGGTCGTCCTCACCGGGCACACCGGCAGCAGCGCCCCGCTGTGGGACCGCTACGGGCCGGCCGAGCGGGAGCGGGCCGAGGCGCTGCTCGCCGATCTCGGCTGCAAGGACCTGGCCGACCGGCCGTTCGCGGTCTGCTCGCAGGGCGAGCGGGCCCGGGTGCGGGTGGCCCGGGCGATGATGGCCCAGCCGGCCCTGCTCCTGCTGGACGAGCCGTTCGCCGGGCTGGATCTGCCGGCCCGGGAGGATCTGATCGGCGCGCTGGAAACCCTGGCGCAGACCCGGGTGGCGCTGACCACGGTGCTGGTCACCCATCACCTGGAGGAGGTGCCGGCCACCACCACGCACGCGCTGCTGATGCGGGACGCCCGGGTGCTGGCCGCCGGCCCGGTGGCGGAGGTGCTCACCGCCGACCTGGCGTCGGCGTGCTTCGGCCGCCCGCTGTCGCTCGGCCGCCGCGACGGCCGCTGGCACGCCCACGCGCTCCGCGCCCGGTGACCGGAGTTCCTGCCCACGCGCCGGGCACACGGCGCCACCGCACCGATGAGAGGTCAGTCCGTCCATAATGTTGCGGCGGCGGTGGAGAAGGGGCGTGGCGTGTTGTCGGGGGAAGAGGGCTTCGACCGTCGGATCGAGTCGTTCCGGACGGAGCTGCTCGCGTACTGCTACCGGATGCTCGGGTCGGTTCACGACGCCGAGGACCTCGTTCAGGAGACGTATCTGCGGGCGTGGCGGGCGCGGGAGCAGTACGACCAGACGCGCAGTTCGGTGCGGACCTGGCTGTACCGGATCGCGACGAACGCCTGCCTGACCGCGCTGAAGTCTCGCGGCGGCAGGCCGCTGCCGTCAGGGCTGGTGGCCGCGTCGGATCCGCTCGCGCCGCTCGTCCCGGGCGAGCACGCCTGGCTCCAGCCCTTGCCGGACTCGCTGCTGGAGACGGGCGACCCGGCTGTGACCGTGATCGACCGCAGCAGCCTGCGGCTGGCGTTCGTGTCCGCGCTGCAGCACCTGTCGGCGCGGCAGCGCGGCGCGTTGATCCTGCGTGAGGTGCTCGGCTTCTCGGCTTCCGAGACGGCGGAGATCCTCGACACCACCGCGGTGTCGGTGAACAGCTCCCTGCAGCGGGCACGTGCCCGTCTGAAGGAGACCGGGGTCCGGCAGGAACTGGTCGGCGAGCCGTCCGCGGCCGAGCAGCGCGCCTGGGTCGAGCGCTACATGAAGGCGTTCGAGCTCGCGGACGTCGAGGCCCTCAAACGGCTGATCACCGAGGACGTCCTCATGGAGATGCCGCCGATGCTCAACTGGTTCACCGGACGCGGGAACTACGGCCTGTTCATGGGGTGGGTGTTCGACGCCGCCGGTAAGGACTGGCGTCTCAAGGAGGTCACCGCCAACGGAGGCCAGCCCGGATTCGCCGCCTACCGGCGCGCCGGCGACGGATACCGGCTGCACACGCTCCAGATCTTCACCGTCACGGCCGAGGGCATCAGCAGGAACTCGGTGTTCCAGGACCCCGAGATCTTCGCGGCCTTCGGCCTGCCCACTGAAATCTCCTGACGACGGTGCGATGAGTTCGGCCCGCGCCGCCGGTATGTATCGGCGGGCTCTCCGGAACACCCCGGGCGAGCCGATCACAAGGGAGAACCCGATGCCGAACACCCGTGCCCATGACGAGGCCGCGATCCAGGCCGTGCTGGCCGACTCCTACAAGGCGTGGGAGGCCGGCGACGCCGACGGCATGGTCGCCGACTACGCCACGGACGCGACCGCCATCATGCCCGGCTCGCTCCGCGACGGCCGCGAGATGATCCGCCAGAACATGGCCCAAGCCTTCGCCGGCCCCCTCAAGGGCAGCTCCACCCAGAACAAGCAGCTCAGCATCCGCTTCCTCGGCCAGGACGCCGCGATCCTCGTCAGCGAATCCGCCATCCTCTTCCCCGGCGAAACCGAGATCACCGACGACCACCGCAAGGTGAACGCCACCTGGGTCTTCGAGAAGCGCGACGGCCAGTGGCTGATCGCCGCCTACCACAACAGCCCGGTCCTGACCCCCGAGCAGTAGTCCCCGTCCAGCGGCCGCCGGCCCGTCCCCGTCGCGAGAACGCGGCGACGAACACCCCTGGCGGCCGCAGTACGGCAAGCTGGACGCCGTCGGCCGGTCCTGCGACCGCCCGGTCTCGCAACGACCAGGGTGTCGCCGGCGCGGACGGCTGCCAGAGCCTGATCGAGGCCGGGCCGTTCCCGGTTGGCGCCGGTCAGTCCCTGCCGAGATAGATGCCCCGATGACCCCCGGCCGCTGACCGCTGGGCCGGATCGCCCGCCCGCAACCGCCGGCAGGGGCTGCCGCTGAAACGGCGGCTCCGCCCGGCGGAGACCTCGGCGACGCGATTTCCGTCACTTGTTGTGTGATTCGGGATGTTTTACCGTAGGCGGGGCAGGGACCCGGGCGATGACCACCCCTGATCTTCTCTTCGCCCTGGCCGGCGCCGGAGCCCTGCTCGCCGCGATCATGCCCCCGCTGCTGCGCAAGCGGCCATTCTCGCTGCCGCTCGTCTGCCTGCTCGGCGGCATGCTGGTCTACCTGCTGCCCCTGCCGCTGCCCGAGCCCGACCCGGTGGCCAACCGCGGCGCCGTCGAGCACATCGCGGAGATCTGCGTGGTGATCTCGCTGATGGGCGCCGGTCTGGCGATCAACCGGGTGATCGGCCGGCGCCGCTGGTCGTCCACCTGGCGGTTGCTCGGCCTGGCCATGCCGCTCACCGTCGGCGCGGTCGCGGTGGCCGTCTGGGGACTGCTCGGCTGGCCGATCGCCGCCGCGCTGCTGATCGGCGCGGTGCTGTCGCCGACCGACCCGGTGCTCGCCTCCGACGTCCAGGTCGGCGAGCCGGTCGACTCGGAGAAGGCGGACGACGAGGTGCGCTTCGCCCTCACCTCGGAGGCGGGCCTCAACGACGGGGCCGGCTTCCCGTTCGTCTACGCCGCCATCACCATGGCGCTCGCCACCGCCGGGACGTTCGGCTGGGTGGGGGAGTGGGTGCTGGTCGACGTCCTCTACAAGATCGGCGCCGGGATCGTCGGCGGCCTGCTGATCGGCCGGCTGCTGGGCCGGCTCTTCTTCCACGCCCGGACCGAGAAGGTGCGGCTGGCCGAGCACCGCGACGGCTTCGTCGCGCTGGCCGCCACCTTCCTCGCCTACGGAGCGACCGAACTCGTCGGCGGCTACGGCTTCATCGCGGTCTTCGTCACCGCCTGCACGGTCCGCAACGCCGAGCGCGGCCACGGCTACAACGGCGTGCTGCACGGCTTCGTGGAACAGGTCGAGCGGCTGCTGACCGCCTGGCTGCTGCTCCTGCTCGGCGGGTTCATCGCCACCGGCGGCCTGGCCGCGCTCACCTGGCGCGGTGCCGCGGTCGGGCTGCTGCTCGTCCTGGTCATCCGCCCGGTGGTCGGCTGGCTGGTGCAGGCCAGGGGGTGTGCCGACCGGCGCGAGCGCGCGGTGATCGCCTTCTTCGGCATCCGCGGCATCGGGTCGATCTACTACCTCGCCTACGCCCTCGGCCACGCCGACTTCGGCGTGCTGCCGGAGGAGCTGTGGGCGGTGGTCGGTTTCACGGTGCTTCTCTCGGTCGCGCTGCACGGCACCACCGCCACCCCGATCATGCGCCGGCTGGACCGGATGCGCGGCGCCGCCCCCGAGGCCACCCCGCTCGCCACCGCCGACGCCTGACCGGCCCAGGGCCGCGCTCAACCGCCTCTCGCTCAACCGCCTCCCGCTCGCCGGCCTTCCGCGAGCCCGCCCGGCCCGGCTTGACCGGGCCGTGCAGTGCGCCCATGCCGCCCGGGGGCGTTCGATTCGTCCAAGGCGCCCATGCCCCGCAGGGCGTGCGATTCGTCCAGGGCGTTCGGTTCGTCCAGCTCGAACCACACCACCGTGCCGCGCCGTCCCCGCTCGAACCCCCAGCGCGCGGCCAGCCCGTCCACCAGGACGAGCCCGCGCCCGTCCACCAGGACGAGCCCGCGCCCGTCCACCTCGTCGTCGGCCGCCCTCCGGAGCCGCGGCGAGCCGGCCGAGCCGCCGTCGGTGACCGCCACCAGCACGCCGCCGCCGGGGAAGGCCACCGAGACCAGGAAGTCCTGCCCGGGGGCGTGCCGCACGACGTTCGCCGCCAGCTCGCTGGTCAGCAGGATCACGTCGTCCAGGTGCGGATGCCCGGCGCCGAGCAGCCCGGACACGAACCCGCGCACCTCCCGCACCAGCTCCGCCCGCGGCGCGAACCGCCGCGAGACCGCCGGCAACCCGAGCGTCCCTTCCAGCTGCCACGATGGCCGCTGATCCACCGCCGCCTGCGCTTGGCACCCGTCCTCCATGGCGAACCCCTCCCCGGTCGACAACTCTGTGTGTACGATCCATTACTGAACGATGCCAGGTCGGAGACATCCCTGCGGGTCGTTTGCAGAGAAACACAAATTTGTAGCATCCGGAATCTGACTTAACCCCTGAATTCCCCACGAGGTGCACGATGACGTCCAAGCGTGCTATGACGCTGCGAGCGCAGTGGCTAGGCCGCGAATTGCGGCAACTCCGAGAGATGAGTGGCCTCACCCTCAAGGAGGTCGGCGCATTCATCCAGCGCGACGGCGGGACGGTGAGCAGGATAGAAGCCGGAATCTACCCGGCCAGAACGCCAGATGTACGCGCGATGCTTGATTTGTACGGCGTCACGGAGGTGTCCCGGCGGGACGGACTGATCAAGCTGGCCGGAGAGGTGTGGCAGGCCGGATGGTGGGACAGCTATTCGGAGGATCTTTCAAAGATCATGGTCGACTACGCCTGGGTGGAGTCGCGGGCCCGGCGCATCTGCTCCTTCGACACGCTGGTGATCCCGGGCCTGCTGCAGACCCGCGCCTACATGGAAGCGGTACAGGCGGCCGTCGTCGACTCCTCGCCGGTTCAGATCACCTCCGGCGTACGCTTCCGGCTCACTCGCCAGCAGATTCTCTCCGACCCTCAGCCGCCACGTATCGAGGCGATCCTGGACGAGGGGGTTCTGCGTCGTTGTGCAGGTGGGCCGGCGGTCCTCAAGTCACAACTCGAGCACGTGCTGGCCCTGTCGGAGCAACCGCACATAGAAATCCGAGTGCTGCCCTTCTCTTCTGGAGCTCATGCGAGCCCGGAAGGGCCATTCAGGATCTTTGACATGCCGGACCCCTATCCGGAGGTCGTCTACATGGATACGCCGGGAGGCGGGATCTACGTAGAGAGCCGCGAAGTTCCTCGTTTCGTGCTTAAACTTGACCATATCCGGCGGGACGCCTACGAACCGTCAGAGTCGAAGAAGTTCATTCGTACCCTTATCGACAGTCTGCCGTAGGAGAGGCGAAGAACGATGGCGACATCTGAGCATGAACCCCCTGTCGCATGGCACATCAGTAGCTTCAGTCCGGACGGTGGACCCAACTGTGTCGAGGCGGGGCCGGTGCTGGATGGGAGTGGCCGGGTGGCGGTGCGGCACAGCCGGAAGCCGGACGGTCCGGTGATCGTCTACACCCGTGGCGAGTGGGAGGCGTTCCTCGCCGGGGTGCGGGCCGACGAGTTCGACTTCCAGTAGGGCGAGCCGGGCCGGGTGGGCGGTCCGGGCGGGTTGTGGGATGCTGTCCGGCATGTCTGATCATGGACGGCGGGACGGCGTCCGGCGCAGCTATGACGCGGTCGCCGAGGCGTACGCGGCCCGGTTCGGGGACGAGCTGGCCGGCAAGCCGCTGGACCGGGCGCTGCTGGCGGCGCTGGCCGAGCAGGCGGTGCCCGACGCGCCGGTGGCCGACTTGGGCTGCGGTCCCGGGCACGTCGCGGCCTGGCTGGCCGCCCACGGGATGCGCGCCGTCGGCGTCGACCTGTCCCCGGCGATGGTGGCCGCCGCCGCGCGAGCGCACCCGGACGTCGAGTTCCGCGAGGGGGACCTGGTCGCGCTGCCCGCCGGCGACGGCGAGTTCGGCGCGGCCGTCGCGTTCTACTCGATCATCCACCTGGGCCCCGGCGAGCTGCCCGCCGCGTTCGCCGAGGTCCGCCGGACGCTGCTGCCCGGGGCGCCGTTCCTGCTCTCCTTCCACATCGGCACCGAGGTGCGGCATCTGGCGGAGTGGCTGGACCAGAAGGTCGACGTCGACTTCCGCTTCTACCAGCCGGATCACATCATCGGGCTGCTGGCGGACACCGGGTTCGCCGTCCAGATGTGGATGGAACGGGTGAACCACCCCGCCGAAGTGGAGACCTGCCGCGCCTACCTCCTCGCCCACCGCCAGTGAGCCTGAAATGTGGAGATTGCGATCCAGGAGTGCTCTCGTTGCGGATCTGTGAACCTCTGGTGGATGCCGTCCACAGGACGGTGGTGTGCGTCGCCCGGCAGAATGGCCGACATGACCATGGACCTGGCCGACCTGCTCGGCGACCGGGAGAGCACCGTTCTGGAGTTCAAGCAGTCGGCCGTGAACCGCGACAAGATCGGGCAGGCGATCTGCGCCTTCGCCAATGACCTGTGCGGGCGTGGTGGCGGGGACCTGCTGGTCGGTGTGAACGATAAGGGCGAGCCGGTGGCCGATGTCAAAGACGGCGACGAAGATCTGCGTAAGCTCACCGAGTTCCGCGACAGCGGTCAGATTCTCGATCGGCCGTCAATGACGGTGGAGGCGGGGACGTTCAAGGGAAAGCCGGTGGTCAGAATCCGGGTCGAGGCCTCCGCGAGCCCACCGGTTCGGTATGACGGCGTCGTCTGGGTGCGCCCGGGACCGACGACTCGCAAGGCGACCCGGGACGACGAACGGGTACTGGCTGAGCGACGCCGCGCCAAGGACGGTCCCTTCGATGGTCGAAGCGTTCCTGGCGGCACGCTAGGCGATCTTGATCTGGTGGCGTTCCGGTCCACCTATCTGCCGTCGGTCGTCGCGCCGGACGTCATTGAGGAGAACGGCCGGCCCGAAGGGCTGCAGCTCGCCAGCCTGGGCATGGCCGATCTGGCAGGCACTCCAACGATTCTTGGTCTGCTGGTCCTCGGGTTCAACCCGAGCGGATTCATCCCGGGCGCCTACCTGCAGTTCGTAAGGTACGACGGTATCGGGTGGGATGCGGCGATCGCCGATGATCAGGAACTGCGTTACAACGTGATCGATCTCGCCGGACGCCTTGAGGCGGTGCTCCGCGGCCATCTCCATACCCGCGTAGTGGAGGCGGACGGGCTGCGGGAAAGGCAGAAGCCGGATTACCCGTTCGCCGCGCTACGGGAGGTGTGCATGAACGCGGTCATGCACCGCAATTATGAGACCTCCTACGCTCCGGTCCGCATCCTGTGGTTCGCCGACCGGATCGAGGTCACCAACCCGGGGGGGCCCTTCGGGCAAGTTCGACCAGATAATTTCGACCGGGTGAGCGATTTCCGGAATCCGTCGCTCGCTGCCGCCATGAAGTCACTCGGTTACGTGAACAGGTTCGGTCGGGGCATCGGCCGGATCCAGGCATCGCTGGCGGAGAACGGTAATCCTCCAGCGGAGTTCCTGGTGGACGACACCTCATGGTCGGTGACATTGAGGAGGTCGGGATGACGGTCTCGGTGGCTCTCTTCAACAACAAGGGCGGGGTCGGCAAGACGACGCTCACCTATCACCTGGCCCATATGTTCCAGCGACTCGGCCATCGGGTACTGGCGGTCGACCTCGATCCTCAGTCCAATCTGACTGCGGCCTTCCTCGATGAGGAGGAACTGGCGGTTCTCTGGGCGGAGCCGGAAAGCCCGGCGTGGGGCGGTGCCTCATCTGCGCTTTCGGAGTCGCCCATCCGGCGTGTCACGGGGAGGTCGGGCACCGTCGCGGCCTCGGTAAGGCCGATCATGGAAGGGTTGGGCGATGTCGCGTTCTACGCGCCGATCCAGATCATGGACGGTCTTTGGCTCACACCTGGTGACCTTGAGCTCAGCGCCTTCGAGGACAGGCTCTCGGCTGCCTGGCCGAACTGCGTCATGGGTGATCCCGCAGCCATCCGGACGACCACCGCGTTCTTCCGTATCATCGATGACGCCGCGCGTCGCGTCCGTGCCGACCTGGTCCTCATCGATGTCGGCCCGAATCTTGGTGCCATCAACCGTGCTGCACTCTTGACCGCGGACACGGTTCTCATGCCGCTTGCGGCGGACCTGTTCTCGCTGCGCGGCCTGCGCAACCTTGGTCCGACGCTGCGTTCATGGCGGGCCATGTGGCAGCGGGACCTGCGTCCGAAGGTGCCGCCCTCGATTTCGGCTCCTTCCGGAGCGATGCGTCCGCTGGGATATGTGATCATGCAGCCGACCATGCGGCTCGATCGACCGGTCAAGGCCTACCAGCGGTGGCTGGAACGCATTCCGACAATCTTCAACGGTTCGGTTCTTGGTGACCCCGTGCCTGCCGATTCGGGACGCTCCTATGAGATCGCCACCTTGCGCAACTACCAGAGCCTGATGCCGCTTGCTCATGACGCCCGCAAGCCGATGTTCGATCTGAGGGCGGCTGACGGCGCGTTGGGCAGTACCCAGGCATACGTTCAAAAGTGCCGGGCTGAGTTCCGTGTCCTGGCAGAGAACGTGCTCCGGCGAATTGACGAGGTGAAGTCGCCGGGCTCAGAGCCGAACCCCGGTGATGAGAGCGCGGGTTCGTCCGGAGGGGAGCCGCTGCCCAGGCGGTTGTGACCGGACGAACCCGCGGATCTGGGGGGCCGCCCGCCGCGAGTGCTCTCGGGTGCGCCCGCGGCGGACGGTGCCGTGATCAGTGCGAGCGGGTGAACTGCTCGGCCTCGGTGGAGCCCTTGAGCGCCACCGTGGAGGAGTCCGGCGAGACCGCCGTGCTGATCAGGTCGAAGTAGCCGGTGCCGACCTCCCGCTGGTGGCGGGTGGCGGTGTAGCCGCGCGACTCGGCGGCGAACTCGGCCTCCTGCAGCTCGACGTAGGCGGTCATGCCCTCGTCGGCGTAGCCGCGGGCCAGGTCGAACATCGAGTGGTTCAGCGAGTGGAAGCCCGCCAGCGTGATGAACTGGAAGCGGTACCCCATGTGGCCGAGCTCGCGCTGGAACTTGGCGATGGTGGAGTCGTCGAGGTGCTGCTTCCAGTTGAACGACGGCGAGCAGTTGTAGGCGAGCATCTGGTCGGGGTACTCGGCCTTGATCGCCTCGGCGAACCGCCGGGCCACGTCCAGGTCGGGGGTGGAGGTCTCCATCCACAGCAGGTCGGCGTACGGTGCGTAGGCCAGCCCGCGGGCGATGCAGGCGTCCACGCCGTTGCGGACCCGGTAGAAGCCCTCGGCGGTACGGTCACCGGTGGTGAAGGCCTGGTCGCGCGGGTCGACGTCGGTGGTCAGCAGGGTCGCGGCCTGGGCGTCGGTCCGCGCGATGATCAGAGACGGCACGTCGCACACGTCGGCGGCCAGCCGGGCGGCGTTCAGCGTCTTGATGTGCTGCCCGGTCGGGATCAGCACCTTGCCGCCGAGGTGGCCGCACTTCTTCTCCGAGGCGAGCTGGTCCTCCCAGTGCACCCCGGCGGCACCGGCGGCGATCATGCCCTTCATGAGCTCGTAGGCGTTGAGCACGCCGCCGAACCCGGCCTCGGCGTCGGCCACGATCGGGGCGAGCCAGTGCGGGGCCCTGGTGTCGCCCTCCGACCAGGTGATCTGGTCGGCGCGCAGCAGCGCGTTGTTGATCCGGCGGACCACGGCGGGCACCGAGTTCGCGGGATACAGGCTCTGGTCGGGGTAGGTCTGGCCGCCGAGGTTGGCGTCGGCGGCGACCTGCCAGCCGGACAGGTAGATGGCCTTCAGGCCCGCCTTGACCTGCTGCACGGCCTGGTTGCCGGTCAGCGCGCCGAGGGCGTGCACGTACTCCTCGCTCTGCAGCAGGCTCCACAGCCGTTCGGCGCCGAGCCGCGCGAGAGTGTGCTCCTCCTGGACCGAGCCCCGCAGGCGAACGACGTCCTCGGCCGAGTAGGTCCGATCGACGTTCTTCCAGCGCGGGTCGCTCTCCCACTCCCGCCGCAGTTCCTCTGCAGCTCCCTTGAGGCGATCTTCCATTTTGACTCCTTTGACGTCCTCTGGGCGCTTGCTTCGAGTCTGCGGGGAAAGTCGGAGTAGCGGCAACGATGTTCGGCGAAAAAATCGCCCTTCTTGCGTTTTAGGTGAATACTGGCCAGTATTTCCGTGGCAAGAAATGTAAAATTTTCGCTATGGCCTAGACCAATCCGGCGACCCTGGGCGGCGGATGATGGGGCGAACCGAGGGCCGGCGTGACTCCACCGTGCATCCACCGTGCCGGTTCGCAGGGTCGCGGAGAGCAGCCTGGGCCTGGGGGAGCCGCCAGCCGGGATGCTGGAAGATGTGCCGAAATTTCGCCTACGATGCTGGGGTGGCATCTCCACTGAGCGAAGAATCATCGACTTTGCCGCAGGAGCTGGACCTGCTGGCCTTCGGTCAGCGGCTGCGGCACCTGCGCAAGCAGCGCAAGCTCACCCTGGCCGAACTGGGGGAGCAGGTCGGCCGGGCGCCCAGCCAGCTGTCGCTGCTGGAGAACGGCCGGCGCGAGCCGAAGCTGTCACTGCTAAAGTCGCTGGCCGCCGCCCTCGGCGTCCCGGTCGAGGAACTGCTGCGCCGCCAGGCGCCGACCCGGCGCGCCCAGCTGGAGATCGCCCTGGAGGAGGCCCAGCGCGACCCGCTGTACGCCTCGCTCGGCCTGCCCCGGCTGAAGGTCTCCGCCCGGGTGCCGAGCGACGTGCTGGAGCACATCCTGGCGCTGTACGGGGAGCTGCGCTCGCGCGAGGCGAAGGGGACGGCGACGCCGGAGGAGGCGCGGGCGGCCAACGCCGAACTGCGCCGCAAGCAGCGCGAGCAGGGCAACTACTTCGCCGAGATCGAGGGCGCCGCCGCCGAGGCGCTGACCGCCGTCGGCTACCGGACCGGCGCGCTGTCGCAGGGCACCGTGCAGGCGCTGGTCACCCACTTCGGCTACACGGTGCGCACCGCGCAGGACCTGCCCCGATCGGTGCGCTCGATCACCGACCTGCGCAACCGCCGCATCTACGTCAAGCACGAGCAGCTCGGCATGCACTCCCCGCGCACCATCCTGCTGCAGACGCTCGGCCACCTCGCCCTGGGCCACCACCGGCCGCGTGACTTCGCCGACTTCCTGCGGCAGCGCACCGAGGCCAACTACTTCGCCGCCGCCGTGCTGGTGCCCGAGACGGCCGCCGTGCCCTACCTGCGCGAGGCCAAGCAGGACCGCGCGCTGTCGGTGGAGGATCTACGCGACGTATTCGCCGTCTCCTACGAGATGGCCGCGCACCGCTTCACCAACCTGGCCACCCACCACCTGGGGCTCGTCTGCCACTTCGTGCGCAACGACGCCGGCGGCATCATCTACAAGGCCTACGAGAACGACGGGATCGTCTTCCCGGCGGACGAGCAGGGGGCGATCGAGGGCCAGCGCATGTGCCTGCAGTGGTCGGGACGCCAGGTGTTCCGCACCCCGGACCGCTTCTCGGTGCTCCACCAGTACTCCGATTCGCCCACCGGCACCTACTTCTGCGTCGCGCACGTGGACCCGTCCCGCGAGCGCGACTTCGCGATCACGCTCGGCGTGCCCTACCGCGAGTCGCGCTGGTTCCGCGGCCGGGAGACCACCGTTCGCACCAGGTCGGACTGCCCGTCCGGCGACTGCTGTCGCCGGCCGCCGGCCGAGCTGACCCGGCGCTGGGAGGGGTACGCCTGGCCGTCGGCCCGCGCCAACTCGCACGTGCTCGCCGCGCTGCCGCCCGGGTCCTTCCCCGGCGTCGACGAGGCCGACGTCTACACCTTCCTCGAACACCACGCCACCTCCTGAGCGGTGCGCGGGTACGCCGGGCAGCCCGTCGAGGTCCGGCCGGTCCGGGCCGGTCCGGCCACGCGGTGGCCGGGCCCGATCCGCCGCCGGGGCCGGGGTTACCGACGAGTACGGTATGTCCCGGAGACCTCTTAACGACGCCGCGAGCGCCCGCCCGCGCCGAGGTCGCCGACGCGTGCGAGGAGAATGCCGTGACGCTGGACGCCGCGCTGCCGCGCTGGGACCGACGGGAACGCCACCGGGTGCGGGTGAGCGCCGCCCCCGAGGTCGTGATTGACGCCGCCGAGCGGCTCACCTGGCACGAGGTCCCGCTGTTCCGGGCCATCATGACGGCGATGCCGGCCCTCGGCAGGCGGTCGCTCGCGCCCGGCGGGCGGGTGCTGGACACCTTCACCGACGCCGGCTTCGCCATCCTGCACCGCGACCGGGGAGAGATCCTGGTGGGCGCGATCGAGGGCCTGTCCGCCCGCCGCCCCATGGTCACGGCCGCGGGACGGACCGTCGAGGAGTTCCGGGCCTTCGACCGGCCCGGCCACATCAAGATCGGGATGAACTTCCGGTGCGTGGACGGCGAGCTGAGCACCGAGACCCGGGTCCAGGCGACCAGCGCGCCGGCCCGGCGGATGTTCGCGGTCTACTGGCTGGCCATCCGGGCCGGCAGCGGGCTGATCCGGCATGTCTGGCTGCGCGCCATCCGGCGCCGCGCCGCCGCCACTCCACCGGCGCGGCGGTCCGCCGCGGGCTGAACCGGCCGCCGGGCCGCCGGCGGCCCCTGACCGTCCGTCGGGCCCGTGCACGTCCGCCGGTCACTGCACGTCGAACTCGTTGCCCTCCGGATCGGCCATGGTGACGTGGTGGGATCCGCGGTCGTCCACGGTGCGCAGTACGGTCGCGCCGATGTGCGTCAGCCGGTCGACCTCCTCGGCCAGCCGGTGCCGGCCGACGTGCAGGTCCAGGTGCAGCCGGTTCTTCGCGGTCTTGGGCTCGGGCACCGCCTGGAACAGCAGCCGCCGGCCCAGGCCGGTGCCGGTGTCGGCGTCCACCGGGTCGGCGGGGTGGCGGATGGCGGCCAGCTCCCGCCAGGCGTGCCGGCCGCGTACCACCACCAGCCGCCCCTCGCTCACCGCCCGGCGGGCCAGCAGCCGCTCGATGAAGGCACTGTTGTCCTCGACGACGTAGCACAGCGCGGCGGCCCAGAAGCCGGCCTGCCGGTGCGGGTCGGCGCAGTCGACGACGACCTTCCATTCGAGCGGGTGCAGGGGCATGGCAACCTCCGTCGTGCGAGTTCGTACCCATTCATACCGGTCCGCAGGGTGCGGCGGCAGGGGGTCGCGGCCACAATTCCCCTGGTGAGACCCGGTCGGTCGGGCACGATCGGTATGGCATGATCCGGACGGCCGGCGGGGCGCGGGTGCCGGTGGGGACCGCGGTGGCCGTGTGACACCATGAGGTGCCGGTCGCGCGCGCCCGGTGCACTCCGGTACGTCCCTGTTCTTCGGTGATTCCTGGTGGAACGCGGCTGGTGGGAGGAAGCGGAATGTTGACGGTGATCGGTGCGGGGTTCCCGCGGACGGGCACCACCTCGCTCAAGGCGGCGCTGGAGCGGCTGGGCTTCGGGCCCTGCTATCACATGTTCGAGGTCATGCGGAATCCCGGGCACGTGGACCGCTGGCTGGCGGTGCTGTCCGACGACCCGCCCGGCTGGGACCAGGTGCTCGCGGGCTACCGGTCGGCGGTCGACTGGCCGGCCTCGTTCTTCTGGAGCGACCTGGCCGCGGCCTACCCCGACGCGAAGATCATCCTGTCCACGCGCGACCCGCACCGCTGGTACCGCAGCTTCCGCACGCTGATCACCCGGCCCAGGCCGCCGATCGAGGAGGGCGCCGAGGTGCACCCCGCGCTGGCGGCGATGGCGCGCATGCGGCCGGTGCTGCAGCGGATGGGCCAGGTCACCTTCGGCGGGGATTCCTGGGAGTTCGGCGCGACGGTGCCGGAGGAGGAACAGGCGGTCGAGGTGTTCCGCCGGCACAACGCCGCCGTGCAGGCGGCGGTTCCGGCGGACCGGCTGCTGACGTTCGACGTCGCCGAGGGCTGGGACCCGCTGTGCCGGTTCCTGGGCGTCGAGGTGCCCGCCGGCGAGCCGTTCCCGCACCTCAACGACACCGAGACGATGGGGCGGATGTTCGAGGAGATGATCGGCGGCGGCGGGCCGGTCACCCCCTTCGACGCCCCCCGCCCGCGAGCCTGAGGCGGGCGATCACCGTGGCGCCCGGCCCGGGTCAGGGCCGGGCGGCGATGCCGGACAGGACGGTGGCGGCCAGGTCGGCGGCGAATCCCTCCGGCGGCGGGCCCGCCGGCTCGCCGCCGCCCCGGAACGCCGGCGGCAGCACGACCTCGTGGCAGGCACCGACGATCATCGTGACGGCGGTGCCCACCCGGGCGGCCGGATCCAGCCGGCCGAGCGTTCGCTCCGCCTCCAGGTACTCGCGCAGCTCCCCGCGCAGGCCCAGGCCCCCGGCCGGGTGGCCGCCCGTCTCGGCGAAGCGGGCGAGCACCTTCGAGTGCGGCGTCAGGCCGTCGAAGGCGGGCAGGATCGCCCCGTGCAGGGCCAGCGCCCGCTCGACGTAGGCGCGCAGGTTGTCGGCCACGGTGCCCTCGCCCGCGCGCGGCGGCGGCATGCCGAGCGCCTGCTCGGCCGCCCGCACGTGAGCGTGCAGGGCGAGCGCCAGCAACTCCTCCTTGTCGGTGAAGTGGTTGTACAGCACGCCGTCGGCCACCCCGGCCTCGCGGGCGATGGCGCGTACGGTGAGCGTGGCGCACCCTCGCTCGGCGACCAGGCGCGCCGCGGTGGCGATCAGGTGGTCGCGCAGGGTCCGGTGGTCGCCGTTGGCGAGCGCGGCGGGTCTTCGCGGGGACATCATCGGCAATCGTAGCCCTGTCGCGCGGGGCGGCCGGTCCACGCCGTGCCCGGCCCCCGATCCGGCGCGGCGTGGACCTCCCTCCGCCCGGCCCGGCGGGCGCCGATCTCCGCGCGCCGCCAGGCGCTCACCGGGCTCGGCCGCCCGCCCGGCCCCCGGTCGTCCGGCGCCCGCCCCGCCGGCGCCGGACGACCGCGGGTCAGGGGCGGGTGGCGGTGATCAGCCATCCGGCGCCGCGCAGCCGCACCCCGCCGGGCCGCTCGAACGGCCGCAGCGCCTCGGCCAGCGCGGCGTGGGCGCGGGCGGCCACCGGCTCCGCCACCCCGCCCAGCAGGTGCCGGACCGGGCCCCACGCGCCGAGGAACGCGGCCGCGTCCGCGGTGTCGCGCCCCCAGACCTGCGGCGCCTCCACACCGACGGTCACCACGTCGGTGAAGCCCGCGGCGCCGAGCACCTCGTGGATCCGCGCCGGGTCGGCCAGGGATTCCGGCCCCGCCCCGGCCGCCCGCCCGCCGGCCGGTCCGCCGCCGGGCAGCTGCCGGAGCATCGCGCCGAACACCGCGCCGACCTCGTTGCGTTCCATCGCCTGCAGGCTGAGGAAGGCCACCCGGCCGTCGGGCCGCAGCGCCCGGCGGATGTTGGCGAACGCGGCCACCGGGTCGGCGAAGAACATCACCGCGAACCGGCTGACGGCCACGTCGAACCCGTCCGCCGGCAGCGGGTGCACCTGGGCGTCGCCTTGGACGAAGGAGACGTTGGCCAGCCCCTTGCCGGCGGCCAGCTCGCGCGCCCGGCGCAGCATCGGCGCCGACAGGTCCAGGCCGGTGACGTGACCGTGCGGGGCCAGCCGGGCGGCCAGCCGGCTCACCTGCCCGGTGCCGCAGCCCACGTCCAGCACCCGGTCGGCCGGGCCGATCGCGGCCGCGCGCAGCAGCGGATCGTTGAACCCGCTGTTGACGGCGTCGTAACGGTCGTGGTGATCGGCCCAGTGGCCGCCCTCGTAACCGTTCCACGCCTCGGCCTGATGGGTGTTGACGATCGCCCCCACGGTCTCCGCCCTCCGCGACACCAGTCGGTGAACATCTATTCATGAACGCTGGTTCATTAGAGTAGCACGGTGCGGGGCCGAGCGGCCGGCCTGCCGCCATCGGACGGCGATCAGGAGGGCCGCCCCCGCCGGCACCAGATGCGCGATGATCCCGGTCCAGCCGCCCGGCCCGATCGTCCGATCCGCGATGGCGGCGATGTCGATGGCCGCCGGCGAGACGTTGAGCAGCGTGTTCGCGGCCAGGATGCCGCCGGGCGCCCGGGTGGTGGCCGCAGTCCGGCCGGCCAGGGCGGATGCCGCCAGGTGCGCGCCGACCGTGCGCCGCGAAGACGTCGAACGAGGTCAGAGAGCGGCCGAGCCCGGTCGCCGCGGCCTGCGGGGCGACGAGGGAGGCCACGCCGAGCGGGGCGAAGTACACCGCCGAGATCCTCGGCAGGCGGCGTGCGGTCATGACTCCGCCAATGCGTCGCCGGTGACCGGGGCGAACTCGTAGTGCACGCCGGTGAGGCGCTCCGACTCCTGCCACAGGCGCCGCCGCAGGCCGGTGTCGTGAGAGCGAGGGCTGGAGGAGACCGGCACCGGATGCCGGCCGGTGAACTCCTTCCATCCGTCCGGGCCGTAGTACTCGCCGCCACGGGTGGCCGGGTCGGTGGCCGCGCGCAGGGTCGGCAGGGCTCCGGCCTCCTCGTCCTGGATCAGCCAGGAGAACAGCATCCGGGTGTGCCCGCTGACCACGAACCGGAAATGCCATGGACTGTGGCGCATCAGCCGGGTGCGGGCGGCGCCGGGGTGAGCGGCCACCGCGATCGTCGTGGCGCGGTTCGCGGCCAGCCGGTCCTGCAACTCGTAGGTGAACAGCAGGTTGGCAAGTTTCGACTGTGCATAGGCGGCCATCGGCCGGTACCGCCGTTCGGCGTGCAGGTCGTCGAAGTCGATGGTCCCCCGGCGGTGCCCATTGCTGCTGACCGTGACGATCCGTGACCCGGGGGTGCCGAGCAATCGGTCCAGCAGCAGGCCGGTGAGCGCGAAGTGGCCGAGATGGTTGACGCCGAACTGGGACTCGAACCCGTCGGAGGTCCGCCCGTAAGGCGGGATCATCAGGCCGGCGTTGTTGATCAGCAGGTCCAGCCGGTCCCACCGGTGGTGGAACTCCGCCGCCGCCGCGCGAACGGAGGCGAGCGAGGCGAGGTCGAGCGTCAGGGGCGCGGCCTTGGCGTCCGGTGCGGCGTCCCGTAATCGGGTCACCGCGGTACTCAATCGCGCCTGGTCGCGGCCGGCGAGCACCACCGTGGCGCCCCGGGCGGCGAGCACCCTGGCGGTCTCGAAGCCGATACCGCTGTTGGCGCCGGTCACCAGCACGACTCGCCGGTGCTGGGGACCGATCTGGTCGGTTGTCCAACTCGAATCGAGCATGCATAACCCCCTATAATCGGGATGGTCGTCCCGCTTTAACGATACGGGACGACCATCCCGTTTGTCGAGCCGGAAGAGAGTGCTCCATGCGCGCCGACGCCGAACGCAACCGTGCCCGGGTACTCGCCGCCGCCATGACGGCGTTCGCGACCGGCGGGCTGTCGGTGTCGGTCGCCGAGATCGCGCGCCGCGCGGGGGTCGGGACCGGCACCGTCAGCCGCCATTTCCCGACGAAAGAGTCGCTCTACGAGGCCATCGTGCTGCTACGGGTCGGTGAGATCGTCGACCAGGCGCGGTGGCTGGCCGCGACCAAGGATCCCGGCACCGCCTTCTTCGCCTTCTTCGCGCACATGGTGGATCAGGCGGCCGCCAACCGGGGCCTGGCCGAGGCGCTGGCCGGTGACGGTTTCGACGTCGAGGCGGCCGCGGCGCGGACCGGCCTCGACCTGGATGGCGTCGAGCGGGAGCTGCTGGACCACGCCCGGCGGGCGGGAGCGGTCCGGCCGGACCTCACCTGGGCCGACGTCAAGGCGCTCATCGTCGGCTGCCTGGCGCGCGAAGGGGCCTTCACCGACGCCGAAGCCCGCCGGCGAATGATCGAGATCGCCTGTGCGGGTCTGGCCGCCCCGCCGGGGCATGACCCGTCACGCGGGATGATCACCGGCGGATGACGGCGGGCCGGCGACCGATCGACGGTCCGGCCGGCGCGGGTCGGGACCGCCGGACCGGCTCTGCTCGGCGGCGCGGGCGGTGAGGAGGCGCCGGGGGCCCGCGCCCTCGTCGCCGAGGCGGTCGTCGGGGTTGCGCAGCACGCACCGGTCGATGGACAGGCAGCCGCAGCCGATGCAGTCCGACAGGGTGTCCCGCAGCCGCAGCAACTGGTCGATGCGGTCGTCCAGTGCCGCGCGCCAGCTCTCCGACAGTCGCGCCCAGTCCTCCCGGGTGGGGGTGCGGCCCTCAGGCAGCTCGGCCAGCGCCTCGGCGACCATGCGCAGCGGGATGCCGACCCGCTGCGCCACCCGGACGAACGAGATCCGCCGCAGCGTGTCGCGGGGGTACCGTCGCTGGTTGCCCGCCGTCCGGCGGCTGCTGATCAGGCCCTTCTCCTCGTAGAAGTGCAGGGCGGTCACCGCCACCCCGGACCTGGCGGCCACCTGGCCGACGGTCAGTTCCTTGGCGTCGAAAGGGGGCTTGGTCATGCCGGCATGGTAGAGGTTGACCTCGACTATGGTCGAGGTTTCATGCTGAGCGGATGACCACGACACCCGCCATCGCCGCCCCGCGGGCCGGGCGCCGCGAGTGGGCCGGCCTCGCCGTGCTGTCCCTGCCCGCGCTGCTGGCCTCGCTGGAACTGACGGTGACCCACCTCGCCCTGCCCGCCATCGCCGCCGACCTGCGGGCCGGCGGCGCCCAACCGCTGTGGATCGTCGACATCTACGCGTTCCTGCTCGCCGGGTCGCTGACCGTCATGGGCGCGCTCGGGGACCGGATCGGCCGCCGGCGGCTGCTGCTGGGCGGGGCCGCCGTCTACGGAGCGGCCTCGGTGCTGGCGGCCTACGCCACCAGCGCCGGGATGCTCATCGCGGTCCGTGCCCTGCTCGGCGTGGCCGGCGCCACCCTGATGCCCTCGGTGCTGGCCCTCACCGTCACCATGTTCCGCGACGGCCGGCAGCGGGCGGTCGCGGTCAGCGTGGTCATCGCCTGCGTCTCCGGCGGCACCGCCATCGGGCCGCCGGTGGGCGGCTGGCTGCTGGAGCGGTTCTGGTGGGGCTCGGCGTTCCTGCTCGCCGTTCCGGTCATGGCGCTGCTGCTGGCCGCCGGGCCGTTCCTGCTGCCGGCCGGGCGCGAGGCCACCGCCCGGCGGCTCGATCCGGTCGGCGCCGTGCTGTCACTGGCCGCGGTACTGCCGGTGGTGTACGGCCTCAAGCAGGTGGCCGCCGCGGGCGCGGGCCTGCCCGCCCTGCTGCCGATGGCGGCCGGCGCGGCGTTCGCCGTGGTGTTCGCCCGCCGGCAGTTGCGGGTGGCCGATCCGCTGCTGGACCTGCGCCTGTTCACCGGTCGGGCGTTCGGCACCGCCGCCGCCACGCTCGCCCTCGGCATCTTCGTGCTGTGGGGCGCCAACTACGCCATCGCCCAGTACCTGCAACTGGTCCGTGGCCTGGCGCCGCTCGCGGCCGGGCTGTGGACGGCACCCTCGGCCGCCGGCGTCATCGCCGGATCGCTGCTCGGCACCCGGATCGCCCGGCGGTTCGGCCACGGCCGGGTCATCGGCGCCGGGCTCGCCCTGGCCGCCGCCGGGTTCACCGTGCTGACCCAGGCCGGCACCGGTGGCGGGCTCGCCGCGCTGGTGACCGGCTCGATCGTGGTGTCCGCCGGCCTAGGCCCGATGATGGCCCTGGCCACCGACATGATCGTCGCCGTGGCGCCACCGGAGCGCGCCGGGGCGGCCTCGGCCGTCTCCTCGATGGCGCCGCAGCTCGGCGGCGCGCTCGGCATCGCGGTGCTCGGCAGCGTCATGACCGCGGTGTACCGCGGCGAGATGGCGGCCGCCGTGCCGCCCGGCCTGCTGCCCGGCCTGCCGGCCGCCGCCCGCGACACCCTCGGCGGCGCGGTCGCGGTGGCCGGGACGCTGCCCGGGCCGGCCGCCGCCGAGCTGCTCGGTGCGGCCCGCGCCGCGTTCGTCGCGGGCTTCCACCTGAGCGTGGCCGCCAGCGCCGTGCTGATGGCGGTGCTGGCGGTGCTGGTCGTCACGCTGCTGCGCGGCGTCCGGACACCGGGCTGACTACGCAGGGCGGTCGGCGGTCAGCTCGGCCAGCAGCTCACCCTGGTCGGCCAGCAGGTCGGTGATGATCCGCCGGGCGGCGCGCATCAGCTCCGACACGTCCGCGCCGGCCAGCTCGTACACCACCGTCGCGCCCTCGCGCCGGGCGGTCACCAGCCCCGCCCGGCGCAGGACGGCGAGCTGCTGCGACAGCTGCGGGGCCTCGGTCTCGATCGCCGCCAGCAGGTCCCGCACCGGCCGCGGCCGGTCGCACAGCAGTTCCACGATCCTTACGCGCATGGGATGGCCGAGCGTCTTGAACAGCTCGGCCTTGGCCTGGTACAGCGGGACGGGCACGGCTCACCCCTCCGTCCCGGTGGCCCGCCCGGTGTGCGACCCATCGGCGAAGGCGCTCATTCGCCCCGGTCGGCCTCGAGGTCGCGGTATACGTCATCAAGGTCCGGCGCCGGCCCGCCTACCGGCGTCCGATCCACCCCGAGCTCGCGGCGCAGCGACTCGAGGTCGCCCCCGCCGCTGTACTTCAGCATCCGCGCGACCTTCACCTGCTTGGCCTTGGCCCGACCACGTCCCACGGCTCGCCCCTTCCGACGGCCCGACTCGGATCTGCGTTTCGATTATAGGGAATTAACAAATTACGCAACTCCACGGCGGGTGAGGGGATCCGCCGGCGCGGTGACCCGCCGGTCTGAGATCATGCCCGTGAGGTGTACGACGCGTCGGAGGGGGCAGGACGGGCCCATGGGAGCACGGGAGTGGGCCGGCCGCTGGCCGGTGCTGCGGCAGCTGGCCGGGCAGGACCCGCGCCGTGACGCCGCCCGCTCCGCGCGCACCGACGCGCTCGTCCCGCGCACCGCCACGGCCGACTCGGTCGCCAGATCGGTCTGCCCGTACTGCGCGGTCGGCTGCGGCCAGCTCGTCTACGTCAAGGACGGCAAGGTCACCCAGATCGAGGGCGACCCCGACTCGCCCATCTCCCGCGGCCGGCTCTGCCCCAAGGGGTCGGCCAGCAAGCAGCTCGTCACCCGGCCCGGCCGGGTCACCGAGGTGCTCTACCGGCGCCCGCACGGCACCGGATGGGAGCGGCTCGACCTGGAGCGGGCGATGGACATGATCGCCGACCGGGTGGTGGAGACCCGGCGGCGCACCTGGGAGCAGACCTGCGAGGGAGAGCAGGTCCGGCGCACCCTCGGCATCGCGAGCCTCGGCGGCGCGACGCTGGACAACGAAGAGAACTACCTGATGAAGAAGCTCTACACCGCGATGGGGGCGGTGCAGATCGAGAACCAGGCCCGTATTTGACACTCCTCCACCGTCCCCGGTCTGGGGACCAGCTTCGGGCGCGGCGGCGCGACGACCTTCCAGCAGGACCTGGTCAACAGTGACTGCATCGTCATCCAGGGCTCCAACATGGCCGAGTGCCATCCGGTGGGGTTCCAGTGGGTGATGGAGGCGAAGGCGCGCGGGACGAAGGTCTTCCACATCGACCCGCGCTTCACCCGCACCAGCGCGATGGCCGACCATCACGTGCCGATCCGCGCGGGCAGCGACATCGTGCTGCTCGGCGCGCTGATCAACCACGTGCTGTCGGGCGGGCACGACTTCCGCGAGTACGTGCTGGCCTACACCAACGCCGCCGACATCGTGTCGGCCGAGTTCCGGGACACCGAGGACCTGGACGGGCTGTTCTCCGGCTTCGACGCCGAGTCGCGCACCTACGACCCGGCCAGCTGGTCCTACGAGCCGGCCGAGGAGGGCGAGGCGGCCCCGCGCGGCGGCGAGCACGCCGGCGGGGGGCGCCACCACGCCGAGACGGCCCGGCCGGACCAGTACGGCTCCGGTGGCGCCACCGCCCACCCGCGCCCGCGCCGCGACGAGACGCTCACCCATCCGCGTTGCGTTTACCAGCTGCTCAAGCGGCACTTCTCCCGGTACTCCCCGGAGATGGTGGAGCAGATGTGCGGCATCCCGGCCGCCGACTTCCACCGGCTGGCCGCGGCGGTCGTCGCCGCCAGCGGCCGCGAGCACACCACCGCCTGGGTGTACTCCGTCGGCTGGACCCAGCACACGGTCGGCGTCCAGTACATCCGCTCGGCGGCGATCCTGCAGCTGCTGCTCGGCAACATGGGCCGCCCCGGCGGGGGCATCCTCGCGCTGCGCGGCCACGCCAGCATCCAGGGCTCCACCGACATCCCGACCCTGTTCAACATCCTGCCCGGCTACCTGCCGATGCCCAAGGCCGGGGTGAACCGCGGCCTGGAGGAGTACCTGGCGCACGCCGCCACCGACACCGGTTTCTGGGGCAACAAGCGGTCCTACCTGGTCAGCCTGCTGAAGTCCTGGTGGGGGGACGCGGCCACCGCCGCCAACGACTACTGCTACGACTACCTGCCCCGGCTGACCGGCGACCACGGCACCTACAGCACCGTGCTCGGCCAGATCGACGGCACCGTCAAGGGCTACTTCGTCGTCGGGGAGAACCCGGCGGTGGGGTCGTCGGGCGGTCGCACGCAGCGGCTCGGCCTGGCCGGGCTGGAGTGGCTGGTCGTCCGGGACATGACCCTGATCGAGACCGCGACGTTCTGGCGGGACGGCCCGGAGATCGAGACCGGCGAGCTGCGCCCGGAGGACATCGGCACCGAGGTGTTCTTCCTGCCCGCCGCCTCGCACGTGGAGAAGGAGGGCACCTTCACCCAGACGCAGCGGCTGCTGCAGTGGCGGGAGAAGGCCGTCGAGCCGCCCGGCGACTGCCGCAGCGACCTGTGGTTCTATTACCACCTGGGCAAGCGGATCCGGCAGCGGCTGGCCGACGACGAGATCGACCGCCCGCTGCGCGACCTCACCTGGGACTACCCCGAGCACGGCGAGAGCCGCGAGCCCTCGGCCGAGGCGGTGCTGCGCGAGATCAACGGCACCGGGCCGGACGGCCGCGCCCTGTCGTCCTACCTGGACCTCAAGGCGGACGGCTCCACCCGGTGCGGCTGCTGGATCTACTGCGGCGTCTACGCCGACGAGGTCAACCAGGCGGCCCGCCGCAAGCCCGGCGGCGAGCAGTCACTGGTCGCCCCCGAGTGGGGATGGGCGTGGCCGCTCAACCGCCGCATGCTCTACAACCGCGCCTCCGCCGACCCGCGGGGCCGCCCGTGGAGCGAGCGCAAGGCCTACGTCTGGTGGGACGAGGAGCGCGGCGAGTGGACCGGCGCCGACGTCCCCGACTTCGAGCGGGACAAGTCGCCGGACTACCGGCCGCCCCCCGGCGCCACCGCGCAGGCCGCCATCTCCGGCACCGATCCGTTCATCATGCAGGCCGACGGCAAGGGCTGGCTGTTCGCGCCGTCCGGCCTCGGCGACGGGCCGCTGCCGGCCCACTACGAGCCGCACGAGTCGCCGCTGCCCAACCTGCTGTACGGGCAGCGCGCCAACCCGGCCCGCAAGATCTACGACCGGCCGGAGACGCCGTACAACCCCGCGGGGTCGTCCCGGTTCCCCTACGTGCTCACCACCTACCGCCTCACCGAGCACCACACCGCCGGCGGGATGAGCCGCACGCTGCCCTACCTGGCCGAGTTGCAGCCGGAGATGTTCTGCGAGGTGTCGCCGGAACTGGCCGCCGAGCGCGGACTGGTCAACGGCGGCTGGGCGACCATCGTCACCAGCCGGGCGGCCATCGAGGCCCGGGTGCTGGTCAGCGGGCGCGTCCGCGCGCTGCGCCTGCAGGGCCGCACGATCCACCAGGTCGGCGTGCCCTACCACTGGGGCTGGGCCGGCGGCGGCGTGGTGACCGGCGACGCCGCCAACGACCTGATGCCCATCGTGCTGGACCCCAACGTTTACATCCAGGAGGGCAAGGCCTCCACCTGCGACATCCGCCCGGGTCGCCGCCCCACCGGGCGCGCCCTGCTCGATCTCATCGAGGAGTACCGCCGTGAGTGAGCGCATGGGCTTCTTCACCGACACCAGCGTCTGCATCGGGTGCAAGGCCTGCGAGGTCGCCTGCAAGGAGTGGAACGACGTGCCCGACGACGGGTTCGTCTTCCGGGCCACCTCCTACGACAACACCGGCGCGCTCGGCGCCAGCACCTGGCGGCACGTGGCGTTCATCGAGAACGGCGACGGCTGGCTGATGTCGTCGGACGTGTGCAAGCACTGCACCGACGCCGCCTGCCTGGACGTCTGTCCCACCGGCGCGCTGTTCCGCACCGAGTTCGACACCGTCGTCGTGCAGTCCGACGTGTGCAACGGCTGCGGCTACTGCGTCCCGGCCTGCCCCTACGGGGTGATCGACCGGCGGGAGGGCGACGGCCGGGCCTGGAAGTGCACGATGTGCTACGACCGGCTGCGCGGCGGCCTGGAGCCCGCCTGCGCCAAGGCGTGTCCCACCGATTCCATCCAGTTCGGGCCGCTCGACGAGCTGCGCGAGCGCGCCGCGGCCCGGGTCGCCGGCCTGCACGCCGCCGGCCGCACCGAGGCCCGCCTGTACGGGGAGGATCCGGCGGACGGGGTGGGCGGCGACGGCGCGTTCTTCCTGCTCATGGCCGAACCGGAGACCTACGGCCTGCCGCCCGACCCGGTCGTCACCACCAGGGACCTGCCGGCCATGTGGCGCTGGGCCGCCGCGGCCGCGCTGTCCATGGTGGGTGTCACCGTGCTGGCCACCGCCGGCCGCCGCCGGTGAGCGCGCGCGGCGGCGCGGCCGGGCCGGTGACCGGGAGCGCCCGGCGGGGTGGCGGGGACGGCCGGCGAACGGCGAGCACGGTGGGTACGGTGCCCGAGGCGAGCGGGGCCGGTACGGCGAGACCGGCCGGCCGGGCCGGGGGGAGTGGTGGCGGTGGCGCGTGAACGGGCGATGGTGCCGAAGGCCGAGTTCGGCTCCTACTACGGCCAGCCGATCATCAAGGCGCCGATCTGGCACGAGCCGCACATGCCGCTCTATCTCTACCTGGGCGGGCTGTCCGGCGCGTGCGGGCTGGCCGCCGCGGTGGAGGAGCTGCGGGCCGGGCCCGGCGGGCCGCCGGCCACGGTCGCCCGGCTGGCGGCGGCGGCCGCCGCGGCCGCGGGGGCCGGCTTCCTGGTCGCCGAGCTGGGCCGGCCCGAGCGATTCCTCAACATGCTGCGCGTCTTCAAGCCGACCTCGCCGATGAGCGTCGGCTCCTGGGTGCTGGCCGCGCACGGCGGGGCGACCGCGCTCGCCGCCGGCTCGGCGGTCACCGGCCTGCTGCCCGCCGCCGGCCGGCTCGCCGCGCTCGCCTCCGGGCTGACCGGGCCGGTGATGTCCACCTACACCGCCGTGCTGGTCGCCGACACCGCCGTCCCCGCCTGGCACGAGGCCCGCCGCGAGCTGCCCTTCCTGTTCGCCGGCAGCGCGCTGGCCGGCGCGGGGGCGGTCGGCATCGTGAGCGGCCTGGCCCGGCCGGAGACCGCGGTGCCCGGCCGCCGGATGGCCGCGCTGGGCGCGGCGGTGGAGACCGTGGCGAGCACCGTGATGGAACGCCGCCTCGGTACGCTGGCCGACCCCTACCGGCAGGACGGCATGATGCGCGCCGGCCGGCTGCTGACCGCCGCCGGCGGCGTGCTCGCCGCGCTGGCCGGCCTGCCCGCCGGACCGCGCGGCGGGAGCCGGCGCGGCCAAGGGATCGTGCCCGCCGGCCGGGGCCCGGCCGGCGGGTGGCCGGGATCCGCCGGCCGCGCTTCGGCCGGCGGGCCGGTCCGGGCCGCGCGAGCCGCGGTGGCGGCGGCACGGTCCGGCTACGCGGGCGCCCGGACGGCGTCCCGGCCGGGCCTGCGGGAGCTGGCCGGCGTGGCGGCCGCCGCCGCGCTGACCGCCGGCGCCGTGTGCACCCGCTTCGGCGTGCTGCGGGCCGGCCGGGCCTCGGCCGCCGATCCCGCCTACATCGTCGGCCCGCAGCGCGAGCGCCTGGCCGCCCGCCGGGCCGCCGAGGCCGCCCGCACCCCCGGAGACGGCGGCCGGACTGCCGGAGACGGCGGCCGGACTGCCGGAGACGGTGACCGGCCGGCCGGCGGATCCGGTTGACACCCGCTCCGGAGGCGGCCGGGGCGCCCGCCCTCACGTGCGGTGGTCAGGCGGATCGCCGGGCTCGCCGGAACATCGCGGGCGCGCGAACCGGCCCGTCGGCGCCTCTGGCCGGGTCCGGTACCGGGCCGGCCGGAAGCGGACACCGCACGACGCCGACCCGGCGACGGACGGCCGGGCGGGTCAGCGCAGCGTGATGGCCGGGCCGGCGGCGGGCACCAGCTCGCCGATCACCGGGGCGCCGGGGATCTCGCCGGCCACCAGCAGCCCGCCGGAGGTCTGCGCGTCCGCGAGCAGCAGCAGGGTCTCCTCCGGGACGCCGCCGGGCTCCAGGTGCGGCGCCACCCAGGCCAGGTTGCGCCGGGTGCCGCCGCTGACGTGGCCGGCCCGGACCGCCTCCCGGGCGCCCTCGACGTAGCCGACCGCCGCGGTGTCCAGCACGGCCGTCACCCCGCTCGCCCGGGCCAGCTTGTACAGGTGGCCGAGCAGCCCGAAGCCGGTCACATCGGTCGCGCACACCGCGCCGGCGGCCAGGGCGGCCCGCGAGGCGTCCCGGTTCAGGGTGGTCATCACCGCCACCGCCTCGACGGACACCTCGCCGGTCGCCTTGTGCCGGGTGTTCAGCACCCCGACGCCGAGCGGCTTGCTCAGCGACAGCGGCACCCCGGCCCGGCCGGCGCCGATCCGCAGCAGCCGGCCGGGGTCGGCCAGGCCGGTGACGGCCATCCCGTACTTCGGCTCGGGGTCGTCCACGCTGTGCCCGCCCGCCACGTGGCAGCCCGCCGCGTCGGCGGCGTCCAGCCCGCCGCGCAGCACCTCGGTCACCAGCTCCATCGGCAGGACGTCTCGCGGCCAGCCCAGCAGGTTGACCGCCAGCAGCGGCTCGCCGCCCACCGCGTACACGTCCGACAGGGCGTTGGTCGCGGCGATCCGGCCCCAGGTGTAGGCGTCGTCCACCACCGGGGTGAAGAAGTCGGCGGTGGCCACCACCGCGCGGTCCCCGTCCAGCCGGATCGCCGCCGCGTCGTCGCCGTCGTCCAGCCCGATCAGCAGGTCGTCGCCCGGCGGCCGCACCAGGCCCGCCACGATCGCCTCCAGCTCGCCCGGCGGGATCTTGCAGGCGCAGCCGCCCCCGTGCGCGTACTGCGTCAGCCGTATGGTCATCCAGCGGTCTCCTCACACGTGCCGTCGCCCGCACCCTAGCCGCCCGCCGGACGCCCCGGAGCCGGTGTACCCGTGCCCTGGCCGGCCCGCCGCCTGCCCGGTGGCGCGTGGTCCGACGCTGCCTGGTCCGACGCTGCCTGGTCCGGGGCTGTCTGGTCCGATGCTGTCTCGTCCGGGGCTGTCTGGTCCGTGGCGCCTGGCTCGGTGGTGGCGGTCCGGATGGTGCCGGGCCGGGTCAGGCGCCCCGGTTCGGGGATGGCGGCGGGCGCCGGTAGGGTTCGACGCGGAGGCGTCCGGGTGCCTGGTGGCCCCCGCGGTCTTCAAAACCGACGAGGCCGAGGATCTCGGCCTGGCGGGTTCGATTCCCGTCCGCCTCCGCCATCCGCCTCATCCGCCACCCGTCCAGGTCCGGACGGCCCGGTGCCGGCGCGGTCCGCCGCCGCCCGGACGGCCGTCCCCGCCGGGAGCCCCGTCGCCGCCGGCCGTCCCGGGCCGGTCGCCGCGAACGCGGGGGCGGCGTTCGGGCCCGGAGGCCGGCCGGGCCTATGCTCGGCTGGCATGGACGATCCTCGCCGGCGGGTGCCGCGCACCGACGCCGTGCTGGCCGACCGCCGGCTGGTCGCCGCCGCCGGGCGGCTGGGCAGGCCGCTGGTCAAGGCGGCCGTCGTCGCGGCGCAGCAGCGGGCCCGGGCCGGGACGATCGCGCCGGAGGAGGTGGCCGGCGCGGCGCTGGCGCACCTGGCCGAGCTCGGCCCGCCGCGCCGGGTGATCAACGCGACCGGCGTGCTGCTGCACACCAACCTCGGCCGGGCGCCGCTGTCACCGTCCGCGGCCCGCGCGGTCGCCGCCGCGGCCGGGGCCACCGACGTGGAGTTCGACCTGCGCACCGGCACTCGGGGCCGGCGCGGCCGTGGCGCCCTGGCCGCGCTGGCCGCCGCGGTGCCCGGCGCCGAGGCCGTGCACATCGTGAACAACAACGCCGCCGCGCTGGTGCTGGCCGCCACCGCGCTGGCCGCCGGCCGGGAGATCGTGGTCAGCCGCGGCGAGCTGGTCGAGATCGGCGACGGTTTCCGCATCCCGGACCTGCTGGTGTCCACCGGCGCCCGGCTGCGCGAGGTCGGCACCACCAACCGCACCCACCTGGCCGACTACGCCGCCGCCATCGGCCCGGACACCGGTTTCGTGCTCAAGGTGCACCCGTCGAACTTCCGGGTGGAGGGCTTCACCGGCACCGTCGAGGTGCGCGAGCTGGCCACCCTCGGCGTGCCGGTGGTCGCCGACATCGGCTCCGGGCTGCTGGAGCGCGAGCCGCTGCTACCGGACGAGCCGGACGCCGCCACCGCGCTGCGGTCCGGGGCCGCCCTGGTCACCGCCAGTGGCGACAAGCTGCTCGGCGGCCCGCAGGCCGGGCTGCTGCTGGGCCGGCGCGACCTGGTGGAGCGCCTGCGCCGGCACCCGCTGGCCCGCGCGCTGCGGGTCGGCAAGCTCACGCTCGCCGCGCTGGAGGCCACCCTGCGCGACCCGGCCCCGCCGGTCACCGCCGCGCTGCACGCCGACCCGCAGGTGCTGGCCAAGCGGGCCGGCGCGCTGGCCGCGACGCTGCGCGCGGCGGGCGTGCCGGCCACCGCCGTGGCCACGCGCGCCGCGGTCGGCGGCGGCGGCGCGCCGGGGGTCACCCTGCCGAGCGGCGCGGTCCGGCTGCCGGCCGCGCTGGCCGGGCCGCTGCGCACCGCCGAGCCGGCGGTCGTCGGCCGGGTCGAGGACGATGGCCTGCTGCTCGACCTGCGCGCCGTCCTCCCGGAGGAGGACGCCGAGATCGCCGCCGCCGTCACCGCCCTGGCCGCCGGGCGCGGTCACGCCGCCCCGGCCGGCACCGGCGGCCCGGGCGATCCGGGCGGTTCGGCCGGTCTCGGTGCCCGGCGGAAGGCGAACCGCGCGGCCGGCCCTGACGGCTCCGGCGGCCTGGCCGGCCCTGACGGTTCGGTTGGCCCGGAAGGCCCGGAAGGCCCGGAAGGCGCGGACGGCGCCGACAGCGCCAGTGGCGCGAACGGCCGGGGCGGTGGGATGCCGGGCGCCCACCCGCAGGAGTACGGAGGGACGGCCGGGTGATGCACGTGATCGCCACGGCGGGACATGTGGACCACGGCAAGTCCACCCTGGTACGGGCGCTGACCGGCATGGAGCCGGACCGGCTGGCCGAGGAGCGCCGCCGTGGGCTGACCATCGAACTCGGCTACGCCTGGACCACCCTGCCGTCCGGTGCCCGGCTGGCGCTGGTCGACGTGCCCGGCCACGAACGGTTCCTGTCCACCATGCTGGCCGGTGCCGGCCCGGTCCCGGCCGCGCTGCTGGTCGTCGCGGCCGACGAGGGGTGGATGCCGCAGTCGGAGGAGCACCTGCTGGCCCTGGAGGCCCTCGGCGTGCGGCACGTCCTGCTCGCCGTCACCCGGTCCGACCTCGCCGACCCCGGACCGGCCACCCGGCAGGCCCTGGCCCGGCTGGCCGCCGGCGGCCTGCCCGGCGTCCCGGCCGTCGCGGTGAGCGGCCGCACCGGGACCGGGCTGGCGGAGCTCACCGCCGAGCTGGACCGGCTGGCCGCCCGGCTGCCCGGCGCCGATCCGGCCGCCCCGGCGCGGCTGTGGGTGGACCGGGTCTTCACCGTGCGGGGGAGCGGCACCGTCGTCACCGGAACCCTGCCCGCCGGCCGGATCCGGGCCGGGGACGAGCTGTCGCTGGACGGCACGCCCGTCCGGGTGCGCGGCCTGCAGACCCTCAAGGAGCAGGCGGAGTCGGTGACCGGGGTCGCCCGGGTCGCCGTCAACCTGCGCGGCGCCTTCACCCGGGGCACCGCCCTGGTCACCCCGGGCGCCTGGACGGGCACCGACCTGGTCGACGTCCGGCTCACCGCTCCCGGTCCCCGCGGGGACGGCGGGACCGCACCGCCCGGCGGCCGCCCCGGGCCGGCCGCCGGCGGGGACGCCTTCGCGCTGCCCGCCGAGGTCACCGCGCACATCGGGTCGGCGGCGGTGACCTGCCGGGTGCGCCCGCTCGGCGCGGGCACCGCGCGGCTGCGGCTGGCCAGGCCGCTGCCCTTGCACGTGGGCGACGTGCTGGTGCTGCGCGATCCGGGCCGCCCCCGCGAGCTGCCGAGCGTGGTGGCGGGCGCCGCCGTGCTGGACGTCCGGCCGCCCGCGCTGCGCCGCCGCGGCGCGGCCCGCGCCCGCGCCGCCGAGCTCGCCGCCGCGCCGGGCGCGGCGGCCCTGCTGCGCACCCACCGGTTCCTGCCGGCCGCCGAACTGGCCGCGATGGGGGTGAAGCCGCCCGGCCCGCCGGTCGCCGGCGACTGGCACGCCGACCCGGAGCTGTGGCAGGCGCTGCCCGGCCGGCTGGCCGCGGCGGTCGGCGAGTACGCGGCGCACGACCCGATGGAGCCCGGCATGCCGGTCGAGGCGGCCCGGCGGGCGCTGGGCCTGCCCGACCGGCGCCTGGTGGCGGCACTGATCCGGCCGCCGCTCACCCTGGCAGCCGGGCGGATCACCACCGGCGGCGCGTCCGGGCTGCCCGCGCCGGTGGCGGCGGCCGTCGACCGACTGCGCGCGGAGCTGGCCGGCGCGCCGTTCCGCGCCCCGGAGGCCGACCGGCTGGCCGCGCTCGGCCTGGGCCGCAAGGAGATCGCCGCCGCGGTGCGGGCCGGCGCGCTGCTGCGGATCGCCGAGGGCGTCGTGCTGCTCCCCGGCGCCGACCGCCGGGCCGCCGCCCTGCTGGCAGGACTACCTCAGCCGTTCACCGTCAGCCAGGCCCGCCAGGCCCTCGACACCAGCCGCCGCGTCGCGGTGCCCCTGCTGGAGCACCTCGAGAGGGCCCGGCTGACCACCCGCACCGACGACGGCCGCCACCGCTGCCGTCCTGTCGGCGCCTGAGCCCGCTTCCGGCGGGGCGGCCGCGACCTGCCGCAGGGTGCGCAGTGTCAGCCACTCGGTGGCCAGTACCAGCCGGTCACGGGATCCCAGCGTGACGCGCGCGAGCCGGGCGGTCTCGGTCAGCCGCTCGAAGTCGAGACCGGTGCCGAACAGCGCCGCCTCCACCTGGACGAACAGGCCGATCAGGTGACGGGCGGCCGGCCCGGGCCGCGCCCCCGGCGGTGACAGCGCCGGCGCGACCGGCGTGAACCGGCCACGGAACGCCGCCAGCGCCGCCACCGGCCGTGCCGGGTCGTACCCGCGAGCCCACGCCTCCTCCGTGGCGAGCAGCCGGTCGGCGGCGCCGGTGGGGTCCGCCTCGGGCAGTACGGCGCGCAGCCGGCGCAGCAACCGCCGGCGCAGCGCCACCCCCGCGTGGGCCAGGGAGATCCCGCCGGGCACGCCGGATGCGGCCGCGGCCACCGTCCGCGCCCGGACCGGGTCCACCGGGGCGGCGGCGACCGCGTCGCGCCACATTACGGCCGGCCCGGTGTCACCGAGCACTATGGCGGTCTCCCGGACCACCTCCGGCGGGCCGTCGGAGGTGTGCACGAGGTTGTTGAACATGTTGGCCGCGCCGAGGCAGGACCGCAGGTGGTGCGGGGCGCAGCGGCGCGGGTCGGACGGCCCCTTCAGCGCCCGCAGCCGGGCGGCCGCCGGCAGCGGGCCGTCCGGTGTCCCGCGGGCGAGCAGCAGCACGCACGGTCCGCTCGTCATGAGCGTCCCGAAGATCTCCACCCGGGCGGGGTCCGGCCGGGCCGCCTGGTACTTCCACAGCCGGCGCACCTGGTCCCGGGTGAGGTGGACGCGGGCGGCGTGCCGGACGGTGAAGCCGTGGGCGGCCAGCCAGTCCAGCGCGACCGGCACCCGGCCGGTGGCGACCGCGGGCGGAGACAGTAGCAGCATCGCGGCTTCGAGCAGCACGCCGTCCAGGCGGTGGCCCAGCACTTCGGCCGCCGTCGCCCAGCCCCGCGCGAAGTCCGCGTCACCGTGGTAGGCGGCCGGCACCGCCATGTCCGCGGCCGTCATCGGCCGGCTCCGTCCCGTGCCGCCCGGTGCCGTGCCGCCGTTCCGGTGTCGCCGATGCCCTCCGGAACGTCGGTGGCCGTGGTGCCGCCCGTGCGGTCCATGTTGTCTGTGCCGTGAAGCGTGCCCGGGCCACCCGTCGCGTCCGGGGCCTGCGGTGGCCGAGCGGAGGCGTCCGGCAGCAGGCTTTGGCGGCCGGGTTCGAAGGGGTCCAGCAGAGCCGTGGCCACCACGATCCGCTGCCATCGGGTGATCTCGATCCGGCCGGCGTCGAGTAGGCCCAGCAGGCCGCGCCAGTCGCGGGACCGGCCCGACCGGACGGCGGCCAGCAGCGGCGGCAGCCCGGCCGGGACGTCCCGCGGGCGGCGGGCGAGCGCCGCCGCCACCGCCTCGTGCAGCGCGCGCAGCACCGGACCGGCCCGCAGCTCGGCGCGCGGCGCGGCCGCCTCCAGCCGCTCCGCCAGCCGGTGGGCCGGTGCCGCCGCGTCCTGCCGGGCGCGGGCCTGCCGGTACAGCAGGGCGCGGGCGGGCGCGTCGCACAGCACGCCGAGTTCGCGCAGCAGGTCGGCCGGCTCGTCCGGGGCGTGCAGCAGGTTCAGCTGGTATCCGGTGCCGCCCAGCTCGTGGCGGAGCTGGCCGGGCCGGCAGTCCTCGGGCCGGGCCGGCCCTTTCTCCTGGCTCAGCAGCACGCTGGCCGGCCGCGCGTGGCCGGGCCGGGCCAGCAGGACGAGCAGGCAGTCACCGGCGGTCATGTAGAGGTCGGCCGCGTCCCGCCGGTCCCGGCTCGCCGCCGGGTAGCCGTACTGCCACAGGGCGCGGATGGAGTGCCGGTTCATGGTCACCGGGGTCGCCGCCACCACCGAGAAGCCGCGCGCGGCGACCAGCTCCAGGCCGGGTCTCATCTTGCGGGCCACCGCCGCGTCCGGCTTGAACAGCAGCAGCGTGTGGTCGTGGCAGAACCGGCGCACCGATCCGCCGTCCGCGGCGCACGCGGCCCGCAGGTCCTCCAGCACCTCCCGGAAGTAGGTGTCGGCCGCGTACAGCGCCCGCTTGGCCGGCAGGCCGGACAGGTGTTCGGGCACGCCGGGCGGCGAGGTGGCGCTCATCGCCGGAGCGGGCCGCGCCCGGCGGCCCGCCGGCCGGCGTCGGCCGGGTCCAGCAGCTCGCCGTCCAGGACGACCCCGGCGAACTCCGCGAGCGGGATCCGTTCGAAGGCCGGCGAGCCGAGGGTGGCGAACACGGCCGCCGGGACCAGCTTCAACGACGTGGTGACCACCAGGGTCGGGTGCCGCCGGGCCAGGTCGCGGGTGCCGGCGATGTTGAGCACGGCGTCCGGCCCGATGGCGTCGGCCCCGGCCAGCGCGACCGGCGGCCCGTCCGCGGCGGGCGCGGGCAGCCGGTCGAGCACGCGGGCGACGACGGAGCTGCTCGGCGCGGACAGTACCGGGCCCGGGCGGGCCGCCAGCCAGGCCAGCGCCGTCGCCACGCTGTCCTCCACCGACCGGTCCAGGTCGGCCCGGATCGCCCGCAGCGCGTCGGCCCAGCCGGCGCCGCGGGCCGCCGCGGCGATGTGCCAGATCGGCGCGTAGCCGGGGAGGCGCCGCAGCAGCAGGTCCGCGGTGGCCGCGCGCCGGGCGGCGTCGTCGCCGATCTCCAGCAGGCCCGCCACGACCAGCCGGGCCACTCCGGAGGCGCCCGCCGTCGTGGTGGTCAGTGCCTGCCGTATCGTTGCCGGAAGTGCTGAGTCGTCCACTGCTGCCTCATTCCTCCCGGGGCCGGTCCGGGCACGTCGCCGTCTTGAGGTCGGTGCGGGCTCCGGCGGCCGCCGGCCCTTCGACGAGCAGCCCGGCGTCGGCGAACGCGTCGCGGGTGCAGGTGTCGTCCAGGGCGCCCACCTCGGCGAATGCCCGTACGGTGGCCCGGGCCGCGGGCCGGACGTCCCGGCACGGCGCGGCGGGCCCGTAGCAGTCGGCGATGATCTCGGTGATCTGCGGCGGGGTGAAGCCCGAGGCGCGCAGGCCCGCCGCGACCGCGGACATGTCCGGATCGAGGAACACTCGGACCAGTTCCGGCACCCGGGGGCCGACCGTCCGGGCGGCCGGGCCCAGCGCCGGCCACAGCCGCCGGAGGAACTCTCGGAAGTAGGCGTGGTGGCGGCCCTCGTCGGCGGCGTGGTCGGCCACCAGGGCGCGTACCGGCCCCGGCAGCCGGCCGTCCCGCGGGACATCGTGCAGCAGGGCGGAGACCAATGTCTCGCTGACCACGGCGAACACCAGGTCCACCAGCCCGTGCAGCGCCGGTTCGAACGCCAGCCGCGTCTCCTCCAGGGCGCGCACCAGCCGCGGCTCCACCACGGCGGACGGGGCGATGCCGGTAACCCGGGCCACCTCGCCGGTGAACTCGTAGGAGAACTGGGCGTGCCAGGCCTCGTCGGTGGTTATCTTGAACGCGTCCGCGCGCATCCCGTCGGGTAGCTCGACACCGGCCCGGCCCAACGACAGCGCGGCGGTGACCGGGAGTACGGCGAGCTGTTCCAGCACCGTCGTGAAGTGCAGGTACTGGTACAGGGAATGCACCAGCAGGCGGTGGGCCGTCCCGGGGCCGCGCGCGGCCACCAGCGGATGCGCGGTGGCGGGCACGAACTCCGGCGGGAAGAACAGGGCGTCGCGCCCGCGCTCGTCCAGCACCCGCCGCGGGCGGGTCCGCACGCCGGCCCGCGACTCCCAATGCCGGAAGGCGCTCCGGTAGGCGTCCCCGGGGCCCTTGGCGACCTCGGACGTGTCGGGAGGCTCGGCGGCGCCGGCGGAGTGAGGGGGGCGCACGGCGTCAGTCCAGCTCGATGATCTGGTGGACGGTCAGTTCTCCGAGCAGGTCCAGCACGTCCTGCCCGGCGACGGCCGCCGCGATGTCGTACTCCTGCGCCAGCAGTGCGCCGATATCACCGGCCGTCCGGCGCCCGTCGATCCGGCGGAAGACGAACTCCGCCGACTCGGTCAGCTCGTAGGCGTCCACCGGGCCGGCGACCAGGAGCCGGCCGCGGTAGCGCCGGACGCGCACGTCGTCCCGGACGCGGGGCACCGACCGGGCCGCCACCTGCGCCGTCACCTAGACCTCCACCTCCATCGCCACCCGCCGGCAGGTCTCGGCGACGCGGCGTACCCACTCCTGCGGCCGCTCGGGGTCGAAGTCGCGCATCGTCTGGATCGACCAGTACTCGGCGAAGGGCAGGATCTCGGGTGCGGCGGCCCGCAACCGGCGGGCCCGCCACTTGGGTTGCGGCCCGAACTCGCCGTGCCCGGCCAGCACGGCCTCCACCGCGAACCCGAACGCCGCCTGCGCCGACAGCACCGCGCTCTCCACGTCCCCGGCGGCCAGCTGCCCCAGGGCGTCCTCGACCGCGTCGTCGGCCTCCGCCAGCGCCTCGATCACCATGAAGGACCGGTAGGCGGTGCCGTCCAGCCGGCGGCGCGCCTGCTCCACCCAGCCGGCGCCGAACACCGGCACACACGAGCGCAGCCGGGCCAGGAACAGGTTCTCGGTCAGCGTGAGCCGGTCGCCGACCCGGCGGTCCGCCTCGAAGGCCGACCAGGTGATCTTGTTCATCACCTGGTCCACCTGGGCCGCGGTCCAGTACTTGAGCTCCCACCGCCGCTCCCCGCGCCGGAAGGTCACGACCGGGAGGGTGTCGGGCACCAGTGCCACCCGGGTGGTCACCGCGCGATCGTCGGCGAAGGGCGCGGCCGAGACGACCACGACGTCGATGTCGCTGCCCGGGTTGGCCCACCCGCGCGCGGTGGATCCGACGACGAACGCCGCGAGCGCGTCGCCGGGCAGCAGGCGGTGCTCGCCGAGGACCGTGCGGGCCTCCTGGCAGCCGGCCGGCACTCCGGTCACGGGCGGGCCTCCTGTAGTACGCCCGCGCCGATGGTGTCGCGCAGCACGCCGGCCACCGCGTCGTAGCTCTGGCCGCTCGCCGCGAGCAGCTCGCCGAGCGTGCGCCGCCCGTCGATCTCCCGCAGCAGCGCGAACCACGCGGGATCGTCGGCGGCCTCGGCGACGTACTCCAGGCTGCCGGCGACGCTCACGTACATCCGGTGGGGTTCAGCTGGTTCGTGGACGACCAGCACGTCGTCGCGGAAGCCGAGGACACCGTCCAGAGCGGGCGGAGTGCGGTCCTCCAGCCGGACGGCCAGCGCCGGGGCGTCGCGGTCCCAGTCGGCCACCGGCACCGCGGGCAACACGGCACGTGCCGGGGCGTCCAGCGGCACCGGCGGCACCGCGCGGGCCATGGCGTCCAGCAGGCCGAGGTTGACCAGCCGGAACAGCTGTTCCACCTCCCAGGGTTCACCCTGTCCGCCCAGGCGGGCGAGCGCCGCGCGCATCGTGTCCGGGCGCAGGAACCGCCGGCCGCCGGGGGAGTGCAGCGCCTCCTCCACCAGGGAGGCGCCGTCCTGCGCCAGCATGCGGACGACCATGCGGTGGGTGTAGCCGGCGCCGTCCCCGTAATAGAAGGGCACCTTCGGCCGGGCGGCGACCCACCCGGGCACCACCCCGGCCACGGCCCGGCGCAGGATCGCCTTGTCCCACAGCAGCGCGGCGCGGCGGTGCGGCGGGATGCCGGCCAGCAGTTCGACGATGCGGTGGTCGAGGAACGGCACCCGCGCCTCGACGCCGTTACCGGCGGCGGTGCGGTCCTCGTGCCAGCAGTTGTACTGGAGCATGTGCCGGTGCCGCCACGCCACGTAGGCCGGGTAGGGATCGGCGCCCGCCGGTGGGCCGAGCGCCGTGTCGGCGAGCAGCGGGCCGTCCGGCCCGTCCTGCCAGGAGGCGAGCGCCGGCCGGCCCCGCAGCGCGCCGGCCCGGGCGAGCTGCCCGATCCCGGCCTGGAAGCCGGCCCAGCCCTCGCCGGTGCCGAAGATGGTGGAGAAGCCGCCGTTGTACTCGTCGCTGCCCGCGCCGAGCAGCATCCCGCGCAGGCCGGGCCGGGCGTGCCGGGCATGGCGGTACAGCTCGTACTTGAAATACTGCTCCGGCCCGCACAGCGGGGTCTCCAGCAGCCACAGCAGGCGCTTCCACTCCGCCGCGCCCGGCATCGTGGCGAAATCGAAGAGCACCTGGTGGTTGGGCAGGCCGAGCGCGGCCGCCGCGCGATGGGCCGACTCGGCGTCCCCGTTGGCCAGGGTGCTGCCGCTGAGCACCGAGAAGGTGTGCAGGGGGGTGCCACCGGCCGCGGCCAGCGCGGCCACCGCGGCGGAGTCGACGCCGCCGCTCAGGAACAGGCCGAGTTCGGTGTCGGCCGACGCGCAGGCCCGGACCGAGGAGGCCAGCAGGTCGCGGTAGGCGCCGACCAGTTCCTCCTCGGAGGCGTCCGAGCCGCCGGTGAACGAGGGCAGGCGCCAGTAGACGTGCTCGTCGCTGTCACCGGTCCGCAGGTCGATCGAGACGACGGTGCCCGCCGGGACCAGATGGACGCCGCGAAACCAGCTGGTGACCGGGGCGTCGGTCAGCTGGGGGGCCGAGGTCATCGACTGGTCGGCGAGCGCGACCTCCCAGTCCAGCTCCCGCGGGCAGCCGGGGTGCTCGAACAGCGCCTTGATCTCGGAGGCGAACACCACGGTGTCGCCGGCGCGCGCGTAGTACAGCGGCTTGATGCCGAACCGGTCGCGGGCGAGGACCAGGCGGTCGCGGGCGCGATCCCACAGCACGACGGCGCACATGCCCTGCACGTCGTCCAGGAAGCGGACGTCGTACCGGGCGTACAGGTTGGGGAGCACCTCGCAGTCGGACCTGGTCCGCAGCCGCATCCTCTCCCGGGCGGCCAGCTCGTGATGGTTGTACACCTCGCCGTTGGCGATCAGGGCGCAGGTGCCGTCCTCGCTGAACAGCGGCTGGTCGCCGCTCTCGGGGCCGACCAGGGCCAGGCGCCGGAAGGCCAGCGCGACCGGGCCCTCCCGGTGGTGGCGCTCGGCGTCCGGGCCGCGGTGCCCCACCGCCCGCGACATCCGCTCCAGCACGGCGTCGATCCCGGCCGGCAGGTCCTGCCCACCGATCACGGCCACGCCCGCAAGTCCGCACATCAGCCGTCCCCCGTCGTCCCGCCGCCCGGTCCCGTGGCCGGGCGGCCCCCTGGATGCCCGCGTGCGCGTGGGACCGGGCCGGAGCCGGCCGGGTCCCACGCGCCGGTGTCAGGAGTTGCTCCGGAGCACTGCTCCGGTGTCCACCTTCTTGACCTTCGGCTTCTCGTATCGCTTCATCGCGTCCCCTCTCGGGCCTGGCTCGTCGGGGTGCTGGCCAGAGCCCGCCGCGGCGCGACGCGCTCTGCGGCCGGGGGTGGCCGCGGCCGCGCCGGACCAGATGCGGGCGGGCACCCCTCGAGACCCGCCGATCGCCCCCGTGCGGCTCCTGACGATCCGGAACCGATTCCGGCTCAGCCGGCCAGAATCCGGTACCAGGCTGGCAGAACCTCCGATGTGAGGGAATGTGGAGACTTGCCAAGATCGTCAGGAGCCGGTGGGCAATTGTGGATCATGCTGGGCGAGGGTGCCGCCCGGGCGCTCGCGCCTTACTGGTGCGCGAACTCGGCGAGCGCCGGGGTGGCCCGGTCGGCGAAGTCGAACAGGGCCTGGTTCTCCCACCCGTTGCCGGACGCGGGGTTCGCCGGGTCCCAGCCGTTGCCGGTCACCGCGGTCCAGGTGGGCTCCCAGTAGAAGGCGCCGAGCCCGCCCGCCGCCTGCACGGTGCTCAGCACGTCGCGGAACAGCGCCGCCTGGCCGGCCGGGGTGGCCGGGTATCCGGGGTAGGGCGTGGCCGCGGTGATGATGTTCGGCTCGGCGTCGTCGTTGCCGGTGCCGAACGGGTAGGCGGTCTCGGCGAGGAACACCGGCCTGCCGTAGCGGGCCCGGACGTCCATGAGATTGGCCTGCATCGCGGCCAGGGTGCCGTGCCAGTACGGGTAGTAGGACGCGCCGATCATGTCGAACGGCACCCCCCGGGAGGTGGCGTTGTCGAACCACCAGCGGAACAGCGAGGAGTTGGCGGCCTCGGCCAGGTGCAGCACCACCCTGGTCGAGCCGGAGACCGCGCGGACCGCGCTCACCCCGGACTTCAGCAGGTCGGCGAGCCGGTCGAAGTTCGCGCTGCGGCCGTCCTCCCACAGCATGCCGTCGTTGATCTCGTTGCCCACCTGCACCATGTCCGCCGTGGTGCCCTGCGACTTCAGCGCGTTCAGCACGTCGTAGGTGTGGTCGTACACCGCCTGCCGCAGCCGGTCGAACGAGTACCCGGTCCAGGCGGCCGGCTTGTACTGCTTGCCGGGGTCGGCCCAGGTGTCGGAGTAGTGGAAGTCGACCAGCAGGCCCATGCCGAGCGCCTTGACCCGCCGGGCCATCGCCAGGACGTGCGCCTTGTCGTTGAAGCCGTCCGCCGGGTTCACCCAGACCTTCAGCCGGGCGTGGTTCGCGCCGGCGTTGCGCAGGATGGTCAGCGCGTCCCGGCGCGCCCCGTCGGGCCCGTAGTAGACGCCGCCGCGCGCCTCGGACTTGGCCAGGCTGGACACGTCCGCGCCCCGCAGCGTCAGGGCGGTCGCGCCGGGGGTGAAGGACACGTCGTCGAAGCTCGCCCAGTTGCCGGCGGCCGCGGCCGAGTACAGGCTGACGGTGCACGAGCCCCCGGAGACGCTGGTGGAGACGACCACCTTCAGCCAGTCGGCGGTGACCGGGATCGCGGTGCGCCGGTCGGGGCCGCCGCAGTTCTCCAGCGCCGCGTGGATCGACGACTGGCCGCCGCCGTTCTTGACCCACAGGCTCAGGGTGTAGGGGCCCGAGCCCAGGCCGGTCAGCCGCTGCGAGGTCCGCACGGTGTACGCGCCGGACGACCAGTGGGTCAGCCGGTAGGTGCCCGACCGCCCGCCGGTCTCGGTGTAGTCGGCGGCCGCGGTGCCGGTGGTGGTCCACCCGGCCGGCGCGGCCACGCCGGTGCCGTCGGCCTCGAAGCCGCCGTTGGCGACCGACGCCGCGGCGCCGGCCGGCGGGCCGGCGAGCGTGGCCGCGGCCAGCGCCGCCGCGCAGGCCAGCGCGGTCAGCGCCGACAGCGCCGATCGTGCCGCCACCGCGGTGATGGATGTTCTCATGGGTCCTCCGATCAGGAGAGGAGTGCTGGACGTCCCCCGAAGTCCTAAGGCCCCCGTCAGGCCGGCCCGGCCGGCCCGCGCTACCGGCCGGCCACCCGCACCACCGCGACCCCGCCGGCCGGGACCGAGCCGCCGAACGCCGTGCCGGCCAGCACGTCGGTGCCGGTCACCTCCGGCACGGCCGCCGCCTGGTCGCCATGGTTGAGCAGGAACAGATGGTCGCCGCGCCGCACGATCTCCACGGTCTCCGGCAGCCCGGCCGGCCGGCGCACCCCGGCGCCGTCCAGCACCTCGCCGAGCAGTTCCCGCAGCGTGCCCGGCTCCGGCGCGGTGGCGGCGTACCAGGCGCGGCCGGTGCCCAGGGCGTGGCAGGTCACCGCCGGGTGGCCGTCGTCCAGGCCGCCGGCGAAGGTCCGGACGGTGGCCGCGCCGGCGCGCACGACCCGCTCCGACCAGATCCGGCCGGTGCCGCCGTCCGACAGCGCGACGGTGCCGCCGGCCGGCAGCGGGTGGAACTCCTCGACCGACAGGCCGAGCACGTCGCGCAGCGCGCCCGGCACGGCGCCGGGGTGCACCGCGTCGTGCTCGTCCACGATGCCGGAGAAGTACGACACCAGCAGGTGCCCGCCGGACTCCACGTAGCGGTGCAGGTTCTTGGCCGCGGCCTCGCCGAGCAGGTAGGCGCTCGGCGCGATCACCAGCCGGTAGCCGGACAGGTCGGCGGCGGGATGGGCGAAGTCCACGGTGACGTGCTCGCGCCACAGCGCCTCGTAATAGGCGTCCATCCGCTCGCGGAACGACAGGTCCGCCGAGGGGCGCCAGTCCAGCTCCAGCGCCCAGTACGACTCCCAGTCCCACAGCAGCGCGACCTCGGCCCGCACCCGGGATCCGCGCACCCCGGCCAGCGCCCGCAGGTCGGCGCCCAGCCCGACCACCTCCCGCCACTGCGGGGAGGTGGGCCCGGCGTGCGGCACCATCGCCGAGTGGAACTTCTCCGCGCCGAAGCGGGACGCCCGGAACTGGAAGAACAGCACGCTGTCGGAGCCGCGCGCCACGTGCGCCAGGCTGTTGCGGCGCATCTCCCCGGGCCGCTTGGCCAGGTTGCGCGGCTGCCAGTTGACCGCGCCGACCGAGTGCTCCATGAGCATCCACGGCGCGCCGCCCGCCACCGAGCGGGCCAGGTCCGCCGACATCGCCAGGTCGATGTGGTTGTCCGGCCGCTCGGCCTTGAGGTAGTGGTCGTTGGCGACGACGTCCAGCTCGCGGGCCCACTTCCACAGGTCGGTGGACTTGCAGTTGACGGTGCCGGCGAAGTTCGTGGTGATCGGCAGGTGCGGGGTGATCTCGCGGAGGATGTCGCGCTGCAGCGCGTAGTGCTCACGGTGCTGCTCGTCGCTGAACCGCGCGAAGTCCAGCCGCTGGGCCGGGTTGACCGCGGTGTGATTGTGCCGGGGGGCGTCGATCTCGGCCCAGTCGCCGTAGACCTGCCCCCAGAACACCGTCCCCCAGGCGTCGTTCAGCGCGGCGATGTCGCGGTAGGCGCGGCGCAGCCAGGCGCGGAACGCCGCCACGCTGTGCTCGCAGTAGCACTCGCCGAGCGGCGCGCCGTACTCGTTGTGCACGTGCCACATGACCACGGCCGGGTGGTCGCGGTAGCGCGTGGCCAGCGCGCGGACCAGGCGCGCGCCGGCCTCCCGGAAGGCGGGCGAGCTGGAGCAGGCGCTCTGCCGGCCGCCGGGGCCGATGCGCACGCCCTCCCGGGTGACCGGCAGCGCGTCGGGGTGCGCGCGCAGGAACCAGGCGGGCGGCGCGGCGGTCGGGGTGGCCAGGTTCACCCGGACGCCGGCCGCGTGCAGCCGGTCCAGGATCTCGTCCAGCCAGCCGAACTCGTAGCGGCCCTCGGCGGGCTCCATGAGCACCCAGGAGAACATGCCGACGCTCACCAGGTTGATCCCGGCCTCCCGCATGAGCGCGATGTCCTCCTCCTGGACCTCCCGCGGCCACTGCTCGGGATAGTAGTCGCCGCCGTAGGCGATTCCCGCCGGAAGCTCCGGATACATCCGCCCCCCTGATCTCCACGCCGGCCCGCGGCGTCCACACCCTTCTGTGAACGTGCACAGTAGCCCGCATCCACCGGGTGCGATAGACGTCAGCCGGAATTTCGCCGCACGCCGCGTTCTTAACGACCACGTAACAGGCCCTTGACGCTGCGACTCGGCGCGTTTCAGTCTGTGCACGTTCACAGAGCTGCCGAAGCCCCGCCGTGCCGCGGGCCCCGGCTCGGCGTTGGAGGTTCCCCATGCGCGCAAGACCCCTGGCGGCCGCGGCGGCCGCGATCGTCGCGGCCGGCATCGCGACGGGCTGCTCGTCCGAACCGGCGGCGGCGCCCCGGCCCGCGGAGACCTCCGCGGCGGCCGGCCCGGTGACCCTGACGTACTGGACCTGGGCCCCGGGGATGGACAAGATCGCGAAGGTGTGGAACGCCGCGCACCCCGACATCACCGTCAAGGTCAGCAAGCAGGCCGGCGGGGACGACGCCTCCGCCAAGTTCCTCACCGCCGCCAAGGCCGGCAACCCGCCCGACCTGGTACAGGCCGAATACCAGCACCTGCCGTCGTTCGTCGCCGCCGAGGCGGTGGCCGACATCAAGGCCGAGGTCGGCGCGAGCCGGGCGGAGTTCAGCGAGGGCCTGTGGAAGATGGTCACCCTCGGCACCGACGCGGTCTACGGCCTGCCGCAGGACAGCGGCCCGATGATGCTGTTCTACCGCAAGGACCTGTTCGACAAGTACGGCATCGCGCCGCCGAAGACCTGGGACGAATACGCCGAGGCGGCGCGCAAGGTGCACAAGGCCGATCCCAAGGTCTATCTCGGCACCTTCTCCAGCAAGGACCCCGGCTCCTTCGCCGGGCTCGCCCAGCAGGCCGGCGCGCAGTGGTGGTCCATCGACGGCCAGTCCTGGAAGGTCGCCGTCGCCGACGAGCCGACGAAGAAGGTCGCCGACTACTGGGGCGGCCTGGTCAAGGAGGGCGTGATCGACGGCATACCGTACTTCACCCCCGAATGGAACAAGGCCCTCAATGACGGCAGGCTGCTCACCTGGCCGTGCGCGGTCTGGGCGCCCGGGGTGCTGTCGGCCAACGCCCCCAAGGGCAAGGACAGGTGGGCGGTGGCCCCGCTGCCGCAGTGGACCGCCGGGGAGGGGCACAGCGGGTTCTGGGGCGGCTCGTCGGTGGCGGTGTCGGCCAAGAGCCCGAACAAGGCGGCCGCCGCGCGGTTCATCACCTGGCTGAACACCGACCCCGAGGCGCTGCGCCTGCTGGTCGAGGAGGCGGCGATCTATCCGGCCGCCGGCAAGGCGCAGGCCGCCATGACCAAGGCGCCGGACTACTTCGCCGGCCAGGCCGACTTCTGGCAGCAGGCCGCCACCGCCGCCACCGCCGCCCGCGGCTTCACCTTCGGCCCGAACGTCGGCGTCACCTACAACGCCTTCAAGGACGCCTTCGACCAGGCGGTCGCCAAGAAGACGTCCTTCTCCGCGGCGGTGCAGGCCATGCAGGACGCGACGGTGGCCGACATGCGCAAGTCCGGCTTCCAGCTCGCGCCGTGACCGAGCCCTTGACCGGCGCCGCGCGGGCCGCCGGGTCCGGCGCGGACACCGCACCCGGACCCGTCCCTGGACCCGTGCCCGGACCCGCGACCGGATCCCCGGCCCGGCCCGGCCGCCCGCCGCGGCCGGGCCGGGGGGACGCCGCGCGCCGCGGCGGCGCCGCGCCGTACCTGTTCCTCCTGCCGGCCGTCCTGCTGTTCACCCTGTTCTTCGCGGTGCCGATCTGCTACACCGCCTACCTGGCCACCCGGCGGATCAAGGTGTCCGGGCTCGGGCTCGGCCGGGGGAGCCGGCGCGAGGTCTCCGCCGGCCTGGACAACTTCGCCACCGCGCTCGCTGACGGCGAGCTGTGGGCGGGCTGGCTGCGCGTGCTCGGTTACGGCGCGCTGGTGCTCGCGGCGATGCTCGGCCTGGCCGTGCTGTTCGCCCTGCTGCTGGACTCGGCGACGGTCCGGCTGGCCCGCTTCTCCCGCATCGCCATCTACCTGCCGTACGCGGTGCCCGGCGTCGCCGCGACCCTGATGTGGGGCTTCCTCTACCTGCCCTCGCTCAGCCCGCTGCGCGGCCTGCTGGACGCCGACCTGCTCGGCCCCGGCACGGTCACCTTCTCGATGGCCAACATCGCGGTGTGGGGCGGGGTCGGCTTCAACATGCTGGTGCTGTACACCGCGCTGCGCGCCGTCCCCGGCGAGCTGTACGAGGCCGCCCGGCTGGACGGTGGCGGCGAGGTGCGGATCGCGTTGCGGATCAAGCTGCCGCTGCTGATGCCGGCCATCATCCTGACCACCGTCTTCTCGATCATCGCCACCATCCAGGTGTTCGCCGAGCCGACCGCGCTGCGGCCGCTCACCAACACCATCGGCTCCACCTGGAGCCCGCTCATGAAGGTGTACCGCGACGCCTTCGTCACCGGCGACCTCTACTCGGCCGCCGCCACCTCGATCGTCATCGCGGCGATCTCGCTCGTCCTGTCGTTCGGATTCCTGCGCGTGGTCCGCGACCGCGCCTTCGGGGAGGGCTGATGGCCGCCGTCACCACACCGGCCCGGCGCGCCCGCCGGCCGCTGGGCCTGGCACCGACCGCCGTCCTGCTGCTCGGCGCGGTCTACTGCCTGTTCCCGGTGAGCTGGGTGCTGGTCGCCGCCACCAAGTCACCCGGCGAGCTGTTCACCACCCCCACCCTGGCCCCCGGCACCGGCCTGCTGGACAACCTCACCGAGCTGCTGGCCTACCGCGACGGCGTGTTCTGGCGGTGGCTGCTGAACACCGTGCTGTACGCGGGCGGCGGGGCCCTGCTGGCCACCGCGGTGGCGGCGATCGCCGGCTTCGCGCTGGCCAAGTACCGTTTCCCCGGCCGGAACCTGATCTTCAACCTGCTGATCGGCGGCGTCCTGGTGCCGGCGGTGGTGCTGGCCGTCCCGCAGTACCTGCTGTTCTCCACGATCGGCCTGGCCGACACCTACTGGGCGGTGCTGCTGCCGCAGATGCTCAGTCCCTACAGCATCTACCTGGCCCGCATCTACGCCACCGCCGCCGTTCCCGACACGCTGCTGGAGGCCGCCCGGCTGGACGGCGCCGGCGAGGCGGGGCTGGCCGTCCGGATCGCCTTGCCGATCATGGTGCCCGGGCTGGTGACGATCTTCCTGTTCCAGTTCGTCGCCATCTGGAACAACTTCCTGCTGCCCTTCATCATGCTCGGCGACGACGGCAAGTTCCCGCTGACCGTCGGCCTGTACACCCTGCTCGCCGCCGGCGCCAACCAGCCGTCGCTGTACAACCTGATCCTCACCGGCGCGGCCCTGTCGATCATTCCGCTGATCGCGCTGTTCCTGAGCATGCAGCGATACTGGAGGACGGACCTGTCCTCTGGAGCCCTGCGATGAAACGACCCACCATCCACGATGTCGCGGCCGCCGCCGGCGTCTCCCGCGGCACCGTGTCCCGGCTGCTCAACGGGGACAAGTACGTCAGCACCGGGGCGCGGCTGGCCATCGAGCGGGCCATCTCGGCGACGGGCTACGTGGTCAACCGCAACGCCCGCAGCCTGGTCACCCAGAAGACCGGGTCGGTGGTGATGGTGCTGTCGGAGCCGCAGGAGAAGCTGTTCGAGGACCCCAACTACAGCACCACGATGCGGGTGGCCACCCGGCTGCTCGCCGAGCGCGATCTGTCGCTGGTGCTCATGATGGCCGCCGGCGACGGCGACCGCGAGCGGGTGGTGCGCTACGTGCGCGGCGGGCACGCCGACGGGGTGCTGCTGCTGTCCACGCACGCCGGCGACCCCATGGTCGACGCGCTGGTCGGCGGCCCGGTCCCCGCCGTCTCCTGCGGCGCGGTCATCGGCCGGGAGAGCGTCATCCCCTACGCCGCGGCCGACGAGCGGCTCGGCGCTCGGCAGATGACCGAGTACCTGCTGGCCCAGGGCCGCCGCCGCATCGCGATGATCACCGGGCCGATGGACACCCCGGGCGGCATCCAGCGGCTGGAGGGTTTCACCGAGGTGATGGGCCGCCGGGCCGGCAAGAAGCTCATCGCCCACGGCGACTGGACCCGGGCCAGCGGCGAGCGGGCGATGGCGGAGTTGCTGGCCCGGGTTCCCGACCTGGACGCCGTGTTCGTCGCCTCCGACCTGATGGCCGCCGGCGCGCTGGCCGCCCTGCGCGATCAGGGCCGCCGGGTGCCGCAGGACGTGGCGGTCGGCGGCTTCGACGACTCCCCGGTCGCGGTGTCCACGCATCCGCCGCTCACCACGATCCGCCAGCCGCTCACCCGGGTGGCCGAGGAGACCGTCCGGCTGCTGCTCGCGCTCATCGACGGCGGTGCCGGGCCCGGCGCCGGCCCGGTGATACTGCCCACCGAACTGGTCGTGCGCGCCTCCGCCTGAGCGGCGAGGCCGGCGGGTCCGGGGGTGGCTCCGGCTGCTCGGCGCGCAGCGTATCGTGGAAATGCAAATGTGCGACGTCCGATCGGATCACGGCAGATGACCGCCACCTCGTCACCGCCCGCCGCGGCGAGCAGGCTCGACCATCTCGGCCTGCTCTACCGGGATGCCGAGGAGTACGCCGAGCGGTGCGCGGCCTTCCTGGCCGACGGCCTGGCGGCCGGCGACCCCGCGCTGGTGGCGGTGCCCGGGGCCAACGGCGATCTCATCCGCGACCGGCTCGGCACCGGCCGGGCCGAGGTCCGGTTCGCCGACATGGCGGTGGCCGGCCGCAACCCCGGGCGGATCATCCCGGGGGTGCTGCTGGCCTTCGCCGCGGCGCACCCCGGCCGCCGGGTCCGCATCATCGGCGAACCCATCTGGCCCGGGCGCACCGGCCTCGAATACCCCGCCTGCGCGATGCACGAGGCCCTGATCAACGTGGCGCTGGCCCGGCACGACGCCATCGTGCTGTGCCCCTACGACGCCGCCCGGCTGCCCTCGGACATGGTCGAGGACGCCTGGCGCACCCACCCCGTCATGCTCGACGGGGCCGGCCGCCGGGCCAGTCCCGCCTACGGCGACCCGGTGGCCACCGCGGCGGACTTCGACGTCCCGCTGCCCCTGCCGCCCGCCGGGGCGGCCCGGCTGGTCTTCGAGGGCTTCCCGGACCTGCCCGGGGTGCGGGCGTTCGTCGCCGGCTGGGCGGACGCCGCCGGGCTGCCCTCCGTCCGGCGCCCCGACGTGCTGCTCGCGGTGAACGAGCTGGCCACCAACACCGCCGACTACACCGGCGGCCCCGGGACGCTGCTGCTCTGGCGGGAGGACGCCGTCATGGTGTGCCAGATCGACGACCAGGGGCACCTGGACGACCCGCTCGCCGGGCGGGTGCCGCCCGCGGACTCCGTGGGCCGCGGGCGCGGCGTCCTGGTGGTGAACGAGCTCGCGGACCTGGTGCGCATCCACCGCCGGCCCGGGGGGACCAGCATCCGGCTGCACTTCGACCTCGGAATCCCGCCGCCGTCCTGATCCCGGCCGCCACCGCCGGCCGCCCGCCGCCTCGCCCCGGCACGGTCAGTTCCATTCCGCGACCAGGTGCGACCGCCACCCGGCCGCCCCCACCGGTACCGCCGGCCGCGGCACCGACGCGCCGCCGCCGAGGGCCTGGCAGCCGATCAGCCGCCAGTGACCCTGTTCCGGGTCGCCGAGGGCCGCCACCACCACCTCGCGGATCAGCTCCAGGCCGATCTCCTGCTCGGTGCGCACCCGGAGGGCGAGATATCCCGGCACCTGCCGCAGGTCCGTCGCCCAGCCGCGCGGCAACCGGGCAAGGAATCCCGCGGCGTCCACCGGGGAGTCGCCCGGCCGGTGCGGCCCGGTGCGGCGCATCGTCACCACCGCCAGCATGGCCGCCGCCCCTCATCGCCCGGTCCGGCCGGGCCGGGCGCCGGCCGGCGCCGCGGGACCGCCCGGGGTGATCGTCCCGCGGGCCGCGGAACCGCTCCGCGACGCGGCGGGCAAGACGTTTCGACGCTGCATTTCGCCCCTCCTTCTCCGGCTTTCTCCGGCTGCGGACCGGGTGTCGGGAGTCCGTCCCGCACCCACAACGATCCGCGTTTCCGGCGCCGGCCACCAGCGGAGAAAGGCGCAGCAAGCTGCCGCGGCCTGGCAGCTTCCTGCCGCCGCCCGCCGTTCCGCTCGGGGGCGACCCGGGTTACCGTCCCGTCCCGGCGACCAGCAGCCGAAACCCCGCGCCGTACTACGGCGGTTCCGGCGGCGGGCCGTGCCGCCGGTCCCGCTCGACGGCCGGGGACGGGCCCGGCCGTCGAGGGGGTCAGCCGATCGTCTCAAGCGGGGCGCGGGCGGCGCGGGCCGCCCAGCGGGCGGTGGCGGGCATCGCCAGCGCGGCGGCGGCGAACAGGACGGCCAGCCCCGCCCAGCCCGGCAGGCCGTAGGTGATCGCCGTGGCGGTGATGAGCGCCGGGCCGAGCGTCTGCGCCGCCGTCAGCCCGGCCAGGAACACCCCCTGGTAGGCGCCGTGCGCGCTCTCCTCGGCCAGGTCGTAGCTCAGCGCCCAGCCGCCGGCCTGCGAGAACACCTCGCCCAGGGCCTGCAGCGCCACTCCGGCGAGCAGGACCGCGGCGGCCGCGGCGGCCGGCAGCCCGGCCGCCGCGGCGAACACCAGGCAGGAGACGGCCAGCAGCAACCCGCCCCGGGTGAACGTCCGGGCGGCGGTGGCCGGCGTGCCGGTGTTCCGGGTCGCCCGCACCTGGAGCAGCACGACGAGGACGGTGTTGACCACCAGCACGGCCGCGACGGTGGCCCGCGGCGCGTGTGTCTCCTGGGCGATCCACAGCGGCACGGCCACCTCGATCATGGCGAACTGCAGGCAGGTGATGCCGTTCAGCGCGGTCACCGCCAGATACGGCCGGTCGCGCAGCACCGTGCCCCGGCGCGGGCCGCCGTCACCGGCGCGTCCGGGGGAGCGCCCGGGCGGGGCGGCGCGGCGGGTGGCCGGCAGGCCGAGCAGCAGCGGCGCGACCAGCGCGAAGGTCACCGCGTCCACCATGATGGCGGTCAGGTACGCCTCCCGGGTGTCGGCCTGCAGCGCGAGCGCCGCAAGCGACGCGCCGACGCCGATCGCCACGTTGGTCACCGCGCGCAGGTAGGCGCGGCCGCGCACCAGGGTCTCGCGGGGCAGCACGTCGGCGTAGAGCGCGCCGCGCACCGCCGAGGCGCCACGGTCCACCGCCATCACCGCGCACAGCAGGAGCAGGAAGGCCGGGAACGACCGGACCAGCGCGTAGCCGGCCATGCCCGCCGCCTGCACCAGGGTGAGCACGATGAGCACCCGGCGGCTGCCCCACCGGTCGGCGGCCCGGCCGGCCGGCACCCCGGCCACGATGCCGCAGATCCCGGCGGCGGTGAGTCCGGCGCCCACCTGGGCGACGCCGAAACCGAGCGAGCGGGTGAAGAACAGCACGCTCACCGTCATCGTCAGGCCGTTGCCGAACGAGGTGACCAGCGAGATCAGCGCGAGCCGGCGCAGCACCGGGTCGGCGGGTACCAGCCGGGCCAGGCCCCGGGCGGGCGGGGCGGCGGGGGCGGTCGAGGGATCGGAGGCCATGCGGCCGATGACACCGCGCCACGGGCATCCTCCGGAACTGATTTAGCATGGGACTGAATGCTCACGTTCCGGCTGGACATCACCGACCTCGCCGCCACGTCCTTCGCCTGCTCGGCGCTGCACGAGGCGGCGCTCAGCCTGCGGATGTGGACCCATCCCGGCTACTACGCCGAGCAGGCCGACTGGTTCCGGCGCATGCGCGCCGACTTCGCCACCCTGGACACCGAACTGCTGTGCGCGCTGGTCGGCGTCCGGCGCTGGATCCCCGACTTCCTCACGCCGCGGCCGAGCACCCCTTGGCCCGACTTCCACCAGGAGCTCGGCGTGCTGCGCCGCACGCCGCCGGAGGCGGTGGTCCCCGACCTGGAGCGCACCTTCGAGCCCGAGGGGGCGGTGCCCGAACCGCTGCGGCGCCACCTCGGTGACCCGGCGGAGCTGCTGGAAAGGATCGCCGACGCCCTGGAGGCGTACTGGGCCCGCTGCCTGGCGCCGGCCTGGTGGCCGCGGGCCCGCTCGGTGCTGGAGGCCGACATCGTCTACCGCGCGCGGGTGCTGGCCCGGTCCGGCGCCCAGGGGTTGTTCGCCGACCTGGATCCCCGGCTGAGCTGGTCGGACGGCACGCTCACCGTCCGTTATTCGTACGGGTTCGGCGGCGAGCGGCGGGCCGACGTCGCCGGGCGCGGGCTGGTGCTGGCGCCCACCATGTTCGCCCGCGGCGCCGTCACCTCCATCGATCCGGCCGGGCCACCCATGATCATCTACCCGGCCCGGGGGCGGGCGACCATGAGCGAGACCGGGCCGCCGCGCCCGCCCGGCACGCTGGAGCGCCTGCTCGGCACGCCGCGTGCCCGGCTGCTGGTGCTGCTGGAGCATCCGGCGTCCACCACCGAGCTGGCCTACCGGCTCGGGGTGACACCGGGCGCGGTCAGCCAGCACCTCGCCGTACTGCGCGACGCCCGGCTGGTCACCCGTGCCCGGCACGGGCGCAGCGTCCTGTACGGCCGCAGCGCCCTCGGCGACGAGCTGTGCCGCTGACCGCCCGGCCGCCTCACCCGCCGGCCGGGACCGCCGCGCCGACCAGCTCGCCGAACAACGCGACGGTGCCGAAGTCGCCGGCCGACACCCGGTTCTTGGTCACCGCGAACGCGGTGCCGGTGGCCGGGTCGGCGTACGCCCCCGTCCCGCCGGAGCCGCCCATGCCGAACGCGGCGTCCGCGCCGGGCCACGGCGCGCCGATCTGGTAGCCCAGCGCGCGGACCACCGGCGCGCCGAACAGCTCGTCCATCCCCTCGAACGCCGGCTCGGCGATCCGCCGCGCCCGCCCGGGGGAGACCAGCCGCACGCCGTCCACCTCGCCGAGCAGCGCGGCGTACATCCGCGCCACCGCGCGCGCCGACATGGTGCCGCCGGCCGGGATGTCGGCGGCCAGCACGTCGGCCCGGTTGCCGAAGGCCGCGTCCGGCATCGCCGCGGGCGGCGCGGCGGTGGCGCCGTTCACGACCTGGAAGAACGGCATGGCCGCGAGCATCTCCGCCGGGATCTCCGGCGCCCCCGACGGCTCGTCCAGCCGGGCCACCGTGCCGAGCAGCGGCTCGGGGACGCCGAAGAACAGCTCGCCGGCCACGCCGAGCGGGCCGGCCACCTCCTCGCGCAGCACCTGCGAGATCGGCCGCCCGGTCACCCGGCGGACCACCTCGCCCAGGATGTAGCCGTAGGTCTGGGCGTGGTACCCGGCGCGGGTGCCGGGCCGCCACCAGGGCCGCGAACCGGCGACCACGGCGCACATCCGGTCCCAGTCGCACAGGTCCTCCGGGGTGGTGTCCACCGGCAGGCCGGGCACCCCGGTCGTGTGGGTGAGCGCCTGCCCGACGGTCGCGTCCTGCTTGCCGTGCGCACCGAACTCCGGCCACACCTCGGCGATCGGCGTGTCGTACCCGAGCACGCCGCGCTCGGCGAGCACGTGCACCACGGTCGCGGTGACACCCTTGCCGGTGGAGGAGCAGTAGACCGGCGTCGCGGCCGTCATCGGCCGGCCGGTCGCCGGGTCGGCCAGGCCGGCCACCACGTCGACCACCTGCTCGCCGTGCCGGTAGACCGCCACCTGCACGCCCGTCTCGGCGCCGGACTCCACCAGCCGGTCGGCGGCGTCCTGGACCTGTCGCTGAAGATCGGTCATCGTCGTTCCCTTCACACCGGGCGGCCCCGGGCGGGCCGTCGTCGCAAGGGTTGAGACGGCGGCCCGCGCGAAAAGGAATCGGTCACCGGACGGGTGGCAGCCCGAACGCCGGGAACAGGTCCTCGCCGAACGTGGTGATCTCGGAGATCAGGCCGTCCTCGACCCGCAGCACCGCGAGCCAGGAGGCCCGGAAGGCGGTGTCGCCGGGGCGCCGCAGGTACGCCGCCGCCGCGGGCTGGCGGTTGGCCGCGGTGGGGACGAGCCGCCAGTCGCCCCACGCCTGCGGGCCCACCATGGCCGGCGTCCAGTTCGCCACGATGGCCGGGCCGCCGAGGATCCAGATCGGCGCCGGGGGCATGGTCTGCAGGGCGTCCTTGCGCAGCACGGCGGCCAGGACCTCCGGGTCGGCCCGCTCGACCGCGGTGATGTAGCGCCGCAGCACCTCGCGCTCCTCGGCGGTGGGCTCGGTGGCCGGTGCCCATGCCCCACGGTCGGCCGGCAGGTGCTCGCGCAGCACCGGGCGGGCCCGCTGCAGCGCGCTCTTCACCGCGGCGACGCTGGTGTCCAGCAGCTCGGCGGTCTCCGGCGCCGGCCAGCCGAGCACGTCCCGCAGGATCACCACCACCCGCTGGCGGGGCGGCAGGTGCTGGATCGCCGCCAGGAAGGCCAGCTCGATCGTCTCCCGGGCCACCAGCGCGGCGTCCGGCTGCTCGCCGGGCGGGCCCGCGGGCTCCAGCAGCACGTCCGGGAAGGGCCGCAGCCACGGCACCTCGGTCCGCGAGCGGGCGGTCACCCCCGGGGTGGCCAGCGCGGGCTCGGGCCGCGGCTGCGGGCGGCGCGGATGGCGGTCCAGGAAGTCCAGGCAGGCGTTGGTCGCGATCCGGTACAGCCAGGCGCGGACGGTGCTGCGCCCCTCGAAGCCGGCCCGTCCCCGGAAGGCGCGCAGGAACGTCTCCTGCACCTGGTCCTCGGCGTCCTCCAGCGAGCCCAGCATGCGGTAGCAGTGCACCCGCAGCTCCCGCCGGTGACCCTCCAGCAGCGCCCCGAACGCCGCCTCGCCGCCGCCGCGCACGACGGCCGCGGCGGCCGCGGCGGCCGCATGGTCGGTGCCGGAGCCCTCCGCGGCGTCCCGCCCGCCGTCGGCGGTCCGCTCGATGCCCGTGCCGGGCCCGTCCATCCTCGCCACCCCGTCTCCGCATGCCGATGCGTCCCCGATGATGCCGGGAAAGGTGCTCTGCGGGGAAGGTATCGCCGGCGCGGGGACCGGCCGTCAGCCGGCCTGCAGGCGGCGCATCCGGTTGACCTCGGCGGTCTGGCCGACCGAGATGTCCTGGGCCAGCTCCTGCACCATGGTGTGCGTGCCGTCCTCGATCTCGGTGGCGGACATGGTGATCGCCCCGAGATGGTGGGCGATCATCAGGTCGAGGAACATCCGGTCGAACGCCGCGCCGCGCGCCGCTCGCAGCGCGGTCAGCTGGGCCTCGGTGGCCATCCCGGGCATGCGGTCGTGCGCGGCGTGGTGGTCGGGCACCCGCTGCCCCTGGTCGCGCAGCCACCGTTCCATCGCCTTGATCTCCGGGCCCTGGGCGGCGGCGATCCGCGCCGCGATGCGCCGCACCCCGTCGGAGGCCGCCCGGGTGGCCGCGGCGGTGCTCATCTCCAGCGCCTGGCGATGGTGAACGATCATGTCTTGCATGAAGCGGACGTCGGCCGCGGCGGCGGTGGGGGAGGGGACGGCGGGCGCGGTCGCCGCCGGGTCCAGGGTTCTGGCCGGCTCGCCCGGGCGTCCCGGCGCGATGACCGGCGCGGTGGAGGAGGCGCGCGGCGGCTCGGCGTCGCGGGCGCAGCCGGCCAGGACGGGAAGGGCGATGCCGATGGCGGCGATCAGCGCGAGACGCACCGGGCCTCCTGAAGTAGGTCGTTCCGGCCGCACCCTAACGCAGGAGATTACCGATGGTAAGGCGGCACTTCGCAACAGAATCCTGACAAAGTGACCTATGGCCGAAGTAAAACGGTTGGGAGAAAATCTGCGTACAAAGCATCTCCTACGGCATAAGTCCCCAAGGAGGGTACTTCGTGTTGTCCACCCCCCGTAGAGGCGGTCTGACCGGCCGGCTCCTCGCCCTGGTGGGCTCGGCGGCCATGGTCCTGGCGGCGCTCCCCGCCCAGGCCGCCGATATCCCGGGCACCGACCAGATCGTCATGAGCCCGAACGTCCAGCACGTGACCACCGTCGCCAAGCCGGCCCCGATCGCCGCGACGATCAACACCGACATGGCCTTCCAGGGCGACTACGCCTACGTCGGCAACTACGGCGGCTTCTCGATCTACGACATCAAGAACCCCAAGAAGCCCGCCCTGGTCAGCTCGGTGGTGTGCCCGGGCTCGCAGATGGACGTCTCGGTCTACGGCGACCTGCTCTTCGCCTCGGTCGACCAGTCCCGCAGCGACGACTCCTGCAACAGCGCCCCCCAGTCGGCGACCCAGGCGTCCTCCTGGGAGGGCATCCGCATCTTCGACATCAGTGACAAGAGTCAGCCGAAGTACATCAAGTCCGTCGAGACCAATTGCGGCTCGCACACCCACACCCTGGTGCCGGACAGGCGCCGCGGCAACGTGTACCTGTACGTCTCCTCCTACCAGCCGTCGGAGACCTTCCCCGACTGCCGGCCGCCGCACGACAAGATCTCCATTGTGAAGGTGCCGCTGGGGGCGCCCACGTCGGCGGCCGTGGTGTCCACCCCTGTGCTGTTCCCCGACGGCGGCAACGAGACCCAGCCGGGGCTGCTGCTGCCGACCAGCGGCTGCCACGACATCACCGCCTACGTCGAGAAGGGCATCGCGGCCGGCGCCTGCATGGGCGACGGGGTGCTGTTCGACATCCGCGATCCCGAGCAGCCGAAGGTCACCGCGCGGGTCACCGATCCGAACTTCGCGTTCTGGCACTCGGCCACCTTCAACAACGAGGGCACCAAGGTGGTCTTCACCGACGAGCTCGGCGGCGGCGGCGAGGCGACCTGCAACGAGGCCACCGGTCCCACCCGCGGCGCTGACGCGATCTTCGACATCGTGCGCGGCCAGCTGGTGTTCCGGAGCTACTACAAGATCCCGCGGCACCAGGCCGACACCGAGAACTGCGTCGCGCACAACGGCTCGCTGATCCCGGTCCGAGGCCGCGACATCATGGTGCAGGCCTGGTACCAGGGCGGCGCGTCGATCTGGGACTTCACCGACTCGGCCCGGCCGCGGGAGATCGGGTACCTCGAGCGCGGCCCGGCACCGGAGGGCTTCGGCGGCTTCTGGTCGGCGTACTACTACAACGGCCACATCTACGCCAGCGACTTCCACAAGGGCCTGGAAATCATCAAGATCAAGGATCCGCGGACCAACTCGGCGAACGGGGTCCGGGTGAACCGGCTGAACGCCCAGACCCAGGGCTCCTACCGCGACCGCGGTGACGGGCACTGGTCCCTGGCCTCGGAGGACTGACCGCCGGCGGCCCGAGCCGGCCGCCCCGGCTTGCTGTTACCCTTGGTAACTCACGCCGGGGCGGCCGACGCCCGGCGTCCCGCCGGACCGCACGAGGAGCCGCCGAGATGGCCGAGACCGCCAGCGACTTCTGTCCCGAGCCGGGACCGGAACTGCGCGAGATCAAGGACTGGACCCACCGCTTCGCCGCCGACGTCGTCCGCCCGGCCGGTGCCGAGTGGGACGAGCGCGAGGAGACCCCCTGGCCGGTGATCCAGGAGGCCGCCAAGATCGGGCTGTACTCGCTGGACTTCTTCGCCGAGCAGTGGTTCGAGAAGAGCGGCCTCGGCATCCCGGTCGCCTTCGAGGAGCTGTTCTGGGGCGACGCCGGCATCGGGCTGTCCATCGTCGGCACCGGCCTGGCCGCTGCCGCGCTGGCGGCCAACGGCACGCCCGAGCAGATGGGGGAGTGGCTGCCGCAGATGTTCGGCACCCCGGGCGAGGTGAAACTCGGCGCCTTCTGCGCCTCCGAGCCGGACGCCGGCTCCGACATCGGCGCCATCCGCACCCGGGCCGTGCACGACGAGGCCACCGGCGACTGGGTGCTGGACGGGGTGAAGACCTGGGTCACCAACGGAGGCATCGCCGACGTCCACGTCGTCGTCGCCTCGGTCGACCCCGCGCTGCGCGCCCGCGGCCAGGCCTCCTTCGTCGTGCCGCCGGGCACCGCCGGACTGTCGCAGGGGCAGAAGTTCCGCAAGCACGGCATCCGCGCCTCGCACACCGCCGAGGTCGTGCTGGACGGCGTCCGGGTCCCCGGCCGCTGCCTGCTCGGCGGCAAGGAGAAGCTGGACGCCCGGCTGGCCCGGGTCCGCGAGGGCGGCCGCGGCGGCGAGCAGGCCGCGATGCGCACCTTCGAGACCACCCGGCCCACCGTCGCGGCGATGGCCGTCGGCATCGCCCGCGCCGCCTACGAGTACGCCCGCGACTACGCGCGCGAGCGGCAGCAGTTCGGCCGGCCGATCGGGGAGAACCAGGCGGTCGCCTTCCTGCTGGCCGAGATGGCCACCCGGGTGGACATCGCCCGGTTGATGACCTGGCGGGCGGCCTGGATGGCACGCAACGGCCGGCCCTTCGACCAGGCCGAGGGCTCGATGTGCAAGCTCGTCGCCGGGGAGACCGCCGTGTGGGTCAGCGAGCAGGCCGTCCAGATCCTCGGCGGCGCCGGCTACACCCGCGAGCACCCGGTCGAGCGCTTCCACCGGGACGCCAAGATCTTCACCATCTTCGAGGGCACCAGCGAGATCCAGAAGCTCATCATCGGCCGCGCCGTCACCGGCCTGCCCGTTCGCTAGCCGGCCCGCGGCCGAACCCGCGTCCCGGCCCAGTGGTACCGGAACGAGCGGTGTATCGCCCTCCTCGGGTCATCCCCGGGTGCGCGGGTCCTGGGTGGGGTCGGCGTACATGCGCGGGCAGCCGCCGTCGATCGCGCCGGGACGCAGCTCGTAGTGCCAGGGTTCGTTCCGGTACACCTGGCACAGGCCGTAGGCGGCGCCGTGCTCCGACAGCCACGCCGTCGCGTCGCCGCGCCCGATGTCGGCCGCGTCTCCCGACACGTGCTGGGACGTCGCCGGGGTGGACACCCATCGGGCGGCCTCCTCCTCGCTGCCGTACTTGGCGACCGCCTCCCGCAGCAGCCGGTTCTGGTACGCCGGGGAGCGCCAGCCGCTGTTGACGTAGAACCGGATCCCGTCGTCGGCGGCGTCCGCCGCGGCCCGGCGCAGGGCCCGCAGCAGTGCCGGGTCGAGGTTCGCCACTCCCGGAACGGTGTCGTCGAAGACCGTCACCCCGGCGGGGACGGCCCCGTCGGCCTCGCCGAGCGCGGTGCGGCGCTCCCGGCGAGGGGGCTTGGCGAGCGGTACCGAGGAGGCGGGCCTCGACAGGTGCCCGGGGGAGGCGGGCCTCGATCCGGACTCGGACGTCCCCGGTGGTGCGGGCGAGGCGGCGATGGTGGGTGGTTCGGGCCGGGCGGACGCCGAATTCGGGGCCTGGCAGCCGAGAGCGGTCGTGCAGGCCGTGCCGATCACCGCCGTGGCGACGGTCAGGCGGAGCCGGCGGGTCATCGCTCGGGCCGATGCCGGGTTCTGTGTCATGCGACCAGTGAAGGAAGCGCGGTGTTGCCGGTACGTATCCGATTTTTGATATGCCCGCGATATTCACCGCTCGCGGTTCTCCGAGCACCCGCACCGAAATTCGGAGGCGGGTTTCACCCGGTAACGCCTGGCCGCTGACCGGCATATCGCGGGCGTATCGGAAACCACATACGCCACCGCAACGGCCGAGCGTCTTCAGTGGACGCGCGGGCCGCGGCGGCCCGCGCCGGGGACGTGGCGCCCCGGCTCCAGCGGTGATCATCAAGAAGGAGAAGGCGTGGCTCGGTACGGAGAATGGGACCGGCGTTCGTTACTGCGGGGGGCCGCCGTGCTGGCCGGTACCGCCGCGGCGGCGCCGCTGCTGGGCGGCCCGGCCAGGGCGCAGGCCGGCGACGGTGACGCCGACGCGCTGTTCAAGGCCGGCAGGTTCGAGGAGGCCGGCCGCGCCTACGAGGAGATCCTCAAGACGGACCCCAGGAACCTGAACGCGGCTCGCCAGCGCGGCTATGTCGCCCTGCTGTCCAACAGGTTCCCTGACGCCCAGAAGTATCTCCAGATGGCTCTCGCGCTGGCGCCCGACGACAAGGCGGCCAACCGGCTGCTGGCCGACTGCTACATCCGGCAGGACAGGCTGGCGCAGTCCGCACCGCACTGGCAGGTGGCGGGCGAGGAATCCTGGGCCAAGTGGTTCGGGGCGGTTCGTGGCGAGGCGTACCAGATCGGCGGCGACCTCGCCCGGGTACCCTGGGTGCAGATGGACCCGATCCCGGTGGTGGAGGGCTCGCTCAACGGCGGGCCGCCGAAGCGGTTCGCGTTCTACACCCACGCCCCGTGGCTGGGGATGTCGGCGACGGCGGCCAAGGAGCTCGGGCTGCGCGCCGTCGCCGAGGACAAGATCGAGTACCAGGGCGGTACCACCTGGCTGTACTACGGGGTGCTGGAGTCCTTCAGGCTGGGCGGCGTCGAACTGCGCAACATCCCGGTGGAGTGGTCGGACTCCGACACCGAGTCGGACGTGCCCACGCAGACCGAGGACGGCATCCTCGGCACCTGGATCTTCTACCACTTCCTGTCCACCTTCGACTACGCGGGCCGCTCGCTGGTCCTGCGCCGCCGGACCCCGGAGACCGCGAGCAAGGTACGCGCCGACGCCCTGAAGGCGGGCGCCGAGCCGCTGCCGCTGTGGCTGGCCCGCGAGCATCTGCTGCACACCAGGGGCGCCATCGCCGACTCCGGGCCCCAGGTGGTGTCCCTGGGCATCGGCGGAACCAGCGAGCAGCTCGCGAGCATGCCGGCGGAGACGGCGCGGCGGCTGCATATCCGCACCGACTACGACCGCCCGCGGGAGGCGTTCGCCGGGGGACAGGGCGTGGTCAGCTACCCGTGCTACCCCAAGGAGATCCGCCTGGGCAACGCCGTCGTGCGGGACGGTTACTGCTACGCAGACGACCGGCCGGCGGGCAGCCCGTTCGGGTTCGACGTGCTGGGCGACTTCCCGCACGCCTTCTTCAAGCCGTACAACGTCACCCTCGACTTCACCGACATGAACATGTACATCGCCCGCGGCAAGGCCACCTGATCGCCATCCGCGGCCGCCGGGGTCCGGTGCCCGGCGGCCGCGGCCCCGGCGGACCGTTCTGACGGCCCGTCTTGATAGACATGGTCCATGCCCGGCGATCCGCGTCACACCCAGGTTTCCGTCGACGGCCGCGTCCTGCACGTCGTGGAGTCCGGCGACCCGGAGGGCAGGCCGTTCCTGTTCCTGCACGGCTGGCCGGAGTCATGGCGCGCCTGGGCCGGGGTGATGGCCGCCGCCGGCCGCGACGCGCGGGTCATCGCCATCGACCTGCCCGGCGTCGGGGAATCGGCGGGGGCGGTGCCCGGCGGCGCGAAGTCGGCGCTGGCCGAGGTGGTCCGCGGCCTGGCGGAACGCCTGGAACTCGCCGATCTGACGCTGTGCGGGCACGACGCGGGCGGGATGGTGGCCTACGCCTACCTCCGCCGCTATTCCGACGCCGGCCGCGTCGTCATCATGAACACGGTGATCCCGGGGGTGGACCCGTGGCGACAGGTGATCGCCAACCCGGCCATCTGGCACTTCGGCCTGCACGCGGTACCGGACCTGCCGGAGACGCTGGTCCGGGGCCGCCAGGCCGAGTACTTCGGCCACTTCTACGACGTGCTGTCGGCGGAGCCCGCCAGGATCGGCGCCGAGGCCAGGGCCGCCCACGCCGCCGCCTACCGCGATGACGCCGCCCTCACCGCCGGGTTCGACCTCTACCGGGCGTTCCCCGAGGACGCGCGGGACAATGCCGCCTTCGCCGGCGGGGCGCCGGTGGACACCCCGCTGCTGTATCTGCGCGGCGACGGCGAGTACGGCGACATCGCCGCCTACGCGCGGGGGTTCCGGGACGCGGGTCTGCGGAACGTGACGACCGCCGTGATACCGGACGCCGGGCACTTCGCGCCGGAGGAGGCGCCGGCCCGGGTGTGGCGGGCCGTCCGCGACTTCGCGGCGACCTGGCCACGGCCGTGACGCCCTAGGCCGTGACACCCGTCCGGGCCGGCCGACCCCCACCCCTGCCCTACCCCTAGTGCGGTTGAAGGCGCACGCCGGCGCGCGGGAGGATCGGGGCAGTGATCCCTGATCGGTGACTCGGTCATCGCGGGAAACGAGCACGGCACTGTGGTAAGCGATGAGCGGCAGCCGGCGCGGCGCCGCGGAGGGGTTTCTTCATGCAGGTGAACGTCTCACCCGACACGATCGCGCGCTTACGCGCGACCCTCACCGGCAGGGTGATCGAACCACAGGACGAGGGGTACGACCAGGCGCGCGCGATCGTGATGGGCGGCTACGACCGGCGGCCGGCCGCCGTCGTGCGGCCCGCCGACGCCGCCGACGTCTCGCGGGTGATCACCTTCGCGCGCGACAGCGGGATGGAGCTGGCGGTGCGCGCCGGGGGGCACAGCAACGCCGGCCACAGCGCGACCGAGGGCGGCATCGTGCTCGACCTGCGCGACATGCGCGCGATCGACATCGACGTCGAGGGGCGGACCGCGTGGGTGCAGGGCGGCTGCACCGCGGGCGAGTACACCACCGCGGTCGGCGCCCACGGCCTGGCGACCGGGTTCGGCGACACCGGCTCGGTGGGCGTCGGCGGCATCACGCTCGGCGGCGGCATCGGGTTCCTGGTCCGCAAGCACGGGCTCAGCATCGACAACCTGCTGGCCGCGGAGGTCGTCACCGCGGACGGCGAGGTGCGCCACGTCGACGCCGACGAGCACCCGGACCTGTTCTGGGCCATCCGCGGCGGTGGCGGCAACTTCGGGGTGGTCACCCGGCTGCGGTTCCGGCTGCACCCGGTGCCGTCCATCGTGGGCGGCATCCTGATCCTGCCGGTCACGCCGGAGACCATCACCGGGTTCATCGCGGCCGCCGAGGCCGCGCCGGAGGAGCTCTCGACGATCGCCAACGTCATGCCGGCGCCGCCGATGCCGTTCCTGCCGAGCGAGCTGCACGGCAAGCTGATCCTGTTCGCCTTCCTGGCCTACGCCGGCGACACCAAGGCCGGCGAGCGGGCCGTCGCGCCGTTCCGCGCGCTGGCCGAGCCGCTCGCCGATATGGTGCAGACCATGCCGTACTCGGGCCTGTTCCCGCCGGAGGAGGCCGCCGAGCAGCCGACGGCCGTGGCGCGGACCATGTTCATCGACCAGGTCGACCGGAGCGTGGCCGAGACCGTCATCGAGTACCTGGAGTCGTCCGACGCGGTGATGCGCGCCGTGCAGCTGCGGGTGCTCGGCGGGGCGATGGCCCGGGTGCCGGTGGACGCCACCGCGTTCGCCCACCGCGACAGCAAGATCCTGGTCAACGTCGCCGCCTTCTACCAGGGCGCCGAGGAGCGGCCGGTGCGCGAGGCGTGGGTCGCCGAGCTGTCGGAGGCCCTGCGGCAGAGCGACGCCGGGGCGTACGTCAACTTCGTCGGCGACGAGGGCGAGGAGCGGGTCCGCGCCGCCTACCCGGGCGCGACCTACGACCGGCTCGCCGCGATCAAGGCCGTCTACGACCCGGCCAACGTGTTCCGGCTCAACCAGAACATCCCCCCGGCCGCCGGCTGATCCCCGCACGCCGGCTCGACCGCGGCCCGCCGCCCCCATCGCGGCGGGCCGCCGTCATGTCCGGGATCGACCGGACGGCAATCTGCATGGTTTTCCTAGGCCACGATGAACGCCGCCGCCCACATCCGGTCCACGTTGAACCACGCCCGGCGCAGCACGGTCAGCCCGGCCACCTCGTAGACGACCAGCGCGTCCAGGCCCGCCACCGCGAACATCGCCGGCGCGTGCAGCACCACCGCCACCTCCAGCCCGCCGGCCGGCGCCCGCGGAATCCACACCGCGCCGGCCGCGTGCCCGGGGAATGGCGCGGGCGGGGTGCCCGGGGGAGCGAGGTGGTCTGTCCGGAAAGTACGATCGGCGGGTGACTGAAATCACCGAGACCACGCCGGGCTGGCTGTCGCCGGAGGAACTGCGGTCCGCCCGGGCGCGGATGCCGATCCTCTACGTCGACGCGGTGCCGGTGCGGGTGGACGACAAGGGCACGGTGACGCACATCGGCCTGCTGCTGCGCATCGGCGCCGACGGGACGGTGAGCCGGGCGCTGGTCTCCGGCCGCGTGCTGTACCACGAGCGGGTGCGGGACGCGCTCATGCGCCACCTGGAGAAGGACCTCGGCCCGACGGCCCTGCCGCACGTCCCGGCCACGCCGCAGCCGTTCACCATCGCCGAGTACTTCCCGACGCAGGGCCTGACCCCGTACCACGACCCGCGCCAGCACGCGGTGTCGCTGGCCTACGTGGTGCCGGTCGCCGGTGACTGCCGGCCGCGGCAGGACGCCCTGGACCTGGTGTGGTTCACCCCGCAGGAGGCGTCGTCGCCGACGGTGCAGCAGGAGATGACCGGCGGCCAGGGCATCCTGCTCAAGCAGGCCCTGGCGCACGTCGGCCGGCTGCCCTGACCCGGCGATCCTGACCCGGCCACCCGCTCACCCGGGCAGCGCGGCGGCCAGCCGGCGGGCCAGGCCGGTGTTGCGGCGGTGGCCGACCCGGTGCACCGCCGTCTCCAGCGCCTCCCGCGAGCCGACCAGCACCACCCAGGACCGGGCCCGGGTGACCAGGGTGTACAGCAGCCGGCGCCGCAGCATGACCCCACCGGCCTCGGCGACGATCGGCGCGACCACGAAGGGGTACTCGCTGCCCTGCGCCCGGTGCACGCTCACCGCGTACGCGTGCGCCAGGTCGTCCAGCTCGCCGAAGCCGTACTCCACCACCTCGCCGTCGCCGGTGCGCACCTCGACCACCCGGTCCTGCGGGGTCACTGCGGTGACCGTGCCGGTCTCGCCGTTGAAGACGCCCTTGTCGTAGTTGTTGCGGATGGGCATGACCCGGTCGCCCACCCGGAAGACGTCCGCCCCCGACCAGTGCTCGGGCCGGCCCTCGGCGGCCGGGTTGAGCCGCTCCTGCAGCCGCCGGCCGAGCTCGACGGCGCCGGTGACGCCGCGGCGCATCGGGCACAGCACCTGCACCTGCGCGGGGTCGATCCGCTGCTTGCGCGGGATGGCCACCGTCGCCAGGTGGACCACCCGCTCGGCCACCCGCTCGGGATCGTCCAGCTCCTCGAACCAGAACCCGCCGCCGCCCGGCAGTTCCGGCACCCGGCCGGCCCGGACGTGGTGCGCGGCGCGGACGATGGCGCTGCCCTCGGCCTGCCGGAAGACATGGGTCAGCCGGACCCGCGGCACCGGCGGCACCCGCAGCAGGTCGGCCAGCACCTCGCCCGGGCCGACGCTCGGCAGCTGGTCGCCGTCGCCGACCAGCAGCAGGTGGCTGCCGGAGGGGACGGCCGCGACCAGCCGCGCCGCCAGCTGCAGGTCGAGCATCGACGCCTCGTCCACCACGATCAGGTCGGCGTGGACCGGGCTCTCTTGGAACAGCGTGCCGGCGTCCTGGTCGGGCCGGTGCGCCAGCATCCGGTGCACGGTCATCGCCGGCAGGCCGGTCAACTCGGCCAGCCGCCGGGCGGCCTTGCCGGTGGGCGCGGCCAGGGTAACCCGGCCGCCGGCCGCGCGCACCGTGGTGGCGACCGCCCGCACCGTGTGGCTCTTGCCGCACCCCGGACCACCGGTGATCACCGACACGGTGCTGGTCAGCGCCATGTTGACCGCCATCCGCTGGTCCTCGTGCAGGGCCGGGTCCTCCTGGTAGGCCCGCAGTGGCAGCGTCGAGGGCGCGCCCAGCAGCCGGGCGAGATGGACGGCCAGCCGCACCTCGCGCTCGTGCACCTCCGCCGCGTAGGCCACCGCCTGGTCCGGCCGGTCGGGCGAGGTCTCGACGACCAGGCGCCGCTCGGCGGCCAGCGCGTCCACCACCGGCCGGACGTCACCGGCCTCCAGCCCGGTCAGCTCGGCCGCTTGGCCGGCCAGCGCGGGCAGCGGCAGGTGGCAGTGGCCGTCGCGGGCGGCCGCGGCCGCCAGCCGGTCCAGCACCGCGGCCTTGATCCGCTGCGGGCTGCGCTCGGGCACTCCCGAGCGCAGCGCGATGCGGTCGGCGGTGCCGAACGCGACCCCCCGCACCTGGCCGATCAGCCGGTAGGGGTCGCGCGCCAGCACCTCGGCGGAGTCGGCGCCGAACACCTGGTAGATCTTGGTGGCCAGCAGCGGGCTGAGCCCGAACCCCTGGAGCCGCACCATCAGATCGGCGATGCCCTGCTGGTCGCGCCAGGCCGCGACGATCTGCGCCTGGCGGGCCGGGCCGATGTTGACCACCTCGCGCAGCCGGTCCGGCTCGGTGTCGATGACCTTCAGCGCCGCTTCGCCGAAGTGGTCGACGATGGCGTGGGCGAGCCGCGGGCCGATGCCGCGGATCAGCCCCGACCCCAGGTAAAGACGGACCGCCCGCACGGTGGCGGGCACGACGCGCTCACAGCCGGTGACCACGTAGCGGGTGCCGTGCCTCGGGTGCTCGCCCCACCCGCCGGCCAGCCGGAGCGTCTCGCCCGGTTGCGCGCCGGCCAGGGCCCGGCCCGCGGCGGCGAACCCCGGGTGCCCCTCGGCGCTCACCCATGCGACCGTGTAGTCGTCCTCCCGGACGTACACCAGCCGCTCGACGGAGACCTCCATGCGCGGCGTTCCCCTCGGCTCACCGGCCGCGCCACATCGGGCGGCCGTCCCGGCGCCGGCCGGAGGAACGGGCCGGCAGGGGAAGCGTAGGCGACCGGCCCGACAATCCCGCCCCGCCCGGCCGGGGACGGGCCGGCCGGGCGGCCCCCTGACGTGTCGGCGCCGGGACGCCGCGGGCCGGGCCCGTCGGGGCGGGACACGGCGGGGTGGGACTGGATACGGCGGGGTGGGACGGGGCCCAGGTCAGCCGATCGCGCCGCGCGCCAGGTCGAGCACCCGGCCGGGGTCACCGCCGTCGCCGCGCCAGGCCACGTGCTGGTCCGGCCGGACCAGCACCAGCGGCGCGCCGTACCGCCCGGGGTCCGGCAGGCCGGGCGGGTCGGTGACCGCCAGCGGCACGCCCCGGACGGCCGCCGCCCGCTCGAACGGCCCGGGATCGGCCGACGGCGACAGGCGCAGCAGGGTGAAGCCGGGGCCGAGCGTGTCGTACAGGGATCGGCCGTCCGGCAGCCAGGCGTGCGGCAGCCGGGCACCCGGCCGGGCCGAGCCGTGGTAGGTCATCGGGTCGTGCGCGGGCGCCGGGGCGGGGTCGGCGGCGACGATCGGCGAGCCGGCGTAGTGGTAACCGAGCACCAGGCCCTCGCTGTGGAACTCGCCCGCCTTGGCGCGCAGCGCCGTGGCCAGGTCCGGGCGCGGCAGGCCGGCGAAGGACGGCGCGAGCAGCCGCTCCTGGGCCGAGGAGTCGGCGATGGTCTGCGCGGCGACCGGCCGCCGCTCCGGCTCGTAGGTGTCCAGCAGGCCGGGGCCGCCCCAGCCGGCCAGCACCGCGGCGAGCTTCCAGCCGATGTTAACCGCGTCGCCGACGCAGGTGTTGAAGCCGTGCCCGCCCCACGGCGGGTTGAGGTGCGCGGCGTCGCCCACCAGGAAGACCCGGCCGGAGCGGTAGCGGTCGGCCAGCAGCATCCGGGCCACCCACGGGTCGGTGGCCACGATCTCCAGCTCGACGCCGGCCGCGGCCGGGCCGCCGAGCAGGTCGCGGACCAGCGCCTCGGGGTCGGCCGGGCCGCGCCGCGCGTCGACGCCCTGCACGATGGCCCACCAGCGGCCGGCCAGGTCCAGCCGGCCCATCAGGCCGGCCGTCGCCCGCCCGACCACCCAGTACTGCACGGCGGGCGGCAGGTCCAGCCGGGCGGCCAGGCCCGGCGCCCGGAAGACGACGCTCAGGTTCGGCCGCTCGCCGGAGGATCCCTGGTAGGCGGCGCCGATCGCCGGCCGGGTGACCCCGCCCGCGCCGTCGCAGCCGAGCAGGTACTCCGCCTCGGCGGTGACGGCGCCGCCGTCCGGGCCGGCCAGGGTGGCCAGCACCCGGTCGCCGCGGTCCTCGACCGCGGTCACCGCGTGCCCGCCCAGCCAGGTGACCGCCGGCAGCTCGGCGACCGCCTCGCGCAGCACGCGTTCCACCACCGGCTGCGGCACCTGCTGCCCCGGCTCGGCGATGTGGTCGGCGCGCCGGTCGTACAGCCCGAACGCGCCGGAGAAGCGGGTCAGCTCCTCGCCGAGCAGGCCGGTACAGAAGATCACGTCCTGCGACCAGGAGACCTTCAGCGGCGCGGCGGCGCGCAGCCGGCCGGCCAGCCCCCAGCGGCGCAGGTGCTCCATGGTGCGGATGCTCGTGGTCTTGGCCCGCGGCCGGTCCTGGTCGATCGTGACCCTCGGCTCGGCAAGCAGGCAGCGGACGCCGCGCCGGCCGAGCTCCACCGCCGCGGCCAGCCCGGCCGGGCCCCCGCCCGCGATGATCACCTGTGCGGAGTGCACCGGCGGTCCTCCTTGCGTCGTCCCCGAGGGCGGCCGCCGGGGTGGGGCCGCCCGCGAGTGATCAACGGTAGCGGCTCGGCGGCGGCGGGCGGCCGCCGGGGCCGCGTCCGGGTTCCGGCGCCGCCGGGAGCCGGACGCGGCCCGCGAGACGGCAGCGGTCAGAACAGCCGGGCGATGTGCGCGGCGGCGGCGCGGACCAGCGGCGCGGTGGCGTCCTCGCCGCGCTCACCGATGGTCACCACGCCCACGCTGGCCTCCACCGGACGGTCACCGGTGACGATCGGCACAGCCAGCCCCCAGGCACCCGGCTGCAGCTCCCCGGAGCTCGTCGCGTGGCCGGCGCGGCGGGCGCGCGCCACGGCGTCCCGCTCCCCGGGCCGGGGTGGCCGGCCGGACAGGATGGCGATGCCGGGGGCGCCGCGGTCGGCCGGGTGCCGGTTGCCGGCCCGGTAGGCCACATGGATGCTGGAGCCGCGCGGCTCGGCCACGGTCAGCGCGACGGCCTGGTCCTCCTCGGCGTCCAGCACGGTGATGAACGCGGTGGCGTGGCAGGCGTCGGCGAGTTCCTGCAGCGCGGCGGCCGCCGCGACGCGCAGCCGGCGCCGCACGGCCGCGTTGAGCTCCACGATGCCGAGACCGAGCGTGAAGACGTTGCCGTCCCGGCCGACCAGCCGGTGGGCGCGCAGCGCGGCCAGGTGCCGGGAGACCGCGTTGCGGTGTATCCCGGCCGCCCGGGACAGCCCGGTGATGGTCAGCCCGTCGGGGTGGTCGCGCAGCAGCTCCAGCAACCGCAGCCCGGTGTCGATGGTCTTGGAGCCCGCCGGGCCGGCGGTGCCGTCCGTCCCGCCGTCCGGGGTGCCGCCCGCCCGGCCGGCCGGGTCGTCGTGGGGCGCGGTCACCGGGCACCGGACCGGGGGACCGGGGTGAAGCGCAGCGGCAGGTGCTTCACCCCGCCGATGAAGTTGGACACCAGCCGGACGGGCGGCCCGGCGGGCTCCAGGTCCGGCAGGCGCCACAGCAGTTCCCGGTACAACGCGCGCATCTGCAGCCGGGCGAAGCGGGCGCCCAGGCACACGTGCGGCCCGTCCCCGAAGGACACGTGGTCGTTGAGCCGGCGCGCGATGTCCAGCCGCATCGGGTCGGGGAAGCGCCGCTCGTCGTGGTTGGCCGCGGCGTGGAAGACCACGACCTTGTCGCCGGCCGCGATCGGCCGCCCGGCCAGCACGGTGTCGGCGACCGCGGTGCGCCGGAAGCTGAGCACCGGCGGGTGCCGGCGCAGCAGCTCCTCGATCGCCGGGTCCAGCAGCCCGGGGTCGGCGAGCAGCCTGCGGTGCTCGGCCGGGTGGTCCAGCAGCACGGCCAGCCCGCCGGGCAGCGCGGCGCGTACCGTGTCGTTGCCCGCGATCACCAGCAGGAAGAAGAACATCGACAGCTCGGCGTCGTCCAGCCGGCGGCCGTCCTCCTCGGCCAAGGCGAGCGCCGTCATCAGGTCGTCGGCGGGCCGGCGGCGCTTGTGCTCGGCGAGCGCGCGGGCGTAGTCGAACATGTCGGCCAGCCGGGCCGGGGACCGCGGGTTCACCGGCCGGCCGTCCGGGCCGCGCGCGGTACCGGCGTGGTCGGGGTCCTGGTATCCGACGACCCGGTCGGTCCACGCCCGGATCAGCCCGCGGTCGCCGGGCGGCACGCCGAGCAGATCGGCCAGGTTGGCCACCGGGTACTCGTCGGTCACGTCCACCGGCAGGTCGCAGGTGCCGCGCTCGGCGACCCGGTCCACCAGTTCCCGGGCGCGGGCCGCCACCGCGTCGGCGAACCGCCCGATCCGTCGGGGGGTGAAGGCGCCCGAGACGACGCGGCGCAGCCGCCCGTGGTCCGGCGGGTCCAGGTTGAGCATCATCCGCCGGATGAACGGCAGGTCGGCCGGGTCGGGGTCGCGGATCTGGGTGGCACCGGCGAAGGAGCTGTACTCGCCCGGGGTGCGCAGCACCCGCACGACGTCGGCGTACCGCGTCACCGCCCAGAACCCCGGACCGGCCGGCCAGTCGCCGACGGCGGGCTCCTGATGCCAGTGGACGGGGTCCTCGTCGCGCAGCAGGCGGTAGGCGTCGTGCGGGATGCCCGCCGCGTACACCCGCGGGTCGAACACGTCGATCACCGGCCCGGCCGGCCTGGCCACAGCCATCGTGTCGGTGTCTCCTCGTCCCGGTCGCCGTGCCCGGCCGGTCAGCCGGCCGAAAGGAAGCGCTCGACGGCCGAGACGAGCGCGAGCGGCGTCTCCTCCATCGCGTAGTGGCCGGCGTCGGCGAGGACGACCAGCTCGGCGTTGGGATACCAGTTCAGCCAGGTGCCGCGCATCACCTCCGCCGACAGCGCGGGGTCGTGCGCGCCGGCGACGACGAGCACCGGCGTGGGGTCACCCTCGATCTCGGCGTGGAAGTCGGTGCCCGCCCAGGCGTCCAGGTAGGCGCGGAAGGCGTATTCGTCCGAGACGCGCAGCGAGGTGGCGACCATCTCGTCCAGCCACCGGCCGGGCAGCCGGTTGCCGGTGGTGAAGTCGATGATCGCCCGCCGGTTGCCGGGGTCGGCCGCCGCGCCGGAGAACAGCGCCCAGCCCTGCTCGTCGAACGGCACGCCGGAGGCCGGCACCGGGGAGACGCCGGCGAGCCGGCGCACCCGGCCGGGCGCGTCCAGCATGACGCGCTGCATCGCGGTGCCGCCCATCGAGTGGCCCAGCAGGGAGAAGGTGTCCCAGCCGAGCTTGTCGGCCAGCGCGATCACGTCGCGGGCGATCTCGGCCAGGGTGTGCTCGCCTTCGACGCCGCGCGCCTCGCCGTAGCCCCGGTAGTCGGGGAAGGCGTAGGTGAAGGCGTCGGTGTCCAGGTAGGGGTGGATCCTGGCGAAGGAGCGGCGGTCGCCGAACCAGCCGTGCAGCGCGATCACCCGGTGCGGGCCTGAGCCGACGACGTCGCAGGGCGGGACGACAGCGGGGGTGGCGGGCATGGCCGGAGCTCCTTCGGTGGTCACGGAACGGAACGGAAGCGGTGCGGGCGGGGGGACGGCCGGGCGGCGCCGCAGCACAGGGAGAACCAGACGTACTTGCCGCCGGCGTGCGGAACCGAGCCCCAGCGGTCGGCCTGCGCCTGGACAAGGTACAGTCCGCGGCCGCTCTCGGCCAGGAAATCGGGCTCCCGTACCGCCGGCGGGGTCGGGTCGGGGTCGCAGACCGCCAGCCAGACCACGCCGCGCCCGGCCCTGACGGTGACCCGGACGCCCGCCGGGGAGCCCGGGGCCGGGACGGCGTGCTGCACGGCATTGGTGACCAGCTCGCTGGTCAGCCCGACGATGGTCGCCCGCTCGCCGGAGGACAGGCCGAGATCCCAGGAGGCGAGCATGGCCGTCACCCACCGGCGGGCCAGGGCGGGGGCCGATCGGTCACCGGGCAGGTCGCACCAGGCCGACAGCCGGGCGGCGGTGAGGTCGGCGGCGGCCCTCATGGCAGGACCGTCCGGCCGGCCGCGGCGGGCGTCGCGGGCGTGGCGCGCACGGCATCGCACGCTCGTCGGCTGCCAGGAATCGGGGGCACGGCTCGGCTTTCCAACTGAAGCCCGAATAGTGGGCGTGATGGGCAGAAAATGGGCGTACAGCTGGACAGCATCCGGCGGTCCGACCGGGTTGTCAATGATCGTGGCGGACTTCCGTGGCGGGATGTCCCGCCGACGACCCTAAGATCGCCGGACGTCCGATCGGCCGCCGCTCACCGGCGGGGCGGACTCGCCGCCGGCGGCCATCGCGTCCTCCACGCCGAGGATGTGCACCGCGGCGCGCAGCCGCGCGCGGTCGGCGTCCCCGGCCGCCAGCGCCCGGTAGATCGCCCGGTGCTCGGTCAGCGTGCGGCGGATCGCGCCGGGCTCGGTCATCCCGCGCCACACCCGGGCCCGGACCGTCCGGCCGGACAGGTTGTCGATGACGGCGGCCAGCACCGGGTTCCCGCACCGGGAGGTGATGAGCGCGTGGAACTCCTGGTCGATGGCCACCAGCGCGTCGTGGTCGGCGGCGGGCCGCTCGGCCAGGACCTCGGCCCGGGTGAGCAGCGTGTCCAGCCTGCACAGGTCGTCGGAGGTCACCCGGGTGGCGGCCAGCGCCGTCGCCTCGGGCTCCAGCAGCCGCCGCACGTGCAGGAACAGCTGGGCGTCGGCGCCGTGGTGCATGTCGCTGACGAACGCCATGCCGTCCAGCAGCAAACCGGGGGACAGGCTGGTGACGTAGGTGCCGTCGCCCTGCCGGGTCTGCAGCACCCGCATGGCGACCAGGGCGCGCACCGCCTCGCGCAGGGTGTTGCGCGACACGCCGAGCAGCTCGGCGAGATCCTTCTCGACGGGGAGCTTGTCTCCGGGCCGGACCTCACCCTGGACGATCATCTGCTTGATCTTCTCGACGGTGCCGTCGATGACGCCCACTGCCTCAGCTCACCCCGGTCGGACGCGGGCGGAGCACCGGTGCCCGCCGTTGGCGTCCACGGTATCCGGCCGGAGCCGATCCGGAGTGGTGATCCGATCCCGGCCAGGCCGATCTTCCACCGGCGGCGTGCAGTAGGGTCACGCCCGAAGTCAGGTTCGTCCGGCGGGCGGCGTCCCGGCGTACCCGGCGGACCCGAGCGGGGAAGGTGCGATGAAGGACACACCGGTGCCGGGCAGGCCCGGCCGCAGGCCCGCCCGGCCCGATCCGGACGCCGGACCGGCGGCGGCCTTCGCCGACCGGCTCTGGGACCTCAAGGAGCGGGCGGGCGACCCGTCGTTCGCCGAGATGGCCGGGCGGCTCGGCGCCGCCGCGTCCAAGTCGTCGCTGGCGGCCGCCGCCCGCGGCCAGGTGCTGCCCAGCTGGGAGACGACCTGGGAGTTCGTCCGGGTGCTGGCGGCCGGCCGCCTCGGCCAGGACGCGGAGGAGGTGGAACGGGAGTGGCGGGCACGCTGGGAGGCCGCCCGGGACGCACTGCGCCCGCCGGACCAGGCCGGGACGGCCACCGGTCGGGACGGCGCGGCCGGCGAGCCGGCCCGGCGGCCGCGGCGGGTTGCCGCGATCGCCGCGGCGGCCGCGGCGCTGGCCGGCGGGACCGCCGCCGTGCTCGTCGCGACCTCCAGGCCGGACACCCCCGCGGGCCCGCCCACCCCGCCGGCGCGCGACGATTCCACCTTCGAGCGGGACGTGACCTACCCCGACGGCAGCGAGGTGGCCGCCGGGGGCATGTTCGTGAAGAAGTGGCTGATCCGCAACACCGGGACCACCCGGTGGCGGCAGCGCTTCCTCACCCGGGTGGCCCGCGGCGGCGACGGGCCGTGCACCGCGCCGGAGAGGGTGCCGATCGCCACCACCGAGCCCGGCCGGTCGGTCGAGATCGCCGTCCCGGTCCGCGCCGGTGACCGGCCCGGCCGGTGCAAGATCTACTGGAAGATGACCGACGCCGACGGCCGGCCGCTGCTGGCCGGCAAGAACCCCATTTTCCTGGACGTCCTGGTGGTCGGCCGCTGACCGCGGCGGCCCGGCACCGGCTCAGCGCCGGCCGCCGTCGCGGCGGTCACCGGCCGCCGGATCGGGCGCGCCGGCGGCCGCCGCGGCCAGGATGTCCCGGCGCACCTGGCAGGCCAGCCGGGTCAGCCGCCGGCTGTAGCGCACCGGCGGCGGCACCGGGTCGCGCAGCGCCCGGGCGGCGGCCGGCAGCCGGGCCAGCCCGGCCGCGCACCGGTCGCGCATGGCGGCGAGCGGCTCGGCCTCGGCCGGCCGGCGCCCGGACAGCATCACCGGCGCCAGCAGCGTCCGGTACCCGGCCGGCACCGGCTCCTCGCGCAGCGCCACGATGTCGCCGGGCTCCCCGCCGGTCCCGGCGTCCGGGCGGAACACCTGCTTGGCCCCCGGCGCGCTCACCTTGCCCGGCGACAGCTTCATCGTCGGCCGGTCCTGGTAGACGACCAGCTTGTAGGCGCTGTCCAGCGACGGCGCGTCGAACGACACCCCCAGCCGGGTGCCCACCGCGTACACGTCGATCGGCGCGCCGCCGGCCGCCAGTTCGGCGATCGCGTGCTCGTCCAGCCCGCCGCTCGCGAAGATCTCCGCGCGGCGCAGCCCGGCCTCGTCCAGCGTCCGCCGCGCGGCCCGGGACAGCTCGGCCAGGTCGCCGGAGTCCAGCCGGATCCGGATCCGGCGCGAGCGCGGCGTCCCGGCCACGGCGGCGACGGCCGCCCGCACCCCGCCCATGGTGTCGTAGGTGTCCACCAGGAAGGCGCAGTCGGCGGGGAACTCGGCGGCGAACGCCTCGAAGGCCGCCCGCTCGTCTCCGAACGCCTCGACGTAGGAATGCGCCATCGTCCCGGCCGGTACGAGCCCGTACCGCCGGGCCGCCTCGGTGTTGCTGGTCGCGGCGAACCCGGCGATCGCCGCCGCCCGGGCCACCGCCACCGCCGCCTCCACGCCGTGGGCGCGCCGGAAGGCGAAGTCGACGAGCCGGGCGCCGCCCGCGGCCAGCACGCAGCGCGCCGCCTTGCTCGCCACGGCGGTCTGGAAGGTCACGTGGTTGAGCAGCACGGTCTCCACCAGCTGTGCCTCGGCGATCGGCGCGGTCACCTCCAGCAGCGGCTCGCCGGCGAACACCACCGTCCCCTCCGGCACCGCCCACACGTCCCCGGTGAACCGCAGGCGGGCGAACGCCTCCAGCGCCTCGGGGGCGAACCGCCGGGTGCCGCGCAGGTAGTCCAGCTCGCCGGGCGCGAACGAGAACCCCTCCAGGAAGTCCAGGCAGTCGGCGAGCCCGGCCGCCACCAGGAACCCGCGATCCGGCGGCAGTCGGCGGACGAACAGGCTGAACGTCGCCCGCCCCGTCATGCCGGCCCGCAGGTACGCCGCCGCCATGCCGAGTTCGTACAGGTCGGTGAGCAGTCCGCCGGCCATGTCCGCCTCCTCGGGTAAGGGACCTTCTGCCCTACCGGTCGCCCGCCGCCCCGTTCCACGTTGGACATGGGGACGTCGCCGCGGGAGGTCCCGGCGGGCGAGCCGGGGCGCCGGAGGGGAGGGTCCGATGTTCACCGACCGTCATGACGCGGGCGTGCGGCTGGCCGGACGGCTGCGCGAGATCCCCGGAACAGCCGGTGCGATCGTCCTCGGGCTGCCCCGGGGCGGGGTGCCGGTCGCGGCCGAGGTCGCCCGGGCGCTGCACGCGCCGATGGACGTGATCGTGGTGCGCAAGCTCGGCGTGCCGTACCAGCCCGAGCTCGGCTTCGGCGCGGTCGGCGAGGGCGGGGTGCGGGTCGTCACCCCCGACATCGTCCGGGTGGCCGGCCTGAACCCGGAGGAGATCGCCGAGGTGGAACGCCGCGAGCGGGCGGAGGTCACCCGGCGGGCCCGCCGGTTCCGCGAGGGCCGGCCGCCGGTCGACCCGGCCGGCCGCACGGTGATCGTCGTGGACGACGGCATCGCCACCGGCGGCACCGCGCGGGCCGCGTGCCGGGTCGCCCGGGCGCGCGGCGCGTCCCGGGTGGTGCTCGCGGTCCCGGTGGGCGCGCCGGACGTGATCGCCGCGATGCGGGAGGTCGCCGACGAGGTGGTCTGCCTGGAGACGCCGCCCTTCCTGCACGCCATCGGCGCCTGGTACGCCGACTTCCGGCAGACCACCGACGAGGAGGTCGTCGAGCTGCTGCGGCGGGCCGCCCGGGAGCCGGCGGTGCCGGGCCCCGGCGCGCCGCGCCGGCACACCGGAGACTGAACGGGCGGGCGCCGCCGGGGCGGCGTCCCGCTCCGCGGTCCGGGACGGTGCGCCGGTGGTGGCCCGCCCCGTCCGGTCTCCCGGATGCCGATCGGACATCTGATCCCCTCCGGTGCAGAGCGGCCCTGAAGTCCACCTTCACCACCCGGTGGCCGCCCGGCCCAGGGGCTTCGGTCCCGTCGCCGCCGGAGCGAAGGTCCCATCGGACGCCGCGCTCGCCGTCCGGTGCCCGCTGTGACAAGGTGGAGCCCACCTGGCGGACCGGCGGCCGCGCCCGGGCGGCGAGGGTCCCGCGGGCGCGAGGGAGGGCGGATGCCGCCGAGGCTGCTGTTGTTCACCCGCACCACCGGATACCGCCACGACTCCATCCCGGCCGCGGTGGCCGCCGTGCGCGAGCTGTGCCGGGCCGCCGGCCTGGCCACCGAGCACACCGAGGACCCCGGGCACTTCCGCGACGACCGGCTGGCCGGGTACGCGGCGGTGGTGTGGCTGCAGGCGTCGGGCACCGTGCTGGACGCCGAGGGCCGGGCGGCCTACGAGCGGTTCACCCGGCGCGGCGGCGGCTTCGCCGGCGTACACGCCGCCGCCACCGCCGAGCCGGACTGGGACTTCTACGAGGGCCTGGTCGGCGCCCGCTTCCTCGCCCACCCGCCCGGCGTCCACCCGGCGGTGCTACGGGTGGCCGACGCCGGCACCCCCGCCACCGGGCACCTGCCCGCCGAGTGGCACCACACCGACGAGTGGTACACCTTCCGGACCGACCCCCGCCCGCGGGTCCGCGTGCAGCTCACCCTGGACGAGAGCACCTACGACCCCGGGGAGCTGTCGATGGGCGGCGACCACCCGATCGCCTGGTCCGGCAGGCACGCGGGCGCCCGCACCTGGTACACCGCGCTCGGGCACGCCGCCGGGACCTACGACGACCCCGCGTTCCGCGCCCACCTGATCGGCGGCATCCGCTCGGTCCTCGGCGACCCCTGACGTTACCGGGCGGCCAGGAGCGCCATGTCCAGCCGCGGCGGCCGCGGTCCGTAGGCGTTGGACCGGGCCGCCCGGGCCCGCACGCCGGGAATCGCGGTGACCGCCCGCAGCAGCCGCACCGGCAGCAGCGGCCGGCCGGTGGCCCGGGCCCGGGCGGCGCGGCGCTCCACCCGCACCTGCTGGCGCTGCACCGCGCGGATCGCCGGTTCACGGGCCGCCTGCACGGCCGCGAGCGCCGCCACCGGCACCGGCCCGTCCCCGCGCAGCGCGGGCACCAGCACGTTGGCCGCCGCCACCGCGTCCTGCACCGCCATCAGGATCCCGTTCCCGCCGACCGGGGAGATCACGTGGGCGGCGTCACCGATCATCAGCAGCCCGGGGCGGTACCAGCGGCCGGCCAGCGAGATGTCCACCGACAGCAGGGTGATCTTCCCGAAGTCGTCCAGCAGGTGCACCCGGTCGGCCAGCCAGGGCACATGCTCGGCCACGAACCGGCGGATCGGCGTCACCCCCGCCTCGCGGGCCGCCGGGAACCCGCCCTTGGGCAGGCTGTATCCCACCTGCCAGGAGTCGACGCCGCCGAGCAGCCCCACGTAGTGGTCGCGGCCGAAATACAGATCGACGTCGGCGTCCGGCGGGTCGCCCTCCCGGCGCGGCAGCCGGAACCACAGCAGGTCGGTCGTCGCGCCGAGCGACCGGACCGGCAGGTCCGCCAGGCGGCGCACCTTGGAGAACCGCCCGTCGACCGCGACGACCAGCCGGGCCGCCATCTCGTGCTCGCCGTCCCGATCGCGGTAGCGCACGCCGTGCACCGCGCCGCCGTCCTGGATCAGGCCGGTGACCCGGGCGCCCATCCGCAGCTCGAACCCCGGCAGTTCCCGGGCCCGGCCGGCCAGGAAGTCCAGGAAGCGCGCCTGGGGCATCAGCGCCACGAAGTTGTACCGGGTGCGCAGCCGGCCGTAGTCGGTGGTGGTCACCGTGCCGGTCGGGGTGTGGAAACGGAACCAGCGGGCCGGGTGGTGCGGCAGCCGCAGCAGATCCTCGGCCAGCCCCAGCCGGTCGAGCAGCTCCAGGGTGTAGGGATGCAGGGAGTCGCCGCGGAAGTCGCGGTCGAAGTCGGCGCGAGCCTCCAGCAGCGTCACCGGGACGGCGGCCCGGGCGAGCAGGTAGGCCAGCACGAGCCCGCCCGGCCCGCCGCCCACCACGACCACCCGCCCCGCGCCGGCGGTCACCGGCCGCCCCCGCTGCCGGGCTCTAGGCGGAAGACCGCGAGCGCGGCCAGGTGCGGCTCGACCTCCTCGGGCGTGGCGCCCGCCGGCACCGGGAACCGGGACAGCACCCAGGGCGCCCGGGTATTGGCCAGGTACCGCGCGACGGCCCGCGCCGCCTCGGCGCCGGACGCGCGCACCGCCCGGCGCGCGTCCCGGGTGCCGCCGGCGAGCAGCTCGCAGCCGCCGGCCGCCTCGACGTTGCGCACCCAGTCGCGTCCCGGCTCGGGGGACACCAGGTAGTCGTGGCCGTCCAGCCGGGTCACGCCGAGCGGGGTGCGCTGCGGCCGGCCGCTCCGCCGGCCGGGCACGTGCAGGACGCGTAGTGCCAGGCCGCCCTCCTCCAGTGGCTGCGGCGGCCCGGCGAGCAGCCGCGCCGTCATCTCCGCGTTCATCTCCCGTGCCGTCCCGGCCGATCGCTCCGCCACGCCGCCTCCTCGCAGGCCGTCCCGCGTCCGCGGCCGGATCACCGGGCCGGTGGGCCGATGTCCGGCCCGCCGGCGGATGATCCGTCCGCTCCTCCCTTCGCGGCGGAGGCCCGCTCCGGATGCGCCGGGTGCCGGCCGGCCGGCACCCGGCCTCAGGGCACTCGTAAGCGGCGGGAACCCCGCGACGGCGCGGTGCCCGGCGTCCCGCCCGGCCGACCTGCGCCGCCGGCGCTGTCCTCGGTGACACCCCCGACCCCGGCCACGGGCCTTTCGGCCCCGATCCCCGGGCACATCCGCCCTGGCCGCCCGCGGCCCGGCGGGAGACCCTGCACACGTGGAAGGCAAGGGACGGCTACTGCTCCCGGCGGGGACCGCCGGGGCGCTGCTCGCCGGCGGGATCCTGCACCTGGCCGGGGCCGGGCGTGCCGGGGACCTGGTCTTCGCCGCCGCGACGGTGCTCGCCCTGGTGCCCGCGGTGTGGTGGGTGGCCACCGCGCTGCGCGCCCGGCGGTTCGGCGTGGACGCCATCGCGGCACTCGCCCTGGCCGGGGCGCTCGCCGTGCACGAGTACCTGGCCGGCGCGATGATCGCCGTCATGCTGGCCGGCGGCCGCACCCTGGAGGAGCGTGCCCTGCGGCGCGCCCGCCGGGACCTGGCCGCGCTGTACGAACGGGTGCCGCGCACGGCCCGGCGCTACATCGGCGGGGTGCCGCAGCCGATCGGGGTGACGGAGATCGCCCGCGGTGATCTGCTGCTGGTGCCGGCCGGCGAGACGGTGCCGGTCGACGGCGTCGTCGTGCGCGGGACCGCGCTGCTGGACGAGTCCGCGCTCACCGGCGAGTCCCTGCCGGTCGAGCGCGACGAGGGGGACGCCGTCCCCAGCGGCGTGGTCAACGCCGGCTCGCCGTTCGACCTGCGCGCCACGGTGACCGCCGCCGACAGCACCTACGCCGGCGTCGTCCGGCTGGCCCGGGAGACCGAGGCGGGCACCGCCCCGGTGGTGCGGCTGGCCGACCGGGCGGCCGCCTGGTTCGTGCCCGCCACCCTGCTGGTGGCCGGCGCCGCCTGGCTGGCCTCCGGCGATCCGGTGCGCGCGGTCGCCGTGCTGGTCGTGGCCACTCCCTGCCCGCTGCTGCTCGCCGCGCCCGCCGCGATCGCCTCCGGCCTGTCGCGCGCCGCCCGGCACGGCGTGGTGGTGAAGGGCGGCGGGGCGCTGGAGACGCTCGGCCGGGCCCGCACCCTGATACTGGACAAGACCGGCACGCTGACCGCCGGCCGCCCCCAGGTGGCGGACGTGGTTGCCGCGCCCGGCGGGGACGCCGCCGAGGTGCTGCGCCTGGCCGCCGCCGTCGACCAGGTCTCCTCGCACGTCCTGGCGACCGCGATCGTGCGGGCCGCCCGGGCGCGGGGGCTCGCGCTGCCGGTGCCGGACGACCCCCGGGAGGAGCCCGGCCAGGGCATGGCGGCCCGGATCGGCGGGCGCCCGGTCCTGGTCGGCAAGGCGGCCGGGCCCCGGTCGTCCCGCTGGGAGGCCGCGGTGCGGGCGCGGGCCGCGCTGGACGGCGCCATGACGGTGTGGGTCAATCTGGCCGGCCGGCCCGCCGGGGTGATCCTGTTGCGGGACGCGGTGCGGGCCGACGCCCCCCGCACGCTGCGCCGGCTGCGCGCGGCGGGCGTCGACCGGCTGGTCATGCTCACCGGTGACCGCGCGGAGGTCGCCGAGAGCGTGGCCGCGGTCCTCGGCGTGGACCGGGTCCTGGCCGGCCACGGCCCGGCCGGCAAGGTCGCGGCCGTGCGCGAGGAGGTCGCCGGGGCGACGACCGTGATGGTGGGCGACGGCGTCAACGACGCCCCGGCGCTGGCGGCGGCCGATGTCGGCGTCGCCATGGGCGCCCGCGGCTCGGCCGCCTCCACCCGGGCCGCCGACGTGGTGATCACCGCCGACCGGCTGGACCGGCTCGCCGACGCGCTGGACATCGCCCGCCGCACCCGGCGGATCGCGGTGCAGAGCGCGGGCGTCGGCATCGGCCTGTCGCTGGCGGCGATGGTCGTGGCCGCGGCCGGGCTGCTGCCGCCCGCGGCCGGCGCGGTGCTCCAGGAGGGCATCGACGTGGCGGTGATCTTCAACGCGCTGCGCGCGCTGCGGCCGGCCCGCGGCACGCGCACGCGGGTGGACGCCGCCACCGAGGAGCTGCTGCGCCGCTTCCAGCTGGAGCACGCCGGACTGCGCCCCTCGCTGGAACTGATCCGCGAGTGCGCGGACCGGCTGGCGGCCGACGAGCCGGCCGCGGCGCGCGAGGACCTGCGCCGCGTCCACGAGTTCCTCACCCGCGAGCTGCTGCCGCACGAGCACGCCGAGGAGGACCGCCTCTACCCGGCCATGAGCCGGGTCCTCGGCGGGCCGGAGACCACCGTCACCATGAGCAGGACGCACGCCGAGATCGACCGGCTGGTCCGGCGGCTGGGCCGCCATCTGGAGCTGGCCGGCCTGGACGGTCCCGGTCCCGAGCGGCTCGCCGACCTGCGCGCCTGCCTCTACGGGCTGCACGCCGTGCTGACGTTGCACTTCGACCAGGAGGAGGAGGCCTACTTCTCGCTGGCCGCCGGCGCCTCGGCCGCCTGACCGGGATCGGGCGCCGCCTCGGCGCGCAGCCGGCGGGCGACGGCGACCATCGTGGTGAGCGCCGCCTCCACCTCGGCGTAGGCCCGGGTCTTCAACCCGCAGTCGGGGTTGACCCACACCCGGGCGGCGGGCAGCGCGTCGAGCGCGGCCCGCAGCGACTTCTCGATCTCCGCGCCGGTGGGCACCCGGGGCGAGTGGATGTCGTACACGCCCGGGCCGAGCCCGCGCGCGAAGCCGCGCACCGCCGGCCCGGCGAGGATCCGGCCGTCCGACCGGGCCGACTCGACGCTGGTGACGTCGGCGTCCAGCGCGTCCACCGCGGCCAGGATCTGCTCGGCGTCGGAGTAGCACAGGTGCGTGTGGATCTGGGTGCGGTCGGCCGCCCCCGACGTCGCCCGCCGGTACGCCGCCACCGCCCAGGCCAGGTACTCGTCCTGGCCGGCCCGGCGCAGCGGCAGCAGCTCGCGCAGCGCCGGCTCGTCCACCTGGATCACCGAGACGCCGGCGGCCTCCAGGTCGGCCACCTCCGCGCGCACCGCCTCGGCCACCTGGAACACCACCTGGGCGAGCGGCAGGTCGGGCCGGGGGAACGACCAGGCCACGATGGTCACCGGCCCGGTCAGCATGCCCTTGACCGGCCGCTCGGTCAGCGACCGCGCGTGGCGCGCCCAGCGGACGGTGATCGGCGCCGGCCGCCGCACGTCCCCGTGGATGATCGGGGGCCGGGTGCAGCGGCTTCCATAGGACTGGACCCACCCGTGCCGGGTCACCGCGAAGCCGTCCAGATGCTCGGCGAAGTACTGCACCATGTCGTTGCGCTCCGGCTCCCCGTGCACGAGCACGTCCAGGCCCAGCCGCTCCTGCAGCCGCACCACGTGCTCGATTTTGGCGCGTACCCGCTCCTCGTACTCCGCCGCGGTCAGCCTCCCGGCGGCGAGCGCCGCGCGGGCGGCCCGCAGGTCACCGGTCTGCGGGAACGACCCGATGGTAGTGGTCGGCAGGTCCGGCAGCCGCAGGTGCGCCGCCTGCGCCGCGGCCCGCACCTGGTAGGGGGCGCGGCTGCCGGGCTCGGGCAACGTGGCGGGCGCGGCCGGCGGCGGCGCGGCGGGCAGGGGCGTGCCGGGGGCGCTCCGGGCCGGTAGTCCGGCAAGCTCCACCACCTCGGCGACCTTCTGCTCGGCGAAGGCCAGGCGCCGGCGCAGCGCCGGATCCAGGCCGGTCTCCGCCTCGGCGTCGTAGGGGACGTGCAGCAGCGGGCAGGAGGTGCCGACCACCACCTGGGCGGCGTGCTCGCGCACGGTGCGCAGCGCCGCCAGGGCACGGTCGCGGTCGGTGCGCCAGACGTCGCGGCCGGACACCACGCCGGCCACCACGGTCTTGCCGGCCAGCGCGGCGAGCGCGGCCGGGTCGGCGAGGGTCTGCGCGCCGCGGACCAGGTCCAGGCCGATGGCCTCCACCGGCGTGCCGGCCAGCACCGGCAGCGCCGCGCCGGGATGGCCGAAGTAGGTGGCCACCAGCAGCTCGGGACGGGACGGCGACCGGCCGAGGCGCGAGTAGCAGGTCTCGACCGCGGTGAGCGCGGCCGGCGTCAGGTCGGTCACCAGCGCGGGCTCGTCCAGCTGGACCTGGCCGGCCCCCTCGGCGGCCAGGGCGGCCAGCAGTTCCCGGTAGACGGCGACCACGTCGCCGAGCCGGTCCAGCGGGGCGAACCCCGCCGGGGCGCCGGGCGCGGCCTGCGCGAGCAGCAGGAAGGTCACCGGGCCGAGAAGTACCGGCCGGGTCGCCACGCCGATCCGCCGGGCCTCGCGCACCTCGGCGAGCGGCTTGTCGCCGGCCAGGCGGAACGCGGTGTCCGGGCCGATCTCCGGGACGATGTAGTGGTAGTTGGTGTCGAACCACTTGGTCATCCGCAGCGGCGGCACCGTGCCGGTGCCGCGGGCCATCGCGAAGTAGGTGTCCAGCGCCGTCCCGCCGCGGAACCGGTCGGGCACCGCGTCCAGCAGCGCCGCGGTGTCCAGCACGTGGTCGTACAGGGAGAAGGTGTTGGACGGCGGGGTGGCGAGGCCGAGCGCCGCCAGCCGCCGCCACGTCTGCTCGCGGAGCCGCCGCCCGGTGCGGTGCAGATCGTCGGCGGTGGCCCGCCCGGCCCAGTACGCCTCCAGCGCGTGCTTCAGCTCCCGGCGCGGCCCGATCCGCGGGTATCCCAGGATCGTGGCGGCGGGCGGGGTGCGTTCGGCGGTCATCCGGTCTCCTCGGTCAGGTGGCGAACGCCCCGCATCGTGCCCCCTTTCCCGGCCACTCTCGACGATCTATTCACCGGCCTTATCAATGGACGGTGCAGCCGGCGGCCATACTTGCCCTGTGCCGCCCGTACCGCCGCCCCCGTCACTGCGCGACGTCGCCTGCCTGGTGACCGTCGCCCGGCGGCTGAGCTTCTCGGGCGCGGCCACCGATCTCGGCATGTCCCAGCCGGCGGTCAGCCAGGCCGTCGCCCGGCTGGAGCGGTCCTTCGGCGTCCGCCTGTTCGAGCGGACCAGCCGCGAGGTCCGGCCGACCCCGGCCGGGCGCACGCTGGTCCCGTACGCCGAGGCCCTGCTCCGGGCGGCCGGCGACCTTTCGGCCGAGGCGGCCCGGCTGGCCAGGCCGCCCCGGCCGGTCATTCGTCTCGCTTATGCTCCGCCGGTGGGCGCGCTGGCGGCCCAGGCCGCCCGCCGGCTGGCCAGGCGCACGCCGGCGATCGACGTCGAGCTGATGGCGGCCGGGCGGCGCGCGGCGGTGGCCGCGCTCGCCGCCGGTGAGGTCGCCGTGGCCATCCTCCCCGCCCCGTTCCCGATCGGTCCGACCACTGGGGCGCGTTTCCACCTGACGGTCGGCCACCTGGCGGTGCCGTCCGGCGACCCGCTGGCCGGCGCGCCCCGGGTGCGGCCGGACCGGCTGGCGCGGTACGCGGTCATCATGCCGGGCGAGCGTCCGCCCGGCGGCATGTGGGCGCGCCTGGACGCGCTGCTGCCGGGCGGGCCCCGCCGGGTGCCGGGCCCGGAGCTCGACGACTTCGCCGCCGCGCTCGACCTGGTCGCGGCCGGGTCGGGCGTGCTGCCGGTCCCGGGGCCGGTGGTCGCCTCGGTGCGCCGGACGGACGTCGCGTTCGTCCCGCTGGACGCCGGCGACCTGCGACTGACCTACGGGGTCACCTGGTATCCGGAGCGGGTGACCCCCGAGCTGATGAGCCTGGTGGGCGCGGTCCAGGAAGGCCTGTGGACCAGGTAGGGCGCCGGTCGGCCAGGAGCTTCGCCGGCGGGATCGGGGCGCCGCGGTCAGGCGTCCTGGCCGATGTCCTCGTGCCACAGGTCCGGGCGGGCGGCGACGAAGGCCCGCATGAGGTCGGCGCACTCGGCGGAGTCCAGCACCAGCACCTCGACGCCGTGCCGGGCCAGCCAGGCGTGGCATCCGGTGAACGTGCGGCTCTCGCCGACGATCACCCGCGGGATCCCGAACTGCCGGATCAGGCCGCCGCAGTACCAGCACGGGGACAGCGTCGTGACCATGGTGGTGCCCCGGTAGCCCGGCCGCCGGCCGGCCGCCCGGAAGGCGGCGGTCTCGGCGTGCAGCGAGGGGTCACCGTCCTGGACGCGGCGGTTGCGGCCCCGGCCGAGCAGCCCGCCGTCCGGCCCGAAGAGCGCGGCCCCCACGGGCACCCCGCCCTCGGCGAACCCCTTCCTCGCCTCCGCCAGCGCCACGGCCAGCATCGCGGCCGGATCCGCCGCCTCGCTCGTCATGATCTCGTCATCCCCGCCGTCGCCGGTCGCAACCCCGGCGGCGCGCGTCAGCGCAGCGGCAGGCGCTCGGCCTCCTCGCGCGAGATCCCGTAGGCGGCCCCGCAGTAGGTGCACTGTGCCGCGTACCGGGTGCGGACCGGGAACAGCGGGACGAAGAACAGGCTGAACTTGGTGACGTTCCTGGTCACCATCTGGGCGGCGGTGTTGCCGCAGTTCCGGCAGGTGGCGGTGACCGCGCCGAGCCGATGGACGAGGGTGCGCAGGCCGAACAGGATGAACATCACCGTCCCCTACCCCCGCATCGCCGTCCGGCACCTCGGCCTCACCGCCTGAAGGGCACTTCGGCGACACCGCGGCGGGCGCCGCCCCGGCCGGGTGCCCGTGCGGCGGCGGCGAACCGGGCGCAATCCGACAAGTTCCATAGTCTTGACAACTTCCATTGTCGGTGAGACCGTGGAGCCATGTTCGAGGTGATGGTTTACGAGGACGTGGCCGCGGTGGCCATGCATCTGGCGGGCGAGGCGCACGGCTCCGAGGCCGAGGGGCGCTGAGATGACCCAGCCGTTCGAGTCGCGCCGGCAGTTCGAGCTGCGGGGCGCTCTGGAGCAGGCGTGGGAGGCCATCGCGGCCGGCACCGCCCTGGACGCCTGGCTCCCAGGCCCGGACGACGCCCTCTCGGGCGCGGCGGGCCGGGCGCGCCGGTTCTTCGGAGTGCTGCCGGCGGACACCGTGGTGGCGACCTGGCGAACGGGCGACCGGCTGGCCTACCGGGGCGCCGACGACGGCGCTCGGGCCGGTTCCGGCTTCGACTTCCTGGTGGAGGAGCACGGCGAGGGCGGGAACATGCTCCGCCTGGTGCAGAGCGGCGTTCTCGGCGGTGACTGGAGAACGGAGTACGAGGCGTTGAACAGAGGCTGGGACATGTACCTGCACACGCTGGACCAGTACCTGACCCACTTCCCCGGTCGGTTCGCGCTGGTGGTCTACCCGGTGCGGCCACGACCCGGCCGCCACGAGCCGGTCGGCGAGACGCTTCGGCGCGGGCTCGGGCTCACCGGCCCCGTGGTGCAGGGTGACCGGGTCCGGCTCACCCCCGACGGGCCGGGCCCGATCGAGGGGGTGGCCGACCAGGTGGCCCCCGGCCTGCTCGGCGTGCGCACCGGTGAGGCGCTCTACCGCTTCGCCGAGGGTCCGCTGGACACCGTCGTGGTGACCCACCACATCTTCACCGAACAGGGAGAGCCGGCCGAGGCGGAACGAGCCTGGCTGGCCTGGCTCGACGGGCTGTTCGGCTGACCGGCCGGACGCCCGCGACAGCCGCGACCGCACCGGGCGCGCCGCCCACCGGCCGCCCTCGCGGGGAGCGCCCCGGCGCCCCCGTGCACGACACCGCGACCGAAGGTCACGATGGCCATGGATGACGACCAGCACCCCCGGCCGGCCGACCGGCCCGCCGGCACCGACTCCCGGGCGGTCGAGCCGCGCGACCGCCCGGGCCCGCCGGGGCACACCGCCCGGGCGGGCGAGGACCGCGCGCGGCGACGGGGCCCCGACGGGGAACCCGACGGCGAACGGTGGCCGGACACCGGCCGGGCGAGCACGCCGGGGGCCGGCCCCGCCGGCCACCCGCGGCCGGTGGACGACCCCGCCGGCGCCGGCCCGGCCGGTCCGCCGGCGGACGCCCCGGGCGCCCCGGACGCCGATGAGGATCGCGGCGATCGGGACGGCCCGGACGGTTCCGACGGCCCGGACGGCCCTGGCGACCCGCCGGGGGAGGGGCAGGAGGGCGGCTCCGGCCGCTCGTTCCTGCTCGGGCTCGCCTGGTGGCCCTGACCCGGCCAGGAGCGGCGCCCGCGCGGCCCGGCGGCACCGGCCGGGCTCACCCGGGCCGGCCGGACGCGCCGGCCGCCGCCTCCTGATCGAGGTCGGCGCGGCGGTCGGCGGCGATCCGCCGCCGCACGGCCAGGCCGAAGAGCGCGACCAGCAGGCCCGCGGCGCCGGACAGCACGAACGGCCCCGCCGGGCGCCACGCGTCGTACAGGATGCCGCCCAGCGCTGAAATGATCATGATGCCGGCGGCTCCGCACAGCGTGTGCACGCCGAAGGCCGAGCCGCGGACGCCGGCGGGCACCTGCTGGGCGAGCAGCGGTCCGGCGGTGGTGATGCCGGCGATCTCCCCCACGCCGATCAGCACGGCGACGACCATCATGCCGGCGCCGAGCGGATCGGAGATCAGCAGGGTGGACAGGTACGCGGCGGCGGCCACCGCCTGGGCCACCACCACCAGGTCCTGCCGGCGCATCCGGTCGCCGAGCCGGCCGAACAGCGGCGCGCACAGCAGCGCGACGGTCTGCGAGACGCCCACGATCGCCCCGGCCCTGGCCAGCGCCTCGGCCCCGGACATCCCGCGCGCCGTCGCCTGGTCGGTGATCCACAGGGTCAGGAACCCGACGACGACGGCGAGGTCGGCGCGGGCCACGAAGGAGGCGGCATAGGACAGCGCGACGCCCGGGTCGCGCGCCAGCACCAGGCCCTCGCGCGCCAGCCGGGGCAGCGAGGCGTGCGGGGCGGCGGCCCCGGTGCCCGCCGTCCGCGACAGGGACGGCCACAGCGCGGCCGCCACGAGCAGCAGGCCGCCCGCGATGATGAGGAAGGAGACCCGCGTCGCGGTGACCGGCGCCAGGCCGAGCCCTTCCATGGTGCGCGGCAGCCGTACCAGCACGAGCACCGCGACCAGCGCGCCGAGGCCGCCGAACACGCCGATCAGCCCGTAGGACGCCCCGCGGGAGCGGCTGCGCACGTAGTCGATCGCGATCGTCGACATCATCGCGTTGAGTGCGGCCACCCCGAGCCCGAAGACCACGCGCAGCCCGACCAGCGCCGCGGTGCCGCCGGCGAAGGGGAACAGCGCGGTGCCGAGCGCGCACAGCAGCAGGCCGGTGATCACCACCAGGCGGCGCCCGAACCGGTCGGCCATCGCCCCGTACCAGGCCAGGCTGAGGATCATCGCCAGTTCGGCGGCGAAGCCCAGCAGGCCGACGATCCGCCCCTGGGCGCCTTCCGGAACGCCGAGCACGGTGGACAGGATGTGCGGCTGGGCGGACGGCAGGAAGGAGATCACCGCCGTGCCGGCCGTCGCCAGCGACAGCAGGGCCCACATGTTGCGCCGGGTGACGCCGTCGGCGAGGCGCGCGCCGAGCACCCGGCGGGGGGAGGGAGCGGGCATCGAGGGAGCGGGCATCGAGGGAGCGGGCATGGAGGGATCATGGCATTTCGCCGGCCCCGCCCGGCAGCGTTGTCCGGATAAAGACACTCATGAGGCGATCACCGCTATGATCATGGTGTGATGTCCAGTCCCGGAGGGCCGCGATGAATCCGGCCGTGCTCGGCGGCTTCGATCCGGCCGTGCCGAACGCCGCCCGGATGTACGACTACTTCCTGGGCGGCAAGGACAACCTCCCGGCCGACCGGGCGGCGGCCGAGCAGGTGCTGCGGTTCGTCCCGGAGATCCCCATCGGCATCCGGGAGAACCGCCGCTTCCTGGCCCGCGCGGTGCGTCATCTCGCCGAGCTGGGCATCCGGCAGTTCCTCGACATCGGCGCCGGACTGCCGACCCAGGCCAACGTGCACCAGCTGGTCGAGCGGTACGCGCCCGGCGCGCGCACCGTCTACGTCGACAACGATCCCCAGGTGCTCGCGCACGCCAGGGCGCTGCTGCAGGACAGTCCCGACGTGGTCGTGGCCGACGGCGACCTGCGGCGTCCGGAGGAGATCCTCGCCGACCCCGCCGTCCGCGCGCATCTGGACTTCGACCGGCCGGTCGCCGTGCTGCTCCTGGCCATCCTGCACTTCATCCCGGACGAGGACGACCCGGCCGGCATCCTGGCCAGGATCCGGGCCGGGCTCGCCCCGGGCAGCCACATCGCCATCTCGCACGTCGCGGTGGACCAGCGGCCGCAGGCGGCCCCGGGCGTGGAGGGCGTCTACCGGGACGCCTCGGCGCGGTTCGTGGCCCGGATGTCCGACGAGATCGCGCCCTACTTCGCCGGCCTGCGGCTGCTCGATCCCGGCCTGGTCAACCTGCACCAGTGGCGCCCGGACGAGGACGAGGCGGTCCACCCCGTGCTGCGGACCGTCGGCAACTACTTCATCTGCGGGATCGGCCGGCTGGACTGACCTTCGAGCATGCTCGCCGTCGCACAAGGTGAGCATTCCATAACGGTCCGGAGTGTTGACCGGGCGGTCAATCAGCACGATGGTCGAGGCCTGGACACCTCTCCTTCGGAGGCTTCGATGGACCTCACCAGATCATGGGCCGACGTCGTCGCGTTCCTGGCCGGCCTGGCCGCCGTGCTCGCACCGTTCGTCTGGGCGACCGGCACCGCGGCCGCCGTCCAGCCGCTGCTGGTGCTCGGCGCGCTGCTGCTCGTCTCCGCCCTGTGGTCCCTGCTCGGGGCGGGCGGCGCGTCCTCCTGGGTCACCGCGGCGTTCGGCGCCCTGCTGTTCCTGTCGCCCTGGGCCTTCGGATTCGACGGCTCGGGCGCCGCGGCGCTCACCGCATGGATCGCCGGCGCCGTGACGGTTATCGTCGGGCTGTGGACGGCCCTGCAGACCCGCAGCCGGGTGCCGGCGAGCGCGTGATCGTACCCGCCTGGTCCCGGGCCGCCCGGCGGCGGTCCGGGACCGGCGGGCGCACCGGCGGTGCCGGCGCGGCCGACGCGCGCACCCGGATCCTGGACGCCGCCGAGGAGCTGTTCGCCGGCGGCGGCTACGACGCGACGGCGACCGCCGAGATCGCCAAGCGCGCGGACGTTCCCAAAGGACTGGTGTTCCATTACTTTCCCCGCAAGATCGACGTGCTGGTCACCCTGGTCCACGAGCGGGTCGGCATCGAGGAGCTCGGTGAGGGCCAGGTGGAGGCGGTGCCCGGCGATCCGGCCGGCACCCTGTCGCGGCTGGCCCGCCGGGTGCCGCTGCGGGCGTCCCCGGCGATGCGCCGCATCCTGTTCCGCGAGGCCGACACGCACGGCTCGGTCCGGGAGCGGATCCGCCACCTGAACGCCGAGATCGTGCGCCGGGCCGGGTTCGCCCTGGAACTGACCCTGCCGGGCAGCCGCGGCGACGCGGCCCGCCTGGAGGCCGCGGCGGCCACCTTCGCCGCCGTCCTGCTCTACCAGGAGAGCCTCTGCCAGCTCACCGGCCAGCACATCGACGCCGACCTCGTCGCCGACCTGATCGCCCGCGCCCTGTCGTGACCGGGGCCCGGCCCGGGGACCACCACCGGGCGCCGGGCGGGGCGTCCGGAACCGGTCCTTCGCCGTCGCGGCGTTCGGCGCTCCCGGTGATCGGCCGGCCCTGACCCGCCCGCCGGATCGCGCCGCTCGCACCGGCCGGGACGGGAGGGGCGGGAGCCGGCCGAGGGATGGACATCATCTCGGTGATTCATCCCCAAAACCTGTGTTAAGTCCAGCTGAGCGGGCATCCGAGTGACGGTTGAGCCGCACTGACCACCGTTGCGAATTCACAATTTCCGGGATCGTCATGACCGTCCGCGACATACTCTTGCCCGATGTCTCGTGGCTGCGCCGCGCCGCATGCCGGAGCGAGGATCCAGAGCTCTTCTTTCCCATCTCCGCCAAAGGACCGGGCCACGCCCAGCACGAACGTGCCAAATCGGTGTGCCGGCGCTGCCCGGTCCGCGGCGCCTGCCTGGACTACGCGCTGCGGGCTCATGAGGAGCACGGCATCTGGGGTGGCACCGACCCCGACGAGCGCCGGTCCCGGGCGGTGATGCGGCGGGACTGGCGGGCGCACGCCGGGTAGGATCCCGGCGCCGCGGGTGGGCCCGGCGCCGGACTCGCCCGATCGGGCCGGTGCGGAGGCCGGCCGGTCAGGCCAGGAGCCGAACCGGCGGGAGGCGGCCGACCGCCGGCCCGCCGCCAGGCGAGGGCACCGGTCCGGCCGGGTCATTTGAGGGCCCCGGCGGTCAGCCCGGCCTGGATCTGGCGCTGGAAGACGGTGTAGACGACGAGCATGGGCAGGATGGCCATGCTGAGCGCGGCGAACAGCGCGGCCCAGTCGGCGTCGTAGCCGGCCGCCGTGGAGATGTCGGCGATGCCCTGGGTGAGCACCCACTTGTCCTTGGACTGCCCGCTGAGCAGCACCAGCGGGATCTGGTACTGGTTCCACTGGCCGAGGATGTTGAAGATCGTGATGCTCACGATGCCCGGCCTCGCCATCGGCAGCATGATCTGGAAGAAGACCCGCGAGTGGGACGCCCCGTCCACGAACGCCGCCTCGGCGACCGCTCCCGGCAGGGTGCGGAAGAACGCCGACAGGAAGAACACGGTGAACGGCAGCGAGTAGGCGATGTACACCAGCACCAGGCCGCCCCGGGTGTCCAGGCCGATCAGCGGCCCGACCAGCGGGACCGACCCCATGTTCTGCACCACGAAGAACAGCGGCGTGAGCGCCAGGTACACCGGGAAGGCCAGCCCGGAGACGAACAGCAGGTAGATCGCCCGGTTGCCGCGGAACCGGTAGCGGGCCAGGACGTAGGCGGCCATCGAGCCGAGCAGCATGGTGCCGAACGTGCCGAACGCCACCACGATCACGCTGTTCAGCATGTAGCGGCCGATGTGCGCCTGCTCCCAGGCCCGGCCCCAGTTGTCCCAGCGCAGCGCGGCCGGCATCGACCAGGCGCTGCCGAAGATCTCGTCCTCGGTCTTCACCGAGGCCAGGAACGTCCACAGGATGGGCACCACCACCAGCACGGTCCACACCGCGAGCGCCACGTGGGACAGGCCGGACAGCGGGCCCAGGCGTGCCCGGCGCCGCTGCCGGGCGGCGCTGCGGCTCAGCCGGGTCCGCCCGCTCCGCCCGGTGCCGCCGGTGTTCGCCGTTTCGGTGACCATCGCCCCGCCCATCCGTCAGAACTCGATCCGCTCGCGGCGGGACAGCCGCAGGGCGGCCACCGCGAAGGCGACCGTGAAGAAGAAGAGCACCACGCCCATCGCCGAGGCGTAGCCGAACTTGAAGTACTGGAAGGCGTTGCGGTAGATCTCCGCGGCCATCACCGTCGTGGAGTGGTCCGGCCCGCCGTGCTCGGCCGTCATCACCCACACGATGGCGAAGACGTCCAGCGCCGCGATGCCGAGGTAGATCCAGCCCACCTGCACGGTGTCCCAGAGCAGCGGAAGGGTCACCCGGAAGAACATCTGCGCCCGCCCGGCCCCGTCGATCTGCGCCGCCTCGTACATCTCGCGGGGGATCGACGCCATGCCGGCCGAGAAGAGCACGACGTAGAAGCCGACCGCCTGCCAGACCAGCACGGCGAGGATCGACCAGAACGCCAGCCGCGGATCGGACAGGAAGCCGACCGGCCGCAGGCCGAGCGCGATGAGCGGGCCGTTCAGCATGCCGCTGCGGTCCGGCCGCAGCACCTGCTGGAACAGCACCGCGACGATGGCCACCGCCAGCACCTGCGGGAAGAAGAAGATCACCCGGTAGAACCGGGAACCGGCGACGCCCGAGACGCCGCCCCCGGAACCGCCCGCGTTCAGCAGGAAGGCGAAGAACAGCGCGATGGCGATGGTGAGCACGGGCAGCAAGAGCAGCAGCAGGCCGTTGTGGCCGACCGCCGTCCAGAACACCCCGTCGCCGAGCAGCCGCCGGAAGTTCTCAAGACCGACGAACGCCGGGGAGGCGCTGACGCCCCGCCAGTTCGTCATGGCGATGTGGAACGCCTGGGCGTACGGCGAGATCACGTAGATCAGGTACAGCAGGACCGGAAGCGCGAGGAACCCGGCGATGAACCGCGCCCGGGCGAAGGCGACCCGGTTCGGTCCGGCCGGTCGCGCGGTGCCGCTCATCGCCGCGGCTCACCGCCTTTCATGTCGTGATTCCGCCAGGCCCGCCGGACGCCCGCGGCCCGCCCTCCGGTACCGGGCCGCGGGCCGCCCTCAGCGGGTGAACTTCTTGACCGAGGAGTCGTCCTTGATCTCGTCGGACTTCTTCTGGATCCGGTCGGCCCAGGCGTCCACCTTCAACCGCCCGGCCATGAGCTGGCCGGTGGCCGCGGCGACCTCGTCGTGCAGTTCCTTGTACCACTGGCGGAACCGGAAGTAGGTCACGTTGGTCCCGGCCTGCGACAGCGCGCCGGCGGCCGACTCCAGGCCGGGGGTGAGGGTGCGCCCCTCGGCGGCGCCCTTGACCACGGTGAGCGCGCTGACCAGCTCGCTGAACTTGCCGGCGCCCTCCTTGGAGAGCATGGCCCGCATGTACTCCATGCCGGCCCGCGGGTTGGCCGACTTGGCCGCGACGAAGTACTCCTCGCCCGGCCGCGAGTGCACGGTGCCGTAGGGCAGCGCGTCGGACCCGGAGAAGGACGGCAGCGGGAACATGGCGTAGCCGAAGTCCTCGGGCGTGGAGTCCTTCTGCTCGTTCTCCAGCCACGAACCGCAGGGCAGCATGGCCACCTGGTACTTGTTGTGGGCGGTCTGGGTCTGGATGTGGTCCAGCCCTTCGGTGCCCTCCATCAGGTACTTCGCGCCGATCTCGGCGAAGGCGCCGGCCGCGGTGGCGACCGCGCCGGCCTTCCACGCCCCGGGCTGCAGGTTGTCGATGTTCTTCAGCACGTCCACCCCGCCGATCTTCGCGGCCAGGGTGAGGATCGTCTCGTAGATGTAGAACGGGTGCTTGCCCGCGTAGGTGAACGGGGCGCACTCACCGGACTTCTTGATCTTCTCGCACAGCGCGGTGAACTCGTCCCACGTCTTCGGCACCTGCCAGCCGTTGTCGTCGAAGAGCTTCTTGGAGTACCAGATGCCCCACACCGTGTTGGCGTACTCGAGCACGCAGTACTTGCCGTCGTAGGTGCCGAGCTCGACGGCCGAGGGCAGGATGGTGTCGCGCACCTTGACGTTCGGGTCGTCCCAGCTCGGCGCGTCCAGCAGCTCGGTGAGGTCCTGCAGCTGCCCGTCCTGCGCCAGCGCGCCGAAGTCCATCGCGTTGTCGCCGGAGTTGTTGATGAACTCCGGCGGGTTGCCGCCGGCGAACCGGGGCTGCAGCGTCTTGGCGATCTCCTTGGTGGCGGTGTGCTTGATCTGCACCTTGCCGTGCTTGCCGGTGAACAGCGGCTCGTGGATCGTGCGGGCGTAGGCGTCGCCGTACCCGCCGTCGAAGATCACCACCTCGAACGGCCGGTCCTCGGCGATGCCGAGCGGGTTGGCCGCCGTCTTCGGCCCGGTGGGGGCCGGCGATGCGGCACCGCCACCGCCGCCGGCCGGCGAGGCGCAGGCCGACAGCGCACCGGCGGCGGGCAGCAGCAGGCCGGCGAGGGCGGCGCTGCGCAGCAGCTCGCGCCGGGACAGGGGGTGGTCAGCCATGGGTCCTCCGTGGGGGCTGGGCCGTTTGCCGGGCCGCGCGGTGGCGCGTCGCGGCGGGGCGGTGCGAAAGGCGGGCCCTCGCCGGGGCGAGGACGTCGGGGGGCGGGACCGGCCGGTCAGCCGCCGCGGCGGATGCGTCCGGCATACCGGCTCTCCAGGGCGTGGTTGTGCTCGTCGCCACCGGCGACGTTCGACGAGAGGTAGATGGGCGGTTCCTCGCCGGCCGCCAGCAGCAGCCGGACCACCTCGGCGATCATCATCTGCGCGAGCAGCGCGGAGGTGATCGTGGAGACCGCGCCGAAGGTGCCGCCGCCGGGCAGCGGGAGCACGGCGTCCCCGTACGGCGCGCCGTTGTCCAGCACGACGTCGGCGAGGTCGAGCAGCTTGCGGCCGGAGGGGTGGCGGGAGGTCATCTGGGTGCTGTGCCGGACGGAGGTCAGCGCCACCAGCGGGTGGCCCTGTTCCTTGACGATGGTGGCCAGCTCCACCACCGAGCCGTTGACCCCGGAGCTGGAGATCATCACGAAGGCGTCCCGCGGGTCGACCGGGGCCAGGTCGTAGATCCGCCGGGCCACCGAGGGGTCGCGCTCCAGCTCGGCGGCGCGGACGGTGCCGGGCGGCTCGCCGCCGTAGAGGACCAGGTCGCGCAGGGCCAGCCGGTTGGTGGGCACCAGCCCGCCGGCCCGTCCGGCGATCTCCATCGCGATGGCCTCGGAATGACCCGAGCCGAAGGCCTGGATCACCCCGCCGTCGCGCAGGCGGCCGGCCAGCAGCCCGGCGGCCCGGTCGACCGCCTCGGCCTGCCCCTGGGCGACCTCGGGCACCAGTCGCCGGATGTGCGCGACGTAGGCGGCGGCGCTGATCTCCAAAATACCCTCAGCTCCTGTTGCGGAGAGCCGGGCCGGCGGGGCCACCCGCGGCTTTCGCAATCATTCCTTCACAGTCGGATGATTGACTGAAAATAATTGCCCAACCGGGCGCGGGGCAAGTAAAGCTTCATCACATTCGGACATCGGCCGCGCAGGCGGCCGGCGGGCTCAGCCCTCGCGGCCGAGCTGCGCGGCGTCGGCGGCCAGCACGCTGCCCAGCAGGCCGGGGAAGAGCGCGTCGAGGTCGGCGCGGCGCAGCGTGTTGATCTTCGCGGTGCCGCGGTAGACCTGGTTGATCACGCCGGCCTCGCGCAGCACCCGGTAGTGGTGCGTGCCCGTCGACTTGCTGACCACCAGCTCGATGTCCGAGCAGGTCGCGCCGGCGTCGCCGCGGCCGGCCAGGAAGCGCACGATGCACAGGCGCATCGGGTCGGCCAGGGCGTGCAGCACCGTCTCCAGGCGGATCGCCTCCCGCCCGGGATGGGCGAGGACGCGGGCCGGGGTGGGCGTCGCGGGCGGCACGGTGCTCCTCCGATGGCTTCGGTGTCGATTGTACGAGATCTCGCAGGCCGCGAGCGTCCTTATTTGACAATCATCGTACTACGAAATGTATCGTACTAGCAGCCGCCTGGCCGACCGGGCGGCCGTCCACCCCACCTCTCTCGCCCCGCGGCACCCCGGCCGCGGTGCCAAGGAGCTGCAGATGAGCGCTTTGTTCGAACCGCTGACCCTGCGCGGCCTGACCATCGCCAACCGCGCGTGGATGTCACCCATGTGCCAGTACTGCGCGGCGCCCACCGGGCCGCAGGCCGGGGTGCCCACCGACTGGCACCTGACCCACCTGGGTTCCCGGGCCGTCGGCGGCGCCGGGCTCATCTTCGCCGAGGCCACCGCGGTCGTCCCGGAGGGCCGGATCAGCCCCTTCGACCTCGGCCTGTGGAACGAGGAGCAGCAGCGGGCGTTCGGCCGGATCGCCGCCTTCCTGCGCGAGTACGGCGCGGTGCCCGGCGTCCAGCTCGCGCACGCGGGGCGCAAGGCGTCCACCGACCAGCCGTGGCGGGGCGGCCGGCCGCTCGGCCCGGAGGCGGGCGGCTGGCGGCCGGTCGGGCCGAGCCCGCTGCCCTTCGCCGACGACCACCCGGTGCCCGCGGAGCTGAGCGTGGCCGAGATCGGCGCGATCGTGGCCGCCTTCGCCGCCGCGGCCCGCCGCGCGCTGGCCGCCGGCTTCCAGGTCGTCGAGGTGCACGGCGCGCACGGCTACCTGATCCACGAGTTCCTGTCGCCGCACGCCAACCGCCGCACCGACGCCTACGGCGGCTCCTTCGAGAACCGGACCCGGCTGGCCCTGGAAGTGGTCGACGCGGTGCGCGCGGTCTGGCCGGACGACCTGCCGGTGCTGTTCCGCGTCTCGGCCACCGACTGGCTGACCGAGAACCCCGAGGACGGACGCCAGGGCTGGACCGCCGAGGAGACCGTCCGGCTGGCCAAGGAACTGCTGGTCCGCGGGGTCGACCTGCTGGACACCTCCACCGGCGGCCTGGTGCCCGGCGCGCGCATCCCCACCGGCCCCGGCTACCAGGTGCCGTTCGCGGCGCGGGTGAAGGGGGAGACCGGCCTGCCGGTCGCCGCGGTGGGCGAGATCACCGAGCCCCGGCAGGCCGAGGAGATCGTCGCCTCCGGCCGCGCCGACGCCGTGCTGCTCGGCCGCGAGCTGCTGCGCGACCCGTACTGGCCGAACCGCGCCGCCCGCGAGCTCGGTGCCGGGCCCCGCCGGCCGGACCAGTACCACCGGGCCGGCTGACCCGCCGCCGGTCACCGTCCCCTGGGCCGCGCCCCGGGCCCGCCGCCGCTCGCCGCCCGGAGCATATGGTTCGCGCCGCCGGCCCTGGCCGCACCACAATGGGCGGACGCGCCGCGCCCGGCGGCGGCGAGCACGGATGGACGGTGACGATGAGCGACGAACAGGTCCGGCGCGTGCTGGGGCTGCTGTACCAGGAGGACACGCTGCGGGTGCTGTCGGCGCTGGTGTTGTCCGGCGACCCGGCGGCGTCCGGCCTCGGTGGCGACGCGGCCCGCCGCGCGCTGGACCGCCTGGAGCGCGGCGGCCTGGTGGAGGCCGAGGAGAAGGGATGGCGGGTACGGCGGGAGCGGTTCCGCGAGCTGCTGCACGCGACCGCCGAGCCGTCCGCCGCGGCGGAGTCCGCCGAGGATCGGGTGCTGCGCAACTTCCTGGTCGACGGCCGGCTGCGCGCCATCCCGTCCCGCCGGGAGAAGCGGCTGGTGCTGCTCGACTACATCGCCCGGGTGTTCGAGCCCGGGGTCCGCTATCCGGAGAAGGACGTCAACGTGGCGCTGCGCGCGTTCCACGACGACCACGCGGCGCTGCGCCGTTACCTGGTGGACGAGGGACTGCTCAGCCGGGAGGCCGGCGTCTACTGGCGCAGCGGCGGATCCATCGAGGTCTGATCCGGGCCGGGCGGGGCCACCTCCAGCAGCTCGGCCAGCCGGGCCGCGTTGCGCTGCGCGTTGGCCCCGCAGCAGTTGTTCATGATCACATGGACGGTGCGGGCCCGGCCGGCCAGGCCGGAGATCTCCACCGCCCACTTGGCCAGCTCCTCCTCGCCGTACAGGTAGCGGTAGCGCTCCTCGCTGACCTTGCTCTCCCACTGCGCGGAGTGCCCGTGGAAGCGGACCACGGCCAGGTCCGCGGTCGCGGCGACCACCGGCGGCACCGAGGACCGGTGCCCCTGCGGCATGTCGACGCAGACGTAGGGGATGTCATGCCCGGCCAGGAAGTCCAGCGTCCGCTCCCGCCGCTCCGGCGCCAGCCAGGCCGCGTTGCGGAACTCCACGCAGGCCCGCAGGGGACGGCAGCGCTCCACGCACGACAGGATGTACTCGCGAGACCCCGGACCGGGGGTGAACCACGGCGGGAACTGCAGCAGCACCGCGCCGAGCCTGCCCGCCCGGTGCAGCGGCAGCAGCGCCGAGCGGAACCGGTCCCACACCTCCGCGGCGACCTCCTCGCCCACGTCGTCGAGGTAGACCGTCCGCCGGCCGGCGCCGACCCGCTCGCGCAGGTCCTTGTACAGCGAGGCGACCGGGGTGGGGTGCCGGGTGAGTAGCGAGAACGCCTTGACGTTGAAGACGAAGTCCGCCGGGGTGCGGTCCCGCCACGCCTCCACGGTGCGCTGGGACGGCGGATGGTAGTAGGTGGCGTCCACCTCGACCATCCGGAACCGGGTGGCGTAGTACGAAAGGCGCCGCTCCGGGGTCGTCGCCTCCGGCGGGTACCAGCCGCAGGCGAGCAGCGCGCGGTCGGTCCAGCCGGCGGTGCCCACCCGGATGTCGGGACCGCCGGCCGGCGCCGAGTCGTGATCGGCCATGGCGGCCCTCTACCACCTGACGCCCCGGTAAACCCGGCCGCGCGGTCAGCCGGCGGTGCCGTGCGGGCGCTCGGGGGTGCCGGCGTCGATCGGCACCGATCCGCCGCGCACCAGGTCCAACTGGACCGTCTGGCGGGGCAGCACCGCGTCCAGCAGCCAGTTCCCGGCGACCCGGGCCCGCCCGCCGGGCAGCGCCAGCAGGTGGTATCCGCGGGTCACCGCCTTGGCGGCCAGCCCGGACAGCGGGATCCCGAGCGGGTTGGCCGCCGCCTTGGTGCCGCCGAGGTCCACCACGAATCCCAGATCCCCGTGCCGGTAGGCCTTCCGCCGCCGGCGGCCGTAGGAGGCGGCGATGTTGTCGGCCGCCCGGCTGCCCTGCCGGGAGGCGTGCTGGGCGGTCATCGCGGTGTACTCGCCGGGCCGGGTGAGATCGGGCACCGCGGCGGCGTCCCCGCAGGCGAAGATCTCCGGGTGGCCGGGCACGTTGAGGTACTCGTCGACGCACAGCCGGCCCCGCTCCACCGGCAGGCCGAGCGAGGCGACCAGCGGGTCGGGACGCACGCCGACGCACCACACCAGCGAGCGGGTCGGCACGAACTCGCCGTCCGACAGGGTGACGCCGTCCGCGGTCGCCTCGGCCACCGTGGTCTGCGGCCGCAGTTCCACCCCGCGGTCGCTCAGCGCGCGCTGCGCGGTGCGCGACAGCCGCTCGTCCAGCTCGGGCAGGATGCGCGGCGCCTTGTCCACCAGCAGCCACCGCAGCGACTGCCCGCGCAGCCCGGGGCGGCGCCGCCGCGCGTCCTCGGTGAGCAGCATGCCCTGGCCGGCGACCTCGGTGCCGGTGTAGCCGGCGCCCACCACGACGAACGTGCAGCGGGCCTCACGCTCGGCGGGGTCGTCGGCGGCCTCGGCCAGCTCGATCTGCCGGATCAGGTGGTCGCGCAGGTACAGCGCCTCGGCGATGCTGCGGAAGCCGTGCGCGTGCTCAGCCACCCCGGGTACCGGCAGCAGCTTGTTGACGCTGCCGGCCGCGATGACCAGGCGGTCGTAGCGGACCTCGCGGCGGTTGCCCTCGGGGTCGACGCAGTGCACGCGCCGCCCGTCGACGTCGATCCGCTCGGCGGTGGCCAGCAGGTGGCGGACGCCCGGGCAGCTGGACGCCAGCGGCACGGCCACCTTGCGCGGGTCCAGGACGCCGGCCGCCACCTCCGGCAGCAGCGGCAGGTAGAGGAAGTAGTCGGTGGGGTTGATCAGGACGATCTCGATCGCGCCCCTGGCCAGCCGGGAGAGGCGGCGCGCCGCGGTGAACCCGGCGAACCCCCCTCCGATGATGACGACCCGCTGCCGGTCAGCCATGAACGACGCTCCCTTCGACCTGCCCTAGCCTGCGCCGGGAGATGCCGCCCGGCCCTGTCCGGCGCGTACCCGTTCCGGCGGGGTGAAACCGCGGCCCGGCCGGAACGGGTGAAACGGGATCTTGTGGGGTACCAGGGAGACATGCGAGGTACCACCCGGAGATTTACCTACCTATTTACTTGGTTATTAGCGTGCGGCGGGGATAGGGTCGAGCGTCCGGCCGGATGCGGCCGGTCCGGAACGGCGGTCACCGCCATGGGCGCCAGGGGAGCGACGGGGAACATGAAGATCGGAAAGCGGCTGGCGGCCGGGGTGGCCGCCGCCGGGCTGGCCCTCGCGGCCGCCGCCTGCGGCGGTTCGCCGCAGGCCGGGAACGCGGGGAGCGCCTCCGGCGCGGCGGCCGGCACCTTCACCTACTGGACCAGCAGCTGGCAGCCGGACCAGATCGCCGAGGTGGACGCGGCGTTCGCCAAGGCCAACCCCGGCATGACGGCCAAGGGCCAGTACATCGCCAGCTCCGACCAGTACCTGCCCAAGGTGATCGCCGCGCTGAAGAACGGCACCCAGCCCACCGTCCTGCTCACCCAGAACCCCTCCGACCTGCCGGTCATCGCGCAGAGCGGCAAGCTGGTCCCGCTGGACGGCAAGCTGACCGCCGAGACCGACGCCCTCTATCCGGGCATCAAGGAGTCGCTGTTCTACCAGGGGCACCAGCTCGGCATGGCGCTGGCCGGCGTCGGTGACATCGTGCTCTTCTACGACAAGAAGGCCTTCGCCGCCGCGGGCATCGCCGGCCCCCCGAAGACGTGGACCGAGCTCGCCGAGACCGCCAGGAAGCTGTCGAACCCGGGCAAGAACAAGTACGGCTTCTACGTGCCGCTCGGCGAGGCCGAGTGGATCACCTTCGCCTGGGCGCCGATGCTGCACGCCGAGGGCGGATCGTTCCTCAATGCCGACGGCACCGCCACCGCGTTCAACAGCCCGGCCGGCGTCAAGGCGCTGACCACCTGGGTCGATCTGCTGCGCGCCAAGGCCGCGCCCGCCACCAGCTACGCCCAGGCCGGCAGCTTCGACGGCGCCCCGGCGTTCGCCGCCGGCACCGTCGCCATGATCGTCAACGGCCAGTGGGCGGTGCCGACCTTCCAGAAGGCCGGCGTCGACTTCGGCGTCGCGCCGATGCCCGCCGGCGCCGCCGGCACCGCCACCAGCCTCGGCATCGGGGTGGCCGCGCTGTTGAAGACCGACCCGGCGGCGGAGAAGGCCGGGCTGGCGTTCCTGAAGTTCCTCAGCACCCCCGAGCGGGGCGCCTATCTGGCGGCCAAGAGCGGTGGCCTGCCCTCCGACCCCGCCCAGCTGGAGCAGCCGGCGCTCAAGGAGAAGATCGCCGCCGACCCGACGTACGAGGTGTTCGCCGAGGCGGAGAAGACCGGCAAGGTCCGCCCGATCACCCCGGCCTACAACGCGATCTCCCAGGCGCTGTGGACCGAGATCAACGCCGCGCTCAAGGGCCGCAAGACCCCGCAGGAGGCGCTGGCCGCGGCGGCCCGGGAAGGGGACGCCGCGCTCAAGAAGATCGGCTGATGTGCCGGCGATACGGCACCTGGGCGCTCGCCTACGCCTTCGTGGCGCCCACCGTGCTGCTCACCGCGCTCTTCTCGCTGGTCCCGCTGGCCATGCTGCTGTGGCGCAGCCTGCAGGGCGGCGGGGTGTTCGACACCTCGCCGCGGTTCGTCGGGCTGGACAACTACCGGGACATGCTCGCCGAGGGCGGCGGCCACGCCCTCGGCGTCACCGGCGTCTACACCGCCGGGTTCGTGCTGCTCACCATGGTGGCCGGGCTGGTGCTGGCGCTGCTGCTCAACTCGCGCGTCCCCGGGGCCGCCCGGCTGCGCGCGCCGTTCGTGATCCCCCTGGTGGTGCCGGTGGTGGCCACCGCGCTGATCTGGGGCAACATGTTCGCCCCGCAGTTCGGCCTGGTGAACCGGCTGCTGTCGGCGGCCGGGCTGCCCCAGGCCGACTTCCTGTCCTCGCCCGGTCCGGCGCTGGTCGCGGTGCTGACCTTCGGCGCCTGGCAGTTCTTCGGGCAGAACGTCATCCTCTACGTCGCCGCCCTGAAGTCGGTGCCCCGCGACGTGCTGGACGCCGCCAGCGTGGACGGCGCCGGCCCGGTGCGCAGATTCCGGCACGTCCAGTGGCCGATGATGCGCCGGCACACCCTGCTGATCTGGGTGGTCACCACGCTCACCGGCCTGCAGACCTTCACCCAGATCTACGTGCTCACCCAGGGCGGCCCGGACGGCGCCACCCAGACCGCCCTCTACTACGTCTACAACGAGGGATTCGTGCAGTTCGACACCGGCCGCGCGAACGCCATGGGCGTCGCGCTGTTCCTGCTCTCCCTGCTGATCACCGCCACCCAGGTCTGGCTGCTCGGGCGGGCCGACCGTGCCCGCTAGCCTGGTGGCCCGCCGCGCCGTGGTGTACACGCTGCTCGGCCTGGCCGTGCTGATCGTGGCCTTCCCGCTGCTGTGGATGGTGGCGGGGGCGCTGAAGACCGACGCCGAGATCGTCAACCCGGCGGCGCCGCTGTGGCCGGAGCACCCGCGGTGGGGCAACATCGGCCAGGCGCTGTCGCAGGCGCCCTTCGGCCGCTGGTACCTCAACACCACGATCTTCGGGGTGGCCGCCACGGCCGGCCAGCTGCTCAGCGGCCTGCTGGCCGGCTACGCCTTCGCCATGCTCGACTTCCCCGGCAAGCGGCCGCTGTTCGTGCTGGCGCTCAGCGGGCTGATGGTGCCGTTCAGCGCGATCATCGTGCCGATCTCGCAGCTGCTCGGCGATCTCGGCTGGCTCAACACCTACCAGGGGCTGATCGTGCCGAACATCGCCTCCGGGCTCGGCGCGTTCCTGTTCCGGCAGTTCTTCCTCGGCACCCCGCGCGAGCTCGGCGAGGCGGCCCGGCTGGACGGCGCCTCGGAGCTGCGCGTCTTCGCCGCCGTCTACGCCCCGCTGGCCCGCCCGGTCGCCGCCGCGCTGGCCATCATCCTGTTCCTGCAGAACTGGAACAACTTCCTGTTCCCGCTGATCGTGGTGAACACCACCGAGATGTCGGTGCTGTCGCAGGGGTTGTCGGTGTTCCAGAGCCAGTTCACCACCCAGTACAACCTGATCATGGCGGCGTCGCTGATCGCCATCGTCCCGGTGCTGCTGGTCGCGGTCGCCGCCCAGCGCCACATCATCGAAGGCATCACCCTCGGCGCCCTCGACTGATCGGCCCCTGCTCTTGATTCATCGTTTTTCGATTTCCCGGACAGCTCGCCTGGCCGTTCGCGGGGCTCGATGCATTCCTCAAGACCGGTAAGGGCCGGGCCATCCGGTTCTCCACCCTGGCCCGGCTGTGCCAGGTGCTCGGCTGCCAGCCCGGCGACCTGCTCGGTTACGCGCCGGCCCGCACCGGAGCGGGCCCGCCCTAGTCAGGGCGGCGGGCCGGCGGCGGCCTGCAGGGCCAGGGCGACCACCGCGGCGTCCCGGGGGACGCGGACGTCCCGCCCGGTCAGTTCGCGGAACCGGGCGAAGCGGTGCTGGACGGTGTTGCGGTGGCAGTACAGCGCCGCGGCGGTGTCGGCGATCGCCCCCGATCCCGACAGGTGGGTGCGCACCGTCTCCAGCAGCCGCTCGCCCTCGGTGCCGGCCAGCGGGCCGAGCACCCGGCGGACCAGCTCGGCGGCCGGCTCCGGACCGGTCCCGGCGAACACCGCGAGCCAGCTGTCCTCCAGGCGCCGCGGCCCGGTCCCGCCACCCGGCGCGCGGGCCGTGGCCGCGGCCAGCCGCACGGCCGCCGGCACCCCGGCCAGCCCGGTCACGGCGGGAGCGACCCCGCAGCGCACTCCGGCCAGCGCGTCCAGCACCCCGGCCTCGTGGTCACTGGGCCGGTCGGGCAGCTGCACGACCAGCACGTCACCGGTCGGCGTGTCGTGCCGGTGGCAGCGCAGCCCGGCCGCCGTCAGCCCGTTCGCCGCGGCCCGCAGCGCCGCCCCGGCCTCGGGGTGCGCCACGGCGGTCAGGAACGGGCCGGCCGGCTGGAAGCCGAGCACCCGGCCGGCGTCGCGGACGACGTCCGGATTGCGGCCCTGGTTGTCCAGCAGCCGGGCGAACCAGGCGCGGTGCTGGTCCTCCCGCTGGCGCCCCATCTCCATCACCGCCCGCTGGTAGCCGGTCATCAGCCCGGTGACGTGCTGCTCCACCGCCTCCCATACGTGGTGCGCGCCGCCGATCAGGTCGGGCAGCGCGGCCGGCACGGCCCGCGCCCGCATGGCCTCCCAGATCACCCGGGCGTCCAGCCGGGCCGCGGCCAGCAGGGAGGCCAGCGGCACCCCCTGCCCGGCCCGGCGCTCGCCGACCCGCTCGGAGAACCCGGCCATGCCCGGAGCCACCACCCCGGTGGCCACGTGCCGCAACAGCATCTCCAGGCCGTCCAGCGCGGTGTCGCGCAGTTCCTCGGCCGGGACGGGCGGATCCGGCCGGCCGTAGGGGTCGATCAGCATCGCGCGGGACAGCCAGACCCCGGTGATGGCCACGATGTCGTCCAGGCAGCGCAGCGCCAGCGCGGCCACCGACGGAGCGGGTGTGTCGTTCATCTGCACAATCTAGCCATCGGTTTCCGCGATGGTATGCCATTGGATGGGGCGCCTCGCTGTGCTTACCGTGGACGAACTCCGCTGACAGCGAAGGTCGTCGACCGGAAGGCGGGCGTGTCGTTGTGCATCTGACGCCTCGTGAACAGGAACGGCTCACCATCTTCACGGTGGCCGAGCTGGCCCGGCGCCGGCGGGCGCGTGGCCGTGTGCTGAACGCCCCCGAGGCGGTGGCGCTGCTGTGCGACGAGATCCTGGAGCGGGCCTGGGACGGCGTGCCGCTGGACGACATCGTCGAGCAGGCGCGCTCCCTGCTCACCGCGGACGACGTGATGGACGGCGTCGCGGACCTGGTGCCACAGGTACAGGTCGAGGCCATGTTCCCCAGCGGCACGGCGCTGGTGGCGGTGGACCGTCCCTTCGGCCCGCCGCGCGGCGCCGGCCCCGGCGCGGTCGCGGTGGCCGCCGGCGACGTGGAGATCAACGCCGGGCGGGATCGCGGGCGCCTGGCCATCCGCAACGGCGGCGAGCTGATCGTGTACCTTTCCTCGCACTTCCCGCTGGCCGAGGCCAACCCGGCGCTGTCCTTCGACCGTGCGGCGGCGGCCGGCATGCGCCTGGACGTCCCGGCCGGCACCGCCGTCGCCTTCCCGCCGGGCACCGAGCGGCTCGTGGAGGTGGTCCGGGCATGACCTCGATCCCTCGCGACACCTACGCCGCGCTGTACGGCCCGACCACCGGCGACCGGATCCGGCTCGGCGACACCTGCCTGTGGGCCGAGATCGAACGCGACGACACCGCCTACGGGGACGAGCCGCTCGGCGGCTGCGGCAAGACCGTGCGCGACGGCCTGCTCGCCGCCCCGCGCGCCGGGCGCGACTCGGCGCTCGACCTGGCCATCACCAGCGTCGTCCTGCTCGACCCGCTGCTCGGCGTGCGCAAGACCACCATCGGCGTCAAGGACGGCCGGGTGGTCACGGTCGGCGGGAGCGAGGACCCGGCGGGCATCGCCGCCCCGGCGGACTTCACCATCGACTCGCACACCGCGGTCGTGCCCGGCGAGGGCCTGATCGCCACGCCCGGCATCGTCGACTCCCACGTGCACCTGTCCTCCCCGGACATCGCGCCCGCCGCGCTCGCCGCCGGCGTCACCACCATCGTCGGCATGGGGCTCGGCGGCGTCTGGGACGTCGGCTGCAACCCGGCGCACAACCTGCACACCCTCATGGAGGGCTGGCGCGGCACCCCGCTGAACGCCGCCTTCCTGGCCCGCGGCTCCTCCAGCTCGGCCCGGCTGCTGGAGGAGGCCGTCCCCGCCGGGGCCGGCGGGTTCAAGATCCACGAGGACTTCGGCGCGACCCCGCGCATCGTCGACACCTGCCTGGGCGTCGCCGAGCGCGCCGACCTGCCGGTGGCGCTGCACTCGGACTCGATGAACGAGTCGGGCTACCTGTCCGACACCCTGGCCGCCACCGCCGGCCGCACCGTGCACGCCTACCACGTCGAGGGCGGCGGCGGGCACCCCGACCTGCTGTCCATCCTGTCCGAGCCGCACATCCTGCCGTCCTCCACCACGCCGACCATCCCGTACACCGTCAACACCGTCGGCGAACTGTTCCCGATGACCATGACGGTGCACCGGCAGAACCACCGCATCGACAGCGACGTCGAGGTCACCCGCAGCCGCATCCGCGCGCACGCCATCGCCGCCGAGAACGTGCTGCACGACCTCGGCGCGATCAGCATCGTCAACTCCGACTCGATGGGCATGGGCCGGATCGGCGAGACCGTCCGCCGCACCTGGCAACTCGCCCACCTGCAGGCCCGGCGGGCCGGCGTCACCGGCCCGGACAACGCCCGGGTGCTTCGCTACCTCGCAAAGCTCACGGTCAACCCGGCCCGCGCGCACGGCATCGCGCACGAGGTCGGCACCGTGGCGCCCGGCCGGCTGGCCGACATCGTGCTGTGGCACCCCGCCTGGTTCGGCGCCAAGCCCGAACTGGTCATCAAGAGCGGCTTCGTCGCCTGGGGGGTGTCCGGCAGCGGCTCCGGCTCGACCCGGCTCACCCAGCCTCGGACGTACCGGCCCTACTTCGGCGGCCTCGGCGGGGCGCCGGGCCGGCTGGCCCGCGTCTTCGTCGCGCGGGAGGCGCTCGACTCCGCCGACGCCCGCGACGCGCTGCCCGCCGGGCTGCGTTACGCGGCCATCCGGCACGCGCGCGGCCTCACCCGGGCCGACATGTGCCACAACACCGCCACCCCGCGGGTGGAGGTGCCCCGGACCCCGGGTCCCGTCCTGGTGGACGGCGCCGAGGCCCGCGTCGGCGCGGCGGCCGAGGTGCCGCTGTCCCGGCTGCACCACCTGGCCTGACCCGTCCCCCCGTCCGACCGACCCCCTGGTGATACTCATGAGCACGACCAAGGCCCGCGGCGCGGGCATCGCCTCCTTCGTCGGCACCTCGATCGAGTGGTACGACTTCTACATCTACGGCACCGCCTCCGCCCTGGTGTTCGGCCGGCTGTTCTTCCCCGAGGCCAGCCCGGCCGCCGGGGTGATGGCGTCCTTCGCCACCTTCTGGGTGGGTTTCCTGGCCCGCCCGCTCGGCGGGATCATCTTCGGCCACCTGGGCGACCGGCTGGGCCGCAAGGGCACCCTGGTGGCCACCCTGCTGCTCATGGGCGGCGCCACCACCCTGGTCGGCGTGCTGCCCACCTACGCCTCGGTCGGAGTGCTCGCCCCGATCCTGCTCGCCGTGCTGCGCATGGTGCAGGGCATCGCGGTGGGCGGCGAGTGGGGCGGCGCGGTGCTGATCGCCGCCGAGCACGCCGGGCCCAAGCGCGTGCTGTACGCCGCGTTCGCCCAGCAGGGCTCCCCGGCCGGCTCCATCCTCGCCACCGCGATGTTCGCGCTGGTCAGCCTGTTGCCCGACGAGGCCTTCCTGTCCTACGGCTGGCGCATCCCGTTCCTGGCGTCGGCGGTGCTGCTGGTCATCGGACTGGTCATCCGGCTGCGGGTGGAGGAGTCGCCGGAGTTCGTGCGCATGCGCGAGCGCCGCGAGGTCGCCCGGCTGCCGATCGCCGAGGTGCTGCGCACCGCCTGGCCGCTGGTGCTGCTCGGCATCGGCGCGAGCGGCGTCGGCATCGCCTCGGCCTACTTCACCAACACCTTCATCCTGTCCTGGGCCACCACCGACCTCGGCATCGCCAAGGGCACCATGCTGAACGTGCTGATCATCGTGTCGGTCGTCCAGTTCGTCACCCAGCCGGCCGGCGCCGTCCTGGGCCAGCGGTGGGGCGCCGCCCGATACATGCTGATCGCGTTCGCCGCGCTGATCGTCTGCACGCCGATCACCTTCCTGATGGTCGGCACCGGCTCGCCGCCACTGGTCACCACCGGGCTGGCGCTCAGCATCGTGTTCAGCGGCACCTCCTACGCCGCGCTGGCCGGGTTCCTCGCCGAGGTCTTCCCGGCCAGGATCCGCTACACCGGCATCTCGCTGGCCTACCAGCTGTGCGGGGCGCTGATCGGCGGCACCACGCCGCTGATCGCTCAGGCGCTGCTGAACTGGTCGGGCACGATCTGGTGGGTGGTCGCCCAGTACATCTTCATCATCCTGCTCAGCATGGCGTGCGTCACCGTGCTGCACCGCCGGGCGGCGGCTGCCCGGCCGGCGCCGGTCACCACCGGCGCCTGACCAACGCCGGGCACCCGAGGGAGAGGAGTGGCCGCCATGCGGCTGGACGTCCTGTTCGTGAACGGCCGGTTCACCACCCTGGACCCCGACCGGCCGGCCGCCACCCGCCTCGGTGTGTTCGCCGGGCGGATCGCCGGGCTGGACGAGGAACTCGACGGCCTCGGCGCCGGCGCCGTCGTCGATCTCGGCGGGGCCTGCGCGGTGCCCGGGCTCAACGACGCCCACCACCACCTGTCCATGCGCGGCCAGCGGCTGCGCGAACTGGACCTGCGGCACGGCACCGTCGCCACCCTGGAGGAGCTGTACGCGGCGGTGGCCGCCCGGGCCGCCGAGTTGCCGCCGGACGCCTGGGTGCGCGGTGGCGGCTACGACCAGAACCGGCTCGGCGGCCGGCACCCGTCCCGGACCGGGCTGGACCGGGCGGCCGGCGGCCGGCCGGTGTGGCTGCAGCACACTTCGGGCCACATGGGCGTGGCCAGCACCGCGGCGTTGGCCCGGATGGGCTTCGCCCGCCCGCAGGACCTGCCGGCCGATATCCCCGGCGGCACCATCGGCCGGGACACCGACGGCGTGCCCGACGGGCTGCTCACCGAGCAGGCCCAGGGGCTGGCCCACCGGGTACTGCGCCCGGTCCCGTTCGAGGACTTCGTCGAGGGCCTGGCACTGGCCGGCCGGGCCGTCGCCGCCGACGGGCTCACCAGCCTGACCGAACCGGGGGTCGGGCACGGGCTGGCCGGCAACGCGTCCTGGGACATCGCCGCCTTCCAGGAGGCGGTGCGCCGCGGCGTGCTGCCCCAGCGGGTCACCGTGATGCCCGGCTCGCCGAACCTGCACGAGCTGGATCCCGGCCGGTTCGGCCTCGACCTCGGCGTGGGCACCGGACTCGGTGACGACCGGCTGCGCGTCGGCCCGGTCAAGCTGTTCACCGACGGATCGCTGATCGGCCGCACCGCCGCGATGTGCTGCGACTACGCCGCCGAGCCCGGCAACCGAGGGCTGCTGCAGCAGGACCGGGCCGAGCTGCGGGAGTTCGTGCTGCGCGCGCACGCCTCCGGCTGGCGGATCGCCGCGCACGCCATCGGCGACCGGGCGATCGACGTCGTGCTGGACGCCTACGAGGAGGCCCAGGCGCGCCGTCCACGTCCCGGCGCCCGCCACCGGATCGAGCACTGCGCGGTCACCGGGGACGCGCAGGTGGCCCGGATCGCCCGCCTGGGCGTCATCCCGGTGCCGCAGGGGCGGTTCGTCAGCGAGCTCGGCGACGGCATGCTGGACGCCCTGGGCCCGGAGCGGGCGCTCGGCTGCTACCGTCAGCGTTCCTTCCTGGACGCCGGCATCGTGCTGCCGGGCAGCTCCGACTGCCCGGTCGTCGAGGGCGCCCCGCTGCTGGGCATCCACGACCTGGTCAACCGGGTCACCTCGGCCGGCGTCCCGTTCAACCCTGCCGAGGCCCTCACCGCCGGGCAGGCGCTGTACGCCTACACGGCCGGATCGGCGTACGCGGCGGGGGAGGAGCGGGACAAGGGCACGCTGGCGCGCGGGAAGCTCGCCGACCTCACCGTGCTGGCCGACGACCTGCTATCCGTCCCGGCGGAGCGCATCGGTGGCATCGACGTGCTGGCCACCGTGGTCGGCGGCGCCGTCGTGCACGACGCCGCGGGGCTGGCCGTCAGCTGACCTTCCCGGCGGGCCACGTCCAGGCGCGGGTCCCGAAGGAGGCGCACGCGGCGCCGGCCACCGGGACGGCGAACTCCAGCGCCGCCGCGAAGCGGGCGTCATCGAGCCCGCCGCCGACTTCGCCGCCGGGTCCGCCCTCCGGTGCGCAGCCGGGCCCGTGGTCTCCGGTCAGGGCCCGGGCCAGCGCGAACGTCAGTGCTCCGTGCAGGACGTCCCCGGCGCCGAGGGTGTCCACCACCGGTACGGCCGGCACCGGCACCTGGCCGGTGCCGCGCTCGCCCCGCCACCGGATCGGGGCCGGGCCGGCGGTCACCGCCGCGAAGCGCACCCCGGCCGCGTGCAGGAAGGCGAGCACGTCCGCCGGCGCGCCCGGCGGGCGGAAGTCGGCCGACACCACCGCGACGTCCACCAGCGGCAGCAACTCGGCCGTGCCGGGCTTCCAGCTGCCGCCGTCCAGCACCACCGGCCGGGCCGCGTCCCGGGCGTGCCGGGCGGCGGCCAGCGCGAGCCCGGGGTGGTGGCCGTCCAGGTGGACCACCCGGCTCGCCGCCACCAGCGCGGGCAGCTCCGCGGGCGGACGCACCCGGCGATGCGCGGCGTTGACCGACACCACCGCCCGGTCGCCGCTGCCCCGGGTCACCATGATCGTCGAGATGGCGGGCGGCTCCGGGTCATCCGGTGTCACGTCGGCCAGCCGCACCCCCTCGGCGGCCAGGTCCGCCCGGATCCCGGCCGCGAGCGGATGCGCGCCCACCGCGCTGACCAGCGTGGCCGACCCGCCCAGCCGGGCGAAAGTAACCGCCGCGTTGGCCGCCGGGCCGCCCGCCGCGACCGCCTGGCGCAGCGCGGTGACCTTCTCGTTCGCCCCGGGCATCCGCGCCACCGACTGGACCAGGTCGAACGTGCACAGCCCCGCGAACAGCGCCCCGATCGTCACCGCCCCACGGTAACCGCCGGCGGGCGGGCCGCCACCGGACGCCCCCGCCGGGGGGGGGGGCACCGGATCGGACGGCCCCCGGAGCCCCGGGAACCTGGAGTGACCGCCCCCGGGGCGGTCAGCGCACGCCGCGGGGGCGGAACTGGATGCTGATGCGCGGGCCGGCCGCCCGGGCCGTCTTGGGCACCGCGTGCTCCCAGGTGCGCTGGCAGCTGCCGCCCATCACCAGCAGATCTCCGTGCCCGAGCTCGTGGCGGATCGTCGGCCCGCCGCCGCGCGGGCGCAGCAGCAGGGCGCGCGGTGCGCCGACCGAGACGATCGCCACCATCGTGTCCTCGGTCGAGCCCCGGCCGATGCGGTCGCCGTGCCAGGCGACGCTGTCGCGCCCGTCGCGATAGAAGCACAGGCCGACGGTCCGGAACGGCTCGCCGAGCTCGGGAGCGTAGTGGGCGTTCAGCGCCCGGCCCGCCTCGCCGAGCAGCGGGTCGGGCAACGCCTCCCCCTCGTCGTAGAACTTCAGCAGGCGGGGGACGGCCACCGTGCGGTCGTACATGCGCCGCTGCTCGGCGTGCCAGGGCACCACCCGGGCCAGCCGCTCGAACAGCGCGTCCGCCCCGGAGATCCACCCAGGGCGGACGTCCACCCAGGCGCCCCGGCCGAGCGGGGTGCGCCGTACCGTGCCGGCCAGCGGCCCGGGCCCGGACCGCTCACCCAGATCCAGCAACGACCCCTGGAACGCGCTCATACCGGTCAGTATATGCCGGAACATTCGCACAGACATTCGACCCGGGCATAGGCCCGGCGCCGGCCGTTCAGCGGACGGCGAAGGGCCGGGGGGCGGCGGGCACGCGCGGCTGGGCGGCCCGGCCGGGGGCGGGGACGACGATCGCGGTGAGGATGAGGCCGGCCTCGGCCGTCCACCGGCCGGAGAAGGCGGTGATCCGCCGGCCGTGCACCCGGGGCCCGGTCACCCGGAGCCAGGCGGAGAACTCACCGTGCCGCGGGTCGATGTTGACCATGATGTCCTCGAAGTCGATCCACCGCCGGGCCAGCGGGAACCACGCCTTGTACACCGACTCCTTGGCGCTGAACAGCACGCGGTCCCAGGCGGTACGCGGATGCCGGGCGGCCAGCCGGTGCAGGCTGTCCCGCTCCTCGGGCAGCGACACCGCCTCCAGCACCCCGGGCACCAGCGGCTCGTCCGGCTCGGCGTCGATGCCGATCGTGGTCACCTTGGCCGAGGTGCCGAGGACCGCGCCGCGGTAGCCCGCGCAGTGGGTGATGCTGCCCACCACGCCCGGCGGCCACTGCGGTTCGCCGCGCACCCCGGGCACCACCGGACCCGGCCGCATGCCGAGCCTGCGCAGCGCGTCGTGCGCGCACACCCGGGCGGTGCTGAACTCCCGGCGCCGCCGCTCGTCCGCCCGGCTGATCGCCCGCTCCTCCTCGGGGAAGAGCACCGGGTCCGGCGGATCGGTGAGCAGGTCGACGCCGACCACGAAGTCGGGCAGGATCGAACCGATCATGCCGGTTCACGCCGGCGTGGCGGCCGTGCGGACCGGCCATGGCCCGGTGCGCACGCTCCGGCCCCGGACCGGGACGAGTGGCCTGCGCCCGTCCTCGGCCACGCGGCGGCGGCGGTCGAGATGCCGGTCGCCGGGGACGTCTCATCGCTGAATCGGGTAGCGGTCACCCGAGCAGCGTATCGACGGGCCACACCGCCGGGTAATCGTTCACCGTCCCTTCTCGGGACCGGTTCCCGCCCGGCAAGGGCGACAACGCGCCGAGTAAGGGGGGCGGGCAGGGGAGCCGGATTCCTTCCGCCCGCCCGACGCCGGGAGTACGGCGTGATTCTAACGGGCGGGCCGCCCGCCGGAGATCCCGCCGGTCGGAGGCCGCGGCCGGCCCGCGGAGCCGGGGCCGCGCGGCCGGTCGCGGACGCCGGCCAGCAGATCGCGGGCCCGCTCCTCGTAGGCGGGCGTGTGGATGGACCGGAACAGTCGCAGGGCCTGCTCGAAGTCGGCGGCCGCACGCTCGGGGTCGTCCCGGGCCAGGGCCAGCTCGCCCAGGCCGAGCAGGCAGCGCGCCTGGGCCAGCCGGTCACCGGTCACCGCGGTCAGCCCCATCCCGGCCCGCAACGACTCCTCGGCGCCCGCGACGTCTCCGAGCCGCAGCAGGGCCAGCCCGAGCCCGTTGAGGATGTACGCCTCGCCCACCGGATCACCGATGTCCCGGACGATGGCGAGGGCCGACCTCAGCACGCCGGCCGCCCGGTCCGGCTCGCCGGTGGCCAGCAGCGTGTCGCCCATCCGGTGCAGCACCTGGGCCTCGACCCGGCGGCTACCGCCCTCGCGGCTGAGGGTGAGTGCCCGGGACAGCAGGTCGCCGGCGCCGGCCGGGTCACCGGTGTCCAGCCGTAACTGGGCCAGGTTGTGCAGGACGTACGCGCCGGCGATCCGGTCCCCGGAGGCGGTGGAGGCCGCCAGCGCCCGCTCGTAGTGCGCGGCGGCCTGGGCGTACCGGCCGCTCATCCGGTCCAGGAACCCCAGGCCGCGCAGCGCCAGCGCGGTCCCCTCGCCGTCCCCGGCCGGCTCGAACAGGCGTAAGGACTCCTCGAAGTCGCGGCGCGCCTCGGGGAACCGCTTCTCGGTGATGCGCAGCGATCCGCGGGAGTACAGCATCGCGGCCTGCCCGCGCGCGTCACCGGCCTGGCGGGCGGCGGCCAGCGCCGTCTCGTGGGTCTCCCGCCAGTCGTCCAGATAGGCGCGTGCCTCGAACAGCGTGACCGCGCTGACGGCCAGGTCCCAGCACAACTCGGTGAACCCGGCCTGCGCCGCCTGGCGGATGCCGGAGACCAGCAGCGGGCGCTCGCGCTCGAACCAGGCCAGCGGCTCGGCCACGATGCGGGCGGCCAGCGTCTCGGGCAGCGGGTGGCGGCGCGCGCCACCGTGGATCTGCACGTATTCCGCGCCGTACTCGCGGCGGTGTGCCGCCTCGGCGAGGAACAGCAGGCAGCCGAGCGCCCGCTCCAGGGCGTCCCGGCGGGCCGCCGGGGTCTCCTCGGCGGCGAGCCGCTCCCGGGCGAAGACCCGCACCAGGTCGTGGAACCGGTATCCGCCGTGCACCCCCTGACCGGCGGTGATCTCGAGCAGCTGCGCGTCGGCCAGCTCGTCGAACAGATCGGCGGCCTCGGTGAACGGCGCGTCCAGCAGCGCGGCCCCGATCCAGACCGGCAGCTGGCCGGCCTCGAGCACCGCGAGCCGGCGCAGCAGCAGCCGGGCCCGCTCGCCGACGCTCCGATAGGTCACCGCGATGCTCGCCCGGATGCCCATCTCGCCGTGGTTCAGCTCGTCCAGCCGGCGGGTCTCGTCCTGCAGCCGGCTCACCAGCTGCTCCACCCACCAGTGCGGGCGGGCCGCCAGCCGGGCGCCGGCGATGCGCAGCGCCAGCGGCAGCCGCCCGCACAGTTCGGCCAGCGTCCGGGTGGCCTCCGGTTCGGCCCGGACCCGGTCCCGGCCTGCGATGCGGGCCAGCAGCTCGACCGACTGGTCCGCGTCGAAGCCGTCCAGGTCGACGGGCACCGCGCCGGCCAGGCCGGCGAGCCGGCTGCGGCTGGTCACGATGACCGCCGAGCTGCGGGTGCCGGGCAGCAGCGGCAGCACCTGGCTCTCGGCGGCGGCGTCGTCCAGCACCACCAGCGTGCCGCGCTCGGCCAGCATCGCCCGGTAGGTCTCGGCGCGTTCCTCCAGCCCGTCGGGCATCGCGCTGCCGGGCAGGCCGAGCGCGCGCAGGAAGCGCTCCAGCACCTGCATCGGGCTGACCTGCCGGGCCGCGCCGCCGTGCAGGTCGGCGAACAGCCGGCCGCCGGGGAAGCGATCGGCCATCAGGTGCGCGGCGTGCACGGCGACGGTGGTCTTGCCGATGCCGCCGCGCCCGGTGAGCACGATGACCGGGACGGCGAACCGGGCGGGATCCTCGGCGGCGATCGCCAGCTCCCGGTGGATCGCGTCGAGCTGCTTGGTGCGGCCGGTGAAGTCGGCGACGGCGCTCGGCAGCAGCGAGGGCACCGGCGGAGGCGCCGCCGGGGAGGCCGGGTACGCCGGAGAGACGGTGAGGGACGCCGCCGGTGCCGCCGTCGCGGCCGGACCGGCGCCCGTCTCGGACGGCGGCCGGCCGGCCGGCCCGCCGGACGCGGCTTTGGCCGGGCCGGCCAGGTCGAGCGCGGGGTCGGCGACCAGAATCGCGTGCTCCAGGCGCTGCAGCCGCTCGTTGGGCTCGATGCCCAGCTCCTCCACCATGGCCTCTCTGGCCTGCCGGTACACCTGCAGCGCCTCGGCCCGCCGCCCCGACCGGTACAGGGCGATCATCAGCTGGCCGCGCAGGCGCTCGCGCAGCGGGTGCGCGCCGACCAGCGTGGTCAGCTCGCCGACCAGCTCCTGGTGCCGGCCGAGGTCCAGCTCGATCTGCAGGCAGTCCTCGTTGGTGGTGACGCGCTCCTCGGTGAGCCGGGCGGCCGCCGCCTGAACCGGCCGGCTCTCGATGCCGGCCAGCGCCTCCGGGCCGCGCCACAGCGCGAGCGCCCGGCGGTAGAGGCGGACCGCCTCGGCCGGGTCACCGGCGTCCCTGGCCCGGCGGGCGCGGCCGGCCAGCGTCTCGAACCGGCGCGCGTCCAGCGTCTCGTCACCGGCGTGGATGACGTATCCGTGCGCCCGGGTGGAGATCAGTCCGGCCTGCCCGTGCGCGGCGAGCAGCCGGCGCAGCGCGGAGATGCAGATCTGTACCTGGGCGCGCGAGGTGGGCGGCGGCTCGTCGCCGTAGATCGCCTCGGCGAGCCGGTCGACGGACACCGCCCGGCCCGCCTCCAGCAGCAGGCAGGCCAGGATCACCCGCTGCCGGGTGCCTCCGGCGTCCAGCCGCTCGCCTCCGGCGATCACCTCAAGCGGTCCGAGGACCCGGAACTCCACCCGCCTACTCCTCGCCGGAAGAACCTGGGCCACGGGCGGTGCCCGCGCGCCGGCCGTACCTCGCCGCGCCCGTCACCCGGGAGCGGCCGCCACGCCGGACGGACGGCGGAACGGGCCGCCGTGTTCTCCCCGCGCGTGCCTGGACATGGTACCGCTCGCCGCCCGGCCGGACGGTCGTGCATTCGCCGCCGATTTCACCATCTGCTGCGCCTTTCGCGGCGTACTTCCGGAATATCGGGGAAGTCGGGTAATGCGGCGACCGCGGCTTCGCAGCGGTCCTGGCGCCGGAACAGGAGAGGCCGCGAACCCCCGCCAGAAGCGATAACACGGTGATTATCCGCTGAAAAAGGCTAGGGGGTGCCCTGGGGTGGGAAGGGGATTCGCCGGACACCTAGCATCGAAGCATCGAGATTGCCCGGATTTCGAGCGTATGACGAGGTGGTGTCCCTGGTCGCTGACCCCCTTTCGCAGCAAGTCCCCACGCGGGCAAGGGCCGTCGTGTGAGCGTCACTCGCACGATGGCCCTTGCTTTTCCGGACGCGGGCCCGGCCGTTTCCGGTGGTTCCCATGGCATCTCCGACCGATCCTTGAGCGCGGCCGGAGACGATCGCTTCCCACCCGAAGCTCCCACGACGCGGGACGCCGGTCCCGCCCCCCCGAGAACGAGGAGTGAGAGATGTCCCGCCGCCTGTTCACCTCCGAGTCGGTCACCGAGGGTCACCCGGACAAGATCGCCGACCAGGTCAGCGACGCCATTCTGGACGCCATGCTGAAGGGCGACCCGGCCAGCCGGGTGGCCGTGGAGACGATGATCACGACGGGGCAGGTCCACGTCGCCGGCGAGGTGACGACGGAGACCTACGTCGACATCCCCGGCCTGATCCGCGAGACCATCCTGGACATCGGCTAT